>JAKPQD010000102.1 GCA_029572965.1 Bacteroidota bacterium | reverse complement strand
CTCTTGCAAGGTCAAGCCCTACGGGTTTTGCAAAAAAAATCTCCACACCCCTGCAATATTATTTGATTTTAAAAGGTGCAGGGGGTAGTATTTTTTTCGCAAAAACCTTGCAATTCAGCCACCGCACCGCTTTTTGGTTGCTTAAGGTTTCATTAATGAATTATTCTTTTTATGCGAGCCACAGGCGAAGCCAACAGCGATTTTTTCACATTTAATCAACAATAGCAATGAAAACAGACTTTTTCAAAGATTGTACTTCCTTAGATGAACTAAAAAAGCGGTACAAAGAATTCGCTTTATAACACCATCCTGACCGGGGCGGAGAAACTGCCACAATGCAGCAAATTAACGCTGAATATAAAAGCATCCTGAAAAATCCGTACTTTTCGTTTGCCGAGAAATCAGAACAGGAGCAACAGGAATTTATCAAGTACCCGGAAATCATTGACCAGATTATCGGTTTGCATGGCATTACCATTAAATTGATAGGTAACTGGATTTGGTTAAGTGGCAATACCTATCCACACCGTCAGCAATTAAAGCAAACAGGCTTTTACTTCGCGCCTAAAAAGGTAATGTGGTATTACCGGCCACCTGACTATAAAAGTGCCAACAAAAGCCCGAAAACAATCGAATACATCCGGAATAAATACGGCAGCGATGTAATCGGGAAACATTCAAAAACATTCGAGCTTTCAACCTGACAAAAGGGAGTCAAAATCTCCCTTTTCAATTTTATACAAATTGACGTAAAAGAAAGCATAAGCATACATTACTATCTCATAATCAATAATATAGTCATTTTCAGGCGCATTTGATACTATTTTTGTAATGGATTTGTTTACCGAAGTATTTAAGCCGTACCAAGTCCGTATCAAGTCCGCTTAGTTAACAAGAGTTATTCACCTTTAAATTTTATAAAAATGGCTATTGTACAAAATCCGATCACTGGCAGAACCAAGAAGAAATTCGGTACTGCCGTATTTTCAAAACAGTTCGGTAAGAACGTAATGCGTTCCAAACCGATTGAAGTAAAGAACCCTCAGACTGAAGGACAGGTAACACAGCGAAACAAATTCGCAACAACTGTTGACCTTGTAAGGCAGGTTTTACCGCTCATAAATGATGTTTATGCCGGTAGTTTGCGTAAGATGTCACCTTTCAACAAAATCACAAGTATCAACGTAAAAAATGCCTTTGCAGGTGACCCACCTGTAATTGACCATACAAAAGTTGTTCTCTGTGATTTTGATGGAAGCACCCTAAACAGTGTAACTTTAACCGGACAGCCGAACCAGGTAATGGATATTGCTTGGGACCCGAATACACAAAATCCT
>JAKPQD010000090.1 GCA_029572965.1 Bacteroidota bacterium | reverse complement strand
TACTTGCCAACAATACCTATAAGGCAGAATTTATATACAACAACATGGCTATTGCGCTGAATGTTATTCACAGTGCTTATACATATGGAGTTAAAAAACTCTTAAATCTTGGTTCTTCATGCATTTATCCAAAACTTGCTCCTCAACCTTTAAAAGAGGAGTATCTCCTGACAGGTCTTCTTGAGCCAACCAATGAGCCCTATGCCATTGCCAAGATTGCAGCAATAAAACTGTGCAGATATTACAATGAACAGTATGGTACAAACTTTATTTCGGTTATGCCAACTAACCTTTATGGTCCCCATGACAACTATAATCTGGAAACCGCCCATGTATTACCGGCTTTACTAAGAAAATTGCACCTTGCCAAACTTCTTGAGCAGGGAGATTTTGAAGGTATAAAAAAAGATTTAATTAGCCATCCAGCAGGTTTTGGACTATCTTTGCCAGAGAATGCAGCCGTACAGGATATTTTATCCATTCTCCATACAATAGGTATCTCTCAGCACACGGAATTAAATACCCAAAATATAATGCCGGTTACAGTCCATTTATGGGGCACAGGCTCTCCCTACCGCGAGTTTATGCATGTGGATGATTTAGCCAGCGCCTGCATATTTTTAATGGAAAACTATGACTTTGCGGAAATTGGCGAGTTTGTAAATATTGGCACCGGTGTGGATATGCCCATAAAAGAGCTTGCCACTTTAATTAAGGATATTGTAGGTTTTAACGGCAACATTGTTTGGGATACAACAAAACCTGATGGCACACCCCGGAAATTACTGGATGTAAGTCGGCTGCGCGGGCTCGGATGGATGGCCCAAACGGGGCTGGATAAGGGGTTGGCAAAGGCGTATGCGGCGTTTCAGTTTTAGCGCCGCTGATGAGGATAACATTTGGAAAAAGCATCGGGGAAACAGTGAGTTCTAATAATACGGCAACAAGAGCTTTGTATAACTCCGCTTTCCTTTACACCCATGTATCCTACCAAGAAAATAAATAGGTTTCTGTCCCTATTTTTCCCAAAGCGGAACGAACGTCGGAGATTATAGAATGCATCCCACAGAAAAACCAATATACGTTACGCAACCATTTCTACCCCCACTGGAGGAGTTCCAGCCTTATCTTGAAAAGATATGGGAGAGCAAATGGTTGACCAATGGCGGCCCGTTCCATCAGGAGCTTGAGAAAAAACTGGCTGATTATCTTGGAGTGGAGCAGATTGCTTTATTTTCTAACGGTACACTTGCCCTTGTTACCGCGCTTCAAGCCCTGCGAATTACAGGCGAGGTTATTACCACCCCTTTTTCCTTTGTTGCGACTGCCCACTCCCTGCTCTGGAATTGTATAAAGCCGGTTTTTGTAGATATCGATCCTGAAACATTCAATCTTGATCCTGAAAAAATCGAGGCAGCCATTACGCCACATACAACCGCCATTCTTCCAGTCCATGTATATGGGAAGCCGTGTAATGTGGAACGGATTCAAAAGATTGCCGATACATACGGGCTTAAGGTCATTTATGACGCAGCGCACGCCTTTGGGGTAAGATACAAGGGGGAGGGGCTTTTAAAACACGGAGATTTGTCTATTCTAAGTTTTCATGCGACAAAGGTTTTCAATACCTTCGAGGGCGGCGCCATAATCTGCCCCGATGCTAAAACCAAAAAGCGAATCGACGACCTGAAAAACTTTGGTTTTGCCGATGAGGTCACCGTTGTTGCGCCTGGAATCAACGCCAAGATGAACGAATTGCAGGCGGCATTCGGGCTGTTGCAGTTGAAGCATGTTGATAAAGCAATTGAAAGGCGTCGAGAAATAGATGCGCAATACCGTGAACAACTATCGCTTGTAAAAGGAATCACCTGTCCGCCCTTGCCAGTTGATACTATTTACAACCATGCCTATTTTCCAATATTAGTCGAAAAAGATTATTCGTTATCGCGCGATGGCCTTTATGAGAAACTTCGGCAGAATGGTGTTTTTGGCAGGCGCTATTTTTACCCGTTGATCAGTGATTTTCCTATGTACCGAGGGTTGCCGTCAGCAGCGCAGACAAATTTAATTGTTGCAAAAAAAGTGGCGGACAGGGTTCTTTGTTTGCCGATTTACCCCCTGCTTACAGATAATGATTTTCAACGAGTTGTTTCACTCATCGCAGGCGAAAAATAAATATGGTTGCTAAACGTATTGTTTTTTTTGGCGCTGGTGGTTTTGGTCGTGAGGTGTTGCAGGTTGTGCGGGACATCAATAGATCACAACCTGAAACTTGGAATCCAATTGGATTCATAGTGGACAGCGAATACAACCCGCCTCCAACAGTGCAAGATTTGCCGGTTTTGGGTGGTGTAGAGTGGTTGCGACAAAACGAAGATGTGTATGTTGTTGTTTGTGTTGGTTCGCCTGCTCAAAAACGCAAGATAGTAAAGAAAATTGTCAGTGATTTTGGCAATCCGTTCGCAACGCTTGTACATCCCCGAGCGTGGTTGGGCGATAATGTAAGGCTTGGATGTGGCACGGTGATATGTGCCGGGTCGTTGATCACTACAGACATTCAAATTGGCGATCACGTTCATGTCAATCTTGGTTCGACAATTGGGCACGATGCAGAATTAAAAGATTTTGTCACACTTAACCCCAGCGTAAATATTTCTGGAAACGTGACATTACAAGAAGGTGTTGAGGTTGGTACTGGCAGCGTGATTATTCCCCATGCTCACATTGGGGCATGGTCGATCATTGGCGCCGGCTCGACTGTCGTTAAACCCCTGAGTGAAAATATCACTGCGGTCGGCTCTCCCGCCAGAGTTATCAAGATTAGGCCACCGGGATGGCATGAAGGCTGAGAAAAAAGATGTCGATCAACCACAAGATAGACGATTCATTTATCCAATTTGATAAGAACACCAATATGAATTATTTATCGAATTTATAGAATAAATTTGAAGAGGCTATTACAGGGGGGGGGGAGTATGCGCTGTTTAGTGTGTGATTCTGAGATGTTTTATGCTTTTACAAAGACCTTTAATAAATATGGTGTTGGCGATGTTGAATATTGGAAATGTGGAAATTGCGGATTCGTTTCTTCTAAAACACTTTATGAAATGTCTGATGGAGAGTGGGGTGCACTCAACGTTGCCTATCATCAAGCGTATCAAGGCACGGATGAAAACACCGATGACCCCCGTTGGCTTCTCAGATTGAATTCCCAAGCGAAAATAATTAATGACGCATCACTGCTTGGTTTACTAAAGATCAGCGGTAAGTGGTTAGATTATGCTGCGGGGGGGGGCAGCTCAGCTCTATTTTAGCAGCTAATTACGGGCATTTACTGCTCAATTATGATAACTACATGATCAGACGGCCCGGTTTTCTCGGGCAAGATGATCTCACGCCAAGGTCGTTTGATTTTGTTTTGACTACGTCGGTTTTTGAGCATTTTACCAAAAGAGAACATTATGATTTTGTTGAATCTCTGGTCGGGCCTTCTGGTGTTTTGGGCTTGCATACGCTCATCCGGGAAGATATTCCAAATGATCCCCAATGGTTTTATCTTGGCCCCGTTGTACATTGTTCATTTTTCACAAACAAGAGCATCAGCATAATGTTCGATCAATGGGGCTACAAGGCTTCCGTCTATAACGTAGAGTCGCGTTTGTGGCTATGGTTTAAAGATGATTCCACGACCACAAAGGAACTGGTCGAGCAGGCCAATGCGCGTATTGGCGGGCCTGCATATATTTACAAGCAAGGGTTTGTTGATTACTGGAAATGAAGAGTAAATTATCTTGAAGGTTTCTTTATGAAATATATGTTCCCTGAAGAAAAAATAAGTGACGAAAAATACTATGAAGGGAGAAGGTATTCCAACATTATTAGCGACTTAAATCGAGACGATTATGTTTACAGAATTTTCCCGCTGATACGGTTTGTCGAGCTATTGTTGACTAAGAAAATTGCTTTGATAAATTTTTCGGAATGGGACGATCCTTTTGAAAACTTTCTCCTGAAAGCAGAAGTAGCTAACTTACGAGAGCAAGAAGTAGATTTATCCAAAATGAGAGCAAAAGTTTACGGACAGAGCTGGGTCACTATTGATGAATCAGACGCTTTGTGGCGAATATATTCAGTGGATAAAACAGGTGTAAAAGTAAAAGCAAATGTTGGAAAACTTTTTGATTCTTTATACGGTAATGGGAGAAATACATGCTTGCATTTATACTTTGGAAAGGTTCTATATAAACGAGTCGATGAAATAGAATACATGATGAAAAAACAGCAGCAAATCCAAAAAGATATATTTGATTCAACAGGCTGCGCCATAATTAATTATTTCTTAATTAAGAGACAAGAATTTGGGCATGAACATGAAGCAAGGATTATTTACAATCCAGGTTCCAATGATCCAATATTGAGCGCTAATGGAAATTTAAAAATACTCAAATTTCCGATTGAACTTGAAGTCATTATTGAATAAGTGGTTTTAGACCCGCGGTTGTCTGATGATGTATTTGAGGAATACAGGGCATTAATTAAATCGGCTGGTTACAATAATTCTATTTTGAAATCTACTTTGTACAAACCGCCTTCTTTTAAATATGTCATGGATATCTGATTTGCTCATAATCACCGCTTGTTTTTTTGTATGTCATATCAAAGTCTCTTGAGTGTATATTATCAATGATCCTTCACATAATACCAGACGAAAAATTTACAGACATGGCTTTCTACACCTTTGAGAAAGCTGCACCCAACAACAATGAATTTATTGTGGTAACAGCGGTCGAAAAGTTCCAATATATCAAAACAACCCCAGCCAGGAAAATTGGTTGGATGGAGTTTTTAAGTAAAAAATTTGCAAAAAAACTGCTTGAGTATGAGTTTGTTGTGTTGCACTGGATGGATTCCTTCAAAATGCAACTGGTGATGAATGCATCCGAATGTGTTAAATTTGTTTGGATAGGATGGGGAGGAGATTATTATGATTTGATTAATAAGCCTCTTTTCTTGCCAAAAACAAAGGAGCTTAAATCTCTACTTTTTAACCAGAGGGCAAAAATTAGTATAAAACAGAAAATCAAAGGCTTTATTAAAAAAAAGATTTATATGCCTGATATTTCCAACGTTGAAAAAGTCATAAATAGAATTGATTATTTTTCTCCTGTTTTGGAAGAAGATTATGATCTGCTGAAGAGTTCCCTGAAAAACTTTAAGCCAAAATTTTTGGATTGGAACTATGGAACGCTTGAAGATGATTTGATACGAGATTTTAATTCAAAAATTACAGAGCGGAATATTTTAATCGGTAATAGTGCAACTTATGAGAATAATCATCTTGAAGCATTTGAGATGGTAGCCCATTTAAATCTTGAGGATAGTAAAATTATATGCCCGCTAAGCTATGGTGAGGGTACTCAATATACAGAAAAAATCATTCAGAAAGGGCATGAGTTATTTGGTACGAGATTCCATCCTTTGACTGAATTTATACCGATCGATGACTATAGAAAAATCATCGGATCCTGCTCAATTGTCATTATGAATCATCTCCGCCAACAAGCGGTTGGAAACATTATTATGATGATGTATCTGGGCGCAAAGATATTTCTTAATACGGAAAATCCCGTTTATCATTTTTTCAAAAAGAGAGGGGCGGTGATTTTTTCTACAAATGAACTAACGTCGCAGGTTATTTCTTTGCCGCTTACGGATGGCGATACTGCGGTGAACAGGAATATTTTGAAAAACTATTGGAGCAGACAGGTTATTTTGGAGAAGACCCGAAAGTTAATTCAAACCGTCGGTGGCGGGGAAGATGCATAAATTTTCTTATCTTGATGACAACTGGTTAGCCCTAAAAATAAATAATGACACGACAAGGCGCATGCTCAAGTATATCCAGGGTACCGTTTATGACCTTGGCTGTGGCGAGAGGCCCTACGAACCCGATATCCTTACAGTGGCCCAGAAATATATCGGGGTTGACTGGGGAGAAACCCTCCACACGCTTAAAGCTGATATTGTTGCTGACTTGAATAAGCCGTTGCCAATTGAAAGCAGTGTTGCAGACACTGTCACCTCTTTTCAAGTTATGGAACATTTGTGCGAGCCCCAAGTCTTTTTGTCTGAAGCGTATCGTATCTTGAAGGGGGGGAGAATACTTCTGACGGTACCTTTCCAATGGTGGGTGCATGAAGCACCCTATGATTACTTTCGGTACACGCCGTTCGGCTTGAAGTATTTGTTTGAGAAAGCCGGATTCGTTGATGTTGAGATTGCCCCTAGTGGTGGTTTTTTTGTGATGTGGATACTGAAAATGAATTATTTTTCCAGCAGATTCGTACGAGGGCCAAGGCCATTGCGGCTGTTGATTAGAAGTCTGTTAATCCCGCTTTGGTTTTTTGATCAGGTTTTCGCCCCTTATCTCGATACACTTGATAGGAAGCCCACACTTGAAGCCCCTGGGTATGTTGTCTTGGTCAGAAAGGGATAATTTGAGTCTAAAAACACAAACTATTAGTGGTGTCAAGTGGACAACCCTTTCGACAGTTGTTGTAAACATTCTTCAATTGACACAGATTGCCATCTTATCCCGTTTTCTTGACCCCACCGCTTTTGGACTTATGGCGTTAGTGACCGTCGTCATTGGATTCAGCCAGGCATTTCTTGATATGGGGATCAGCAACGCGATTATTCATAAGCAGCAGGTCTCCCAAGATCAGCTCAGCACGCTTTATTGGATTAATGTCTTAGCAGGGCTTTTTCTCTTTATAATCATATGCGGAGTGGCGCCATTTGTAGCAAGTTTTTATAAAGAAACTGAGCTAACGAAGCTTATCATCTTGGTGGCCATGTCCTTTCTTGTGCAGCCATTTGGCCAGCAGTTTATGGTGCTGTGGCAAAAAGAGATGCGATTTCGTGAAATAGCGAAAATTGAGATAATTACCAAATCATTCACATTCGTTGTTTCGGTGTGGCTGGCGTATCGTGGGTTTGGTGTTTATGCGCTTGTTTTTGGTACGTTAGCCGGTTCCGTGGTGCAAACAACGCAATTTATTGCAGCAGGCATGCGTGAATACAGGCCATCTTTTGTTTTTAGAATTATGGAAGTAAAAGAGTATATTAGCTTTGGTGCATATCAAATGGGTGAGCGGACCGTGAATTATTTTAACTACCAAATTGATACAATGCTCATCGGCAAATTGCTGGGCGTGGAATCCCTTGGTATTTACACGATTGCAAAGCAGCTCATTATGAAACCAGCAGATATCTTTAACCCCATCGTGACCAAAGTGACTTTTCCAGCGATGTCTAAAATACAGAACGAAACGGCCAAGCTCAAAGGGATTTATCTTAAAACGGTCAACTATTTATCCTCTATCAATTTTCCCGTTTATGCATTCATTTTTGTTTTTGCAGATGATATTGTATCAATTTTGTTTGGCATCAAGTGGATCAAAGCGGTGCCCATCATCAAGATACTTTCGATTTGGGGCGCCTTGCGTAGCACCATCAACCCGATTGGCTCTCTTTTGCTTGCAAAAGGCAGAGCCAACCTTGGGTTCTGGTATAATCTGGCACTTTTCTTTATCGTACCTGGGGCAATTTACGTTGGCAGCCACTGGGGGCTCTTAGGTGTCTGCTGGACGCTTCTTCTTTTGTTATTTCCTTTTACAATGGTTGCCGCTTGGTATTTTCTTGTGCAACCTTTGTGTGATGCCGGTTTTATTGAATACCATCTGCAAATTTTCAAGCCGGCTTCCATAGCACTTATAGCGGGTATTTTTGCTTATTTATCCATTTATTTGCTAGATTTTGGAGTTTTAAAGTTTTCTGTGGGCACGGTTGTAGGGTTACTATTTGCCTTATGGTTGAATTGGGCGTGGAACAGAGAATTCTTGGTTGAGCTAAAAGGGATTAAAGGAGGAGAGTCGGAAATTGATAAATAACCATGTGCCGCAAGGATATGAACGCTACAAAAACAGCCTCATTTTTTATAGTCTTGGCAATTTTTATTTTGATACTGCATCATTTAAAAATAAAAGCGATGATAGTTATAGTATTATTTTTGATTTTAACAAACATAAGCCATTAAGTTTTGAAATTTTTTATCATAAAAAAATAAATGATCAAACATGTTTAGTTGATAAACGTAATGTTTTATTTGATTTAGATTATTTAAATTCTATTTTGGTTAACGGATACCAAAAGCTAAACAACGATATTTCAGTTAAGCTATTTTATGAGTATTATTATAATTATTATGCAATAGCGCTTAATGCATTACCTAATAATGCTAATTTAATAGTTATGTTTAAGTGGCTAATAAAAAATAATCTTAATTCAAAACGAAACAATGACAGGAGAAACCTAATGTTGTTACATAATATCAGAATTGATTCACATAGGTTTTTAGTTCAAAGGGCGTTAAGTATTATAAGTGAGTTACAAAAATGACATTAGCACCCATAGTTTTATTTGTTTATAATCGACCATGGCATACACGCCAGACGATAGAAGCTTTAAAAAAAAATGAACTGTCAAGCGAAAGCGAGTTGTTTATTTTTTCCGATGGTTCAAAAAATGATAACGATATAGACAAAGTAAAGCAAATAAGAGATTACATAAAAACAATTGATGGTTTTAAAAAAATTAATATAATCGAGCGAGAAAAAAACTTGGGGCTTGCAAATAACATTATCGATGGCGTAACCAGAATTGTTAATAAGTATGGCACCATCATTGTTTTGGAAG
>JAKPQD010000085.1 GCA_029572965.1 Bacteroidota bacterium | reverse complement strand
GATATACAATTCTCCGGCAAGGCTATAAAGCCTAATAAATTTCTACTATTGTAGATGGCAAAAATATGCTTTGTTAAAGTTGAAGGCTATAAAGCCTAATAAATTTCTACTATTGTAGATTTATTATTTCCATTTTTACACGATAAAAATGGCTATAAAGCCTAATAAATTTCTACTATTGTAGATAATAATACTTTTAATCCCTGTTGTCTGGTAAAATAAAATAGATACTTATAAATACTGGGAATATTGTTGATTAGAAATTGGTCGCCCCGCTGGGGCTTAATTTTAACGATGTTTATTTATTACAAACAGGACATCGCTATGCGACAAAATAATAGCAGCGTAGCTGCGAACTGTTTGTAGGATAGCCCAATACACCAAATGTTTCTAAGCTGCATAGCAGCGAGCTGTTTTTACCGGACAACAATGACTTTCAATATTGTTTTTTCAATGTAGTAAGGTTCAAACGTTTTTCGCCATTAAGTGTTTGGTTTGTTGTTTTTGTGAAACCACGTGTTTTAGCTACTACTTCAGTTACATTTTCATTGATAAAGGTGTAACCATCCTGGTCGCGAGTGTTAAGTTTCTGAAAAGGCTCTGTTTGAGCATTGACTACAAGTATTTCGTTGCCAAAAGGTTCAGCACATACAAAGCTTTCAGGTATTTCTATCACTTTGTTTACTTTGTCCGAAGCGATATAATAATTGTTCATTAGTAAAACCTTTGACCCGTCTGCCATATAATAAACAAAACGCAAGTAACATTCGTGGTTTACACGCATGTATATTTTCAAAGTGTCATTTTCGAAGAAAACAGGGTTGTTATCACATTTGTTGGTCCAAAGATCAATACGCAAGCCGCCTCCAACAATTTCATCTTTTGTAAAAGCTTTGGCTCGGCTGTAGCTTTCTTCAAAGTTTTCGGGCATAAATGCAATGTTGTTTTGTGCAAACCACGACTGTGGCACAGAGACCTCTGCCGTTGCTGTTATTTTGCCGGTCTTAACAGCATACATATTGAGCATAAGCTTTAGTTTATCTGCTTCTTTCCAGTAGGTGCAATTCAATACATAATCGCTGTTGTTTTGGGTATTTTGTTCAATGTTAAAGCCACGGCTCCCAAGCTTACTTTCCAACATTTTTGAAAAGTAAGCAGAAAAAGGGCTTCCCATCTTAGTATCCTGAAATGTAGGCGATGCAATCTTAACCTTTGGTGCAGTAGCACTTATCTGTTTTTTCAGCATCCCAGCAATGGTAAGTGCTGCTGCGTCAGGGGTAGGGTTTTCTCTCGAAATGATAGCATTGATTCCATTGTTGATACGGGTATTCAAATCTGCCAGGTTGTTTGCAGGAACCTGTTTCATTAGGCCCAACAATATTGCTGCAGCTTGTTCGGCATCACGTACTTGCTTGGCAGACTGGTAAAACATATCCAGAGCTTTCTCTTTATCCCCATTAGTTTTTTCTAACTCGGCAGCAGTTACACTTTTATCAATATTAGCAAGCATTGTAGCTAACTTTCCTTTGTAAAAGCTTATTAATTCGGTGCGTGACACGTATGCTAAAGCATAAAGCTCTTTTTTATCTTTCCATGTTTCGGTTTTTAATCCGGCAAGCTCAGCTTTTGTTGCCATCAGGCTTTGTTGCGAAAACGATTGGATAAATTCTTTGCCTGTTTGCCGGGTATTTAATTCGCTGGCCGAAGTAACCGAAACATATATATTTTCAATAATATCAGTTTTAGCATATTCTAAAAGGGTTTGCAATTGGGAGTCATCTGGTTTGTCTGTTTTTTTAGGGGCAGAATAAAAGCCAACAATATATTTATCATTTGGGTAAAGCTGTTTACGTTTTTCAAAATCAACCCAAACTGGTTTTTGGGCGAAAGAAGCTATTATTAAAAATTGTGAAATACCGACTAATAAGAATTGTCTCATGTGCAAAGTATTTTATTTCCCAAAATTAAAAAATGATTTTGATTCAGGTTGATTTCAATTATTAAACCATGGTGCAAAATTTCAATAAATTTAACATAAAAAGATGTTTTACTCTTAAACTTAATTGGGCTGAAAACGTTTTATTTGCAAAAAATAGCCAGGTGAAACTAACTGGAAAAATAATATTGTCAATCCAAATACTAATCTTTGCCACAGCAAGCATTGGCATTAGTATTAATTTCCATACTTGCCTTGCTTTGGGCAAAAGTGTTTACTCCATAAACAATTTTGATAATCATGGCTGCTGTAACGAAATAAACATAACAAGTGCAAAAGAAACGGTTATACAACAAGCTTGCTGCTCAAATCAAGAACAAACCATACACATTACAAGCCTTTATACCGTTGAAAAAGTTTTAAAACTTAAGGCTGTTCATTATTTAAAAACTATTACCTCTCCAATTCTAATAAAAACAGTTTTTTTCAACATACAGGTTTCTCCTGGTGCTATTTTTATAAGCCCCCCTTTATTATTTATATTGCAAAATAACTTTCGTTGTTGAGATCTAATCAATACATAGCTTTTTAAGTTTATTTCATCTGCCAGGTAAAAAAATACAATTGGCAAATGCTGGTATGCATTGTGTTTTATTTAAATCTCAATATATTATGAACAAAATTTTTATTTTAATCGTTTCGCTTTGTCTCACCTTTGCTATGGCATACCCATCAAGCGTTTTGAGAGGCAAGGTATATTATATTAACGAGCAAGGCGATTCGGTGGCATTGCCGTATGCAACAGTATTTTGGGAAAACACCACCATCAACACCCAAACCAAAGAAGATGGGAGCTTTTCAATTAATAAACCTCACGGAAAAACCAATATTATAGCTTCTTATGTGGGCTATAAAGCAGATACCATAGCAACTAAGCCTGAAGAAGAATTTATTTCCATTGTATTGTCTGCCAATAGCCAAATTGAGGAGGTTACTATAACAAAAAAAACGGAAGGTAACTATATTTCTGTTTTAAAACCAATGAAAACAGAGGTTATTAGCCAGGCTGGGCTTCACAGACTGGCTTGCTGCAACCTCTCTGAAAGCTTTCAAAGCAATGCCAGCGTAGATGTTGGTTTTGCCGATGCTGTTACAGGTGCCCGACAAATACAGATGTTGGGGCTTTCTGGTATATATAGCCAGCTTATGTTTGAAAACATCCCTTTGATGAGGGGCTTATCTATTGTAAACGGGATGAGTTATGTCCCCGGTTCGTGGATGGAGGCAATTCAGATTTCTAAAGGCACATCTTCTATCCTGCAAGGATATGAGTCTATAACCGGACAAATAAATATAGAATACAAAAAACCTGAGGAAGAACCCCCTCTTTTTATTAATGTTTATGCAGCCAACGACTCAAGGATGGAGCTCAATGCCAACGGGGTTATTGTTAGCGGTCATGACTGGAACGGGATGTTGATGGCCCATGTTTCGGGAAACTTCAATAAAATGGATGAAAATGGTGACTCATTTATTGAACAACCCCTAGGCAGACAGATTAACATATTCAACCGTTGGAAATACACCTCTGAACACGTTGAGCAACAATTTGGTTTCCGGTTTTTGAATGACGAAAAGCAAGGCGGGCAAATGGATTTCAACCAAAGAAGTGACCTTGACAAAGATATTTACGGATTTGAGTCGAAAATAAAAAACTTCCAACTGTATTCAAAAACAGGAATAGTAGTTGACAGCACTGAATACAATGGTTTTGGCCTCATTTCATCATATACTTATTATGATAACAACTCATTCATGGGGTATAATGATTATAAAGGCCGTCAACACAGTATTTATGCAAATCTTATTTATCAAACGATGATAAGTAACTCATCTCATAAAGTAAGCACAGGGATAAGCACCAATTACGACAATTACAACCAATTGCTCAATGATTCGGCTTTTAAAAAGCAGGAGTTTGTACCTGGCCTCTTTGCCCAGTACACGTGGTCGCCTTCTGACAAATTTACAGCTATGGCAGGCTCCCGTTACGACTACAATTCACGTTATGGATGGTATTTAATACCAAGGGGACATATTAAATATGAGCTATTTGGGGGCATTGTGCTCAGGGCATCAGTTGGGCGTGGCATGCATTCGGCCGAAGTCATTGCCGAAAATTTAAATTACCTGGTTAGTGCGCGCAAATATATCTTTACCGAACAGCTAAACCTCGAAAAAGCATGGAATTATGGTTTTAATATTACTAAAACATTTGCTTTTGTTGAAGGCCGAAGCATTCAATGGTCTGCCGACTACTACCATACTACCTTTGATAACCAGGTAGTTGTTGACATTGATGCCAATCCACAATCGATAATCGTTTACAACCTGAAAGGAAAATCTTATTCTGATGCATTTCAGACAGATTTGAATATTCATCCTTTGAAAGGCCTTGAAATTAATACAGCTTATCGTATCAATGATGTAAAACAAACTGTTCACGGTGAACTGAAAAGCAAGCCTTTTGTTGTAACCCACAGGGGCCTTATTTCGGCATCTTATGCTTTTAACCACCGCAAATGGCAAATTGATGCAACTACCCAGTTCAACGGTCGTGCACCACTGCCTAATACCAGCCCCAACCCGGCTGAATATCAATTAGCTCAATATTCTCCGGCTTTTATCAACGTATTAGCCCAGGTAACACGTCGTTTCAAGCATTTTGATGTATATATAGGGGGCGAAAACCTGACTAATTATACGCAAAAGAACCCTGTAATAGCAGCCAATGCCCCATTTAGCAATTACTTTGATGCATCAATGATTTGGGGGCCGGTCATGGGACGTATGTTTTATGCCGGAATACGATATACTTTGAAAGATTGAATAATTACTGATGACTGATGGCGATTGAATATTAACAAGTTAAAATCTTACAAGATGAAAAAGATAATTTTATTAATAGTTGTAGTGCTTTCATTTTCTGGCTTTATGAAAGCCCAAAGTTCAGATACCTTGAAAATTCAAACATCTGCACAATGCGAAATGTGTAAAGAACGCATTGAGACAGCGCTTGCTTATGAAAAAGGAGTAGTCAGTTCTGATCTGGAGATGAATACAAAAATTTTAACTGTAGTTTATAAACCGGCAAAAACCAATGCAGACAAAATAAAAGCTGCAATAAGCTGGCTGGGGTACGATGCTGATGATGTAAAAGCAGGCCTTAAGGCATACAACAAACTTCCGGCCTGCTGCAAAAAAAAAGAATAACTTCTATTTATTGGCCGATTGAAAGCGGGTATCAAAAAAACAACTATTTTTGCAACAATAGAACAAATAAATGAGACCCGCTCAAAATCAACCATTTCGCTTTGTAAGAAGTATAAAAATACTTGCGTTTTTTGCAACTATAGGTATTGTTATCCTTGTAACATCATATTTTTATATATCCTTAAAATCAAACCCTTATATTTATACAGATACAAACAAGCTCCCTAATACCAAAGTGGCTTTATTATTGGGGACAAGCAACCGACTAAAAGAAGGGTCCCCTAATCCATTTTTCTACAACAGGATTGGCGCTGCCGTAGAGCTTTATCGAAAAGGCAAAGTGAAATATTTCATCCTAAGCGGTGATAATCAGTACATGAGTTACAATGAGCCTATAAAAATGAGAAATGTCCTTGTCAGGATGGGAATCCCGGATTCGGTACTATATCTTGACTTTGCGGGTATCAGGACTTTCGACTCGGTAGTGCGGTGCAGGACGATATTTGGTCAAACCGAAGTTCTTATTATATCGCAAAACTTTCATCTTCAAAGGGCTATATATATAGCACGATATATGGGTATGAATGCTATAGGATACAGAGCTACCGGCGTAGGTATTATCAGGGGGTTAAAAACACTGTTGCGCGAATTTCCTGCACGTTTGTTGGTATATTGGGATTTATACAATCAAACGATGCCCAAATATTTAGGAGAAAAAGTAAATATCCCCTAATAAAAAATAATGAGGAAGCTAAAATTTTAAATTTGAGTTATTAACCATAAACGTGTTACTCTTGCATCGGGCCCTTACTTCTTTAACTTTTTCAAAATTTAATAATCAAGGGTAAATATTATAATTCATTTTTCAAATATTGTGCAGTAAAGCCTTTAGCAGATTTAACAATAAACTCCGGGGTGCCGGCATTGACAATATTTCCTCCACGTTTGCCTCCATCAGGGCCAAGGTCTATGATATAGTCGGCTACCTTCATAATATCTGTGTTGTGTTCGATGATGACTACCGAATTGCCTTTCTCAACCAGCTTGTTGA
Organism: Bacteroidota bacterium; assembly: GCA_029572965.1. GTDB lineage: Bacteria > Bacteroidota > Bacteroidia > Bacteroidales > DTGW01 > JAKPQD01. The sequence continues at coordinate 33,028 of JAKPQD010000085.1, read as the reverse complement.
GTACATCAATAAGAATACGGATGTCTTCAAAATGAAGCCCTATAGTAGGTTCGTCCAAAATATATAAAGTTTTTCCGGTATCTTTTCGGGCAAGCTCAGCGGCAAGCTTTACACGCTGTGACTCACCACCCGACAACGTAGTAGCCTGCTGACCAAGTGTAATATATCCAAGTCCAACCTGTTTCAAGGTATCTAATTTGCGGTGTATAGCAGGAATGTTGGCAAAAAAGTCCACGGCACGGTCAATGGTCATATCCAAAATATCGCTGATAGTTTCTCCTTTATAACGTACTTCCAATGTTTCACGGTTGTAACGTTTGCCATTACATTCTTTACAAACGACAGAAATATCAGGCAAAAAATTCATTTCGACAATTTGAATGCCAGCTCCTTTACAAGCTTCGCAACGTCCGCCCTTTACATTAAAAGAAAAACGGCCTGGCCCAAAACCACGTATCTTTGCATCAGGCGTAAGCTCAAATAATTTACGAATATCTGTAAAAACCCCTGTATAAGTTGCCGGATTGGAACGTGGGGTACGGCCAAGAGGCGACTGGTCAACCTCTATAACTTTATCAATATTCTCAAGGCCTCTAATTTCTTTATAAGGAAGAGGATCTGTTAACGAACGATAGAAATGCTGGCTTAAAATAGGCTGTAAGGTTTGGTTTATCAGAGAAGATTTTCCGCTACCTGAAACGCCTGTTATACATACCATCATTCCAAGGGGAATTTCAATGTCCACATTCTTAAGATTATTGCCGGTAGCGCCTATCAGCGTGATAGTTTTGCCATTTCCTTTTCTTCTCTTGTCAGGGACGTCTATTTTTCTTTTGTTAGTCAGGTACAAAGATGTTATAGAACAATAATTTTTCAAATCTTCGGGTTTCCCATGAGCACAAACATCGCCCCCATGACGTCCGGCTTTAGGCCCCATGTCAATAACATAATCAGCAGATTCAATCATTTCGCGGTCATGCTCAACAACTATTACCGAATTGTTTGCATCACGAAGATTTTGCAACGATTTTATCAGCCTTTTATTATCGCGCGGGTGAAGACCGATACTTGGTTCGTCCAATATGTACAAAACATTGACTAATTGCGAGCCAATCTGTGTTGCAAGCCTGATACGTTGACTTTCACCGCCAGACAAGGTCCGCGATGAACGATCGAGGGTAAGATAGTCAAGACCTACATTGAGCAGAAAGCCCAGTCTGGTCCTCACCTCCTTCAATATTTCCCGGGCAATGGCTTGCTGTTTTTCACTCAAACGGTCTTCTACCCCCTCGAGCCATTTGGCCAAATCTGCGATATCCATAGCAGAAAGCTCGGCAATGTTTTTCCCGTCAATCTTAAAATGCAAAGCTTCACGGTTAAGACGGGTGCCGTTACACTCAGGGCATACTACATTTTTGAAAAAATTCAGCTCGCTTTTTTTGGTATCGTCTTCTTTTTCAGCATTCTGATTAAGATAATTGATAAGGCCGTCAAAACTCAAAGTATAGTTAGAAAGCCCGCCATAAGCACTTTTAACTTGCAATGGCTCGTCTGTGCCATATAAAATGGTGTTCAGGGCATCTTCTGAAATATTCTCAAGTGGTGTATCGAGCGTAAAATCGTACTTTTTGCCTAATGCCTCGATAATAAGAAATATATATGAACTCTTGTAAGTACCTAAAGGCGCTATACCACCTTTCTTTATAGACAGTTTAGGATTTGGAATAAGCCTGTTCATGTCAGGTTCTGCAATTTGCCCAAGCCCATTGCATTTATGACAGGCGCCTTGTGGCGAATTAAAGGAAAAACTATGCGGAGCCGGCTCATTATATGATATTCCGGTAGAAGGACACATCAAAAGCCGGCTAAAATATTGTACTTTCTCTTCATCTTTCTCCAAAACCATGATAATACCTTTACCCTGGCGCATTGCCACAGCTAAAGAATCTTTTATCCGCTTACTATTTTCTTCGCCAGCTATAAGCTTATCAACAACAATCTCAATATAGTGTGTTTTGTACCTGTCTAAACGCATGTTATAGCGGAGTTCTTCTATTTTACCATCTATACGGACTTGAATAAACCCTTTCTTACGTATTTGTTCAAAAAGCTCTTTATAGTGGCCTTTGCGTCCCCGTACAATTGGAGCTAAAAGATATATTTTTTTTCCTTTATACTTCTCGTTGATAATTTTGATGATCTGGTCATCGCTATAGCGCACCATTGCTTCGCCTGTGTTGTACGAATATGCAATAGAAGCCCTGGCATAAAGCAAACGCAAAAAATCGTATATCTCGGTGATAGTGCCAACAGTCGAACGGGGGTTTTTATTTGTTGTCTTTTGCTCAATAGCAATAACAGGGCTGAGCCCGGTAATTTTATCCACATCGGGGCGTTCCATGTTGCCCACAAATTGGCGTGCATAAGCCGACAGTGTTTCCATATAGCGGCGCTGCCCTTCGGCATAAATAGTGTCAAAAGCAAGCGATGACTTGCCACTCCCGCTCAATCCGGTGATGACAACCAATGAATTGCGGGGTATAGACAAATCAATATTTTTTAGGTTATGTACCCGTGCCCCATACACATGAATATTGTCCGGATCTTCAATAAATGCTTGCTGCGACTGATTGTCTAAAGCCTTATCTGCCATTTGTAAATGCTTTGAGAATGTTAAAATGATGTAGTTTTATGTTTGCTTGTCGTGTCGCAATTTTGTTGCAGATAACTCTGATAATTGCTGCTCTCAACACTTTCTCTAAAACCCGGAGCAGGGATACGAATAGTATATTTTTCGTTTGTCTTACAGGTAAGGCTATTGCTTCTTATCCAAGGATTGAAATATACGAGCATTTTCAGGTTCGATTTTTGGGCCAACGCAAACCGAGCTAAATCAGTAACTGTAGAATCAACACTTAACTCAATATACTGCAAAGGTTGATAAAGATCTTTTTCTGGTATCGAAAAACCATAAGCAACAGGGTTTTCAATTATTAGTTTTAAAGCAAGAATCCTAAATATATAGCGTGCCGTTTCTTCATTGAGCCAAAGGTCATAGTATGAGCTAACTTTTTGGTTTGCCAAAATATCTTTAAGCCTGTTTTCGCCAACATTATAAGCGGCAGCAGCTAATGTCCAATTGCCAAACATACCATACAGCTCTTTCAGGTATTGACATGCCGCTCTGGTAGCCTTTTCGAGATGATAGCGTTCATCTACCTCATCAGTTATCTTTAGGTTATATTTTTGTCCTGTGCTTTTGAGAAATTGCCAGAAGCCTGCAGCTTTAGCAGGTGAAACCACATTGGTAAGACCACTTTCGGCTACTGCCAGGTATTTAAAATCGGCAGGAACCCCTTCTTCTTTAAGTATTCGTTCTATCTCAGGCAAAAAACGGTTAGCGCGCTTGAGGATCAAAATGGTCTGCGACTGAAAATAAATATTGATGTGTATTTCGCGGTCAAGGCTCTCGCGAACATCAAACTTTTGGAGCGGAACAGAATCGCCGGCAAAAGCTAAAGCCTCAGGCAACTCGGCTGCACTAATGATATATTGGTCATTTACTTTTTTGGTAGAACTTCCACAAACAACGCTATAGCCCAAAAAAGACAGCAAGACCAGACCTGCAATGATAATTGATACTTTATATGATGCTTTCATAATTATTCGGAAAATGCAAAAGTACTTATTTTATTACAGAATACATAAGTGTTTGTGTATCCAATATGTTTAAAGAAATTTTAAATATGTTTGTTTAGCGGTCAAAACAAAATTTTGATTGGTGTCTTACCCAAGGGGATGAAAATCATTGATGTTGAAATTAATCAGTTTTTTGTACGAAAAAGAATTTTCATATTAAGAAACCCATTAATTTTGTTGACTACGATTGCAAATAAAAACTTTTGGCTGATAAATGAAACAATTATTTATTCAGATAATTAAAGGGATGTTATATCATTCTCTGTTGATTGCAGGTTAGTGTGTCAAAAATATTTTAATATACTGTTAAATTGACCTTTTATGGAATTGTTGTCCTCATCGTGGTTTTTAGTTATTTTATGCCTTTTAGTTTCAGCATTTTTTTCAGGCATGGAAATTGCTTTTGTTTCGGCCAATCGCCTAAGGATTGAGCTGGACCGGAAAAGCGGAATATTTACATCGGGCATAGTACAGATTTTTGTTAAAAACCCTTCGCAATATATTGCAGTAGTGCTTTTGGCCAATAACCTGGTTTTGGTTATCTATGGTTTGATAATGGCAAAGATGCTCTCGGCTCCGCTTATGCAAGTACTCAATAACGAAGTGTCTGTCTTTGTTTTACAAACCATCATTTCTACGTTGCTTATAATTACTGCCGGAGAGTTCTTCCCTAAGTTTATATTCCGCTTAAACCCTAACTTTTTTTTGAATTACTTAAGTGTTCCCCTGTTTGTTTTTTATCTCATTTTGTACATCCCGGCAAAATTAATCATGATGTTCTCGGAATGGATACTAAAGCTGGTGGGCAAAAATAGCGATACCAAAAACACCAAAGAAGTTTTTAGCAAGCTGGATATATCCTATCTGCTGGAACAAACCGAAGATAAACAGATTCAGGACATTGATACCGAACATGAAATAAGACTTTTCAGAAATGCCCTTGATTTTTCGAGTGTCAAAGTCCGCGACTGTATGATTCCCAGGACTGAACTGGTTGCCGTAGATATCAAAACTTCTATTGACAATGTTAAAAATAAGTTTATCGAGTCAGGGTTTTCAAAACTTTTGGTTTATAAAGAAAATATTGACAATATCATCGGTTATATCAATATTAAAGATTTTATAAAAAACCCGAATAACATAAAAACCCGAATTATCCCGGCTCCTTTTGTCCCGGAAACGATGAATGCCAACAATTTGCTGCATAGCCTTTTGCAGGAAAGGAAAAGCCTGGCGGTTGTGGTAGATGAGTTTGGCGGCACCTCAGGTATTGTTACTATTGAGGATATTATGGAAGAAATTTTCGGGGAAATAGAAGATGAACACGACAAAAACGACATTGTTGAAAAACAACTTTCTGAAGATAGCTACATCTTTTCGGGCAAAATAGATATTGAAACGCTGAACTCTAAATTCCAGCTCAATATACCGGAAGATGAAAATTACAATACGCTTGCAGGTTTTGTGGTGTATAAGTTAGATAGCATCCCGGCCCAAAATCAGGTTTTTGAAATAGACCATTTCCAAGTGAAAATTTTGAAGACGGTAAACAAGAGGTTGGAGTTGATATACCTTAAAATATTGAACTAAACGCCGAGTATTTTCTCTATTTTTTGCAATTCGTCTTTAGCAAATTCAAGTTTTTCGATAGATTTGATACAGTCGTAAAGTTGTTCCTTTTTGCTTACGCCAACCAATATTGAAGTCACCCTGTTGTCTTTGAGCAACCAGGCAATAGCCATCTGGGCAAGGCTTTGGCCTCTATCTAATGCTATTTGGTTGAGCTGTTTTATTTTATCCAACTTTTCGTCAGTAATATGCTGAGGTTTAAGAAAACCATGCTCTTTTGAAGCTCGCGAACCTTCAGGAATGCCATGTAAATATTTATCGGTAAGCAACCCCTGTGCCAGTGGCGAAAAAGCAATCAATCCTGCACCTTGGTTTTCTAATTCATCTAACAATGCGTTCTCGACCCAACGGTCAAACATCGAGTATCTGGCTTGGTGAATCAGGCAAGGAGTTCCAAGACTTTTAAGAATCTCAGCAGCTTTTTGTGTTTGTTCGGCTGTATAGTTTGAAATACCAGCATATAAAGCTTTTCCCTGACGCACTACATGGTCAAGTGCCATCATGGTTTCCTCTATCGGGGTTTCAGGGTCTGGACGGTGCGAATAGAATATGTCCACATAGTCAAGCTTCATCCTTTTCAGGCTCTGGTCTAAGCTGGAGACAAGATACTTTCGTGAGCCCCATTCGCCATAGGGACCTGGCCACATATAATAGCCTGCTTTAGTAGAAATGATCATTTCGTCACGATATGAACGAAAGTCTTTATCCATCACCTGTCCAAAAGTTTCTTCGGCTGAACCAGCTGGTGGGCCGTAATTATTTGCAAGGTCAAAATGGGTTATCCCGTTATCAAAGGCATGCCAAAGGATTTCGCGGCTATTTTCAAAAACATCAACGCCTCCAAAATTGTGCCAAAGGCCCAAAGATATCATCGGCAACTTTATCCCACTTTTTCCGCACCTGCGGTACACCATGTTGTTGTACCTTGCCTCGTTAGCCGTATATGCCATTATTTATTTGGTATAATTGTTAAGTTTAATGTCGTTGAATATTCCACGGTTGAAATTCATTATTTTGCGGTCTTTTGCCCTGTAAACAGTAAAAACAAAGCTTCCGGATGCTAATGAATCTTTGGTAATATTGGTAATAGATACAATGCCACCAACATAATTATTATCTTTAGTAGTATATAAAATCGTATCGCCTATAGTATTGTAACGGGCCAAATGCGCATATTCTTTGCCAAGAGGATAATTTCCTTTAAAAACATTTTTAATATCTATGCCAATTTCATCGTTGCCAAAGTAAGCCATAAACATTATTTCATCCTTAGCAATGCCAGCTTTAACACTATCAGCAGTTACTTTTTTGTTGTTAATGTATGAAATCATCCCTTTTTTGGGCAAACTTGTTTCAGAATAAGGGATATTGATAAACGAGCCTTGCGAATATGTAGTTGTTGTGTGGCGAACCCCATTGTAAGCAGTAAAAATGAAGTTTCCCGAAATAGTTAACGAATCTCTGTCCACTTTATTAATTATTACCGCCCCGCCAGCAAGCGAATTGCCAAACGTATAGCCTAATGCATCAGAGATGGTATCGGCTACAAAGGCATAGTTGCCAGAAGCAGGATTGAGATAATAGGTACCAACAGCAGTATCTTGCAAATGAATGGTAATAGTGCCCATTGTATCAGAGGTACCGCTGATGATCAGATTTTTGCCAATCATTTGTATGCTAAAATTGACTGCTTTCCATGAAGTTTTACCAATTTTGGCTTCCATGCCGTATTCGATTTCTTTGGCCGGAGGATTGTTTGGGTCAACAAGGTCTTCACCTTCTTCGGGGGTACAACAAGCCAATACCATTGTTGATAACGCAACGTATAATAATTTTTTGGTAAGCATTTTTCTTTTATTTTAGTATTAATGGGCTAAAGATATAAAATATACTTAAATTAGAAAAGTTTGTCCCTAAATATCAGTCTGATAAGAAATGAGTATCTGCAAAATATCTGTTAATCATGCTTTTTATAAACCCTGACATAGTCCACCTGCATTTTTTGGGGAAAAACGGTGGTTTCAATTGGGCTGCCTGGCCAGTTGCCGCCTACAGCATAATTAAGGATGATAAAAAAATTGTTATGAAAAGCGTGCATTTCAGGGCTATTGATATCTATTATAAAGAAACAGGCGTTGTCGCAAAAGGCTTTTATTGTTTTTTCGTCCCATTCAACAGCATAAACGTGAAAATCGTCAGCAAGTTTGCCAGAGATAAGTTTCAGCGTGTCGCCATGTTGTTTATGGCCTCCATCTTCGATATTTGCCCAATGCAGGGTAGAATATACGGTTGAATCATTGGCATTTCCGCCAATCATTTCCATGATATCTATTTCGCCACACTTTGGCCATCCTACAGAAGAAATATTTTCTCCGAGCATCCAAAATGCTGGCCACATTCCTTGACCGTAAGGCAATTTCATGCGGGCTTCAAAGCGTCCATATTTCCAGAAGGCTTTTTTCTGCGTTTTTATGCGGGCTGAGGTGTATTGTTTTTCCAGAAACGGCTCTTGATGGGCTTCTATAACAAGCAGACCGTTTTCCAGCCTGATATTTGAAGCCCTATCTGTATAATATTGTAATTCATTATTTCCGCCACCATGGCCATTGACTTCAATAGTCCAATAATTGGTATCTAAATAACTTTGATTGAACTCATCTGCCCATATTAACTGGTATTTTGATTCCTGGCCTTTAACACAAAGAGTCGTTAGAAACAATAAAACAGCTATAATTTTTGTCATGTTTTTTTATACAAAAATATTGAGCAAAAAGGCCAATAGAAACAATTAGGGATACTATTAAAATGCAATACATTTACTATAAATATACTACAATGAGGATAGTACAAAAATACAAAAAGCTGTCAATTTATACTTTGACAGCTTTTTGGAAATACATATTAACTTTTATTCAAATGACTTAATTGTTTTGCCAATGATGTCAATAGCTTCACGAATTTGAGCTTCGTTGATTACCAGAGGGGGGGCAAAACGGATGATGTGCTGGTGTGTTGGTTTAGCAAGCAAACCATTTTCTTTCAAAGCTACACAAACATCCCAGGCTTCTTTTCCTTTGTGAGGTTTTATAACCACAGCATTGAGCAAACCTTTACCACGGACAATTTCGATAAGTGGAGATTGTATTTTGCTAATTTCATCGCGGAATATTTTACCAAGGCGTTCTGCATTTTCGGCCAGTTTTTCTTCTTCAAGAACCTGAAGGGCTGCGATAGCTACTTTACAAGCAAGCGGGTTACCTCCAAAAGTTGAACCATGTTCGCCGGGTTTGATGGTAAGCATAATTTCATCGTCAGCAAGCACGGCAGAAATAGGCATTACACCTCCAGAAAGAGCTTTTCCAAGGATTAAAATATCCGGACGGACGCCTTCATGGTCGCAGCAAAGCTTTTTACCTGTACGGCAAAGGCCTGTTTGTACTTCGTCTGCAATGAACAATACGTTCTTAGCTTTACACATTTCGTAAGCTTTCTTGAGGTATCCGGCATCTGGAACATAAACACCAGCTTCGCCCTGGATAGGTTCAACAAGAAAACCTGCTACATCCGGGTCTTCCAATGCTTTTGCAAGCTCATTGAGGTTGTTGTACTGGATTTTGATAAAACCAGGAGTAAAAGGGCCAAATCCACCATAAGAATCAGGGTCGGTACTCATCGAAACAATAGTAATGGTACGTCCGTGAAAGTTGCCATCACATACTATAATCTTAGCCTGGCCGTCTTTGATGCCTTTAACTTTGTAGGCCCATTTACGGCAAAGCTTTAATGCTGTTTCATCACCTTCAGCACCCGAGTTCATTGGCAATACCTTGTCGTAGCCAAAGTAACTGGTAACAAATTTTTCGTATTCACCTAAAGTATTGCTATAGAAAGCCCTTGAAGTAAGGGTTAGTTTTTCTGCTTGATCTTTTAAAGCTTTGATAATTTTAGGATGGCAATGTCCTTGGTTTACAGCCGAATAAGCTGAAAGAAAGTCAAAATACTTTTTACCTTCAACATCCCAAACAAAAGGGCCTTCGCCTTTTTCCAACACTACCGGGAGCGGGTGATAGTTGTGTGCACCGTATTTATCTTCGAGTGCAATGTAATCCTGAGTTGTCATTTTAGCCATAATGCGCTTATTTTTAATAAATTATGTATATATGAAATACGTTCTGTTTTCGTATGCAATGGTACTACATCTTTTTGGTAAATCAAAGGAATATCTGTTTATATTTATACAAAGTTGATGTATATTTATTTGTATTTTATTCAAAAATCGTGCTAAAAATGTTAAAAATTCAAAGATTATAAATTCTTTTTAAGGTTATGTATTTTATGTATGTGTCAGTAAGCAACTCAGCGTTGCCTGTAAATTTGCCGGCTAAGGCTGAATTATAGGCAAGAAATGTTTGGGGAACAAAGTATGAGAAATGCCTAAAAGGGTAATTTTCTACTAATTATGTTAAAATACATATCTCACCCCGGCCATAAACTGAAAACGGTAGGATGAATAGTTGTTCCAGTATTCATATTGAGAAGCAGTAAGGTTCTTGACTTGCACAAATATGCTAAACAGCTTTGTATATTGGTATTCAATGTTTTCGTTAAAGTCAACAAAGGCAGGCAGCGATTTTGAGGTATTTGCAACAGTTTCGTAATAGCGTGGGCCAACAAGGTACACCTGTGTGGTGCTGATAATTTTGTCCTGGATGTTGTATCGTATGGTGGTATTGCCTTCAAATGAAGGTAAGCCCCAGGCTTTCTTTTCGCGTAAGGTAGTGTAGTTGTTGAATCCAGCTTCTATAGTGGCATTGAAGCTTTTTGTCGGCGTAAAAATCAAGGAAGTCTTTACTTTGATAGTTTCAACGTCGTCTATTACAGGTACAAACTTGTTTTTCAATGTTGATGTTGCATCATTGCGCCATAAAACCTGGTCTTTATTGTTGCTGTACGATACTGCCAATGCCATTGTTGCGGTATTGCTAATGTCTGCTGTGATATTAGCGCTGAAAATATTCTTAGAATATGTAGTAGGTGATGTAATTCCCGATTTCATGAAAGGGTTGACAGTAATCAGGTAAGTGGCGTTGTTTAGCTGTAGTTGGCTTTCGTAGCCCAATTGGGCTTGTAATACTTCTGGGACAACCACCACGTCTAACGAAGCAAAAGGCTGTGAATAAATGGTCGAGAGTGATTGGTAATTGTCAACCCAGATATTCAAACCCGCGCTGATATTAACGTTTTGTATTTTTTTTGTAACGGTTGGTTTAAAAAGAAAGATAGAACTTGACCCGCTGTCAGCAGGTTGTGAAGGCTCAGAAACCTGGTAAAGAATTGAACCTCCAAGTTTTAATTTCTTATAAGGGTGCATGTATGTAGCGTTTAGCGAAAAGTTATTCTCAGAATAACCTGTTTTATCTGAGAAAAAGTTATATGACGTTTTGGCAATATAGTCTGGTTGGTCATAAGCCAGGTTGGTTGATTTGAAAAGCAGGTCAAAATAAGCATTGTTGTAAAATTGCTTATTGGAATCCTCTTTATAACTGTTTAAGAATGCTGTGTCCACTCCGTAATAGGCCAAACGATGATGGTTATATCCAATGTTGCCTTGTATAGAGGCGTAATCGAGTATATATTTGCCATTTCCGTTGACAGAGGTGAAAGAAAAGGGGGCATTAACTTTATAATCAGGGTCTTTTTTCAGGCGTACTTTTCCATTGGCCGAATGATGGTACAAATTAATGCCATACATGTAATTTTTTGTCCGGCCACTGTTGATACTAATTTCAGCTAATGGAGAATAAGGGTTTCCGAAGCCAAGAAGTGCATAGTTGTTGTAAACATTGTCCCATGTTTCTTTGGCCATCTTGGCAGAAGGTAAGGGTTTTATTTGATATGGCAAATGAAATGCTAAGGGCTTAATTTGGTATTTGTAATCAGGTTCAACATACCCGGTATCATTAAATACCGGCATTTGGTTAATCTTGGCAGCTTCCTGAATAGTTGGGATATATGATTTGGTAACTGTGATGTCTTTTTTCAGGTCCTGACCTGTTAAAGACATGCTTGCAAAAGCTATAATACCAGTGAAGATTATATTTTTGGAAATATTACAGTTCATTGTTTTTAATTTTATTGCAAATCATTAATTGGTTCGGCTATTTTAAACTCATCATCAGAAGATTTTTGAGTTTTATTGTTTTGAAGCTTGTTTTTTAGTTTCTTAGCTTCGTCCAATATCCCATCATTGCTGATATCGTAGTTTTCAATAATACTTTCGAGGGTTTTGACAGCCTGGAACTTGTCATTTTTCTCTGCATAAATTTGGGCAAGAATTATGTATGCTTTTGCCAGCCAGTATTGATGAGGGGTATTGCGGTCAATAAATTTGAATATTTCTTTGTAAGCTTTGTCTGGCTGTTTTTGTTCATAAAGCATTTTGATTAACAAGTATTCAGCTTCGGCCCCTTCGGCATTTTTAATGTCTTTGGCTAATCTGCGCAATTGCTCGGTAGCCTTAGCCTCTTCATTGTTCATATATAAAGCTTTGGCAAGAAAATACCTTGCTTTTCGTTCATTTTCAGGGGTTAAAGATGGTAAAGCCAGTAATTTTGAGGCAACTGTGATACATTCATTGTATTGTTGCAGTACAAAATAGGCTTCTGTTTTTTGCAACTTTGCAATCATTGCATTTTCAGGGGTTTCGGCTATACTGTCGAGAATAATAGAGTAGGCAAGGGCTTCCTGGTAATTCTTTTTGCTCATGTATATTTTTGAAGCTTCCAGCAATGCAGGTTCTGTAAAGCTTGTCCTGGGTTTGGCAATAATTTTTTCAAAGTTTTTTAGGGCATCAGACTGGCGCGACATAGCAATATAGCAGATTCCTTGTAAATACCATGCATTGATAATGAAATTTCCAGATGGGAATTTGTCTATATATTTTTGAAATGCGTCTATAGCTTCAACAAAGCGGCTTGAGGTGTATATTTTCTCGGCCGAAAAAAACAGCAGAGAGTCTTGTGCCGATTGGGTAATGTTTGCAAAGCTCCCCAAAGTTTCGGCGTAAGCCATAAAGGCATCGAGCTGGTCTTGTTCAATCATGATGGTGCGGATACCATTCAAGGCATTGCGGGCTTCGGGGGTGGCAGGATATAACGCAATAACCTGTTTGTACCTTGCAATAGCTGAGTCGTTGCGGCCATCGTTGTAATCAATCATGCCAAGCTGGAGCATTGCTTTTGGAACAAAGCTGCTCGATGGGTAATCCTTGATAATACTTTTAAAGCTTTTGACTGCTTTAGGATTGTTTTGTAAAACCACATGGCTGCGGCCAATTTCAAATAAAGCATTGTCTGCCAGTTTAGTTTGTGGCATGTCTTTAAGCAGGTTGTTTAAAATCTCAATTTTTTGAGGGTGTTTACCCATAAGCCCCATAGCAAAGGCTTTCTGAAATGTTGCGTAGTCTTTGTCAGCGGCATCAGCCACGATAGCTTCATTGTAATATGTTATAGCTTCACTATACTGGCCTGTAGAGAAAATGCAATCGCCAATGCGAGAGCAAGCATCGGCATAGAGTTTTGATTTTTTAGGTTTCTCGGTTTTATAAAATTTTTGGAAGTTTTCGTTGGCTGCCGAGTAGTTTTTCATATTAAAGTAGCAATAGGCCTGGTTGTAACTAACCATACTATATTCGCTGGCTTGTTTTGCCACAGGCGACTTTATGAAAAGGTTGTAATATTCGAGAGCCTCATCGTATAGCTTTTTTCTAAAGCTTATTTCGCCTAACCAGTAATTGGCCCTGGCGGCCAAAATAGGCTCCTGTTCAGCATATTTTAAGGAAGACTCAAACAAAACGGCTGCTGTATCAAATTCCAAATTGTTGTACAACTCCAATCCCCTGAAAAATGAAGCTCTTTGGTATGCTTTTTTTACTTTTGGCTCATTTTTTCTGACATTAGAAAGGTATTTCAATGCCTGTCCATAGTTCTGGGTATTGATGCAAGCCAATATAAGGTAATTATAGGCCTCGTCTTTTCTTAGAGAATTGGGGTAAGCATCAAGATAATCGGTCATGGCTTTGATGGCGCTGTTGAAAGGCTTGTCAGACAATTGGTAAGTAAGTACTGCAAAGTTAAAAGTTGACTCTTCTTTTACTTGTTTGTCGAAGCTGTCTTTAGCTGCCGAAGCAAAAGCCATTTGGGCCTTTTGTTTTTGATTGGTCTTTAAATAACAGTCTCCAAGTTGATAGTTGGCGTATTGCCCGGTAAGACTGTCGTCTAAGGCTGCTTTTTCAAAAAGAGGGATTGCTTTTTGAAAATCGGACTTCATATAATAGCAAAAGGCGGGTTGGTAGTATTCTGCAGCTTTGAGGTCAGATTTTTTCGAGAGAAAAACATTATAGTAAGTCAATGCTTTATCGTAGTTTTTTTTCTGATAATAGGCATCTGCAACAAGCCGGTTCATCTCGGCTGCACGTGATTCAATGACTGAGTCGAGCAAAGGTTGTGCATATTCAATTAAAGCATCGTACTTTTCTTGTATATAGTAGATTTGACTGATATAGTAAGGGACGATAGCAGCAAACATCTCATCATCTTTTATTTTTAAGAAGTTTTGCAATGCTGTTTCGTAGTTTTTCTGGGTATAGGCAATATGGGCGTAGTAATAAATTGCCGATGGGGTGTAGCGTGTATCGATGTCTATCAGTTCGTAAAACTGTTTGCGGGCTTTTTCCAAGCTATCGAGCATGAAAAAGCTGTAACCGTATTTGAAAATATATTCTGATTGCTGGCTTTCGGTAAGCTCACTTTTTTTAACCTTAGCAAAATAGTCTATAGCCTTAGGATAACGCTTCCAAACGTATTGGTTAAGACCCAGCTGGAAATATACATCATTTGCTTTACTGCTTCCCCCGTAGGTTTTAATGAATTCTAACCCCTTATTTTCGGCATCATTGAGCAATAGCTGTTGTGAACAAAGAAAAGAGTAATACAAAGCTTCTCTTTTGATGTCATTGCTTTTTGAAACATCATTATTAGCAATGCTTTCAAACTTAGCTTGTGCCGCTGCATATTTTCCCTGCTTGAAAAGAGCCAGAGCATTACTGAAGTTATCTGGTTTTACGTCGCTTATAGATGTTTGACTGTTTGCATTCAAAAATAAACCCAGCAATATTGATAATACAAAGGAATGATGCAGAAATGCTGAAGTTTTTGAATAAACCTTATTTGTTATCTTCATCAAATTACAGGTTAATAGTTATTTTTAAAAAAACGTGATAAAAATACAAATATTGGGTGAAACATGAATGTAATATTCTATCCATTCATTTTGACGATTGAAATACTTTTAAATCAATTGCTTATAGTATTTGTGGGTAAAATTTTGTATATTTATTGAATATTAAAAATTCAGACAGAATTGACCTAAACCACAAATTTTAAAACCATGAGAACAAATTTGTTATTTAAATTAGCTGTTGCATTGTTTTGTGTGTCTTGTTTGGTTGGTTGTGAAGATAATACAAAAGATGCAGAAGCAGGCCCTACACTGACAGTTTCGGGTTCAAATATTTCAGGCAACTCTATAAATGCTAGCGCAGGTACTTCTATTACAGTGAAATGGGTTGCAGAAAAAGGGACTTCCGACCTTTCAACTTTTTCTATCAAAGCCGGAGCCGGATTTTTAGATAGCTGGCAAGACAAAACTATTGACCAGGTTTCGGCTGCTAAGTATGTTGACTCATTAAATATTCAACTGCCCCAGACAGAAGGAGAATATTTGTTATCATTTGTTGTTACCGATAAAAAAGGGAAAACGGCATCTCAATCCCTTACCGTTTTTTTAACAAAGCCACCTATTACAGATGTATTTGCTTATTATCAAAACTCGACCTTTATTTTTGTTATCAAAGATGGAACAAGCACCGTAAAAACGGCTAAAATGACATGGAAAGTTACGAATTACAATGAATCATCAAAAGTGGCAACTATTTCATGTACTTTAGACCCTGCCACAACAGTGACTCCATTGAATTCGGTTTTTTATTTCAGGAAAGCAACCAGTGGGGCTTTGGAGTTTTCTAACGATGGGGTTACATGGCGCAATTTGACCGACAATAGTAAAGATATAAATTTTATTTTCGGGACAAAAGCAGCAAAGCCATCATCTTTATATGGCAGTGTAAATACCACCATTAGCAGTGCTTATGTAATTTATCCTGAAGGGACATCTTCAGGGTATTTGGTTTCGTCCGAGTATAATTCGTCAAATGCCGATAGATATTTGTTTACAGAATATACAAAAGAGTATTACAGCGATAAAGTAGGGTTTACGCAGTTCGTAACTTTTACCTCCGACGGTTCAGATTATCCTCCATTTACATACAAAAGGGAAATAGAACTGGTGTATTACAAGGTTTACCAGTCGGGAGGTACTATTATTGAAGGCGGGGCAAAGAAACCTGCGGCCCCGGGCAATCTGAGCGGAAGTTATGCGCGCAGGGTAGAAAGTTGGAATTCAAGGACTGGCATGTACGAATTACATAGTTTTATTTCGTTATCTTGGACAGATAATTCAGATAATGAAATACAATTTAATGTATATATTAAAGCTGATGATGGAAATTATTATCCGCTATCGTCAATAACCAATCTGGTGCTTATCCCGGATTATTTTCCGGCCAACACAAATTCAGGGATAGTCAGGCGCGGTTATTATGTAGATTGGGATGCTGGTACGTATTATTTCAAAATAACTGCAAAATCTGCAACAGAAGAATCGGATTTTTCAAACGAAGCAGCAGTAACGTGTTACTAAATAAATCTAATGCTTAATACTTTTATTTATAATATGTTTATGGGTTGTTTATGATAAAAGCATTGTGTTTGTTATTGTTGGTGCAGACGGTTAATTAAACGTTAGTTATTTTCACCTGAATTTATTTTTTTAGTTAAAATTCATTTCGTAATGTTGCACTTTCAAATTTTAAACAGCTCTAATCATATTTATTAATCAAATAAAAATATTATGGCATTAGAAAAGAAAATCCGTGAACTGAAAGAAAAACGGGAAATTGTTTCAAAAGGTGGCGGAGACAAAGCCATTGAGAAACAAGTTGCCATGGGTAAGCTCACTGCGAGGGATCGCATTAATAGTTTGCTTGATAAAGAATCATTTCACGAATACGATTTGTTTGTGCAACATGATGCACGCGACTTTGGCATGGAAAAGAAAGAACTGCACGGAGATGGCGTCATTACCGGTACCGGTACGCTCAACGGCAATCCTATCAGTATTTTTGCCCAGGATTTTACAGTTGTTGGTGGTTCGCTTGGCCGTATGCATGCCGGAAAAATTACCAAAATCATGGACCATGCGTTGAAAATGCGTATGCCGCTTATTGGTATCAACGACTCTGGAGGTGCACGTATTCAAGAAGGGGTTAACTCATTGGCTGGTTATGGCGAAATTTTCTTCCGCAACACCTTAGCTTCTGGTGTTATTCCTCAAATTTCTGTTATCCTTGGGCCTTGTGCAGGTGGTGCAGTATATTCTCCGGCGCTTACCGACTGGGTTTTTGTGGTTGACAACATTTCAAAAATGTTTATTACCGGGCCAGAAGTAATCAAGAGTGTGTTAGGTGAAGAAATCAGCCAGGAAGACCTTGGTGGGGCCCGTGTGCATGCTGAAATTACTGGTAATGCACACTTCTTTGCAAAAACAGAGTACGAATGTTTTGAGCAAATCAAAAAGCTCCTTTCATTTATTCCTTGGAATAACAGTGAAAAAGCCCCAAAAACAGCTCCAAAACCTCCTAAAAAAGAGTACAAAATTGATACCATTGTTCCTGAAGACCCAAAACAGCCTTATGACGTTCGTAACGTTATCCGCGCTATTGTTGACGATTCCGATTTTTTTGAAGTTCAGGAAATGTGGGCAGCTAATGCTGTAATTGGTTTTGGCCGTGTTAATGGCGAAACTGTGGGTTTTGTAGCCAACCAGCCCCTTGTTATGGCAGGTGTACTTGACGTGGATTCATCAGATAAGATTGCCCGCTTTATCAGATATTGCGATGCATTCAATATTCCTTTAGTTACATTGGTTGACCTTCCGGGGTATTTGCCAGGTATTGACCAGGAACATGCAGGTGTTATCCGTCATGGGGCAAAAATCCTTTATGCATACAGCGAAGCTACTGTACCTAAAACAACCGTTATCTTGCGTAAAGCTTATGGAGGAGGTTACATTGCCATGAGTTCACGTCACTTACGTGCAGACTTTGTGTTTGCATGGCCGGGTGCCGAGATTGCCGTTATGGGCCCAGAAGGAGCAGCTAACATTATTTTCCGTAAAGAAATTACTGAAGCTGCTGACCCGGAAGCAATGCGTAAAGAGAAAGTAAAAGAATATTCAGAAAAATTTGCTAATCCGTTTGTTGCTGCTTCTAAAGGTTATATTGATTCTGTAATAGAGCCTGGCGAAACCCGCCGTTACATTATCCATGCCATTGAAGTTTCAGAACGCAAGGATATCAGCATGCCTAAGAAAAAACATGGTATCCCACCATTTTGATAGGAGGAAATGTTATGGCTGAAAATATTGAAAAATTGCATCTTGATGATGCTGATTATATAACTACTTTTACCCGGAAATTTAGGAACAGAAAGTTATATGAACCTGTAAACCCAAAATTGATAACATCATTTATCCCGGGTATTGTCCGCGAAATAAAGGTCAATGTAGGACAGGTTGTAAAAAAAGGCGAACCAGTCCTTATTGTTGAGTCTATGAAAATGTTAAATATTATCAGGACTCCGGTTGATGGGACGGTAAAGTCAATTAATGTAAAGATTGACGAAAAAATTGCTAAAAACCATTTAATGGTGGAAATAGCATAAAAGCTTAAAGTGTTTTAGAGAAGCCCTTGGAAATGAAAGTTTTCAAGGGCTTTTTTTATACACTTTCAACGTTTCCGCATAATTGAAGAATAGCGCTTAATTTAGTAGTAGCTTTAACACCTCTTCCTTGTAGGAAAGAGTAAAGGAATAGGTTTTATTTTAATTTTAAAAATTGATATTCAACTATATAACCTGTTCATTATTTTTTATCAAATCAATTTTTAAAAGCGTCTTGCTGATTGCCGAGAATGTATAAATTTGGACAAAAAGTTTTTATGGCCAAACAATATTCTAACAGGCAGAGTATCAGTACACCAGTTCCGGTGTCGGAGCTTGGAAAAATGCCACCACAGGCAATCGAGATTGAAGAAGCTGTCTTAGGGGCTATCATGCTTGAGCGTGATGCCATTATTGCCGTGATGGATATATTGAGGCCTGAAAGTTTCTATTTAGACAAACACCAGAAGATTTATAAAGCAGCAATGGAGCTTTCCCGTAAGGAAAAGCCTATTGATATACTTACTGTTACTGAAGAACTAAAAAAAGAAAAGCATCTGGATGAGATAGGTGGGGCTTATGAAGTGTCAAGCCTTACAGAACGTGTAGCTTCTGCTGCAAATATTGAGTACCATGCCCGAATTATCCAGCAAAAATTTATTCAGCGAGAGTTGATACGTATCAGCTCAGAAATACAGACACGTTCGTACGACGATTCTATTGATGTGGACGATTTGCTTGACTTTGCTGAAAAAGAAATGTTTGATGTGGCACAGGGCAACATTAAGAAAGATGCAGTAGAAGTGAGTAGTCTTATTTCAGAGGCATTGCACCAGATTGAAGAGGCTGGTAAAAATACTAACAGTTTAAGTGGCGTGCCATCTGGTTTTACCAAGTTGGATGCCATGACCGCTGGTTGGCAGCGTTCAGATTTAATCATCGTGGCCGCACGTCCATCGATGGGAAAAACTGCCTTTGTACTTTCTATGACCCGCAATATGGCAGTAGATTATCAAAAATCAGTAGCCATATTTTCGTTGGAAATGTCGTCGTTGCAGTTGGTAAACCGTCTTATTTCGTGCGAGACAGAATTGCCCTCGTCGAGTATCCGTACCGGAAAGCTTTCTACAGAGGAGTGGCAACAGTTGGAAGCCAAAGTAAAACCATTGGAAAAGTCTAAGATTTTTATTGATGATACGCCCGGTATCTCTATTTATGAGCTAAGGGCAAAGTGCCGTCGTTTGAAAAAGCTCCATGATATTGACATTGTTATCATAGACTACTTGCAGCTGATGACTGGCCCGCCAGAAACCCGTGCCAACCGTGAGCAAGAGGTTAGTGTTATTTCAAGGTCGCTCAAGGCGCTGGCCAAGGAGTTGAATGTTCCGGTGATAGCTTTGTCGCAGTTGAACCGTTCAGTTGAAATGCGAAGTGGCAATAAGCGCCCTCAGTTATCTGATCTTCGTGAGTCAGGTGCAATTGAGCAGGATGCAGACTTGGTGTGCTTTATCCACCGTCCTGAAAAGTACGGTATTACAGAAGACGAGTATGGCCCTACCATTGGTATAGCCGAAATTATTGTGGCAAAACACCGTAATGGAGCCATTGGCGATGTACGCTTGCGTTTCCGTGACTTCATAGCCCGGTTTATAGATCTTGAAGATGTGTTGCCGTACGATGATAATATAGAAGTAAAACCAATCAAAACTGTTGGCTCAAAAATGAACGATGATTTGTCTGGAGTAGATATGAATTCATTGCCGGTCAATAATAATTTTGATATAGAATCACCTTTTGTATAAATTTTAAAACTAAAGATAGATGCAACTTACAGCCAGATTAATTAATGTATTGCCACTACAAACAGGAAATGGAAAAAACGGACAATGGAGAAAGCAAGATATTATTGTAGAAACAGATGGGCAATATCCTAAAAAGGTTTGTATTGCTATCTGGGGTGATAAAATTAATGAGAGCCAGCTTCAAGTGGGCAATTTACTTAAAATTGATTTTGATGTTGAAAGCCGTGAATTCAATGGCAAGTGGTACACCGATTGTAAAGCATGGAAGATTGAAATAGCAGGGGGGTCGCAATCTGAACCTTCTGATTGGCAAGCTGCACCTATTACAGAAGAACCTCCTATGGGAGTTGGAGCTCCGGTAGATGATTTGCCATTCTAAACAGATTTTGACATTTTTTTTAATATTAAGGGAGGGGTTAGCCCTTTTATTGAACCCTTCGGGAGTATAATGCTGCCGGAGGGTTTTATTTTTGTTTTCATTCCTCCAAACTCGTCATTCAATAAGTCATTTTTGAAGTTAAGTATTTGATGTATGCAACTTTGCTTGCAAATCAGTGAGTTAGCTGTGCGTTTACAATTTTTTACAATGGTTTACAATCCATGAAATTGTGGAGACATCTGTTAACAATTGCTGAACCAATTTTGCATGGTAATTAGAAATCAAAAAGAACAATTAAATACTTATTCAAATGAAAACAAACAATTTACTTCGTTTATTTACCATCACCAGTTGTATGGCAATAGCTTTTGCAATAGGTGTTAACGCTGAGCCAATGGCCGAAATGCCATTCAATTCAGTAAATGGCAAAATAGTTGATGAACAATCAGGTAGTCCTATTGAATTTGCCAGTGTTGCTGTGTTCAATACCTCTGATTCGAGCTTGGTCTCGGGCACAATGACCGATGAAAACGGAAACTTCAAGATTAAAGACCTGAAAATAGGGAGTTACTACGTTAAAGCTACTTTTATTGGTTATGATGAATATCGTTCAGATGCTTTTAGTGTTTCAAAAGCAGGAAAGAGCGCCAATCTTGGCGATATAGCCATGAAATCAAAAAATACCAAGATAGATGAAGTGGTTGTAAAAGGTGAAAAATCGAGGATTGAGTATAAGATTGACAAACGTGTTATCAATGTGGACAAAGACCTTAATGCTAAAGGAGGTACAGCAGCTAATGCCTTGGAAAATACCCCATCTGTACAGGTTGACCCACAGGGCAATGTTACTTTGCGCGGTAGTTCTGAGTTTATAGTGTTGATTGATGGTAAACCATCTGTTGTCAAAGGAAGTGATGCTTTGAAACAAATACCTGCCAGTGCTGTTAAGCAAATAGAGGTGATAACCAACCCGTCGGCCAAGTATGATGCCGAGGGGCAGGTGGGCATTATCAATGTTATACTAAAGAAAGACAAATTGCAGGGTTTGAATGGTAATGTAAGCGCTTCTGCCGGGACACACGACAAGAGAAATGGCAATGTGCTTTTAAATTATAGGGCTGGAAAGGCAAACTTTTTTGGAGGTGTTGATTTTATTGACAATAAGTACTCCGAAGTGATTGATTTTAATAGCAGGATAACCCAAAACAACGCTTCATTACATACTTTGCAGAGTACAGACCAGTTCAACTATAACAACAAACTGTCTTTTAAAGCTGGAATTGATTATGACCTGGATACTATGAATTCTTTATCTTTTTCGGGTACCATTGGCCGTGAAGGATATGACAACGGGAGCAATTCGCAGGCTCGTGTAATACCTGATATTGTTGATAATACAACTTATTTTTCAAGTAATAACTACATGGATGTTATGGGTGATGTATATAGCCTGAATGCCGACTACAGCCATTCATTCACTAAAGATAGTAAAATATCATTTACTAATATCTTTTACAACTGGAAGGGCGAAGATGATAATAAACTGAATGAACTTAATACCAATAGTGTTTACGAATATATTGATGTTTCATCTATGCTGCACAATCATAAAGACAATAAGAATTATAACTATCGTGCAAATGTAGATTTTTCTTCGCCTTTATTATCTGGTAATTTTGAGGCAGGAGCTCAGTTCCGTTATGAGTATCGTTGGGAAGACCTGTATTTTGAAAACTATGATGTGAACCAAGCCTTATGGGTCAAGAATGATACGTTTTCTAATAACCTTAAGTACAATAATACCATATATTCAGGTTATACAACATATTCTGGCTCTGTATGGGGCATCAATTATCAGCTTGGCTTAAGAGGTGAAGTATTTTTGAGAAAAATAGAGATATCTACCGATGCCGATCCTTTTGAGTACAACAAATTCATGTTTTATCCATCGGTACACTTGTCAAAGAGCATAAATGAAAAGCACCAGTTTCAGTTGAGCTACAGCCGCCGTATTAACAGGCCTCAGCCTTGGATATTGAGCAATAATCCCTCATATCTCGATTCGAAGAACGTTTTCATTGGAAGCCCTTATCTAAAGCCTGAATATACTGATGCTTATGAATTCAATTATCGTACAACCCTTAAAATATTTACATTCTCCACTCAGACTTATTTCAGAAATACCACCAACTGTTTCCAGACTTCAAGATATTTGAACACAGACGGAAAGATGTATCACAGGTTGATCAATTCGGACAACCAACAATCATACGGTGTTGAGCAGGGAATAGATATTAACCTCAGCAAATGGTGGCAAATAAACAGTGGTGCTAATGTATATCACTATATTTTAAAAACTATGAACGGGGCTTCGGAAAACAAAAAAGAAGTAAATACCTGGGATGCCCGCTATGTCAATAATTTCAGTACCAAATGGAAAACCCGCATTCAGACAGTATTTTACTACAGGGCACCAAGTATTGATGCTGTAGGTGATGTTAATGGTTTTTATACTGTGAATATGGCTATAAGCCAATCTATACTCAAAGACCGCGGAAATATCAGTCTTTCAGCCCAAAATATTTTCAATTCAATAAAGTTTGATTATAAAGTAAGAGGAGCAGGCTTTGACAATGTTTACGGGATAAATGCAGAAGGTACAACGTTTATGCTCAACTTTTCATACTCTTTCAACAACTTCCAATACAAAAACCGTGGCAGGGCCGATGCTTTGGAATTCAAAGGAGGAGGGGCTTTTTAAACAATTAAAAATTAACAATTAAGAATTAAAAAATACAGATTACGAATTTAATTGCTTAGATATAAATTAGTTAGTTACATAGTTAGTTGATTGGTTGTAATAAAATACGCAGATAAGAGATTTTCTTACTGCGTATTTTGATTTTAAAATGTGACATACGTCATTCATGGTTCAATTTCCGTCATTCAACTTTTTTTGAAAGAAAGAAATGTTTCTTAAAAAATACCTTTAAACTATTAAAACATGCGAAAAATGGATTACAGAAATATGACAGCCCCATGTGGCAAGGATTGTTTTAACTGTCCTTTGTATATAGGCGAAGAAAACAAAGAAAACAGAAGGGAATTTTTTGAAAGGGGCAATATTCCTGACGAAAAATACCGATGTCTTGGCTGTCGCGACAATAAAGGATATTGCCCGGGTCTCGAGATTCTTGGTATAGACCCTCATTGTAAGACATACCAATGTGTGCAGGAACATAAGGTGGAGTTTTGTTTTGAATGCGGGCAGTTTCCATGCTTCAGGTTACAACCTGTTGCTGACAGGGCCGAAAGGGTACCTCATGCCTTGAAAGTGTATAATTTATGCCTGATAAAAAAAATGGGTGTTGAGAAATGGGCAGAAGAACTGTCAAAGAAGATTTTTAGCGATTATTATACCCGTAAACTAAACGATTTCATGTGAGATATAAAATAAAGAAAAAATGTTAAAGAAAATAAGGATTTCAAGTACCTTGGCTTTTTAAAATCTTGATTATGAACCTCAAGGAGCTAAACGAACTAAACAAAAAAGAAAGTTTTAAAGACTTTCGGCTGAAATCTCCCAGGCAACTTTTACTGGCCCTGACATTGGGCGGGACAATCATTGTCGCCTTATGGCAGTTTTTCGATGGTATGTATGGTATTCACCAGTCGAAGGTACTGTTTCAGCTCAGGGGGTTGACTTTGGCAGCTATGCTGTTAAATCTTTTAGTTGGTCTAATCAGGGCCAATGATAAAGCATACAAGCAACATATCATCTTTGGCTTTTATATTGGCACTTTGTTTTGTACGTTGTTGGCATTATTGACCGGGGCAGGCCAAAGCCCATATTGGTATGGGTTGTTTTTTGTTTTGATTGGATGGTTTATTTTATTGCCATTTTCTTATACAGCACTCACATTCAATGGCTTGGCTTTTGTGGCAATTTTTACAGGGGTTATCTTTACCCAACACAAAGATTTTATTGATGCCCAGGTTTATTTCAGGATATTTTCCATTTATTCCGGTATCCTCATGGTTGGCTGGATTGCAGCTATTAACAGGAACAAAGCCGATGCTGAAAATTTTCTTTCCAGTATTAGGATTCAGGAAGCCAATGAGGAGCTTCAGGCTGCGATAGAAGAATTGAGGGCTGAAGTAGAGAGCCATCACGAAACGACATGCAAGTTGCAAGAAAAACAACAATTGCTGGATAGTATATTGGAAAATGCCCCGATGGTAATTTGGAGCATTGATTTAGAAGGCAGATTTATTTATTCTCAAGGCAAAGGCCTTGAAAATATTGGGGTTAGAGCAGGAGATAATATTGGCAAATCTGTTTTTGATGTTTATAAAGGCACTGAAGCTGAAATATTTGTTAGAAAAGTATTGGACGGAACCATTGAACAAGATATTGTAAAGGTTAAAAATTTGCTTTATGATACCAGGGTCTCGCCGTTGTACAATACTAATGGCCTGAAATATGGATATATTGGAGTGGCAATGGATGTTACAGAGCAGAAAATGGCAGAATATAACCTAAAGAAGTTCAGGTTGGTGCTTGATCAGGTTCCTGTTGCCGCTTATATTATTGATAATAACATGCATTTTGAATATGTCAATGCTGAATTTGCCAAACAATCTGGTTATACGGTTGAAGATTTGCTGCATAAGCATATAAATGAAACCATTTATAACGGAGAAATTCCAGCATCAAGGAAATTCATAGCTGAGGCGCTGTTAAGGGGTGAATCGTGGCAGGGCGAACTATACTCGAGGCATAAGACCGGCCGCATGTATTGGGCAAACACCATTGCCTCGCCATATAACGACGAAGCTGGAAATGTTGACGGGTATATTGTTATTCAGCAAGATGTGACTGACCAAAAGCAGATGGAGCTTGATTTGATTGAAAGTGAAGCACTTTACCGTTCACTTATCGAGAATACTCTTGATAGCGTTGTGCTGACACAGGATTATAAATTTATTTATGTAAATGACGTTTTCCTGAACCTCATGGGTTATACCCATGAAGAATTAATGAATATTGAGCCAACCAGCATCATTGCTCCAGAAGACAAAGAACGGGTAATGGAGTATCACGCTAAACGAATAAATGGCGAGGTTAAAGCGCAAACCTATACTGCAACATTTGTTCGTAAAGATGGCAGCCGTTTTATAGCCGAAATGAACTCAAGCACCGTAGTTATAAAAGGCAAAAACTCTTCTTTAGTTACATTGCGGGATATCACCGAACGTGAAAAATTGCAACAAGCTTTACGCGAAAGCGAACTACAGTATAGAAATGTTGTAGAACAGGCCATAGACGGAATCACTATAACTCAGGACCGAAATTTGATTTTTGCCAACAAAGCTTTTTGTGATATCCTTGAATATTCTATGGATGAAGTATTGGGTATGCCGGTTATGCAGGCAGTCAGCGCCGAAGATATGGACGATATGAACGATATGTTCCGCAGGATTGAAAGCGGGGAGAAGTTTACCAGATATACCAGGTGGAATGCTATAGCCAAATCTGGAAAGAAAAAATCTGTCGAGCTTCATGTTACGGTTATCGATTATAAGAATAGGCCTGCATTTCTGGTTATTACGCGCGATATTACCGAGAGGTTGAAGATGGAGCAAGCCATTCATGAAAGCGAGGCTAAATATAAGACGTTGGTTGAAAATTCGCAGGATTGCATTACTATCATCCGGGACAATAAATTTTTATTTGTCAATGATACTTATTGCAAAATGCTTGGCTATACAAGGGAAGAATTGTACAATATGCCATCAGTGGCCACTTTGCACCCAAGCGAGCATGAAAAAGCTTTTGCCATTGCCAAGAGAAGAAATGAGCTTGATTTTTCGACTATTAATGAAATATTCCTTTTTTTAACAAAAGATGGCCAGATAAGAGAATGCGAAACAACATCAACCTTGATCCAATACCAGGGTGAATGGGCCAGTTTTTTCACTTCGCATGATATTACCGAAAGTAAACGATTGCAATTGGCCATTCAGGAAAATGAAGAAAAGTATAGGCTGCTGTTTGAAGCCGAATCTGATGCTATATTCATGATAGATGTTGAAACAGGCGATATTCTGGATACCAACCCTGCTGCGACTCGTATTTACGGGTATAGCAAAGAGGAATTTTTGAAAATGAAAAATACCGATGTCTCTGCTGAGCCCGAAAGGACCAAAACAGCTACAAATAACAAAGAAACTTTAGTGCCTTTACGCTATCACAAGAGAAAAGACGGGTCTGTTATTCCTGTTGAATTAAGTGCAGGTTTTACCGTACTTAACGGAAAAGGCATCCAGATTGTAACTTCAAGAGATATAACTGAGCGTGAGCAAAATCAAAAGGCCCTTGCCGAAAGCGAAGAAAAATACCGCGAATTGGTCGAAACCACCAATAGCATCATCCTCAAATGGAACAACAAATTTGAAATTACATTTTTGAATGAATACGGGCTTAAATTTTTTGGGTATCAAAAAGAAGAAATCATTGGGAAACCTATTGTTGGGACAATAGTATCGCCATCAGAACAATATACCGGAAGGGATTTGAAGCAGTTGATGGAAGATGTATTTAAAACGCCCGAAAAATATGCCCACAACATGAATGAAAATACTTGTAAGAATGGTGAAAAGGTATGGATTTCGTGGAATAACACTGCAATAAAGAATTTGGACGGGGAAGTAACGGATATGTTTAGCGTGGGTACAGATATTACAGAACGCAGGAGAAATGAGGAAGAGCTGCGGATCACAAAAGAAAAGTTGCAGGAGCTGAACCAAAACCTTGAAATACAGGTAAATGAGGCGGTTAAAAAGCTTACCGAGGCCAATACCCAGCTTATCAGGCTTCAAAAGGAGAACCTGCAATCGCAGTTTGAGGTTTTACGCCAGCAGGTGAACCCGCACTTCCTGTTCAACAGTCTGAACGTGCTAACTTCGCTTATCAAGCTCGAACCTGACCTGGCAGAGAAGTTTACCGAGCATCTCTCAAAGGTATATCGCTATGTGCTTGAAAATAAAGACAACGACCTGGTTAGTTTGCAGACAGAGCTTGACTTTTTAGATGCTTACCTGTTTTTGCTCAACATCAGGTTTATGGACAAAATCAAGGTGGAAATAAACATAGAGATGGACTGCAAAGCATACCTGATATTGCCATTGGCACTTCAGCTGATTATCGAAAATGCTATAAAGCACAATACCATGTCCAAGAAAGCCCCGCTGGTGATACAAATTTTTGCTGATGCGCAACAGATGCTCAATATTATAAATAACTTGCAGGAACGTGAATCGCACATGGCCTCTACAGGTGTAGGATTGAAAAATATTGCCCATCGCTATGAACTGTTGGAATTACCAGCTCCTCAGTTTGAAAAAACAGAAACCCATTTTATAGCCAAAATACCATTGAAAAAAACGGAACAGATATTATAACCCTTGAAAATCGGATAGTTTTAAATAATAAGTTACAAAATACAAAAAAATGAAAATTGTTATCATTGAAGATGAAGCATTTGCAGCACGCAGGTTGGAAAACCTGGTTAAAGACTATAATCCACAATTTCAAATTGTTGCCTGGCTTGAGTCAGTACAGGATTCCATCGAATGGTTTAGCCAAAATACCCATCCTGACCTTATTTTTCTGGATATACACCTTGAAGACGACCTTAGTTTTGCCATTTTTAATAAAGTAACCGTAACATGCCCTATTGTGTTTACTACAGCTACAGATGAGTTGGCCGTTAAAGCCTTTGTCACTAAAGGGATTGACTATTTGCACAAACCTATTGTCCAGGATGAACTTAACAAAATGCTGGACAAATATTCGTCAGGCGATTTTCCGCAGAGAATTATTGATGCCCAATATTTCAACGATTTATTTAATACCAAGTAATCTTTTTAAACCTAATAACCAATGAAAACAATCATTATTGAAGACGAAGAATTAGCCGCTCGTCGTTTGGAATCGATGATTAAAACTATTGATCCCCAGATTGAAGTAATGGCAAAGCTCGAATCTGTCGAAGATTCTGTAGCATGGCTTAAAACAAACAGCCATCCTGACCTCATTTTCCTTGACATCCATTTGGAAGATGGCATCAGCTTTGAGATTTTTGATCAGGTAAAAGTCAATGTGCCTATAATTTTCACTACTGCTTTTGACGAATATGCCATCAAAGCTTTTAAGCACAAAAGCATAGACTATCTGCTCAAGCCTATTGTGCAGGACGATTTGGGCAAAGCCATTGCCAAATACAGGGAGTGGACTGGTACTCAATCTGCCCAGCTTGATTTGACAGGGCTGTATAAACTTATGCAAGGCAACAACAAGGAATATCGCGAAAGATACTCGGTATCAGTAGGGGAGAAGCTCAAGACTATTGAGGTGAAGGATATTGCCTACTTCTTTTCCACCAGTGGCATTACTTTCGTGGTGATGAACAGCAAAAACCAGTATTCATTAGACTTGAGCCTCGACAAACTTTACAATGAGCTTAATCCAAAGGATTTTTTCAGGGTCAACCGTCAATACCTTATAAATCATAAAGCCATTGCCAATGTGCATGTATTTCCCAAAAGCAGGTTGAAAATAGACCTCAATCCGCCTTGTCAGGAGGACTTGTATGTAAGCCTTGATAAAGTGGCTGAATTTAAGCGGTGGCTTGACGGAGAGAAATAACATTAGCAACCGCAGAGCTTTTTAATTTCTAATACTTTATCACTGTTGTCCGGTAAAATAAAATAGATACTTATAAATACTGGTAATATCGTTGATTAGAAATTGGTCGCCCCGCTGGGGCTAAATTTTAACGATGTTTAATTATACTACAAACAGGATGAGGGTGTGTAAAAAGTCTGAAAAGGCTTCGACTTCGCTCAGCCTGACGATTGATAATCAGCAATTTGTCATTTTGAGCGGAGTCGAAAAATGAACAAATTTGACCTTTTTACACAACCTCTAAATAATAGCAGCGTAGCTGCGAACTGTTTGTAGGATAACCAAATACACCAAATGTTTCTAAGCCGCATAGCGGCGACCTGTTTTTACCGGACAACAATGATACTTTATAAAGTTCTTTAAAATATAAAAACAGGCATTCAATTCTTCTTATCTGGCGTTCGTAATATAATAGTTGTCAATGCTTTACAATCAAAACTACCTTTGTTCCATCATTTAAAAATAAAAATTTTAAACCATGGAAAAAGTGAGTGTAAGTGTCGTCAAGAAAGTAATTGTAGCATTTTCTATAACAGTGATTTGGGCAATGTACAATGTTAAAGCTCAAGAGCTATTGGCATACAGTGATTTGAAGGTAAGCAACAGTGAGATTGTCAATGGCAAAGAAGAATTAAAAGTAAATAAACAATTGGCTGAAATAGGTGCAATTATTGGTCAGTACATTGGAAAAGAGGCTGAAATGCATTTAGATCAATACAATATCACTGCTGGCAAATACTATTGCGATATTGATTTGTGGGTCAGCAAAACAGGGAAAATTCTGCGTTATGAGCTCAATAATAAGGTGGAACCCAAAATAGATAAAATGTTAGCAGACATAATAAGTAAGGCTCCCGTGTTTGAAGCGGTCAAAATGAATGGCTTTGCTGTCCGCATGCATTATCAAATACCGGTAACAATAATAGTCAGATAAGTTGAAGGTTTGTAGTTAATTAGTTTATGTGTTGGTTCGTTGAGTTCCGGGGCTGTCATGGTCCCGGGATTTTTTTGTTTAAAAAAATAGAATAAATATGGATGTTAAAACACTAAAAGATAGGCTTGTAAATGCTTATGCTGTTGACAATCTGAATAAGATAGCGCTTGTGCTTATTAATCTTTATCAAAGCCAACAATACTCGGTACTTCAAAAGATTGCCGAAATGATAGGTGATTACATAGACATTGAGATAGACGACAAAGGAAAAGGCTTTTCAAAGCTGATGATGTTGTATCACCCGGATAAAGCGGCTTTTCATATTTCAGAAATTGAAAAGCTTGCCAATGCTAATGATTTTGACAGGTTGTTGGATTATTCGCATATCCTGCGCCTTGAAAAGATAGAAGAAATAGCCCAATCGCTCGATAGCTTTGAGGATATAGATTACAGCCCTGTGTATGGTTGGGATACTGAGGCTGAGGGCTTTCGTATTGTTAATGATTACGAGAAAAAGACGACTTTTCAACAACAAAATTATACGAAAAATGATGGGTTGACGTTTTACGATGCTATCAAAATCAGGTATTACGGGCATACTGAGATTGAATACCCAACGTATTATCTCGAAGATATTGATGAATTTGAGTTGTCGGCTTCTAATATTAACGACCTTGAAGGAGTCCAGTACTGCAAGCATGTTGTAAAGCTTGATTTGTCTGCCAATTCGATTGCCGATATTGATTTACTTTGCTCTCTTCAAAATATTGAAGAACTTAATCTTTCTGATAACGAGATTCATGACATTGCCGCATTGAGCAATTTATCAAATTTGAAAAGCCTATTTCTCAATAACAACAATATAAGCGACCTTTCACCTTTATTTGAACTTACTGAGCTTGAACTGGTGGAAGTGTTGGACAATCCGGTCAATAAGGCACATGTGCAACAGCTACAGGAGTTGGGGGTTAATGTGGTTTGCTGATAGTACGTAAATATTATAAAAACCTCGATGATATAATTTGTCGGGGCTTTTTTATGATTAATTAGGTAAAAAGAAGTACAAGGCATAAAAAAATCATTTTTTTTGCGATATTTTATATAAAAAATGAATTTTTAAGAAAGATTATGCTTTTTTAGTGCTCAATTTGGGCTTAATCATATTGTATAAAAATTAAATATAATTTACTTTTGCAGGGCAATATTAAGTAATACTTAATTTTTGGATGGAAAAACTTGGAGAGCGTATTCGCAAACGAAGAGAACATTTGGATATTACGATAAACACCCTGGCCAAGAGCACTGGTATTTCGCCAAGTATGCTTTCGCAAATGGAACATGGAAAGGCTTTTCCGTCACTTCATACCATTAAACATATAGCAGATTTCCTCAATACATCGGTAGGCGAACTTATTGGTGAAAATGATACATTATCAGCCAATCGGGCCATTGAGTGGAACGACCGAAAATTTGTTAAGAAAAATAGCTACGGGGCAAGTTTATACCTGCTTGCAGAACACAGGCCCCAACAAACCATGGAAGTTTTTATGCTTGAAATGGAGCCTGGGGCTACATCTAATGATTTGATTGAGGATAAGCGTAATGGTCAGGAGTATTGCTTTGTTATTGAGGGAAGCATTACGGTATCATTATCGGACCGTGAATATATATTGAGCGAGCGGGCCAGTATGTGTTTTTTTTCTCACGATTTTAAACAATTTAAAAATAATACCTCTGATAAGTCTTATCTTCTGTGGAATATAGCTTCGATAAAATAAAAGCAGTATTTAAATAAAATCAAGATATTAACTGAAATTTATTAATAACAAATAAAAATAATTTGAAAATCATGGATGCACAAGCATTATCACTCAATCAAACTATTGAAAAGCTGAATGGAAATGTTTTAGCTATGCTTTCGGAGCGCGGCAAAAATATATTCTTCCCCAAATTAGGTATATTGGCCCAATCGGCACAAGCTAAGGGAAAAGACATCAATGCCACTATTGGCGAGGCTGTAGAGGACAATGGGACATCAATGCACCTTCCGGAATTTGATGCATTGATCAACATGCCTGCGGCCAATATCTTTCCTTATGCTCCAAGCTTTGGCAAACCTGAGTTCCGTGCATTCTGGAAAGAATCTATTTACCGCAAAAATCCTTCGCTCAAAGATACCGTTATAAGCAACCCTATTGCTACCAATGGCTTAACACATGGTATAAGTATGGCAGGCTATTTGTTTGCTGACGAAGGTGATACAGTGTTGCTTTCAAACCATTACTGGGAAAACTATAACCTCATTTTTGAAAATAATTATGGTGCCAAAATCAGCACTTTCGAGTTGTTTGCCAATGGAGGTTTCAATGTAGCCGATTTTTCAAAGAAATTGCAAGAGATTAAGGGCAACAAGGTGATTCTTTTGCTCAATTTTCCTAATAATCCATCGGGTTACACACCTTTAACCTCAGAAATTAAGTCTATTGTAGCTGAAATTAAAAAAGTGGCCGATGCTGGCAAAAACGTGGTTGTATTAATTGACGATGCTTATTTTGGTTTGGTGTATGAAGATAAGGTTTTTACTGAATCTATTTTTGTCGAATTGGCAAATCTTTCAGAACGTGTTCTTGCTGTAAAGCTTGATGGGCCTACCAAAGAAGATTATGTTTGGGGATTCCGCGCTGGCTTTGTTTCTTATGCCATCAAAGGTGGAACTGCTGAACTGTATGAAGCATTGGAAAATAAAACCGCCGGGGCTGTTCGTGGCAATATTTCAAATATCAGCAACCTTTCGCAATCGTTATTGTATAAGGTTTATACTTCTGCTTCGTACGAAGATTCTAAAAAACAGAAATTTGATATTTTAAAAAGCCGCTATAACATTCTTCGTAATGAGTTGAATAAACCCGGATACAGCGAATATTTTGAAGCACCGCCCTT
>JAKPQD010000065.1 GCA_029572965.1 Bacteroidota bacterium | reverse complement strand
CTTGCGCACCAGCAGATCGAACTGGCATTTTTCAAACAGCTCTTCATCACTGCACCCGAAGCCTTCCTTGATAATGGACATCCCGATTATTACCCGGATGGAAGCGTTCGGGGCGCCCATGTTGCCCTCTTTGAACAGGGGAGAGAATACGCTCTCGTCTATCTTGGAGGTCACATTTGCATAAAACAGATTATGCCACCAGTGGGGATCATCATACTTTTTTGCTTCACGCCTGCCCATTTGGGTGGAAGGTGTGGAAAACAAATCAAATTGTGGATTTTCCGGTGTCTTTTTGAACATGATTTCTTGATCTTTAACAAGATACAATATACGATTTTTTCTGATAACAATGGATTTTAAGCGCGTTTTATCAACAAAAACGAATGTAAAACAACAAAATGAATGTCACCGACTTTTTAAAGTGGACTCATGAATAATTATTGCTATCTTGGCAAAAGGTCTCCCGGATAGCTCAAAATCTGTTCTTTTATCCAATAATTAAAACTCTATATAATGAAAAAAATTCTTTTTTTACCGCTATTGCTATTGGTACTATATTCATGTGAACCAATGCAAAAGAAAATCAAAATTCCAGATGAAAAATTCAAGTCTTATTTAGTAGCCAACTACGACAACGATGGTGATGGTGAGATAAGTAAAGCTGAAGCAACATTAGTAGAAAAAATTGAAATAAGCACCGATAATGTTTACTCCTTAGAAGGTCTGGAGCACTTTGTCAATCTTGAACATTTGGATTGTGATGGTTCTCAGGTTGGTAATAGTTTTAGAGGGAAATTAACCTCTATAAATATCAGTAACCTGACTTTTTTAAAGCATTTTTCTTGTAGGGGCAATAAAATCAGCACCTTGAATGTTGAAAACAACCGAATGTTAGAAACATTATACTGTGATGGCAATCAACTTACCGGCATAAATATACAATATAATACTTTGTTAAAAGTTTTTTCCTGCTGGAAAAACCAAATTTCCATAATTGATGTTTCTCAAAATCGAGCCTTGGTAACTATATTTTGTCGTGACAATAATATTATGAACCTTGACATCACTAACAATGTTGAATTAAGATTTTTAGAATGCTCAGAAAACAAACTGCAAACGATTAACACATCAAAAAATGGTTCTTTGGAAGTTTTTGCCTGTTCTGTAAATAATCTTACTACCCTTGATGTTAGTGAAAATCGCAGTTTGAATACTCTGGCATGTAATTTTAATGACTCGCTATATGAAATCTGGTTTCACTATGGTCAGTCCATTGCTACAATATATAAGGATGAACATACTGTAATTAAATATAAATAAGTCCGGCAGAGTCTTGCAATATGTCAGCAGCATTAATACTTGAAAGCCTGGTATCTTGCGTCTTATCGCAATTTATTAATATTTGCACAGGATAGTAATCTTTTTACGTTCGCTTTCTGTAGGTGGCAATGGCGGCAGCGCCAAAACCAATGGCAAAAAAGCCAAGGGCAAGGAATTCTTTCCACAAATGGATGAATCCGCTGCCTTTCAGATAGGCTCCCCTCATGATAACCATATAATATTTAGGCGGCATGACAGATGAGATTGCCTGTGCCCAGGGTGGCATTGATGTTGCCGGAGTCCAGAAACCACTCATAAGCAAGGATGTGACAATAAAAATGAAGTATAGGTAGATCGCCTGCTGGAAGTTGTTTGAATAATTGGAAATGATCAGTCCCAGGCTTGACATGGCTGCAATCATCAGTATTGAAGCAGCGTAAATCGTCACGAAGCTGCCCACGGGCTTAAAGCCGTAGACCAGCGATGATGATCACGAACATCCCCATAAGGGCCGGGAGCATGAAGGTGCATAGCATTGCTCAAGCGTTTGTGTTTTTGCTAAAATGCTAATTAGTCAACCCTTATAAAACTCCCGTTTTTCAACATTCCGGGGAACAGGCTGTAGCGCCAGCCATCTTTCCCTTCTTCTGAATAATGAAACCACCATAGCCCATTTTTCGAGGATACAAAAAAGGACAAAAATGAGCTTCC
>JAKPQD010000048.1 GCA_029572965.1 Bacteroidota bacterium | reverse complement strand
TAATATTGGTTTTTAAATTATTACAAAGATAATGCTGCCCTGCTACATTTCGCTCCGGCTACGCCTGCGCTTCATTTCGCAGGGCAGCATTATCTGGTTACTTTTATGAGTGTTTACACAATCTTTTTTATACTACCAAATAAAAACTAAACTGCAGAGGTCACAGAGTTTTTCGCAAAGAACCGCAAAGAATAATTTTAAATCTCTGTTGCGCCTTAATGTCATTTATTTATAACTCCGAAGGAGTGTTCTGTTTATAGATAATATGTGATATATAATTAATAGCGCGCCAGAAGGATGATAGCAAAAGTCAGTTTCTTATTTGGCGTGCAATAAAAGGACTTCGTATTAACAGGTTGCGTATTGTGCACCTATAGTTGATGTACATTTATCAAATCATCTGCATGGTGCGCTTTTGCTGTAAAGAAATTTTTCTATAAACATTAAGCTCCTATGGAGCTTTGAAAATATTAAGAATTACTGTTGTCCGGTAAAATAAAATAGATACTTATAAATACTATAGTAATATCGTTGATTAGAAACAGGTCACCCCGTTGGGGCTTAATTTTAACGATGTTTAATTTTACTACAAACAGGACATCGCTATGCGACTAAATAATAGCAGCGTAGCTGCGTAGGATAACCCAATACACCAAATGATTTTATGCCGCACAGCGGCGACCTGTTTTTACCGGACAACAATGATTAAGAATCTATTTATTATACATAGACACCCCATTTTTCAAGAATTCTAAATACTTTTTAGCATCAAATATACTACCAACGGGAGAAACCAACGGTTGTCCTTCTGGCGAGATAATGACATAAAGGGGTAGGGCATTTGAATTGAACATTTCTGCTTGTATATTGGCGTTTTTCTGACCAATAGTAAGCTTAACCTTACCATCTATCTTGGATGTAACCTGGTCTTCTTTGGTTAATTCAGTCCTGTCATCGGTGTAGAGGGCAGCAATTACGAAGTTGTCAGCAATATATTGCTGAACTTCAGGTACAGACCAGACCTCAGCATCCATCTTTTTACAATTGCTGCATGCATGTCCTTTGAAGTCAATAAGGATAGGTTTGTTGAGCTTTTTAGCACAAGCTTTGGCCTGTTCCAGCTCAAAATAGCCTTGAAGTCCATAGGGTAAATGAAACAAATCAGCATATTTAGGTGTTTCGCACAAGGTATTTCCCGGAATGGTTTTTTGAACAGAGCTTATGTTTTCTGTCTTTGGCGGAAAGAACGATTCGAACAATTTCATATTATTGCCCAAGAAGCCGGTAAATAAGAATGTAGCAAGGGTAAATAATGCTATAGCCAAAATTAATCGTAATGTTCCAACTTTTGCAACATCTGAGTCATGCGTTGTACGTATTTTTCCTAACAGATAAAATCCCAGAACCATAGCCAATACAAACCAAATAGCAATAACCACTTCGCGTGACAGCATATTCAGGTGATATACCTGATCGATATTTACCAGGAATTTAAAGCTAAAGGCCAACATAAGGATACCCATGACAACCTTAACTTCATTGAGCCATCCGCCAGACTTAGGCAGTTTTTTCATGGCAGAAGGGAAGATGGCAAAGAAAGTAAAAGGAATGGCAAAAGCTAAGCCAAAAGCAAACATGCCCAGTACAGGTTTAATAGCTATACCGCTGGCTGCTTCGACCAGTAATGCCCCAACAATAGGCCCGGTGCAGGAAAACGATATTAGCACTGTGGCAACGGCCAAAAATACTATGCCTAACCATCCTCCTTTGTCAGCTTGTCGGTCTGCTTTGTTTACCAGGCCTGATGGTAAGACTATCTCAAACATTCCTAAAAATGACAAGGCAAATACAATAAAAAGCAGAAAGAATATTGAATTGGCAAGCCAATGTGTGCTTAGTTGGTTGGCAAAGTCTGCTCCGGCACTGGTCAGCGAAACTACAACGCCTACCAGCGTATAAACCAGCATGATGCTGAACCCGAAAAGTATTCCTCTCCAGACACCTTTATTATTAGCTCCTTGCATAAAATATGACACTGTCATTGGGATCATCGGAAACACGCATGGCGTAATAGTGCCTGCAAAACCTGCTAACAAAGCTACTAAAAAAAATACCCATAATGAAGACTCTGACTTTAGGGGTTCTGCTGATTTTAAGGGTGTATTTATTGCAGTTGAATCAACTTTTTCTGATGCAATAATTTGTAAAGTATCTGGTTTTACTATAGTATCCACTTTTTGAGATGCTATCTTTTCAGGCATTTTAATGTCAAAAGCAAATTCCTTTTCAACTGGCGGTAAACAGGATTCATCCGTACAAGCCATGTATTCGAGTTTACCTTTTATAGTGGTATTGCTTTTTTCAATTCGTACTTTTTGGGTAAATACAGCTTTCTTAGCATGAATACTGATTTCCATATTATCAAAAAATGGGTCTTTCTTGATGGTTGGCTTGGTTGTTTCAACAATTTTGCCTTTTAGCTGATAGTCAGCAGACGGATTAAATGTAAAACCCGTCCTTATAGGACCTCCTTCCTTAAAATAAGCCCCATACATGTGGTAGCCATTATCAATATTGGCTGTAAACACAAGGTTTACTTCATTTTCATTAATAACTTTATGTGAAAATGTCCATTTTACAGGGTCGGCAATTTGACCATACAACGTAAAAGCCGAAAGTAAAGTGATGATAAAAAGTGTTCTTTTCATAATCGTAAGTTTGATAATGTAAAATTAATCAAGTTAAGCAAACAAGCAATTAGCACTATTATAGAAATATCTACTTCTTTTATGTTTGCAACAATGATATTTACTAATAATATGCAAATATATATATAATTATATGTTCATAAAATCTAAAAAATGTTAACAAGTGCCCAATCTCTTTTCAATTCTTGAAAACATCAATTTGAACTGACATTATTGGGCTTTGTTGCTATTAACAAAATATCAGCCAATGACAAAATTCATAAATTTGCATAAAAAGTTGCACTATGACAGACCAACCAGTTAAAACTACGCCTTTTGTTAATGTGCATAAGGCTTTAGGAGCTAAAATGGTTCCATTTGCAGGATTTTTGATGCCTGTGGAATATTCCGGAATTAACGTTGAACATCAAACCGTTCGCGAAAATGTTGGGATATTTGATGTTTCGCACATGGGCGAAATATGGGTTAAAGGCGACAAGGCATTGGACTTAGTTCAATGGGTGACTTCCAATGATGCTTCAAAATTGAAACCCGGGCAAATCCAATATTCTTGTTTCCCAAACGGAAAAGGAGGCATAGTAGATGATTTGCTGGTTTACATGTACGACAGCAAGAAATTTCTATTGGTAGTCAATGCTTCTAATATAGACAAGGATTACAACTGGCTGGTAAGTCAGAATAAGTTTGGGGTAGAGATTGAGAATAGTAGCGACAATATTGGCCAGCTTGCCATTCAAGGCCCAAAGGCGACAGA
This sequence comes from Bacteroidota bacterium, assembly GCA_029572965.1. Lineage (GTDB taxonomy): Bacteria > Bacteroidota > Bacteroidia > Bacteroidales > DTGW01 > JAKPQD01. The sequence goes on along the minus strand of JAKPQD010000048.1, from coordinate 30,531 downwards.
GTTATTGCAGAACCTGACCTCTGTTGATTTGAAAACTATTCCTTATTATACTTTTGTAACAGGCAATTTTGCCGGATGTAATGATGTTATCATTTCAAATACTGGCTATACCGGCTCTGGTGGATTTGAGATATATTTTTATAACCGTGATGCCAAGAAAGTCTGGGATGCCATTTTTGCAATAGGCGAAAAATATGGATTGAAACCCATAGGCCTTGGAGCCCGTGATACCTTACGTTTGGAAATGGGATATAACCTGTATGGCAATGATATTGATGATACCACTTCGCCTATTGAAGCGGGTTTGGGTTGGATAACCAAATTTACTGATTCGAAAGATTTCGTGGACAAAGAGTTGTTGTTGAAACAGAAAAACGTCGGAATTTCAAAGAAGTTAGTTGGTTTTGAAATGGTGGACAAAGCTATTCCGCGTCATGGATATAATATTACCGATGAAAGTGGCAAAGCCATAGGCATTGTAACAAGTGGTACTATGTCTCCTACTATGAAGATTGGTATTGGCATGGGTTATGTTCCTACAGCCCTTGCAGAAGTTGGCTCAACGGTTTATGTTGAAATTAGGGGCAAGCTTCAAAAGGCTAAAGTGGTGAAGATGCCATTTTATAAAGGAGGGATTAAATAATTAGCAAATTAGCAAATTAGCAAATTAGCAAATTAGCAAATTAGCAAATTAGCAAATTTAACTTCTTAAATCATTTGTAATTAGTCATTAGTAGTTTGTAATTCGTCATTAATTATTAACAGTTTTTCGGCGAGTGTTAAAAAAAAAACAGAAAAACGTGCAACCAGTTGATGTGTTTTTCTAATTTTGCCGTTCTAATTTTTGGAGAAAGGGGAAAATGTTGCCAGATAAAAGGCAAATAGAGATTTGTATTTCACCAGCTTTATATCACAAGTTTCACAAAGACGAAGCAATAGTTGTGGTAGTAGATATCTTGCGCGCAACAACAGCAATATGTGCAGCTATAGAAAATGGGGCAAAAGAGATTCGCCCGGTTTCTACCCTTGAAGAAGCACGAGAGTTTAAGAATAAAGGGTTTTGGGTTGCTGCCGAGCGAGATGGCTTGGTGCAGGATTTTGCAGATTTTGGAAATTCTCCATTCAATTTTACTCCAGAACGTGTAAAAGACAAAACAATTGTGTATAGCACCACTAATGGGACCCATTCTATCAGGATGGCGCAAAAGTCTGCAATGGTTGTCATTGGTGCTTTTATCAATTTTTCAGCATTAAAAGACTTATTGATAGCAGAAAATAAAGATGTTGTAATGCTTTGTGCAGGCTGGAAAGATAAGTTTTGTATTGAAGATACGCTTTTCTGTGGGGCTATGGCCGAGGCCCTTATGGCAAGCAATTTGTATGGGACCAGTTGTGATTCGACTTATGCATCTATAGATTTGTGGCAGGTAGCCAAAGGCAATGTGTTGCAATATATTGAAAAAGCCGCACAACGGCATCGTTTGAAAAAGAACAAACTGGATGATGTCCTAGAATATAGTTTCAGTTTTGATAAAACAAAATCTGTTCCCGTTTTGATGGGAGATGCTATTTTGGCTTATAAAAAGGATAAATGGGAGAAATTTTTGCAAATAAAAAAAGGAGAAGCAATAAATTATTAATTTAGCAGTCAAATTTTTAATCAATATAAGAAAATTTTATTCATTATGAGAAAACACAATTTTAACGCCGGGCCATCTGTTTTGCCAGAGTTTACACTCGAACAAACTGCGAAAGCAGTATTAGACTTTAATGGTTCCGGAATGTCCATTCTTGAGATTTCGCATAGAAGTAAAGATTTTGAGGCAGTATTAGCTGAAACAAAAGCACTGTTCAAAGAATTATTAAATATACCAGATGGTTACTCCATTTTATTCTTAGGAGGAGGGGCTTCCTTACAATTCTGTATGGTTCCTTTCAACCTGCTCAACAAAAAAGCTGCATACCTTAACACAGGTGTTTGGGCCAGCAAAGCCATGAAAGAGGCTAAATTATTTGGCGAAGTGGTTGAAGTAGCTTCATCTAAGGCTGATAACTATACTTATATACCCAAAAACTTTACAGTACCTGAAGATGTTGATTATTTTCATGTTACAACCAATAACACTATTTATGGAACTGAATTGAAGACAGATTTGAGTGTAAATGTACCTTTGGTTGCAGATGCTTCTTCAGATATTTTGAGCCGTCCGATGGATGTATCAAAATACGGTTTGATATATGGAGGTGCACAAAAGAATTTAGGGCCTGCCGGGGTTACCTTTGTTATTGTTAAGAATGATATTCTTGGCAAGGTAACACGCCCAATTCCTACTATGTTGGATTACAAAACACATATTGAAAACGATTCATTGTTTAATACCCCTCCTGCATTTGGAATTTTTGCCATTCTTCAGACTTTGAAGTGGATTAAATCTATTGGAGGCATCAATGCTATTTATAAAATGAACCTTGAAAAAGCAGCTCTTTTGTACGAAGAAATTGACAGGAACCCACTTTTCAGATGTCCGGTATCAGTAGCAGAAGACCGTTCAATTATGAACGTTTGTTTTGTAATGAACGAACAATACAAGGAGCTTGAAAACGAATTCCTTGAACTGACAAAAACTAAAGGCATTGTTGGTATTAAAGGCCACAGGTCTGTTGGAGGTTTCAGGGCTTCAACATATAATGCTTTGCCAAAGGCAAGTGTAGAGGTCCTTGTTGCTGCAATGCAAGAATTTGCTAAACAAAAAGCGTAATTAACTTTAAGTTTAAAAAAAGATGAAGAAAGTACTTGTTGCTACAGAAAAGCCTTTTGCAAAGGCTGCTGTAGAAAGCATAAAACAAATAGTAGAAGGTGCTGGCTATGAATTTAAGACTTTTGAGAAATATACCACTCAGGAAGAATTGATTCAGGCCGTAGCTGATGCAAATGCATTAATTATCCGCAGCGACATTGTTGACAGCAAAGTTATAGAGGCTGCAAAAAACCTTGAGATTGTTGTACGAGCTGGTGCAGGCTATGACAATATTGATTTAGCAGCTTGTTCTAAACGTGGTATTGTGGCAATGAATACTCCTGGTCAAAATGCCAACGCTGTTGCCGAACTGGTTTTTGGTATGGTGATTTACCTTATCCGCAACCAATTTGACGGTTCTACAGGGGTTGAACTGCGAAACAAAAAGCTGGGTATCCATGGATACGGGTATATTGGCAAGATTGTAGCCCTTATTGCCAAAGGCTTTGGTATGAAAGTATATGCTTATGACCCATTTGTTGACAGGGTCCTTATAGAGAATGATGGGGTTAAGTATGAGTCAAAATTAGAAGATTTATATACCAAATGTCAGTACATTTCATTGCATGTGCCAGCTAATGAAAAGACCAAGAAATCAATTAATTACGACTTATTGAAGTTGATGCCTGAAGGAGCTTGCCTTATCAATACAGCCCGCAAGGAAATTATTGATGAAGAAGGTATGTTGAAATTGTTTGAAGAAAGAAAAGACATTAAATATGCTTCAGATATTCAGCCTGACTGTGCAGCTGTTTTTGCTGAGAAATACAAAGGAAGATATTACTTCACTCCTAAGAAAACCGGGGCACAAACACACGAAGCAAACAACAATGCCGGGTTAGCTGCTGCTAACCAAATTGTAAATTTCTTCAAAAACGGGGATAAAACATTCCAGGTTAACAAATAAGATATGATGGAATAAAAGAGATGCCGGGTAATTCCGGCATTTTTTTTATTTTTATTCAACACAAAGGCACGAAGGCTCAAAGGATAAGGTAAATGTTTTATACCATCATTAGTTTTTTGTGATACAATTATTTGGAGATAAATTTGTTATAAAATATTCAAAACACTGCAATTATGAAGTTTGTAGTCATTGAAGGGCTTGATGGAAGCGGCAAATCAACACAGGTTGGGTTGCTGAAGGAATATTTGAAAAAGAATAACATTTCGTTTCAATACATTCATTTTCCAAGGGTTGAGACCGGGATATATGGAGACATGGTAGCAAGGTTTCTCAGGGGGGAGTTTGGTAACAACGACCAGGTAAATCCTTATCTGGTAGCATTGTTGTACGCCGGCGACCGTATGGATGCTGCTGGACAAATCAATCAATGGCTTGCCAATGATGAGCTGGTGCTTTTGGACCGATATGTTATTTCAAATATTGCTTATCAATGTGCTAAAGTGGTAGATAAAGCTGAGAAGGAAAAGCTGAAAAACTGGATTTTACAGCTCGAATATGAGCATAACAAGATACCTGTCCCTACTATCAACATTTTTCTGGATGTGCCATTCGATTTTACCCGTGAACGCCTGACACAGGGACGGACAGGCGATGACCGCGACTATTTGAACGGGGCTACAGATATTCATGAGGCTGATTTGAACTTCCAGGAAAAGGTGCGTGAGGTTTACCTTGAATTTGGCAAAGATGGCAAGGCTTTGAAGATTATTTCGTGCAACGAAAACGGAAAAATGTTGCCCCCGGATATCATTTTTGAAAAGATATTAAATATTCTTAAAAATGAAAATGTACTGTAGATTGGATATTTATTGTGATAAATTTGAATAAACAAAAGCACCCAACCCCTCTTTACAAGGAGGGGAAATATTTCACTAAAAAGGGGAGTTGTTATTTAAGAAATAAAAAATGTAATGCTATGGAACGATTTGTAAAATACCTGTTTCATTTTTGCCGGATAAGCATTGGACTATTATTTATCTTTTCGAGTTTTACCAAAGGGCTTGACCCTTGGGGCTTTGCATACAAGCTCACAGATTACTTCCAGGTCATCAATATCAATAATTTGCATTATTCTACACTTGCTTTGTCTTTTATTGCAAGTGGTTTGGAATTTTTACTTGGTGTAATGCTTTTATTTAATGTGCTGATGAAATATACAGCCTGGGCAGCAGCAGCTTTTATGGCATTTTTTACAGTTTTAACTTTTCTGCTGGCTTGGTTTAACCCGGTTTCGGACTGTGGATGTTTTGGCGATGCCATAAAACTTACCAATTGGGAAACATTTTTCAAAAATGTTGTATTTTCTGTGCTTGTAGCAGTTATATTTTGGAAAAGGAATAAATATAAAGTTTCTAAAAATACTTATTTGACTTATGGCCTTATAACGAGCGGTATTGGTGTGTTTGTATTATTTTCAGTGGCATCATACAGGCATCTTCCTATCATAGATTTTATGCCATACAGTATAGGTTCTAATATCAAAGAAAAAATGACTGTTCCTCCGGGTGCCCCTGTTGATAAATATGAAACGATGCTTACCTATCAGAATAAAAAAACAGGGGAGAAGAAAGATTTTGATTTGAAGAACTATCCCTGGCAGGATTCATTGACTTGGAAATGGGTAGAGACTAAAAGTGTTTTGGTTGAAAAAGGATATACCCCTCCAATCCATGATTTTGTTATCTCAGACCATGAAGGTAATGATATAACCCAGCAAATATTGAATGATTCAGGGTATGTATTTCTGTTTATATCGTATAATTTAAAATTGGCCAATGCGGCTGCTTTGAAAAATGCAGATTCGTTGTATTTATATTATTCAGGGAAACCTGATACCAGGTTTTATGCTGTAACAGCATCAACTGTTGGGGTGCAAAGCCAGATAAAAGACTCGTTAGGTTTGAATATGGCTTTCAACACCGGAGACGAAACTATGTTGAAGACGGTGATACGCTCTAATCCCGGGTTGGTATTGTTAAAGAACGGCACTGTATTAGGAAAGTGGCATTATAATGATATTATCTGCCAAGACTTTTTTCAACATCCTGATTTACTTGCTTATTCAGTTCATAAGCTGAACAGGGGCAATGAAGTGATGTTTACCGCTTTGATTTTTGCTTTTTTGAGCATCCTGATCCTTTTTCTTTATTATTATAACAAAAAGTAGTTAAGCAGAAGTATTGAAAACACTTATTTTATACATTCTTAAAAAAGCGCTTTATTCGGTTTCAATACTGTGGGGGGTAATGACCCTCATATTCATTCTGTTTAATGTAATCCCGGGAGATCCGGCACGTATGGCACTTGGACAACGCTCAGATAGTGCATCATTGGCTGCTGTGCGTGCAGACTTAGGACTTGACAAGCCTGTAACGATGCAGTATGTAAAGTATCTCAATGATCTGTCGCCTGTCAGTGTTTTCAACTGTAAAGACCAGTCCAGTTACTTCTTTTACGATACAACTGTTTATAAGCATTCTGCAAAGCTTTTTAACATTGGAGAAAGTAAAGGCCTAGTATTGAAAGCCCCTTATATGAGGCGCTCGTACCAAAACAAGCGTTTTGTGTCTGATATGATAAGTGAAGCATTAGTTCCAACTTTTGTATTAGCTTTTATATCAATAGTTTTGGCCACAATAATAGGGATAGGGTTAGGAATACTATCGGCTTTGAAAAAAGATACCTGGGTGGACAAGGTATCTATTGTTGTCAGTGCATTGGGTATGTCTTTACCCTCTTATTTTGCTGCTATTCTGTTTGCCTGGCTTTTTGCTTACCTGTTGGGCAATGTAACAGGCCTTGATTTGACAGGCAGCCTGTATGTTATAGACGACATGGGCGAAGGGCGGCATCTGGCATTGAAAAATATTATTCTTCCTGCATTGACATTGAGCATTCGACCTTTGTCAGTATTTACGCAGCTTACACGAAACTCTATGCTGGACACCCTGTCGCAAGACTATATCAGGACAGCACGTGCCAAGGGGCTTTCTCAATATTCGGTTGTGATGCACCATGCTTTGAAAAACGCTTTAAACCCTGTTGTTTCATCCATATCGGGCTGGTTTGCCTCGATGATGGCCGGGGTGATATTTATTGAGTATATTTTTGCCTGGAAAGGCTTAGGATATGTGATGGTCAATGCCCTTCAAAACTTTGATGTCCCGGTAGTTATGGGAACGGTTGTCGTCATCTCTGTTATTTTCATTGTGGTCAATATCTTTACCGATATTGTTTATTCCATTTTGGACCCACGGATAAGCCTCAAATAATTCTACATATTTCCAAACTGTAAAAAGGCTACTTCGTATATATTGTTTTGATTTAGTTTTATTTACTTTAGCATTCTACACTAATTGACGAAAAAATGAAAAAAGTTTTGCTAACAGCAATTTTCGGATTTTTCATGTATGATATTTTTGCCTGGGGCATAGATATTTACAAAGTGAAAAATGCCCCTGTTATTGATGGTAATGCCATTGATGCAACCTGGGCCTTGCAACCCCTTAATGATATTGAACAAGCTTTGGGCAGTACTGATGGTTATAGTGGCAGTTTTAAAATGTGCTATGATGACAAAAATATTTATTTATTGTTATACATTACAGATCCTACGCCCAATCAGGTGGGTTCATCTACATGGCAAAGCGATTGCGTGGAGTTATTTTTTGCTATGGATGTAAAGAATTCAGATACATATCGGCCCGGCGATTGGCAAATCAGGAAGTTGGCTTCTAAAACTCAAGCTGCAGGGGGGGGTAGATGGTAGTTCAAATATTGCTACTTTGCTGGCGGATGCCAATTTTAAAGTAGTACAAAAAGATGGGGGCCCAATGGTCCAGGAATGGCAGATTCCAATAAATACGTTGGTAGAAACAGCCAATTTCAATGGATCATCCTTTCGTTTTGATATTCAATTATCTGATAATGACGGGACTGGAAATGAACGTACCGGGCATATTTATTGGAACTCGACTGCTGATGACCAATGGACCAGGATTCAAAATCAGGGTATGATATATTTGAAAGCTGAACAACCCAGCTTAGAAGTGCCTATTGAAATGGGAAGTACCTGGCGTTTTTTCAAAGGGAAAACCGCTCCTTCGGTAGAATGGATAAACCCTAGCTTTGATGATTTATCATGGACTGCATCTTCTGCACCATTTAGGTTTGGAGATGGTACTGGAGGAATAGAGCTTACAGATATGCTCAACAACTATACCAGCATTTTTCTGCGAAAGACATTTACTGTCAATATGCCTGACAGCTTGATTAGTGAATGCAATGCAACAATGGTCATTGATGATGGGTACAAGATTTGGTTGAATGGTAAAGAAATAACGAGTTACAATATTCCTTTGTCAGTGAAGTATAATTCATTGGCCTCATCCGCTGTTGAAATGCAAACTATTTCAAATAGTTTCAAAATAGAAGATGTTGGGTTGAAAAATGGACAAAATACTATTTGTGTCCAGGTGCTGAATTGCAGTCTTACCAGTTCGGACTTATACTTTGACATGATGCTGACATTGAACAAAAAACTGCCTAAAGCCCCGGAAGTCAAATTTAGTAAACCCGGAGGTTACTATAATGCAAAATTTAACGTTACATTGAGCGGCGGACAAGATGGGGATACAATCAAATATACATTAGACAGCTCAGATCCGCAAACCTCTTCTACTGCTATACTTGCTGTTTCGCCAGTTACTATTGTCATTGATCCGGATGATAATACGCGGATAGTTAAAACACCGGGCATTGTAGTACGTGCTGTTGTGCAAAAAACTGGTTATAACTCGGGAAACCCTGAAAGCAGGACTTATTTATTTTTAGAAAAAGTTAAAACTCAAGTTTATCCGGGTGGAACCTGGCCATCAAGTGCTGTAAACAACCAAATAATGGATTACGATGTAAACCAAAGTGTAGTGTCCCAGTATTCATCAGACTTTTCAAAAGCTTTTACTACCATCCCGACGGTTTGTCTGGTTACCGACAATATTGGACTTTTTGATGCTTCACAAGGGATGTATGTAAATGCCCTGAACCATGGCGAATCGTGGGAAAAGGCTGCTTCAATAGAGCTAATAAACACTGATAATACAGAGGCTTTTGCTTCGGGCATAGGATTGCGTATCAGGGGCGGGTGGAGCCGTCATCCGGATAACCCTAAACATGCATTCAGGGTATTTTTTAAAGATAAATATGGAAAGAAAAAGTTGAAATATCCCATATTTGGAGAAGATGCAGCCCAGACTTTTGATAAGTTTGATTTGCGTTGTGCACAGAATTATTCATGGAGCTATTATCACGACAATATGTTGACTTATGCCCAGGATGAAACGTGTAGAGATATTCAGGGCTTAATGGGGCATACTTATACCCGTTCAAGGTATTGTCAATTGTTTCTGAATGGTATGTACTGGGGTTTATATGAATTTATGGAACGTCCTGAAGCAAACTTTGCCGAGTCGTACAAGGGAGGCGACAAAGATGATTATGACGTGATCAAAGTTGCTACAGATAATAGCAGTAATCTGGAAGCCACCGATGGTAATATGGATGCTTACCAGAGATTGTATTCGTTTACACAAAGTGGTTTTACAGCAGATGCAGCTTATTATAAATTGCAAGGGCTTGATAAGACCGGGAATATTGATACCACTCTTGAGAAACTTGTGGACATAGACAACCTGATTGATTATATGCTGAATATCTTTTATTCTGGCAATTTTGATGCACCATTGTCTGAATTTGGCGGTAATAACCAACCAAATAACTTTTATGCTATTAAAAACAGAAATTCCAAAAGGGAAGGTTTCTTTTTCATTGTTCATGATGCAGAACATACTTTTAATTATATCTCAGGAAGTCAGGAAAATAATAATTCGGGGGTTCAAGAAAATCGAGTGAGCTTAGAAAATGATGGGATGAGCTCACCAAGTTCATATTTAAAGTTTACGCCACAGTGGTTGCACCATCGTTTAAAAAGCAATGCCAAATATCGTCTGCGTTTTGCCGACAGGGCTGTTAAATATTTGTATAACGATGGTTTGCTTACTGCTTCTCAGGTTGAGAAAGTGTTTAAAGCCCGCACAAACCAGATAAATATGGCCATCATTGGAGAGTCTGCCCGTTGGGGCGATTCAAAATCTTCGTATGATAATTCACATACAAAAGATAATGCCTGGATTCCGGCTGTAAACAATACGGTGTCGAAATTTATTAAACTTCGCACCCCAATTGTAATTCAGCAATTGAAAGATGCCGGCCTGTTGCCCAAAACAGATATCCCTGTGGTTAAGCAAGATGGGAAAGCCGTATCTGTAAATAAGGTTGAAATAAGCAAACCAATAAAAGTGACATTCGAAAATCCAAATGTTAATGGAAAAATTGTAGTATCTACAGATGGCAATGACCCGATGAATATTGACGGGACGCAATATTCCAGTGCAACAACTTTTGCAAATGGAGAAGAAATGGACATTTCGTCTGCAACTATTGTAAAGGCCCGCATTAAAACCGATACCGAATGGAGCCCTTTGCGTGAAGTTATTTTTACGAATAAAGCCAACAGGGAAAATATCCGTATTACTGAAATTCAATACAATCCGGCTGCTACAGCATCTTTTGGGTCAAAGTCTATGGAATTTATTGAATTTAAAAATATTGGAACAACAGGCATTGATTTGAGTGGTTGCCGGATAGATAGTGCTGTAAAATATACTTTCCCGGAAGGCTCAATCATTGCTCCTGGCAAATTTGTTGTCATTGCTGCGGATATCACTGCGTTTGAGTCAACCTATCTGAAAGCCCCTACGGGCAGGTTCAGTGGGAACCTTGCCAACGAAGGCGAGCGTGTTATTTTGTATGATGAATCTAATACTGCTTTAATTGACTTTACTTACAAGCCTGATTGGGTGTTAAGGGCTAATGAAACAGGTTTTTCACTTGTAGCCAAAAGCAAAACCCCAGATACAAAACCAGAAGCAGGCACAACGTATTGGAAAGGTTCAGTTTTAATTGGAGGTTCGCCATTTGCTGATGATGAAGGCTATATTCCGCCAAGTGAAATAGAGACCTCAAAAATAACTTGTAGCATTTACCCTAACCCTGCGTCTTCTGTAATTAAAATCGAAGCTATGGGCAGTAATTTCAGGAATTTAAAAATGGTAGACCTTCAAGGCCGCACTATTTATAATGAAAACCTGAGGTCTGACAGGATAAGTATGTCATTAAACCTTCAACAACTTCAAGTTTCTCAAGGTATTTATTTTATTGTATTAAAAAATGATAAAGAAATGAAGGTGCAAAAGGTGGTTGTTAAGTAATATTTAGCTTTACAATAACTATAGCAACAATGTTTTGGGATAATAAAATAAAATACCCCAAAGGCTTTATATAGCTTTGGGGCATTTTATTTCAGCTCTTTGTACTGATTATTCAAGCGCGTAGCTTTCAGTCATTTGGTTATAAAACTTCACGAAGTCATACTTCTCAGGTGATTCCATCCATTCCATGGCACTCTTTGGGTGTTCGTTTAACATACCTGTGATAAGGTAAGGAATGTGGTACCCCCAATCAATCTTTTGTTGTAAAGGGATAATCTGTTCCTGGATAACTTTAATAATTGGGCGAAGTTTGAACTTTGGGTTTTTCAAAAAAGCTATAAGGGTTTCGGTATGGCAATTACCAGCTCCACGTCCAAAACCTAGCAATGTAGAATCGAGCATGTTGCAACCTTCAATAATGGCTGTGATAGTATTGGAAAAAGCCAGCTGCATATTGTTGTGAGCATGGATACCAATGGTTTTACCCGGCAATGCCTTGAAATACTTACGAGCTAACAGCTCTATTTGTTCGCAATACATACTGCCAAAGCTGTCCACTACATACAAAGTTGGAACACGCGATTTAGCCACATCGTTCAGCGCTTCATCCAGGTCGCGTTCGTTAACCTTAGATACAGCCATCAGGTTGATAGTGGTTTCATAGCCTTTGTCCATACAATGTTCGGCAAGGGCAATAGCTTTGTCCATTTGGTGAACATAACAGGCCACGCGTATCATGTCAATAACGCTATCCTTTTTAGGAGCAATATCTGTAGGTTCAATACGTCCAATATCTGCCATGCACGAAAGTTTCAGGTTGGTTTTGTTATCACCCACAATACGGCGCAAATCCTTTTCATCACAGAATTTCCAAGGTCCATTTTCGGTACGCGAATACGATTTTTCGCTGCTTTTGTACCCAATTTCCATATAATCGACCCCGGCTTCGACCAGTGCATGGTAAACCGCTTTAACAAATTCGTCTGAAAACTGCCAGTTGTTCATCAATCCGCCATCACGTATCGTGCAGTCTATCACTTTAATTTCTTTTCTGTACATGTGTTTAGTGTTAAGTTATTATCTATTTAATTAAATTCTTTGCATACTCTGCTTGTTCGCGTATATAATATTCAATAAGCTCTCTATATACTTTTTCAATTGAATTGGCATCAAGTCCGAGGTTTGAAGCCCATTGACCACGTTGTTTGATGACATTTTCAAAACGCACGCGGTCTGCAACTTCAGGTTGGGCTGGATTTCTAAATTTGACTACAGCTTTTACGTATTCAAAACGGTCGGCAAAAAGTTGAATAATTTGCTGGTCGATGGAGTCTATTTCTTTTCTGACTTCTTCTAAAGAAAGGCATTGGTAGGCTTTTTTGGTCATGGCTTTAATTAATTCTGGTTTAATTTTCGGAGTCAAAAATATACATTTTTACCTAACATTCTTTCAAATTTGAAAATATATTTACACTTAAAACAGGGGCTTTATTATTTAATTTATTTTATAAATAATTGTAATATAATTAATTATGAATATAAATTAATTTAAAATGTAAATTAAACTTTACATTTATTTTTATTTAAAAAAAATTGAATTTTATATAATAATTGAAATTTTATTTTTACTTTTGAAAAATCAAAATAGAAAGATACTTATAAATGTTTTTTCATTTTTTAAAGAGAGTTTAAAATATTAATAATTAAATACTTATCATTATGGCAGACAATAAAGTGTTCATTTTTGACACCACCTTACGCGATGGCGAACAAGTGCCGGGCTGTCAGCTCAATACCATTGAAAAGATTGAAGTTGCCAAAGCTTTAGAGGCTTTAGGTGTAGATATTATTGAAGCAGGCTTCCCCATCTCAAGCCCAGGAGATTTTAACTCTGTAGTAGAAATATCAAAAGCTGTTTCAGAGCCAACTATTTGTGGTTTGACCCGTGCCGTGAAAAAAGATATTGAGGTTGCCGCAGAAGCGCTCAAATTTGCTAAAAGAGCGCGTATTCATACCGGTATAGGAACTTCATTTTATCACATTAATTATAAGCTCAAATCGAACCCTGAAGAAATTATTGAGCGTGCAAAAGAAGCAGTAAAATATGCCCGCAAATTTGTTGATGATGTGGAATTTTATGCTGAAGATGCTGGCCGTACCGAGAATGAATATCTTGCCCGTGTTATCGAAGCGGTTATTGCAGCCGGGGCAACTGTGGTAAATATTCCTGATACTACCGGCTATTGTATTCCGGAAGAATATGGCCGCAAAATCCGTTTTCTGAAAGAGAATGTAAAGAATATAGATAAGGCAATCATTTCTACACACTGCCACAACGACCTTGGTATGGCTACAGCCAACACTATTGCCGGTGTGATGAATGGTGCCCGCCAGGTAGAGGTTACTATCAATGGTATTGGTGAGCGAGCCGGAAATACATCTTTGGAAGAAGTGGCCATGATTTTGAAATGTCGCAACGATATTAAGCTTAACACAGGTATCAATACCAAAAAGATTATTTCTACAAGCCGTTTGGTTTCGACATTGATGCGTATGCCTGTACAAGCTAACAAAGCTATTGTTGGACGTAATGCATTTGCCCACTCATCAGGTATCCATCAGGATGGTGTATTGAAACACCGCGAAAATTATGAAATTATCGATCCTCGTGAAGTTGGCTTGAGCGAATCTGCTATTAAACTAACAGCCCGTAGTGGCAGAGCTGCTTTAAAACACAGGTTTGAAAAACTTGGTTATAAGGTTGACGGCGATAAATTAGATAAGATTTACGAACAATTCTTAGCTATGGCCGATAAGAAAAAGGATATCAATGATGATGATTTGGTATTGTTATTAGGTGAAGACCGATCAAAAGACAAGATTATCCAAATGGAGTATTTGAATGTATTGTGTGGCAAAAGCGCAATACCAATGGCTACTGTTAAACTTAAATATAATGGAGAAGAGCATGTAGCAACTTCATCTGGTGTAGGCCCGGTTGATGCTGCCTTTTCTGCTGTTCGTCAGATTGTGAAAACAAAAGCTAAGCTTGAAGAATACTTGGTACAGGCTATTACGCGTGGAACAGATGATATTGGCAAAGTTCACGTTCAGGTTGAATACAAAGGCGTAAATTATTACGGGTTTGGGGCCAATTCTGATGTTATTACAGCTTCTGTTGAAGCATATATCGATGCAATTTCTAACTGTATTAAAGCAAATCCAGGAAAAAATTAGTGTTTATAAATTTAAAAATTATGAGTGCAAAAACATTATTTGACAAAGTTTGGGAACGTCACGTAGTTCATCAGATTGAAGGCGGCCCGGCTGTTTTGTATATCGATCAACACCTGATTCACGAAGTTACCAGTCCGGTTGCTTTCAAAGGTCTTGACAGACGTGGTATTAAAGTTCGTCGTCCTGACAGGACCCTTGCTACTCCTGACCACAACATTCCAACCATGGGCCAAGAACTGCCAATTAAGGAAGAATTGTCACGTATGCAGGTGCAACAACTTTCCGAAAACTGCAAGAAACACAACATTACCTTATTTGGTCTTGGACACAAATACAATGGCGTAGTACATATTATAGGCCCTGAGCTTGGTATTACCAAACCTGGAATGACCATTGTTTGCGGCGATAGCCACACTGCAACCCACGGGGCTTTTGGTTCTATTGCTTTTGGTATTGGTACTTCTGAAATTGAGATGGTACTTGCTTCTCAATGTCTTTTTCAGGCAAAACCAAAGTCCATGCGCATTAACGTAAACGGAAAACTTGGCAAAGGCGTAACTTCTAAAGATATCATCCTTTATATTATTGCAAAGCTTACAGCTGGAGGAGGTACAGGATACTTTGTTGAATTTGCCGGTGATACCATCCGTTCTTTGAGTATGGAAGCCCGTATGACAATTTGCAACATGGCTATAGAAATGGGTGCTCGTGGAGGTATTATTGCTCCTGACGAAACTACATTTGAATATATCAAAGGCCGCGAATTTGCCCCTAAAGGTGAAGAATGGGATAAAGCTTTGGCTTATTGGAAGACTTTGCCAACAGATGAAGGCGCAAAATTTGATATAGAATATAGTTTTGATGCTGCCGATATTGAACCTATGATTACTTACGGAACAAACCCGGGTATGGGCTTGAAAATTTCGCAGAATGTGCCTTCTGATGAACCCAATAAACAAGCTTTGGAGTACATGGGGCTCAAAGCCGGCGACTCGATGATTGGTAAACCAATTGATTATGTTTTTATTGGAAGCTGTACCAATGGCCGTATAGAAGATTTTCGTGCTTTTGCGAGTGTTGTAAAAGGTAAAAAGAAAGCCGATAACGTAACTGTTTGGATTGTTCCCGGCTCAAAACAGGTAGAACGTCAAATTGAGGCAGAAGGGTTGAAAGCTATTTTCGAAGCTGCAGGAATGCAACTTCGCCAGCCTGGTTGCTCTGCATGTCTTGCTATGAACGAAGACAAAGTACCTGCCGGGAAATATAGCGTAGCAACTACAAACCGCAACTTTGAAGGACGTCAGGGACCAGGATCACGTACATTCCTTGCCAGCCCGCTTACAGCAGCAGCCTGTGCCATTACCGGCAAAATTACTGACGTAAGGACTATTATTTAATTAGCCAATGAGAGAATTAGCAAATGAAATATCCTTAATTGGCTAATTTTCAAATTATCGAATTTTCAAATTAGTATTTTATGGAAAAATTTCAAACAATAACATCAAGCTGTGTACCTCTGAATATCGAAAATGTTGACACAGACCAAATTATACCTGCAAGGTTTTTAAAAGCTACATCACGCGAAGGTTTTGGAGATAACCTTTTCCGCGATTGGCGATATGACAACGAAAATAAACCAAAACCAAATTTTGTGCTCAATAACCCGGCTTACTCGGGAAAAATACTTGTTGCTGCCAAAAATTTTGGTTGTGGGTCAAGTCGCGAACATGCGGTATGGGCCATTTACGACTACGGTTTTCGGGCTGTAGTATCAAGCTTCTTCGCAGATATATTTAAGAACAACTCACTAAACTGCGGTTTACTTCCTGTTCAAGTTTCTGATGCTTTCCTTGCTAAAATTTTCAAGCAAGTAGATGCAGATGCTAAAACATTGCTTAAAATTGACCTCGAAAACCAAAAGATTACTATTGTTGCAACGGGCGAATCTGAACCTTTTGAGGTAAATTCATATAAAAAAGAGTGCCTTTTGAAAGGGTATGATGATGTAGATTATTTATTGAGCCTAAAAGATAAAATTGAGGCTTACGAAAAAGCTCATTAATTGGTCTTAATAATTGACTCAACAAAAACTTTCCGGCGATAAGCATGCCGGAAAGTTTTTGTTATAATTAAAAATACTATAAACATAAACCCTTTTCCAATGGTTTATAAAGAAGTGCTAAATTTGCACAAGTAGTATCATCTAAAAATGAATAGAACTTAGAATGGCTAAAGTGATAGAAATAATGGACACATCGCTTCGCGATGGAGAGCAAACAACAGGCGTGTCATATTCGGATAGCGAAAAACTTAATATTGCCAAGGTTTTACTGGACGAGGTTCGCGTTGACCGGTTGGAAGTAGCCTCTGCTCGTGTATCTGAAGGTGAATACAAAGGCGTTCAAACTATTACTTCCTGGGCCCGGAAAGCTGGCCATATCAACAAGATTGAGGTTCTTGGATTTGTAGATGGCGGAAAGTCCCTCGAATGGATACAAAAAGCCGGAGGTAAGGTGATTAATTTACTTACGAAGGGTAGTTTAAAACATTGCAAAGAACAACTTCGTAAAACACCTGAAGAACATTTTGCCGACATAATACAAACCATTCTTTTGGCCGAAAAGATGGGCATCATGGTCAACATATACCTCGAAGACTGGAGTAATGGCATGCGACATTCTAAAGAGTACGTGTTTTCTATGATTGATGCGTTGAAGAATCAGCCTGTCAAACGCTATATGCTTCCTGACACACTTGGAATCCTTAATCCTGATGAAACTTTTCAATTCTGTCATGAGGTAGTGTCGCGTTATCCGGGTTTACATTTTGATTTTCACCCCCATAACGACTATGATTTAGCTGCCGGCAATGTTTTTATGGCCGTAAAAGCTGGCATTCAAGGTATCCATACCACAGTAAACGGATTGGGCGAGCGTGCCGGCAATGTACCTCTTGCCAGTGTTGTAGCTGTGCTTAACGACCACTTCAATGCAAAACTTCCTGTAGTAGAGTCAAGCCTGAATAAGGTAAGCCGCTTGGTCGAATCCTTCTCGGGTATTCGTATCCCTGTGAACAAGCCTATTGTCGGTGAATATGCCTATACCCAGGTGGCAGGTATCCATGCTGATGGCGACAAAAAGAACAAACTCTATTATAACGACTTGCATCCCGAACGCTTTGGCCGACAACGTAAATACGCGCTTGGCAAGCTCAGTGGCAAGGCTAATATTGTTCAAAATCTTGAAGAACTTGGTATTGAGCTTACCGAAGAAGAAATGAAAATGGTCACTGAGCGTATCATTGAGCTTGGCGACCGCAAAGAGTATGTTACCCGTGAAGACTTGCCTTATATCATTGCAGATGTGTTGCAAAGCAATATTGTTAAGGAAAAGGTTTTTATCAAAAATTTTTCTCTCTCTGTGGCTAAAGGTTTGCGTTCGGTAGCTACGTTGAAACTTTCAATAGATTGCCATGAATACGAAGAATCGGCTTCGGGCGATGGACAATACGATGCTTTTATGAATGCTTTGATAAAAATTTATCATGGCCTGAACAAGCATATCCCCGAACTGTTGGATTATGTAGTGTCTATACCTCCGGGAGGCCGTACCGAAGCTTTGGTTGAAGCCATGATTACCTGGCGTATTGATGGCAAAGAAGTAAAAACACGCGGTCTGGACTCAGACCAGAATGTAGCAGCCATAAAAGCTACCATGCGAATGCTTAATATGATTGAAAAGTAAATGCATTCTATAAAAAATATTGCTGTAATAGGTATTGGCGGAGTTGGCGGCTATGTTGGCGGAAAGCTGGCACAGCTTTGTGCTTCTGATGAGTTTCAAGTTAATGTATCATTTATAGCCCGTGGTGCGCACGGGCAAAAGATTGCTAATGAAGGATTGACTTTACATGTAGCTAAGGAGACTTTTAAAGTATTGCCAAGCGAAGTCATTGAAAATATTAGCCATCTGAAATCTCCCGATTTGGTTGTTTTGGCAACAAAAAGCTATGATTTAGGGCCTGTTGCCGGACAACTTGATAAGGTTATCCGAAAAGATACGCTCATTATGCCATTGCTCAATGGTATAGATATTCATCAAAGAATTCGTAAGGTAACCAGCAAAGGCATCATTTTACCTTCCTGTATTTATATAGCTTCGTTTATAAATGCACCGGGAGAAGTTACTGTTTTAGGGGCAAAGGTGTTAATCAACACCGGGCATACCAATCCTTTTGAGAAGGTCAATAAAGAAGCTGTTATTTCATTATTTGAAAAAGCCGGATTAAAACTGAAATGGAACGAAAATCCATTTCTGGCCATTTGGGAAAAATATGCTTTTGTGGCCTCTTTTGCTATTGTAAGCGGTTGTACACGCCAGTCTTTTATTGAGATGGTTAACGAGCCTTCATCCAATCAGGCAGTCAGGGATGTAATGAGCGAAATTATCTCGTTGGCACGGGCAAAAGACATTATTTTACCAGCAGATTTTGTTGAGAAATCAATGGAGACAGCCAAAAAACTTTCGCCTGATGCTAAAACTTCATTTCTTCGGGATATAGAGAGCGGTAAAGGCCTTAATGAAGCAGATATCTTTGGCGAAACAGTGATAAGGCTTGGAAAAGAGCTTGGCATTTCTACGCCTGTTACATCTAAAATGGTTCAGGGTACAAAGTTTTAAAATAATCATTAATACATAAATTTTAATTTTTTCAAAAAATGGGAAAAACGTTTAATGTAGCTGTAATGTCGGGAGACGGAATTGGTCCCGAAGTTGTTGCTCAGGCTGTTAAAGTGTTGAAAGCTGTTGAAAAAAAATACAGTGTATCGTTCAACTTCCGCGATGTGCTTATTGGTGCTATTGCCATTGACCAAACAGGTAACCCTCTTCCTGATGAAACCATCAGAATTTGTAAAGAATCTGATGCAGTATTGTTAGGAGCTGTTGGTCATCCTAAGTTTGACAACGATCCATCAGCAAAAGTTCGTCCTGAGCAAGGTTTACTAAAAATTCGTAAAGAACTTGGCTTATATGCCAACATTCGTCCTGTAACTACATATTCTTTACTCAATGAAGCTTCTCCAATCAAAAATCATCTTTTAAAAGATGTAGATATGGTGGTTTATCGCGAACTTACCGGAGGTATTTATTTTGGTGAAAAAGGCCGTAAGGATGAAGGTAAAACAGCTTACGACAACTGTATTTATACCGAAGCTGAAGTATTGCGCATTTCCCACATGGCATTCAAAATGGCCCAAAGCCGCAAGAAAAAGCTGACCATGGTGGACAAAGCCAATGTGCTCGAAAGCAGCCGTCTGTGGCGCGAAGTAGTGAAAAAACTTGAAGCTCAATATCCTGATGTAACAGTTGACTACATGTTTGTGGATGCAGCAGCTATGAAACTGGTTACCTGGCCTGCATACTTCGATGTAATCCTTACCGAGAACATGTTTGGCGATATTTTAACCGACGAAGCTTCTGTAATTACAGGTTCTATAGGTCTTTTACCATCTGCTTCAATGGGTGACAAATATGCTTTGTTTGAGCCTATTCACGGATCATATCCGCAAGCTGCCGGCAAAAACATTGCCAACCCCTACGGGACTATCTTAAGCGCTGCTATGCTTTGCGAATATTTGGGTTTGGCTGATGCTGCAAAAGATATCCGCAATGCCGTTAACAAAGGCCTCGAACAAGGCGTTGTTACTGAAGATATCAACAAAACAAAGAACAATACCACTACTGAAGTAGGAGATTTTGTGGCTGCCAATTTGTAATAATACTAATCATCATAAAAAGGCCCAGGACAATGCTCTGGGCCTTTTTTGTCCCATCATAAAAATTGTTTTTTAAGGTCAAATAACTTGTCCTTACAAATCTTTAAATGAAATTCGAATACTCATTAAATAAATAAATTTTACGCTGAAGAGGCTGAATTTCGCTGGATGTTTTTTGCAATTTCAAGATTCTTTTCTTCGGTAATATCATAAAAAAGCAGCAATGTTTTGTTCATTTCTGGAGAAATAGCCATGATTGAGTACCATTTGTGGGTATTTGGGCTGTAAGCATAAAAGCTCGAAATAGAGCCAAACCTGCCAACATGGCCAATTAGTGCCCCCCAATTGAATTTATTTTCCTTCGTTTCAGGAAAAATATTTTCATAAAGTAAAGAAGCTAAAGAGGTATTATCTGTCTGGAAGAGTTTGTGAAAACCCTCATCAGCATCAATACATTTATAGGTAAAGGTTTTAGTAACATCATCATAAGAAACATCATGCAATGCCGCAGAAATATTATCGACATCGACCGTTTTGTTGTATCGGTCATGAATCCATTGGATGATATCCCGGTATTTTAGAAGACTATGGTTCATTACATTATCAATAGTATTTAAAGGCTTTTGTTATATGCTTTTTATTGATAAATAAAATTAATTATTTAGAAATAAATAAACAATTGCACTCAGAAAAAATTATCTTTTAGATAAAATAGAGTTATACGAATTATAAATATAATATAGTTAACTAATTTAAATCCAATTTTTTAATATTTTTAAAAACGCTAAAAAGTTATTTTTTTGGCATAAAATACTCACTAAATTATCGTATTTTCCGAAGTGAAAATTGAGCATATTTTGTTGTTATAAATGGTACAAATACTGAAATATCAATAATGGCAATAGCCTTATATTTGCCATACAAATTCTGCCGGAGCAGGTTCATGGTTTGGGGGTTAAGTGTTTTTCATCCTGCATTTCTTCACAAAAGATAACCGGCAGAATTTTCTTTTTATAAAAATTCCATTTCTTTTATTTCTATTTTTAATACATCTCATATTCAATAACTTTTCTGCTTAATTTCTGTTGTCGCTGTTGCGGTGTTATTCTTTTTTGTAACTTTATAACCTATTTAAAAACCAAAAACGCAACAACTATGAAACTAAGTACAAGTTTATCTTGCATAGCTTTTGCTATGTTCCCGTTTATGACAAATATAATGGGACAAACTGCTGCTACCGCAGAAACAGCCAATCCTCCTGCAGAAAGCCAGGTTTCTTTGGGAGAAAATGTAAAAATGAAAATTGGTGGGTTTGCCCGTGCTGACTTTTTCTATGATACCCGCAAAAACGTTGAGATATTGGATGGTTTATTGGATATGTATCCTTTAAACAAAAGTTTGGATGCCAACGGAAAAGATATCAATGATGTGTCGTTACTACGCATGTCTGCTGCGGCATCCCGCTTGAATGCCAAATTTACAGGCCCTGATTTTCTTAACGCCAAAACAAGTTCGCTGGTGGAGTTTGACTTTACCGGGGTCAATGGCATCGGCCTTCGTTTGCGCCATGCCTGGGTAAAGCTCAACTGGGAAAAGACTGAGCTGTTGTTTGGCCGTTTTTGGCACCCAATGTTTATCCTTGATGCATTTCCTACGGTGTTGGCTTTAAGCACAGGAGCTCCGTTTTGTGTGTTCAACCGTGCCGAACAGTTAAGGTTTACTTACAATTTAGGGCAAATTAGTTTTATGGCAGCTGCTGCCGGTCAGATGGATTATGGATTTAGCAGTGAGTATAACTCTGCTACTGGCGCTACTTCGTATTTGCATAACCAGATAATGCCTGATATTACTGTAAATGCTCAATTCAAAAATGATAATATTATTTTCGGGGCCAGTGCAAATTATAAAGTAAACCAACCTCGCCTTTATACACAGGATGCCAGCACTCCGGCTAATAAGTATAAAACTGACGAAAAAATAGCTTCGCTTTCAGCGCAGGCTTATGCACAATACAAAACAGGTTTGTTGAAAATCAAAGGCGGTGCCCTTTATGGCGAAAATATGATGGAACTGCTTATGATGGGCGGGTATGCAGTCAAAACAATTGACACGGTTACATTTAAAGAAACTTATTCAACAGTAAATAACCTAAACTATTGGTGCAACATTGTTTATGGGGACAAATTGCAGGCAATCCTTTTTGTTGGTTACATGCAAAACCTTGGGACCGTTGATAAGCAAATTGTCGGTTTTACAAAGAATTCTGCTCGTGGTTATGATGAAAAAGGAAACGGTATTGCCAACATGATACGTATTGCGCCAGGCGTTGCTTATAAGGTTGGCAGGGTTCAAATGCATTTGGAACTGGAGCATAGCATTACTGCTTATGGAAAATATACCAATGCTGCTAATGTTATAAATGAAAATGCAGAAGTAAAAGACACAAAAAATATTTCCAATACACGGGTACAATTTGCAACTATCTTTTACTTTTAACCCCTGTTTTCACACTAACAAAACTTACAATGAATCAGCAATATTGGGAAAAGGAATTAGAGACGTTATCGCAGGTTGATTTGCAGATATTGCAGTACGAGCGTTTGAAAAAGACGCTTCGGTTTGCCTCACAGTCTATGTATTACAAAAAGTTGTTTGCCGAAAAAAAAATTAATCCGGACGGTTTTAAAAGTATTAAGGATATTGAAAAAATACCTTTCACTACCAAAGAAGATTTGCGTAGTAATTTTCCTTATGGTTTTCTGGCAGCCGAGAAGCGTGAGGTTATCCGTTTGCACTCTTCGAGCGGGACAACAGGAAACCCTACAGTTGTATATCATTCAAAACATGATATTGACTCTTGGGCAAATCTCGTAGCTCGTTCGCTTTTTGCCGTTGGGACCCGAGATACTGACGTTTTTCAGAATATTAGCGGCTATGGCTTGTTTACCGGGGGGCTTGGCTTTCAGTATGGAGCCGAAAGGCTTGGGGCGCTTACCATTCCTGCAGGAGCCGGAAACAGCAAAAGGCAGATTAAGCTGATGCGCGATTATGGTACTACGGTAATCCATACTATCCCCAGCTATGTTATGCATTTGGTCGATTTTTTCAGGGAAATGAACCTTGATCCACGTACAGATACTGACCTGCGTCACATGGTTATTGGTGCTGAGCCTCATACAGAGGAGACCCGTCAACGTATCCAGGCAATGATGGGTATCAAAGCGTACAATTCTTATGGATTGTCTGAAATGAATGGCCCTGGTGTGGCTTTTGAATGTGAATATCAAAATGGTATGCACCTTTGGGAAGATGCTTTTTATGCCGAAATCATTGACCCGGTTACTTTACAGCATGTACCCGAAGGTGAAATAGGGGAGTTGGTACTTACTTCGCTTGACAGACAAGCAATGCCAATACTTCGTTATCGTACACGCGACCTGACGAGGTTTTTGCCCGGCAGCTGCCCTTGCGGACGTACACATCGCCGTATCGACCGTATGAAAGGCCGTAGCGACGATATGTTTATCATCCGCGGGTGTAATGTATTTCCTATGCAGATTGAAAAAGTGCTGATGCAAATTCCTGAAGTCGGCAATAATTATATGATTCAGCTCGAAACTATTGATGGCGTAGATGAAATGATTATTGAAGTGGAAGTATTGGATGGCAATTTTCTTGACAATTATTCAAAACTTGAAAAATTGTCGAAAATTATCACCAATGAAGTGAAAAACGAGGTGCTGGTTACGCCAAAAGTGAAACTGGTGCAGCCAAACCACTTTCCTCCATGCGAAGGCAAGGCTTTGCGTGTAAAAGACAACAGAAAACAATATTAAACTAATTTGAAAATTCGAGAATGTGAAAATTAGCCAATGAAAGAAATTGAAAAATGTAGTTTCTTCATTTGCTAATTACCTAATTTGCTAATTAACTAATTGAATAAGGTATGTCAATCAAACAATTATCCATTTTTTTGGAAAATAAGAGTGGAAGGCTCACAGAAGTCCTTGAAACTCTTGGACAGGAGAAGATTAACATCGCAGCAATGAGTATTGCCGATACTTCTGAATATGGCATATTGCGACTTATTGTATCTGACCCGGAAGAAGCGTTACGACTTTTGAAAAACAAAGGGTTTAGTGTTAACATGACCGATGTTATTGCTATTGAAACGCCTACTTATGCAGGGGCTTTTGCAGAGGCTTTAAAGCACTTCTCCGATGCCCAGGTGGGTATAGAATATATGTATGCTTTCGAATTAGATAATAATGGCATTATAGTGATGCGTACCGATGACAGGCAAAAAGCTTTTAAAATCATCGAAAGCAACAAGCTTCGTTTGGTGTCGGGCAATGATATTTTTAAAGAAAAGAAATAATACCTGATTTAAGATTTTATCATGATTTGGAATAAGACTTTTGAGTGTATGAGTCGCGAGGAGATGCGCGAATGCCAAAGCAAAAGACTCATCGAGACTGTACAACGTGTTTATCACAATGTTCCTGCTTACCGCGAAAAAATGCAACAAGCACACCTCGTTCCTGAGGATATCAGGAGTGTTGATGATTTACATAAACTGCCTTTTACCGTTAAACAAGATTTGCGTGACAATTATCCTTATGGGCTATTTGCTGTTCCTATGAGCGAAGTGGTCAGGGTGCATGCATCGTCCGGAACAACGGGAAAGCCAACAGTTGTAGGCTATACACGCAAGGATTTGGCTACCTGGAGTGAGGTAATAGCCCGTACATTGACTGCTGCCGGGGCACACAAACATGACGTAATTCATATTGCTTATGGTTATGGCCTTTTCACTGGAGGTTTGGGCCTTCATTATGGTAGTGAAAAGATTGGGGCCACGGTTATTCCTATTTCTGGAGGTAACACGCAACGTCAAATCCAATTGATGCACGACTTTGGAAGTACTGTATTGGCTTGTACCCCTTCTTATGCTTTATATTTGGCTGAGGCTATTGACGAAAGCCAATATAAACGTAGCGACCTGAAACTCAGGGTTGGTGTTTTCGGGGCTGAGCCATGGACAGAAACTATGCGTAAGGAGATTGAAGAAAAGCTCCATATTAAAGCTATTGATATTTTTGGATTGAGCGAAGTTATTGGCCCTGGTGTATCCAGCGAATGTGAACACCAATGTGGCTTGCATGTTTTTGAAGACCATTTTATCCCTGAAATTATTGACCCAAAAACATTGGAAGTATTGCCAGAAGGCGAATTGGGCGAGCTGGTATTTACCTGTATTACCAAAGAAGCACTTCCGCTCATTCGTTACCGTACCCGTGACCTGACCCGCTTGCATTACGAAAAATGTAAATGTGGCCGTACCTTGGTACGTATGGAAAAATGTACCGGCCGTAGTGATGATATGCTTATCATTCGAGGGGTTAACGTTTTTCCATCGCAGATAGAGGAGGTGCTGCTTAAGATTGACGGGCTTCAACCTCATTATCTCATTACTGTTGACAGGGTTCATAACCTCGATGTTATGCAGTTGCAGGTAGAGGTGGAGCAGGAATATTTTACTGACCGCATCAGCGAATTGCAAGGCTTGAGCAAAAAATTGCAACACAGTCTTGAAAGTGCTTTGGGTATTGGTGTCGATGTGAAGCTGGTGGAGCCTAAAACCATCCAACGTAGCGAAGGCAAAGCTAAAAGGGTTATTGATAATAGAAAATTGAATTAAATAACAATAAGTCACAGATTTAAGCCGAAACATATTTTTTTGTTCCGGCTTTTTTTTATACATTTTCGCCAACTAAACATTATTAACCAAATAAAAACAAAACACTATGTTAGGAATCACCGACCCTTGGATTTTGGCAGCATACCTGCTGAGCTTTCTAAGTGCTGTCGCCTGTATTGTTTATGGTTTGTACAACTGGAACAAAGGCGGCAACAATGAAGAATCCCAAATTACAGAAGAAGTAAAATGGGAAAAAGAAGAAAAACAAATTGAAGAAAATCTTTAAAAAGAAAGGAGCTGGCTATGTTATTTGACATTATTGTGGTATTAATATACCTTTTTGTAATAACCTATTTGGGTTATTTAGGTTACAAACACACCAAAAGCTCAGCAGATTACTTAGTTGGCGGACGTAAAATCCACCCGCTGATTATGGCTTTATCTTATGGCTCAACGTTTATCAGTACTTCAGCTATAGTTGGATTTGGCGGTGCTGCCGGAACATTGGGGATGGGTTTGCTTTGGCTTACTTTCCTCAATATTTTTATGGGCATTTTCATTGCTTTTATTGTATTCGGAAAGCGTACACGCCAAATGGGTCATAACCTCGATGCCCATACATTTCCCGAATTGTTGGCAACACGTTTTAAATCAAAATTTATACAAGGTTTTGCCGGCGGTATTATCTTTCTTTTCATGCCTATTTATGCTGCAGCTGTGTTAAAAGGCGGTTCAGATTATATTCAGGCACATTTTGGCATTTCGTATGAAGTTTCACTTTTCTTTTTTGCAACCATTGTAGCCATATATGTATGGATGGGTGGTATCAAAGGCGTTATGTACACCGAGACTTTCCAAGGGGCTATTATGTTTATCGGGATGATATTCCTGTTGGTATATTCTTATGCTTCGTTAGGTGGTATTACCGAGGCCCATACCAAGCTTACCAACCTCTTTGGACATGCCGAGGTGCAAGACCAGGCTGCTAAGTTGGTCAAAGGTGGTTTTATGGGCTGGACATCAATGCCTGCATTTGGTTCGCCTATCTGGTGGACTTTGGTGACCACTATTGTAATGGGTGTTGGAATTGGTGTATTGGCCCAACCTCAGCTGGTATTGCGTTTTATGACTGTAAAGAGTAACCGCGAGCTTAACCGTGCTGTTATTTCCGGAGGTATATTTATTATTATGATGACTGGTGTGGCTTTTATTGTAGGGGCATTATCAAACGTTTTCTTTTTCGAAAGTACAGGTAAAATATCTGTTGTAGCTGCCGGGGGCAATGACAAAATTATCCCGGTATTTATCAAGCAATATCTGCCAACATGGTATGGGGCTATTTTTCTTTTGACGCTGATTGCCGCTGCCATGAGTACACTAAGCAGCCAGTTTCATGCTATGGGTTCTGCCGCAGGTCGCGATGTGTATCAAAAAGCGTTTAATAAAAAAGGAAATCCGCTGTTTATATCACGTACAGGGGTTTTGGTTGGTATCCTTATTAGTGTTGTTATTGCTTACTTTTCAGGGAAATTGGATGTGAGTATGCAGATTATTGCTACTGGCACAGCGCTTTTCTTTGGTTTATGTGCAGCATCATTTTTACCTGCTTATGTTTCTGCTTTATATATCCGCAAAATATCTACAAAAGCTGTTATTTCAGGGATGATAGCTGGTTTTGTCGTTGGTGTGTTCTGGATTTTCTTTATTCACGAAAAAGAAGCCTCAAGCTTGCAATTATGTAACCTGTTGTTTGATAAACCTTCGCTGGTAAAAGAAACAGCACTGGCTAAACTGGCACTTGTTGACCCTATTATCATAGCGCTTCCTGTTTCAACACTTGTTACAGCAATTGTGGGGGTTACAGCTAAAAGTAAACTGGATGAAGCCCATCTGGACAATTGTTTTAAAGGAATAAAATAGGCACGTTTTATTTAAAAAGTTTAAAATACTAAATACATTTATAGCCCGAAATTCATGACAAGGTTTCGGGCTATTTTTTTTAGCACTAACAATTGTCAACTAATAACTAACATCTAAATTTTATGTCAATAACACAATTATTACTTACCTTATTACCAATAGCAGTAATATTGGTAATGCTCATTGTATTCAGAAAAGCTGCGGATATCAGTGGTATTGCAGGTTGGCTGGCTGTTTCACTGGTTGCCTTTTTCTTTTTCAACACCTCAATAGAAGTTTTATTGCGGTCAACCGGGGCAGGGCTTATCCGTTCGTTCTCGGTATCGCTCATTGTAGCCACATCTTTGCTGCAAATGGCATTTATGGAAAAAACAGGAGCACTGAAACGTATCATCATTTTTGTAAAGACCATCTCGAGCGAGAGCCGTGCCATTCAGATTATGCTTATAAACATTGGTTTTGGGACTTTGATGGTGGCCGTTGGGGCAACTCCGGTATCGCTATTGCCTCCAATTCTTGTGGCTATGGGTTATTCAACTTACGTAGCTATTGCCCTGCCTGCAATTGGATACGATTCGCTTTGTACTTATGCATTATTAGGGGCTCCTATTGTAGTGTTTGTCGATGTGGCCAATAATTTCTTGGGCCCGGGCAATGAAATCAGCCTTCACCAGGCAGGGATGGTGTTTTACATGTTCTTGCCTGTAGTATCAACACTTATTGGCTTCTGTATGTTGTGGATTGTAGGTAAATGGCAGGCTATCAAAGAAGGATGGGTCCCATGTCTGGTGACAGGCCTGACTATTGGCGTGGTAGCTTATTTTACTAACCGTTATGACAACCTGGTTGTGCTTACCGGCGTGATGTGCGGCATTGCAGTTATTGCTATGATGGTGCTATTCCTAAAAGTGAAAGGAATGAAGGTGATTGACAAAAGCCGCCTTACACCTGAGGAGCTCGAATATGAAAAGTCTTATCCTTTGTGGAAAGCGCTAATGCCATGGCTTATACTTATTGGGCTCATCCTGATGCTGAATTTGCCTAAAGATGTGTTCAACTATCTTTATAGAACGCTCAAATTACCTGTTACAGGATTATGTGCTGATGGAAAACCCCTTGATACTCGTTTTTTGTGGCAGGCTTATACCTGGATTTTTGTAAGTGTTGTGCTGGCTATACCATTTCTTAAACCCACAAAAGCCCAAATGAAAGACACTTTAAAGGTATGGTGGAAGCGTGCCCCGCGTCCGGTTTTTGCTGCGGCCATTTTCTTTGCTATTGGCGAGATTATGAATATGTCAGGCTATAGCATTGTGGACAAGGGTTTTGTTGTACCCAGCATGATAAAGGTACTGGCTACTTATTCTGCAGATTTCTTCCATTCGGCTTATGGCGCTGTGGTTACTTTTATAGGCTTGTTTGGTGGTTTTATTACTGGTAGCGAGGCTTCTACTATAGCTATGTTTGCCAAGTATTCACTTACTACGGCTAAAGAACTTGCACTTCCTGTAACCGGACTTATCATTATCACTGCCGGATTGGCATTTGGAGGAGGGTTGGCCAGCGTTATTTCACCGGCCAAATTGCAAAATGCAGCTGCTTCTATTGATAAAATAGGCGAAGAAAATAAGGTTATCCGCATAGCCTTTGTTTTTGCACTTATCCTGACAACGGTTACCTCGCTGTTTACTGTGCTGTTGCTGTTGTTGAATTGCTAAGTTGCTTAATATTTATTAAGATATGTTATAAGCCTCTGAAGAATAGATCTCTTCGGAGGTTTTATATTTAAATTTTGAAACATGCAGATACAGTATAAAATATTAAAGAGAACTTTTATCCCTCAGATTATATTGAGTGTTATTATTGTATTGATAATTAGAGGTTTTATTTACTATACCCATAAACCTATTGATACGTTTTATTTTGTATGTATTTGTGTGATGATAATTTCTAATGTATTTATATTTTACCCTAATGTGAAGAAAATTGGCCTTTTGCAGTTTGACATTTTGGGAGTGACAGTAAATATGAATAATTCAGCTATCCGATATAATTTTTTAGATGAAAATATTAAGTCCTTAAATATAAAGCTGAAAATCAATAAAAATAGGCTCCATACAAAATACCCTAACAATAGTGCAGTTAATGCGCTAAATAAGCTTGAAATATTTTATAATGACCAGATAATCAAGTATAACTTTAAAGCAGATAGTGTTGATGATCTTAAAAAATTGAAAGAAATGCTTGTTAAAATCAATGAGAAGGCAAAAATACTTTTAAATTAAGTTAAACTGTTACGAACTTCGGTTTACATTTTTTGAGTATTTGTTTTATCTTTACAAAAAGTATAAAGATTATGACAGTCACCATGTTATATACAAAAATAAGCTCTTTGCCGCCTTCAATGATTAAGGAAGTGGATGACTTTGTTGAATTTTTGAAGGCAAAGCAAAAAGAAAAAGATAAGGTAAAGGAGCGTAAATTTGGATGTGGAAAAGGATTAATGACAATGCATGATGATTTTGATGAGCCGTTGGAAGACTTTAAGGAGTACATGTAATGGAACTTCTGCTTGACACCCATGCATTGATTTGGTTTATTAATGGCAACAGCCAATTACCTGATAAATCTGTCAAATTAATCAAAGATTTGAATACTAAATGTTTTGGTAGTATAAAAAAGATTGTGTAAACACTCATAAAAGTAACCAGATAATGCTGCCCTGCGAAATGAAGCGCAGGCGTAGCCGGAGCGAAATGTAGCAGGGCAGCATTATCTTTGTAATAATTTAAAAACCAATATTA
>JAKPQD010000045.1 GCA_029572965.1 Bacteroidota bacterium | reverse complement strand
TAATATTGGTTTTTAAATTATTACAAAGATAATGCTGCCCTGCTACATTTCGCTCCGGCTACGCCTGCGCTTCATTTCGCAGGGCAGCATTATCTGGTTACTTTTATGAGTGTTTACACAATCTTTTTTATACTACCAAATCCTAAACACAAAAATCATTCATCTAAAAATAAATGTATATTAAACGTTTTTAACTGAACAAAGGATTATACTTCTTTTTTTTAACATCCCATTCAATTTATATTAATTCTAAATAAAAAATATTGAATGAGTTATTGATTTGCTTGGTTTTAAATTGGTTTGGTCTGTTTTATTATGCTTGGCTTCAAACCCGAAAATTTTAGAAGGAAAGGGAATATGCATTACCAATGGCAAAGACCCACACCTCCATCCCTTCTGTTGTTTATTTTCTGTCACACTTTTTGCAAGCCCTCCCACAAGCTGCACATCCCGCTTTGCTTTTGTTTTATTAAAATTCTATGGTAAAAGCAAATCATGAGTAACAGCAACTTCCCTCAAAGCAAAAACCCGTATAAAATGCATTGGAGCTTAAGAAGAATTATAAACTGACTAGCAAAAGCAGGCTACTCGCAAAATCATTAAAGCTTTTTAATCTGGAGATCCTTCTGAAGACTCTTTTTGTTGAAATATGCTTATAAATGCACCCAAAAACGCCAACGTAATATATTGTCAATATATATGCAATTGTATTTTATGATTCATAATCATGAGGCCCCCAGTTCAATCCTGGGTCGCGCTACTTGAAAAATAAGGCAGTACAGCATTACGCTGACTGCCTTATTTATTTTACATTTTCGAATGTTATTGTATTTCCATTTTGTAACAGATTAGTTGACCCTTACTAATAGCCGCTAAGCGGTGAAATCAATATTGCTTGTAAATATTAAGCCACGTAGATAATATGCTATATCGGTGCTACATTCCTGATAAACATGGCAATTTTGTTGAACTACAAAGATATCGCAACTACATAGCTGTTTTAGTTTTGGGTTGATGTAATTTTTTAAATCGTTAAAATACAATTTTTAATGCCTAATTAGGGTGTATAAAAATAAGAGCTGCCATATCATTGATAGACAGCTCTTGTTTTATTCTAACTAAGTTGAAAAAAGCTTAAGCTAAACGAGCTTTAAGATTTTCAAATTGTTTTTTCATTTCAGCAGGTAAACGGTCGCCAAATTTAGCCTGGTGTTCAGCTATAAGCTCACATTCTTCTTTCCATGCTTCTTTGTTTACAGTAAGCACTTCGTCCATTTTTTCTGCCTGGCCGGCTAAGCCGCTAATATCAATTGAATTTTTAGTAGGGACATATCCGATTGGTGTTTCAACAGCATCTGCTGTACCTTCAACACGTTCAAAAATCCATTTCAATACGCGGATGTTATCGCCGTAACCTGGCCATAAGAATTTGCCTTCAGCGCTCTTGCGGAACCAGTTAACGTTAAATATTTTGGGCAGCTTGGTTTTGTCAGGAGCAGATTCTCCAATTTTAACCCAGTGTCCAAAATAATCACCCATGTGATATCCGCAGAATGGCAACATTGCAAATGGGTCGCGGCGTACACCAGCTTTAAGGCCGATAGCAGCAGCTGTTACTTCAGAGCCTACAATTGAGCCAAGGAATACACCATGGTTCCAGTCAAATGACTGATATACCAGAGGTACAGTACTTGGGCGGCGTCCACCAAATAAGATAGCCGAAATTGGGACACCAGCGGGGTTTTCCCAATCTTTGTCAATGGCAGGGCATTGGCTTGCTGGAGATGTAAAACGGGCATTGGGGTGAGCAACAGGGTCTCCTGATGCATTTTCGCGTACGTTGTTTTTCCAGTCAATAGTACCGGCAGGCATATCGTGGCCAATACCTTCCCACCATACATCTCCGTCTGGTGTTAAACCTACGTTGGTGAAGATTGTGTTAGCTTTAGCGCTCAACATAGCATTGGGGTTGGTATCCATTGAAGTAAATGGAGCAACACCAAAGAACCCGGCTTCGGGGTTGATAGCGTACAAACGTCCATCAGCGCCAAATTTCATCCATGCGATATCGTCACCTACAGTCTCAACTTTCCATCCCGGGATGGTTGGGATTAACATGGCCAGGTTTGTTTTACCACAAGCGCTTGGGAATGCAGCAGCGATATATTTCTTTACGCCTTGAGGGTTGGTAATGCCCATGATGAGCATGTGTTCGGCCAACCAACCTTGTTTTTTGGCCATGTTAGAAGCTATACGCAAAGCAAAGCATTTTTTCCCAAGAAGGGCATTTCCGCCATAACCTGAGCCGTATGACCAAATTTCATTTGTTTCAGGGAAGTGGCAGATATATTTCTTTTCAATTGGGGCACATGGCCATTTTACATCTTTTTGGCCTGCTGCAAGGGGTGCCCCTACTGAGTGTATACATGGTACAAATTCTCCATCGCCAAGTATATCAAGTACTTTTTTACCCATACGGGTCATGATACGCATGTTTACTACTACATAAGCAGAGTCTGTAAGCTCAACCCCTATATGTGCAATGTTTGAACCAAGAGGCCCCATGCTGAAAGGAATAACATACATTGTACGGCCTTTCATGCAGCCTTTGTACATTTCGCGAAGTGTAGCCTTCATCTCTTTTGGATCCATCCAGTTGTTGGTAGGGCCTGCATCTTCTTTCTTTTCAGAGCAAATGAAAGTACGGTCTTCTACGCGGGCTACATCGCTTGGGTCACTTTGAAAATAGTAACTACCCGGGCGCTTGCTTTCGTTTAATTTTACGGCGGCTCCGGATTTAACCATTTGATCTAACAGGCGTTGGTTTTCTTCTTCAGAACCATCGCACCAATAAACATTGTCGGGTTGGCACAATTCAGCCCATTCTTTTACCCAAGCAAGGAGTTTCTGATTTTTTGTCATAATTGAATTATTTATTTTTATTATTTAAGTTTGAATATCTGTTATTTGAATAACAAACGGCGTTTTTGCTCAAACCCTGCAAATATAAAGTGATATTTTTTTTTGTGAAAGAAAAAACAATAATTATTGTGAAAAAAAAAACAATAAAAATTTTCTGGTTTTTAATTGTACTGATTTGTGTTTGCTTGATGCAGTTTTATAACTTTAAATATTTCAAACAATTCGCAATTTTTAGTAATATGTTCATATTTGGCCTGGTAAATTTTGTAACTCAATAAACATATTGTCGTAATAAATGTTTTAAGTATTTACATGATTTTTAAAAAAAACAATACCATATATACTAATATCAAAAGTAAGCTGGCTTATTTTACGACCCGGCTAAAAGTTACATTTTCGAAAACATTGATGTTAAAGGACAGTCTTGATTTTTTTTCGGAAAAAGCCGGCCGTGTTGGGG
Source organism: Bacteroidota bacterium (assembly GCA_029572965.1). Lineage (GTDB taxonomy): Bacteria > Bacteroidota > Bacteroidia > Bacteroidales > DTGW01 > JAKPQD01. The sequence goes on along the minus strand of JAKPQD010000045.1, from coordinate 9,445 downwards.
GAGAACTTGCTTTATGGGTTGAAATGATGGCCGGGAGTAAGCCTCAAATGACTTATCGTTTTGAGGTATCTAAAAATCTGATGCATTGGTTTGGAGAAGTTAATTTATTTACTTTTCTCAGCAGTAAAATTACTAAACCTTCGACTTATGAGGAGTTTGTGAGGTTTGTTTATGAGCGCGACAGGGCAAAAGTGATTGAAGCCCATCAAAATGCTATAAGTTGCCAAAAAGGCTATTCTCTTGAATACAAAATTTGTGTTGGTTTTGAAGATTGTTTAATTATAAAAGAGACTGTCAGGTATTTCAAAAACCGGAAAGGGGAGTTTTTAATAGGTATTATAACTGATATTTCTGCAGAAACAAAAGCCAGACAAATATTGCAGGTTAAAGAACGCACTGGGGCATTGATAGGGGAGATGTTTAAAATGACCGGCAATGTGAAAGGGGTAGAAGAGCTGATTTATAACGTAATGAAACTTATTTCAATAAAATTGCATTGGAATTTTGCCCATGCAGTAATGTTGTATAATGTTAAGTTCAATTTTAGCAGCAGTCACAATTTGTATTATACTAAAGACCCTTTGAAATATGATAAGCTTGTTTCGGCAATGAAAAACCAATCTGCCATTCAGTTTTCGCAGGCGCAGCTATCGGTCATCATGAATAAAAAGTCGCTTTGGCTTAAAAATATTGACAAAAACAAACAGTATATACTCAACGAACTGGCCACAGAGTCAGGGTTACAGCATATTGTTATTTTCCCTTTGCTTATAAGAGGGCAGGTGATAGGGTTGCTTGAGTTTTTTACCTCAGATGAAGATATTGCAACTGAACTGATGCCTGATCTTCTCGATCAGATTGGGATGCTTCTGGGTAGCGTGGTAGAACAAAAGGCCAATGAAGTGGAACTGAAGAAATTTTCGTTGGCTATTGAGCAAAACTTTGCAACGGTTGTGATGACCACCGGGGAAGGCTTTGTTGAATATGTAAACCCGATGTTTTCTATGGTTACCGGGTATCATCCTGATGAAGTGCTTGGTAAAAAGATGTCAATCATTAAATCTGGAGTGCATGACTATAATTTTTACAAAACATTATGGGGAGTGATTAGCAGAGGCAATACCTGGTCTGGAGAGATTTGTAACAAAAAAAAGAATGGTGAGCTCTTTTGGGAACAAGTGAATATTTCGCCTATTAAAGATGAAAATAATGATATATCTCACTATGTAGCTGTAAAGATAGATATTACAGAAAAGAGAAAAGCTGAAGAAGAAATTTTACGTGCTAAGGAAGCTGCTGAGTCTGCCAATAAGGCTAAAAGTGAGTTTTTGGCCAACATGAGCCATGAGATTCGCACGCCGATGAATGCCATATTGGGTTTTGCCGAGTTATTGCATGCAAAAATAGAGGATGAACAGCAACTTAGCTTTCTCGATTCAATTAAGTCTAGCGGAAAGAACCTGCTGACCATTATCAACGATGTGCTTGACCTTTCTAAAGTAGAAGCGGGAAAAATGGTTGTCAGCAAAGAATTTGTGGACTTATTTTTATTGCTGAAAGATATTGAATATATGTTTAAGCTCAAAGCTGTTGAAAAAGGCTTAGAATTTAGTGTTGAGGTAGATTTCAATATCCCTGCCGGCATTGAAACTGATGAAGTAAGGCTTCGACAAATCTTAATTAATATAATTGGCAATGCTATTAAGTTTACCAGCAATGGTTATGTTAAAGTTAAAGCCCATAGCCGGAAAATATCTGATAAATTTGTAGATATCACTATAGAAGTGGAAGACACAGGTATAGGGATGTCAAAAGAATATTTAAAGAAGCTTTTTGAGCCCTTCACACAGGAAGATAGCCAAATTACTAAACGTTTTGGTGGTACAGGGCTGGGCCTGTCTATTTCTAAAAAGCTTATAGAATTATTGAATGGTGAAATATTTGTAGAAAGCGAACAAGGAAAAGGTTCGCGTTTTACAGTTGTTTTTCATGAGGTAAGATTTACCCATAAAGAGCAGAAAGAACTTGAACTTATACAAATTAGCCCTGAGAATATTAAATTTGACAGTGCCCTTGTGCTTATTGCAGATGATGTTGCTGCTAACCGCAAATATTTCAAGAGTGTACTGCAAGATACCAATTTGAGGATTATTGAAAGCGAAAACGGGCTCGAAACCTTTGAAAAAGCCAAAATTTATCGTCCAGACATACTGATAACCGATCTTAAGATGCCAGGTTGTAATGGTTTTGAGCTCTTCAGAATGCTTCGTGAAGATCATTCATTTGATAATATGAAGATTGTTGCAACAACTGCCACGGCAAGTATAGAAGAACGCGATAAGTTGCAGGTACATAAGTTTGACGGTTTATTGATAAAGCCAATACAAGTAAATGATGTTTTTATTGAATTGATGAGGCTATTGCCTCATGAGGTTATTGATAATACTGAAAAGATAGAACGTAATAACATTGAAGAAGTTTTTAATATAGAACAGAATAATGAATATCTATTTAAAATCCTTGAATCTGAAATGATGCCAATATGGGAAACATTTGAAAGCCAGCAGCCGCTTGATGAAGTAGAGGGTTTTGCAAAAAAAATAAGGGAAATAGGGCAGGAATATTCTTGCGAACCGGTGATAAGTTATGGAAATCTTTTAGTCAGGGCTATTAACAATTTTGATATTGATGCCATGCTTAAGAATCTTAATGATTTTCCAAAATTAATTAGTACTTTTAAAAAGGATAATTGAAAAAAGCATGCAAAGTTATACGCCATCGGACTTCTCTATATTAATGGTTGATGATAATCCTAAGAATTTGCAGCTTTTAGGGACTAACCTTAGAAACGAGGGTTATAGGGTGGAATTTGCCACCAACGGGAAAATGGCCTTGTCATGGGTCGAGAAACGGGTTTTTGACTTGATTTTGCTCGATATTATGATGCCAGAGATGTCGGGTTATGAGGTATGTCAAAAAATAAGGCTGAAAGCTGAGTATAATGATGTGCCTATCATATTTCTTACAGCAAAAGTTGAAAAAGAAAGCGTTGTGCATGGTTTTAAACTTGGGGCACAGGATTATATTACCAAGCCATTTGATATAGCAGAGTTGATGGCTCGTGTCAGAACGCATTTAGAACTTCGTTATCACCGAAAAATGCTCATTGAGGTTAATGCCAACCTTGAAAAGATTGTACAAGAGCGTACTTTAGAACTTCAACATGCCAACAAACAGCTTTCGCTTGCAAATGATGAGCTGATGAAGTTGGAAAAGGCCAAAGCCGAATTTTTGCATATCATAGCCCACGAAATCCGCACCCCGCTTAATGGTATCAAAGGGTCGGTGCAAATAATGAAAGACTTAAATGAAACGGCCTCTTTAGGAAATCTTTTTAAAATATTGGACGAATCGGTTAGCCGGCTTGAGAAATTTTCAATCATTGCCTTAAAAATTACCCAGTTGAAAACCGGTTCGTACGAGTTGGATATGCAAGAAATCCCGTTAAAAATATTGTTTGACAAAATTTTTGCCCATTTTGCCAAACAAATTAACCTTAAAAAAATAAACTGGAAGATGGCAACCTGCGATTCATGTCATATTTGGGGTGATAATGAATTGGTTTCCAATGCCCTGATTTCGGTATATGATAATGCTATCAAGTTTACCCCCAATGAAGGGTTTATAGAAACTTTAGTTGAAGTGCGCGATGGAAAAATTAAACTTACAGTCAAAGACTCGGGGCCAGGGTTTAGCGAGCAGGCCCTGAGGACGCTTTACAGGCTTTTTTCTCCGGGGGTAAAGCATGTCAATGAAAACGAAGGTATAGAGCTTGCTATGGTAAAGATGATTATGGAAGTCCACAAAGGAGATGTGAAAATAGCCAATGGAGAGCATGGGGCTAATGTAACCCTTGAGTTTCCGGTATTTGATCCTTACAAAAGATAATTTAAAAGTGGATAATAAATTCAGTCAGCGGAGAATCTTTTTCTAATTTCAACTTTCTTCTTAGTCTTAACCTGCTTGCTTCTACCCCTCGCAAGGTAATATTGAGCAAAGAAGCTATTTCTTTATTTGACAGGTTCATTCTGAGGAATGCACACATTTTCAGGTCTTTGTGGGTCAGGTTAGGAAATTCTTTTTGCAGTTTTTTCAAAAAATTATCGTTCAATAAGTTGAAATGCATTTCAAACTGTTCCCAGTAGCTTTCATCATTAATTTCATCATCGAGAATTTTCACCAGGGAGTTGATTTTTCTTTTTTCTTTATCCGACTGAACATCGATAGTAAGTAGTTTTTCTTTTATTTCAAGAAACTTTTCATTTTTTTGGGCAATGTTCATGGTAGCCGAAGCAAGCTCTTTTTGCCTTGATTTAAGTTCTTCTTCCAGCTTTTCTTTTTCATGTTCGGCAGTTTTTAGCCTAAGGTTTTTTTCGTTTTCCTGTTCAAGGAGCATTTTTTCGTGGGCAAATTTGCGGTTTTTGTATTTTAAGAAAAAAATGAAGGCCCCGCCTATGGTGATAATGTAAAGCATAATAGCCCATTTTGTACGGTACCATGGAGCAAGCACAACAAAACGCATTAGAGTTTCTTCGCTTTCAATTCCATAAATATTTTTAGATTTTACCCTGAAGGTGTAAGTACCTTCGGGAATGTTGGTGTATTCTTTTTCATTTTTGTTGGTCCAGGAGCTCCAGTCATCATCGAAACCTTCAAGCATATATTTGTAGGTTATTTCTTTTGGGTTTTCATAAAAAAGGGCTGAAAAAATGAAATGCAGCTTGTTATTTTTATAATTTATTTCGGGTATTTCAACTTTTTCGTCAATAGACTTTTGAATCAGGTTTTGACAGATGATAGAATCGCGAGGGCCTTGAATAAAAACTTTTTCAATAACGGTGTAAAATTTTTGGTAGTAATCGCGGGTACTTCCTGAATTGTAGATTATTATCCCGTGTTTTGTCCCAAAAAAGGTATGGTTTTTATTGGCAAAAAACATGTTTTCAAAACCCGGGACATGGTTGTCGGCAATTTTTTGAAAAGGGACTGTTACCTGGTCAATAGTTCCATCACCCATATATTTTAATATCCCGGTATTGTCCCCAACAACGTACCAAACCTGGTTGTCAAAGGTTTGAACAAGTTTTCGTACGTGCGAATCTTTAAGAATTTGAAATAACACTTTGTGAGGTTCCATGCGGTTGGTTTCTTCATTGTAAGAGAATGCGCCCGCTTGTGTGCCAAAAACAATTTCGTTGTTTATTTTATTTATTCCAAAAAATAAGCTTTTTGGAAAGCCTTTTGAAGAATCGTAGAATTCAACAGAAGTTATGCTATCAGCGTTTTCCGAAAGGGCTACTTTATATACGCCATAGTATCCGCTGGTAACCCACAAATAGCCGTTTTTGTCTTCTTCAATAATGCGGCACGATTCGTTCAAATCGGGTAAAACCTTGAATTGATACCAGTTCCCGTTTTTCTTTTTGTAAATAACAAGGGCTTTATATGTCCCGCCAACAATTACATCTTTGTGGTGTTTTAGAAGTTTGTGGCACCATCCGCCTTTAACGTTAGAAATCATTTGGGCCGAGTTGTTGTTGATGATGTAGGTCCCTTTGTCATGCCCCAAAAATAGTTTGTCGTCAATGACTGTTAGCGACCAGTTTATTTCGCTTATTCCCGGGAAGGTAGAAAACTCGTTATTGTCATTGATTTGTTCAATGTTTTTCCAGTCTTTGTACATGAGGCCATGATGTGTTGCAACAAAGAGTTTGCCTTTGTAATTGACCATGGAATAAATGTATCCATTAAGTTTTTGTGAGGGTATCCGTGTAAAAGGTGAAGCTGTTTCGATATAATCTATTCCTTGATCCATGGTAACCCAGAGGTTCCCGATATTGTCAGATTTGATGTTCAGGACAGTATTGTTTTGTAAGCCATTATCGGTGTTGAGGTTGTAAATCATCTTGCCAGACTTGTCTATCAGTACAAGCCCGGCGTGCAATGTACCTAAGGCAATTTGGTTATTTCGCGTTGTGATTCCGCAGTAGAGTTTGTTTTTTCTCAAAAATTCATCAATGCTGGTTTTATAGGGTACAATTTTTTTAAAGTCATAAATATATAGTCCGTCAGACTCTGAGCCGACAAGTATAGTATTGTTTTCAAAAGGCAGCATGAAAGCTACATTAAGAGGGGCAAAGGAAGGCCCCAGGGGAATGTCAATCAGCTTTCCATCGGATATTTCGCGTAAGGCATCTTTGAAAAGTACAAAAAGCCTGTCTTCTACGTAAAAAGCTTTTATCGATTCGACGGGATGATTGATGACTTCAATGCTGTCGTCAACATAGTAAAAGCTCATGTAGGTGGATTGAAACACTGTACCCCTTCGCATGGGGATGATGTTCCAGATATAGTCAAATTTGCGGTATTGAGGAGGGATTTTATTTATCAGGCTTGACCATGAGAAGTTTCCTGATTTATCTTTTTTTAGTATGCCAATATCGGCATACCCTCCGGCAAATATCCGGCCTTGCTTGTCAATTGCCAGCCCGTGAATGGCTGATAAGTTTGAGGCAATCCCTGCTATTTGCCAGTTTGTGCCATTGTAGCAAAGTATTCCGTTATTATTGGCAAAATACATCATCCCTTGTTGGTCTTGTACAATGTTCCAGTTTTGGTCGGCAGCATTGTACATTTCGGGTTTGAAGTTTTTGACAAAAGGGACCCCAATGCTTACGGGTTGTGCAACAATAAAATTATAGAGAAGAACTAATAAAACAGCGATAAAAAATGTTCTCATAATATTTATCTTAAAGAAAAGACAAATATAATGTTTGCATTTAAAAATCAAAGTTATCGGGGTCAGCCCCAATTCTTTGATGTTTGTCAAGGTTGTCGATAAATGCCATATCCTGGGCTGAAATAGCGAAGTCGAAAATGTTTGCATTTTCTATTATCCTTTGCGGATTTGACGATTTGGGGATAGTAGCTACGCCTTTTTGCAGGTTCCAGCGGAGGATAATTTGAGGGACTGTCTTTTGATATTTTTCAGCTATGGCAGACAGTTCTGTTATTTGTGAGTACTTGCCTTGCATGAGAGGGCTCCATGATTGTATTACAATTTGTTCTTTTTGGCAGAAATCAAGCAGTGGTTGTTGTACCAAGCGGGGGTGAAACTCTATTTGGTTTACCATGGGTTTGATGTGGGCAGAGTTGAAAAGGTCTTTAATATGGTGCTCAAGGAAATTGCTGATGCCTATTGCGTGTACACGTTTTTCGGCATATATTTTTTCAAGGGCGCGCCATGTTTCTTTATACTTGTCTTTTACCGGCCAGTGTATGAGGTATAAATCAATGTAGTCAAGCTTTAATTTGGCAATGCTTTCATCAAAGGCCCGGAGGGTAGAATCGTATCCCTGGTTGCTATTCCAAACCTTTGTGGTGACAAATATTTGATCACGTGCTATGCCTGAGTTTCTTATGCTATGGCCAACTCCACTTTCATTATAATATAAAGCCGCCGTGTCTATCAACCGGTAGCCATGCTTTAATGCAAAATCAATACTTGATTGAACTTCCTGGTTGTTTTCCATTTTGTACACGCCCAATCCGAGATAAGGCATTGAAACTCCATTGTTTAAAAGGACAGAACCTTTAATATCAGATATTGTAAACATAGTATCGTTTTTTTATAAAAATAATCACTATTGTTTGAAAACACCAATAGTTTAAAAATGTTGATTTCAATAATAACCTTTTAAATGGTTTTTATAAAAGTTACTTGACTTTAGTTTTTCTGTAAATGTCTTCTTTGTTTTTGGGTTGCAGAGATTCAAGCCATTTATAGCCTTTTAGCAATTTTTGTTCGGCTGGTAATTTTTCAATTGGGAATAAAGTGGCATCGGGTTGAACGAGAAATAGGATTTTTTTTATTTTTCTATTTTCGAGGATAATGTCAATATTTGAGCAGTCTGCACGGTTTACGCCTACTATTTTTTCTTTGTCTTTTCCGTAATATAGCGTTTGTCCGTTTCCTTTAATGCTGAGTTTCACTAGCTGGTTATTTTTGAAATATCCTTTCATGTTTTTTCCTTTTACCTGGCTAAATTTATCGGTATCTTCTTTAGAAACAATAAAGCAATTGGCTGTGAAGTCGATGGTGCTTATCTGGCTATTGGCAAGGTACATGTTTATTTCATCAGCGCTAATTTGGTTAGCGCCAGACCATAAAACGGGTTCGTAAAACATTTTCAGTACAGAGTCAACAGTGGAAAAAGACATAGAGTCGCAAATGCCTTGTAAGTCGGGCTTAAATATGCGAACTTCACGATAGGCTCTTACTATTTTATTAATTTTAGAGGTGTCAGTAAAGGCTTCTAAGGTGTCTGCATGCAAAAATAGCGAGTCTGTTTTACCGATGTATATTAAAGTTGCACGATCGGTGATAAATGCATATTCGGGATTTTCTTTGTATAAAGCGTAATTACCAGTAAGTATTATGTTCCGGGCCGAATCTATAAGGAAAATGTTTCCATAAGCTTTTCCTAATCCTATATTTCTCTCGTAATAAAGGCTATCGCCTTTTAAAAGTCGTTTTGTACCTATAAGTTTAGAATTTTTACTAAACTGCGATTTATTGGTGATGGTATTATACCAGCCATTTTCGCAATAAATGCTGTTTTCGTCAGAAGTGATAGTACTTGGCCCAAAGAAAAAAGCAGTGCGTTTGACAGTGTTGTATTTGAGCGTATCTGATTTTATAACATATTTAGGGTTAACGATTTCAACGTTTTTTTTAAAATGAAACATTTTTAGTTTAGTATAGTAGTATCCTTCAAGACTTTTGAGTTTATTGTCTTTATTTACAATATTTCCTCCATTGAAATAATATCCAACATCTTGAGCAATATTATAGTCAAGGTTCTCGGTAGAGAGTACAGTTTCGTTATCAACCAATTTGACTTTTCCTCTTATTTGGGCAAGACGCTGATTGCCATCGTACATTAGCTTGTCGCCATAGAGGTGCAGCGTGTCGCCCTGGTGAATGGCAATGTGCCCAAATGCGTCTATTTTGTTTTGTGAGGTATAAAAATAGGCTGAGTCACAAAACATAACAGCGCTTTCATGCCTGAATTCTACATCACCAATGAGCTTCTTAGCATCTGCATTGGCCTGTTTATTAAATTCTAAACTATTTGTATTGATGATTTCTATACGTGCTGTTTGTTGGCCCAATAAACCCGGGACAACAAAAATGCAGCACAAAAAGAACCTAAAACTCTTGCCTTTATACATTTTATTAATGGCTATTTGTTTAGTTTCACCACGTTGTTAATGGAAAAACGTCTCCCCCTTCCTTTGCGAAGTGGAGCGTAGCGGAACGAAGCAAAGGAAGGGGGGACATCGCCAATTAAATGATAACTTGCTTAATTTTGTAATCACTAAA
>JAKPQD010000041.1 GCA_029572965.1 Bacteroidota bacterium | reverse complement strand
TATTTATCTGCTTGCTTCTAATTGCAACAGAGTTGGTTTATCGCAATCCGATACTGAAATACTATGTACACAGCATTTTGATTTATCTGAAAGAGAAATTAAGACTGCCGTAAATAGTGCCTATTCACACCATACCCAAGAACACAAAAAGTTTGAACCCAAGCAAAAGGCAACGGATCAAGAAGAAGCACAGCCCGAAGAACAAATGCCAACTTTGCCCGATGCAGTGTTTGCTACAATACCAGAGTTTTTAAAACACATTACAGGTGTAGCCACCACCAAAGAAGAAAGGGATATTTTATTGTTAGGCTCATTGGTTACGTTAAGTGTGGCATTTCCGAAACTCATTGGCAAGTATGGCGATAATCCAGTTAATACAAACCTGTTCATTTTCATTTCTGCCAAAGCATCAGCAGGGAAAGGTATTTTAATTCATTGCCGAAAATTGGTTGAACCTATACACTTAGCACTAAGAAACCAAGCCAAGATAATGAAGCAACAGTTTGAGGTGGATATGCAAGAGTACAACGCAAACAAGGGTAAAGATGCCAACACCGAAAAGCCACAGAAACCACCTCAAAAAATGTTGTTCATTCCTGCCAATAACAGTGCAACAGGCTTTTTAGAAATATTGGGCGATAGCGATAAAAGAGGGCTTATTTTTGAAACAGAGGGTGATACTCTTGCTAAAGCATTTAAAAGCGATTACGGAGACTTTAGCGATGGTTTTCGCAATGCTTTTCAACACGAACCTATCTCATATTATCGCAGAACAGACAAGGAATATGTAGAAATTGACAGACCTTGTTTATCAGCCCTACTTTCAGGTACTCCCAAGCAAATTACAACCCTCATTCCAAATGCTGAAAATGGTTTGTTCAGCCGTTTTATGTTCTATGTAATGAATATGAAATTGATTTGGAAAGATGTGTTTGCCTCTAAAACCGAGAACGGTTTAGATGTGCATTTTGAAAAGCTGGGCAATGAGTTTTACAGTTTGTACCAAACTTTACAAGCCAACCCCGATGTACACTTTTCATTGACCGCATCACAGCAATTGCAGTTCAATCAATTCTTTGAGAAAATGCAAACCCTGTATGTCAATATCCAAGAAGAGGAGATTATAAGTTCAGTAAGGCGTTTAGGCTTAATTGCCTTCCGTATAATGATGATTTTTTCAGCACTCCGAATTATGGAAGATGGAGAAATTACCCAAGACCTAATTTGTAACGATACCGACTTTCAAAATACGTTGGATATGATTACCATACTGGTAAAGCACAGCAGTTATGTCTATTCACAAATAGCCCAGGAAACCTACAAGCCCAAACCAAAGCACAAGAAAGAGCAGTTTTTAGAAAACTTGCCTTACCACTTCAACCGCCAAACCTATGTAGCCACAGCCCTAAGTTTGGGCATTACCGACAAGTCAGCACAACGCTACATCAAGGAGTTTAAAGATGCTGATATTATCCAGTACGATGGTCACGACCAGTACACCAACCCCAACGCCAAAAATCCTCAATAGTTCTACTTTGAGGATTTAAGGATATGAGGAAGCGTAGTCCGCTTTTCCTCAAATCCTCATTTCCCCAGTTGCTCAAAACTTATTCACTATTCAATACCTTTTGTTTTTCTTTTCTTATATTTGCCAATATTTGTCAAGACAATATTA
>JAKPQD010000037.1 GCA_029572965.1 Bacteroidota bacterium | reverse complement strand
ATTTGATAAATTTATTAATAGCCAGAATGTTTCAAAAACATCAAGGGCAAAGTACCTGAAAGTAAAACCGGAACTAGAACAGTTTGTTGCCGATAATATTAGCCAGATTTATCTAAAAGGAATTATCAATCAGGATGAGAGCGCCATCTCAAACAGCATGCTCAAACAGGGATTGGCTGTTGTTATCAATAATGTGGCCTACGATAAGTGGTTCGATGAGGTTTATACAGTTCAAAGAGCTGTTAATCTTTTAAATTCAAAGGTAAATGACTTCACTAAAAGTTTAAGCCCTGAACTGGTTGGTTTATGGGAAATGATTAACCTTAAGGATTACATTCAACCAAACCTGTTTTATGATGACGTTGCAACCCAAAAATTCCGCAATGAGCTTATATCAAACATTTCAATTACTAAGGGGTTGGTTCAAGCCGGCGAGAAAATTGTAGTGAAGGGCGAGGTGGTAAATTCAGAAATATACCAGATCCTCGAATCGCTTAAGAAAGAATACGATAAACGTTTAGGTTCAAAAAAATTATTTACCATTCTTTTTGGTAATATGATACTTATAGCATCGCTATATATTGTACTTTTCCTTTTCCTTTTGAAATTCCGAAACGAAGTGTTGAACGATTACAGGAAGTTGCTATTTATTTTAACATTAGTAACCGCATCGGTAGTTGTTTCCACCCTGGTAATCAAAACCAGTTCCTTCAGTATTTTTGTTATCCCTTTAGCCATTGTACCCATTTTTATCAAAACATTTTTCGATTCGAGGCTTGCCCTTTTTGTTCATCTTATTACCATTTTTCTTGTGGCTTTTATAGTTCCCAACAGCTTTGAGTTTGTATTCATTAACTTTATTGCTGGCATAGTGGCAATAATTGGATTGTCCCAATTATACAACCGTGGTCAACTATTTAAAACTGTGGGGCTTGTTTACTTTTCCTACTTGACGTTAACATTAAGCCTATATCTTGTTGGCGATGGCTCACTCAAAGGAGTAAACTGGTTCGTCGCATTATGGTATGGTATAAACGCTTTGTTGCTTCTTGCTTCGTACCAATTAGTTTACATTATTGAGAAGTTTTTTGGGTTTTTGTCCGATATCACCCTTATTGAGCTTTCCGATACCAACCTCGATTTGCTCCGAAAGCTAGCTGAGGTTGCTCCTGGAACCTTCCAGCACTCCCTACAGGTGGCTAATTTAGCCGAGAGCGCTGTTCAGCGTATTGGGGGTAACCCTTTACTGGTTAGGGCAGGAGCCCTATACCACGATATAGGGAAAATGGCTAACCCCATGTTCTTTATTGAAAATCAGCAGGGTGGATTCAATCCTCATGAGAATGTTGATAATGTTAAAAGTGCGGAGATTATCATTAATCATGTGCATGAAGGGGTGAAAATTGCCACTAAGGCCGGATTGCCGAGTCAAATAGTTGATTTTATCAAGATGCACCATGGTACAAGCAAGGTTAAGTACTTTTACAATAAGCAATTGCAAACTGATAATTCAAATATTGACGAGGGTAAGTTCTCATACCCAGGGCCAGAACCGCAAACCAAGGAAACAGCTATCGTGATGATGGCCGATGCCGTTGAGGCAGCCTCGCGTAGCCTTAAGGAGTATACCGTACAAAGTATCGATCAGTTGGTCGAGAGGATTATCGATGATCAGCTTAACTCAGGGCAGTACGGCTTTGCCGATGTTACGCTTAGGGATATTTCGCTGATAAAGACAATTTTTAAGAAGAAGTTACAGAATATTTACCATGTTCGGCTTGAGTACCCCGATTTGAGTATCAGGTAGCATCATGCTAACCGAAGTCCCATCACGCAGATGTCATCAAGTTGGTCAGCACCATGTAAATGGTTCTCCATCATTTGGATTAGCAAGTCGCGTTGTGCAGCCATGGGTTTGCTATGCGATTGATAGATAAGTTCAGTAAAACGTTGTAAGCCAAATTTCTTTTTATCAATACTGAATTGATCGGAGTAGCCATCGGAGAATAGGTAGATGTTTGTTGGCGAAAGGAGATCAAAGCAAACATCCTCAAAAGGTTTGGTGTTTGCCGGTTGAAAACCGCCAGTGGAGCGGATGCTGCCTTTTACCAGTTGCATCTCGCCATTTTGTATGATTAGCATGGGTCGTGCTGCGCCTGAGAAGGAGATTTTCCTTTCATGCTTATCGATGGTTACAAAGGCAATATCAATACCCGCCAAAACAATATT
>JAKPQD010000034.1 GCA_029572965.1 Bacteroidota bacterium | reverse complement strand
TAATATTTAACTTAAAATCTACAAATTACGCATACTAAAAACAGCACATTTTTGATTACGTAACTTCTGTATTTTCTTTCGCATCAATTGCAGATTTTAGCAATCTCAATAACCCTTTTTCAACGCTGGTTTTTGAGTCTTCAAAGTCATACCAATTCCCGTCTTTTGTCTTGTATAACTTGCAAGAGTTTTGACCGCTTTCCTCACCTTTTTTTGCAAAATTATATTCCTGTAAAACTGCAATATTATGCCCCAATGCGTTCTTTAAATCGTAAGGAGAAATAGAATAATAAAATATGCTGCTGTCTTCCAACACAACCTGGTTACTAAAAATATGTTTTAAGGAATCTCTCATTTCACAATAATACTTCAATCTCCCGGAACGGAAATAAGATTTGTTCACATGGCTAAATATTAGCCATGCAAAACAGGCTTTTGGTATAGTATTTCGACCTTTTCTTGTATTGGATTTACCGTGAAAAAAGATTCGTTGTGAGTGTAAAAGATCTGATACTACAAAGTCACTATTGCCTATTTGGTCGTGCCACTGGCCGCAGGTTTCGATATTCTCCCAAACAAAAATTACAGAATCATTTACAATTAATCTTTTTCAAGGCGAAATGTGCCGGGTCTTGCACATGGCAAGATGTACAAACGTGGCCACGTTTGGAATCTTGCCCCTTCACTCCGAAGTCGTGCGGGGGATTGTGAAGAAGCAGCAACTAAATCAAAAAGATTTAAAACAAGGAATATGAAGAAGAACGAAAATGAGGTAAGAAAAATAATGCTAAAAGTCCGCATGAATGAAAGTGAATTGCAACAGGTGAAAAAGCATCAACAAAAAAGCACCGAGAAAAACATCAGTGCTTATGTTAGAGAAGTAGCAATGCAAAAGCCAGTTTTAATCAATTATCGGAACCAATCTGCAGACGACTTTTTAAAAGACATGCTGGCGCTAAAAAAGGACCTGAACGGAATCGGTAATAATTTTAACCAGGTGGTACACAAGCTGCATATACTTGATAAGATTCCTGAGTTCAGGGTTTGGGTAAGTCATTACGATAGCCTACATCAATCATTAGTAAGCAAGGTGGATGAAATAAAATTAAGGATGAATCAACTCTATGAAGAATGGTTGCAAAAATAACGATACCAAAAAGTATTGAAGCTGCATTAAACTACAACGAAAAGAAAGTGCAGAAAGGAACAGCGCAATGTTTGTTTGCCGGCAACTATTTAAATGATGCAAACAAAATGAACTTCTATCAAAAGCTCGACGGCTTTGAAACAAACAATCGGCTTAATAAAATGGCTACAACAAAAACCCTTCATGTTTCTCTCAACTTCGATCCTTCAGAAAAGTTGTCTGAAAGTAAGCTTGTTGAGATTGCCGGGGTATACATGGAGAAGATAGGATTTGGTGAGCAACCTTTTCTTGTTTACAAACATGAAGATGCTGGCCATCCACACATCCATATTGTAAGTACTACCATCAAAAACGATGGCAGCAGAATTAACACCCACAACATTGGAAGAAATCAATCTGAAAAAGCAAGGAAGGAAATAGAGCAGGCCTATGGATTGGTAAGGGCAGAACGGCAGCAGCAAATAATGAAGCCTGGTATCAGGCCGGTAGATGCCGAGAAAGCCATTTATGGAACGTCAGAAACCAAGAGAAGTATTTCCAATGTAGTCAGTGCTGTATTCAGCCAATTTAAGTTCAGTTCTTTACCGGAATTTAATGCAGCCTTAAAACAGTTCAATGTTGTTGCCGACAGGGGAAAAGAAGATGGCAGGATTTACAAGAACCGTGGTATTATTTATCGTATCCTGGACACACAGGGAAACAAAGTTGGTGTACCTATTAAAGCAAGTGCCATAGGGTGCAAACCAATACTTGATAATCTTGAAGAGAGATTTACGATCAATGAGCCTGCAAAAGAATCGTTGAAACAGCAATCTAAAAATGCCATTGATGATTGCCTGCAGACCTCGCCAGCAAGTATGGAAAATTTAGTAGCTGCTTTAAGGCAGAAACAAATCTACACCGTGCTAAGACGAAATGCAGAAGGACGATTGTACGGGATCACTTTCGTGGACAATCAAAACAAAGTTGTTTTTAACGGAAGTGATTTGGGAAAGGGTTACAGTGCAGTAGCATTGCAAAGTAGATTGGGTATTGGTGAAAAAGATGTATCGCCAACACACGAAAAGAAATCAGGAGCGACATCAAATTCAAGCAATGCTAAAATGCAGCAAAAGCAATTCGATAAATCAAATGACTTGCCTGTAAAAAATGAAGGATTATTAGAAACGTTGATGTCAGCAAAAGAGCAATTTGAGAATGTGCCTAATAGTTTACTGCAAAAGAAGCGCAAGAAGAAAAAGAGGAATCACAATTTGTAAACTTTAAAACATCGTTATGTCACAGACAGGGGAAAATGAACAGGGGTTAAGGAAAATAGTTGACCTGACAAGATTTGCCAGCATCTTCATTTTGCTGCTGCATTTTTATTACTACTGCTATA
>JAKPQD010000222.1 GCA_029572965.1 Bacteroidota bacterium | reverse complement strand
CATTACATAAGGTTGACGAAGTACACGTCCTAAAATCTGTTCAACATCAACTGCCGATGATTTATCGGCAAGCGAAGCAAGAATATAGGCAAAGGGGCAATCCCAGCCTTCTTTAAGTGCATTAATTGTAATGATGTAACGTACAGGACACTCAGTGGAACTTAAATCAATCCCTTTTAATTCGTCTTTTTCGGCTGTTTTTATTTTTATCTGTTCTTCGGGAATGCCCACTTTTAGCAGTTGCTCTTTTAGCTTGTCAAATGTCGTATTATCTTCATCCGTGCGGGGTTGTGCCTGGAATAAAATGATTGGCCTGATGTATTTGCCTCCGTTCTTCGACTGTTCGATAGCAAGCAATTCAAGTTTACGTTGAAGATGCAAAGCACTGTTTATGACTTCGGTTTTATCGTGGTGGTTATATACAATTACAGGAAGTTTAACCATGTGTTCCTTTTTCAATTCGATTGCCGGAACCAAACTCACAATATTGCTATTGTCTTTTGGTGTTGCTGTTAAGTCTAATACAAAGGAAGGGTTGAGGGCATTCAACATATCCACACTCAAATCACTTTCGGCATTGTGGCTTTCGTCAACCACCAAAACCGGATTCATGCTGCGGATTACATTGATTAACGCGGTATCATCGGTATCTTCAAGTAGGTGCGTTTTATCTTTGTACTGGCTGGCAAATGATGCTAATTGCCCGTTTTCCTGATAAACTTTTCTGTCTTCCTTGTTTCTTGCCCGTAAACTTGAAAAGCTCATTACCACAATAGAAAGCTGTTCTTTCACCACGGTGGGGTTAAAGTTTGAACCTTGCAACAAATCCTTCTTTTCGTACACCTCGACCCGATGGTTAAATAAAGCATCTAACTTCTGCCGGTAGGGGTGGTCGGGATTGTTTAGGTTATTTACTGTCTGGTTGAGTAGGTTACTCCAGGGAACCAACCATACAACTATTTTAGGTAGTTCTGATGAATATGCTGTGAATATGGTATGTAAAGCATTGCAGGCAATAAATGTTTTACCACCGGCTGTCGGTACTTTTATACAAACATGGGCAGCGTTGGGAATGGTATTCTTATACGGCTGCATCCCTTCATTATTTAAAGGGTTATATGGACCAATACGGTCTTCCCAAAACCTATTGAATGCAGCATCGGTTTTTTTGAACCTCTGAACATATTCTAAATAGAGTTCGAGGTCTTTTATTACTTTGTGTTGATAGCTTTTCAGTTCCATATTAAAAACGGGTTACATCACGTGGAATTTTTTTAAATACTATGTTCTTTTTCATCATAAAGTCTTTTGGCAAAAGGCAATTATCGGCATAAATAACGTATTGTCCAGCCTTATTTTTTATGGTAGAAAGGGTATCGTAATCGAGGGTTGTAAGCGATTCTTTTTCGTAAATAAAATAGTAGGCAGTGCCTTCTTTTTTACCAAGAAAATATGGCGTGTCTGATTTTGTTTTCGGTTGCTCAAATGCTTTGCGGGTTTCGCTGTACCAGATATACTCCCTGATTTTTTGGGTATCTACTTCCTCGTTCAGATATTCATTGTTTTCGCCTACAAACAAGGGCTTGCCTAATTCATAGTAATCGAAACTGCCGCCAGTGCCTTCTTTATCGCCATAACCATTGATAACACGTTTTACCCTTTCGGCAGTAATGGTATTGGCGTAATCTTCCATTTCTACCAAAATAAATTTACGGCTACCTTCATCCTGATTGTTTAGATTTAAAACTGCATGAGCCGTGGTACCACTTCCAGCAAATGAATCAAGTATAATCGAATTAGTATCGCAAACAAAATTGATTAAATATTGAATTAGAGTAGGTGTTTTGGGATAATCAAATACTTTATCACCAAAAATTTCTTTTAAGATAATACCACCTTCTTCAGTTGTACCAACATAATCATTTGCATCAATAAGATTACGAGGTACTTCTGGTTCGTAATTAGCTTTGTCATACCTTGGAGCTAATGATTTGCCTTTAAAGAGAATTTTCGTATTCTTCTTAATTTCTTGCTCTAAATTCTCTTGAGTCCAGATAAATTTTGATTCCAATAATAAATCATCTTCAAACTTACCATTTCTAAACCATACATCATTTTTAAGTACTACTTCGTTAACTTTTGTACCATACTTACCAGCAGTAAAGTGAAAATCCTCAGTCATAGTACTTGAAATGGATTCTTTCGGGAATCGCAGAGTCTTTTTTTGATTATTACTTTTAATTAATGGATTATCCGCTTCGTTAACTTTAGAAAGGCCTTTGTATCTTGAATTATTCCGTTTCTTTTCATAACACATAACATATTCAAGACATTTTTTGCTCTTATTGGAAAGATTTGATGGGGAATATGTTTTATACCAAGAAAAGTACTCGATAAAGTTACCAGAACCAAAAATTTCATCCATTATTAATTTTAAGTGTGCTAACTCATTGTCATCAATAGAAATAAATATAGCACCATCATCAGCTAAAAGTTTTTGAAGGAGTTTAAGGCGGGGATACATCATACAGAGCCACTTGTCGTGCCTTGCCAAATCATCAATACCAATGGCAGCTTCTTTGCCGGATTCTTTCGCTTTCAAGGTGGCTTCGAGCCATTTTTTTATTTTCGGGTGGTTCACATTGTCATTATACACCCAGTTTTCGTTTCCAGTGTTGTATGGTGGATCTATGTAAATACATTTGATTTTTCCTTCGTACTCAGGTAAAAGACTTTTCAGGGCTTCGAGGTTATCGCCATGAATGATTTTATTGCCACTGTTTACAGGTTCTTTTATTTCTCCATCAGTATCATTAAAGCCGTATTTGTGCTCCAATATTTTAAAAGGGACATCCCTATGATGATTAATAACTTTTTCTTTTCCAATCCAATTGAGTGTAGGCATAAATTATCGGCTTTTTTTGTTGTTATCAATTTTCTTTACTGCTGTTTTTAGCGATTTCAAAGCAACTTCTTCATCTTTTACTAAATCATAAACCTTTTCGCTAAGCCAAAGAGAAAGCAATTCTTCTTTGTCAACA
>JAKPQD010000023.1 GCA_029572965.1 Bacteroidota bacterium | reverse complement strand
TCAATTTAAAGTTTAGGTCTTCTAATTCAGCGTTTTTTGCAGACAAGTTCTGAATAAGCCTGTTGTTTTCAGCTTTCAGGGCATAAGCTTCCAGAGCATTGTCAATTACAGCTTTGAGCTCGTTTTTATTCCAGGGTTTAGTAATAAAATAATATACTTTGCCTTTATTGATAGACTGCAAAGCAGCTTCGGTATCGGCAAATGCAGTTACTAATACCCTGTATATATCTGGATATGTAGCAGCAATAATTTCAAAAAATTCAATCCCCAACATATCAGGCATACGGTTGTCGGAAAGGACAAGCTTGATTGGTTGGGTGCGAAGAATCTCAAAAGCTTCTTTTACGGATGAAGCAAGATGTATATTGTATTCTTTGCGAAAGACAAATTTAAATCCATCCAGGTTTTCTTTTTCATCATCAAGATATAGAATGTGTTTTTCTTTAATGTCCAATGCTTTCATTATGCCTGCCCGCCAAGATATGAATTAATCAATGAAAATAGTTCTTCGAGTTTGAATGGTTTTGAAATATAATTGTCGCACCCTGCCTGGATGCTTTCGTTTTTATCAGCTTCCATAGCGTATGCTGTAACTGCCACAATGGGCAGTTTGGGTTTAAACTCCTTAATCCTGCGAGTGGCTTCAAAGCCATCTACTTTAGGGAGTTTTATGTCCATCAGCACCATGTCAAAATCTTGTTCGACACATATTTTAATGGCATCAGCCCCATTTTTTGCCCACACCAAATTTAATCTATTATTTAAAAGTGCTTCAACATATTTGTAATTGGTTTCTTCATCTTCAACAACAAGTATGGTTTTGCCAGGCCAGGCAATTTTAGATATATTAAGGCTATGGCTTATCGTCTTTAGCTCTTCAGGCGATTTGGTGTAAAAAGGCAGATGAATTGTAAAAGTTGAGCCTTTGTCCAATTCAGATTCAACAATTATATCGCCTCCCATCATCTGTGCAAGCCTTTTTGAGATATAAAGGCCTAACCCGTTGCCGCGGTAAAGGGTGTCTGCTGTTGAAGATTCAATTTTTCTGAACCTTTCAAAAATATATTCATACTTATCATTGGGGATGCCAATGCCACTGTCTTTTATATAAAATTGGATGTAATTTTTTTCTTCATTGGTAAATTTATAGCCTATTTCAATATATCCTTTTTCAGTAAACTTAATGGCATTGCCCATAATATTGTTAAGTACCTGTTTTAAACGTATAGCATCAACAAAATAGGTAAGCTTTTCTTCTATTTTTGGGTAGTTATAACGTATCTCCAGTTTTTTTTCTTTTACCTGGGGATGGTTTTGGAATGCTACCAATGAATCAACCATGAATTGATTAATCTCAATTACAGTAGGCCTTATGGTGACAAACCCTGATTCTATCTGCGATGTATCCAGGATGTCCTCAATGATGTTGAGAAGGTCATTTGAGCTGGATTCGATGATTTGCTGGAATTGTCTGTGCATCTCGTCCTCTGCTGGCAATTCGTTCACCAACAGGTTGGAAAAGCCGACAATAGCATTGAGCGGTGTGCGTATTTCGTGGCTCATATTGGCCAGAAAGGACGATTTGAGCCTATCGGCCTCCTCAGCCCTTTGTTTTGCCTGGAACAGCTCCTGGTTGACATTTTGCAGGTGGGTAATCAGCTCTATCTTATCACGTCGTAAGTTGAAGGTTTCGACAGCACGCCTGATAACATTTTTAAGCTCTGCATTGTTCCATGGCTTTGTGATAAAGTGATAGGCTTTACCCTGGTTGATAGACTGCATGACGGTATCCGAATCGCTATAAGCTGTCACTACGATACGTATAGTTTCCGGGGCAATTTTTATAGCTTGTTCCAGAAATTCAATACCGGTCATTTCGGGCATACGCTGGTCAGTCAGAAGTACTTTTATTTCTGTATTCTGAAGGATTTCCAAGCCTTCTTTGGCAGACGAAGCCACATATACTTCAAAATCGCGCCTAAGAAGATATTCAAAACCTTGCAAGTTTTCGGATTCATCATCTACATACAGAATCGGTTCTTTGTTGCTATTTGCCATGGCTTGTTATTTTAGATTTGTGGGTATGGTAACTATAAATTCTGTTCCTTGTCCTTGTTTGGAGTTTACCTCAATGTGCCCCTGATGTTGTTGCACTATCCCATAAGTGATAGATAACCCCAATCCGGTACCTTTGCCTGCTTCTTTGGTGGTAAAAAATGGTTCAAATATTTTTTCCTTCAAATATGCTGGCATCCCTATTCCGTTATCGCGAATAGAGATGGAGAAATCTTCTTTGTCTTTGTTTACATTGGTGGTGATGAAAATAGTCCCTTTTTCGGGTATTGCCTGAATAGCATTTGACAGAATGTTCATAAACACCTGGCTCAGTTTTCCTGAGTAGCAGTTGAGGTTTTGAAAGTTGCAGTAATTTTTGACAATTTCAATACGGTTCTTGTATTGGTTGTGCAACATAATCAGGGTAGTGTCTATCAATTCGTGGATATTGCTGTAACGCAGCTCGTTTTCGTCAATGCGGGCAAAGGTGCGTAAGCTTCGTACAATTTCAGTAATTCGGGCAATACCGGTTTGCATGTTGTTGAGCAATATTTTTACGCCATCCTGCAACATGGGGTAATCCAGCTCGGTTTTTAGCTGGTCTATTTCTTTGAGTTTGTTCGCTGAGTTTTCGACTGATAACGAATCATATTGTTCAAAAATCTGTGACAGGTCATGTAAGGTTATCTTCAGTCCTTCAAGGGCTGCATTGATATAGTTTACCGGGTTGTTTATTTCGTGGGCAACACCTGCAGTCAATACCCCCAGTGAAGCCATCTTTTCGGAATGGATAAGCTGGCCTTGAGTCTTTCGGAGTTCTACTAAGGCTTTTTCGAGTTGTACTTTTTGTTCCTCAAGGTTCTGGTTTATTTGAAGCAGTTCCTCACTTTGTTTTTCTATCTCTTCCTGTGCACGGTGAATATAGGTTACATCACGTGTGATGCGGCCAAGATACCTGCGTTTTGGGGTGATAACCGGGAAAATAGTTACGTTGAGGTATTTTTGTTTGAGCTCGATGCTCTGATAAATGCCTTCAACGGTCATTACCTTTGACTTATCCAGGTTGGAGAAGTAATCTATGGTAGAGTTTTTGAGTTCTTCAAACTGTTGTGCCGTTTTACGCTTGTCGGGCAGGAATTTGTAGTCAAATTCCCAGATGAAAGTATTGATAACATCTTCTTTGGCAATCCTGAAAATGGATTGCATGCCCTTGTTCCAGTCCACAATACGGCCTTGTTCGTCAATGAGGACAATCCCTTCGGTAGATTGTTCGATAAAGCTGCGGAATTTATTTTCACTTTCTTCGAGCATCAACTGGGTTTCAATCCTAATCTTGATTTCTTCGTTCAGCTTTTCATTTTTATAATATAGTTCTTCATTGGCTGCTTTAAGCTCTTCGTTGATGGCTATAAGCTCGGCATTGATGTTTTCAATTTCTTCGGTACGTTTTTTTACTAGCTTTTCGAGGTGGTTGCTATAGAGTTCGAGCTGCTTTTCGTTTTCTTTTCTTTCGGAAATGTCGCGGGCTGTGAGCAAGATGCCTTTAATAGCCGGATGAGAAGTCAAGTTGTCGCCCAAAATTTCTAAAGTCACCCAATACCCATCTTTATGGGAAATCCGAAGTTCAGTGGGTTTAAAATCGGTATTATGCTGCAGAAGGTGCTCAAATTCTTTCTTAGCTATATTTATTTCATCGCGGTGTATAAGCGAAAGCCCGTTTTTCCCCAAAAAGTAGCCAGGTTCATATCCAAATGTTTTTGAAACAGACGGGGATTCGTACAAGACAGTCAAATTTTCATCAATAATGAATATAATATCAGACAACTGTTGCACGATGGTACGGAACTTTTCTTCCGAAACGGCAAGTTTCTCTTCAGTTTGCTTACGCGAAGTAATATCGATAAACATACCGATGTATTTTTGTGGCATGTTGTTTTTATCCATTGAGGCAATCTTCCCTCTTACCAGCATCCATTTGTAAGTATTGTCTTTATTTTGGATGCGGCATTCGGTTTCAAAATATTTTGTTTGTTTTCTGAAATGTTCTGCAAATTTCTTTTTCACCTCTGGCAGGTCTTCAGGATGGACCATGAGTTCCCACATTTTCTCTCCAATAGTAACATATTCAGAATGTCGCCCGAAAACTTTTCCGTGGCTTTGGCTGTACAACTGATTGTGGCCAACAAGGTCAATGTCCCAGATATTTATTTCTCCTGCTTCAATGGCAAATTCCAACCTGTCACGGATATTGGTGATTTCGAGTTCTCTTTGTTTGCTTTCGGTGAGGTCAGAGACCAAAATCATCAAACGGCCTTCTTTACTGAGCTTTACAAATTGGTTCCTTATGTATTTCTTTCTGCCATGGCCATCGTTTATCCAATAATCAATGGCAGACTCAGAGTTACTGCTTTTGTTGAATTCTTCGTAAAACTGTCGGATTTTTTCATGCTCTTCCGGCAAAGCCAGATCGTACATATTTTTTTTAATCAGCTCATCGTAGTCGTATCCTGCAATGTCGAGATATTTTTCGTTGATATGCTCGGTAATGCTATCATTGATAACATGTAAGCCAAGGGGCATATTGTCCACAATAGATTTGTTCCAAAACTCGCTTTCGGCAAGCTGCTTGTTAACTTCAACCAGCTCATCGAGGGTAGCACGGAGCTCTTCGTTGAGGCTTTCTCGTTCTTCGCTAAGGGTTTCTATCTGTTTGTTTTTTTCACGAAGGCGTTGCGATAATTCTTGTTTAGTAAGTACTTCTGTTATCTCAAGCTGTATATATTTTTCTCCATCAAGGATTAAGGTATGTACCAGTACATTGCAGTTGATTTCTTCTTTGTGTTTGTTGAGTAGTTGGAAATTTGTAAGTTCGGCATCAATAAGGTTAATAGATTTAAAAGCATTGTCAATGATGGTAATTGATTTGCGGCCATCGGGCTGAAGAAGAGGGAAAATGGCATTAACGTCTTTTTCAAAAAGCTCATCAAGTGTAAAACCAAGAATATGAAGGGACTTATTGTTGGCAGCAATGATTTGGTTTCTGGCAACTACAAGGATACCAATATTCAGGTTGTCAAAAAGGTTTTGGTACAGCCTGTTTTTGAGTTTAGACTTGTCCAGCTCTTTTTTCAGTTTAGCCTGGTCATTGGTTGTATTTGTCATGATGTATGAAAAACATTATTTCTAGTATCGTAAATATACTAATAAAATATTAAAAAAAATGCCCTGCATAATTTTATGCAAGGCATTTTTCAATCATCCTTAACTAAACACTAACCCATGAAAAGAGAATGCAATTTTTTATTTATACTGTTTTTCTAATACTTTGATGTCTATCAAATCGTCAATATCTATAAGCTTATCGATGTTTATGATAAGCATGCACTCTTTGTTATGAACATGTACGCCTTTGACATATATATTTTCATAAGCAGAACCATCATTTTGGACAGTCTCTATTTTGTCCTGGCCAATTTCAAAGGCTTCTCCAAGCTCGTCATAAGCAATGGCAAACTCTATCTTATTATCATAAAGTTCGGTTTCAAAAATCACTATGCGACTCGGTGTTACAGCAAGTTCTGTAGATGCTTCAAAGCCTAGTTTTTTCGACAGGTTGAGTATTGGCAAATAGCGTTCGCCTATTTTTGCAAAATGAGTAATCAATGTATGTGCTGAAGCTGTCTCAAAACAAGTAAAAGACTTTGAAAATCCTACTATTTTAGGAAAGTTTGCAGCAAAAGACTCATCTTTTATTTTAAAAGCAAGATAGTATTCGTTGCTTTTTTGAATGAATCTCGAACTAAATTGAATGAAGGGGCGCATGATTGAAAAGATTTATTGTTAGATACAAAAATAGTATATCCAAAATAACATTTCAATCAGCGTTTTTACTGAAAAGTTGTAAAAAAACCCTCAATTTTTTTGGAGGTTTTTAGCAAAAAAATGGCACAAAACACTCATCGCATTAGCCGTTATGTGCAAAAAAACTGGCAAGTGGATTTAGTGATACAAATATTCAATAGTAATTTCGGTACCTTGGTTGATATTACTTGTTATCTCAAGCCATCCATTGAGCGATTCGACTCTTGAGCGGATGTTGGCTATGCCTGAACTTTTAGATTTTTCAAGGATTCTGGTGTCGAAACCTTTACCGTTGTCCTGAACGGTGAGGTTTATGCGGTTATGCTCCTGCACAAGCTGAACAATAATCTCGGTAGCTTGTGCATGTTTTAGTGCATTGTTAATTAATTCCTGGGCAATGCGGTACAGGTTATTTTCAAACTTTTTGTCCAACCTGCTGCTTTGCCCGTAAAAGTTGAAAATGACTTTACAGGAAGTATTGTCCATGCTATTGCAAAAATCAGACAAAGCTTCATGTAACCCATATTTTACGAGACTTTCGGGCATCAGATTGTGAGCCATGCGCCTGAGCTCGGCAATAGAAATATCCAGTAGTTGAAGAGCTTTGTCCACCTGGCTGTTTTCAGTACCGTCTGGGTTGTTTTTTATGCCCGCCATAGAAAGCTTGACGCCCGAAAGCAAGCCTCCAAGCCCGTCGTGCAAATCGCGCGCAAGACGGGCTCTTTCGGTCTCCTCGCCTTGCAATACCATTTGTGTTGCTATCAGCTGTTTTTCGCGTTCTAAATCGTGTATTTTTTGTTCTTTCAGCGATAGTTCCTGCCGTGTGATTTTGCGCTTCTGCCTGATATTGAGGATTGCAAAAAATGCGATGGTTAAAAATATTACCAACGCTGTGGCCAAAAGGAGGTTGTAAAGGTATGATGCTTCTTTCTCCTTATTTAGAAGGGTAATTTGTTGTTCCTTCTTTTCAAAGTCATATTGCGAGCGTATTTGCGTGATGTTTTTAACGTTTTCTTCGTTTTGTAAGCTGTCTGAATATTGTTTTGCTATTTCGGCATATTTTAAAGCTTGTTCAAAACGTTTCATTTTTTTTAAACACTCTGATAGGCCTGAGTATGCCTTTAAGCATTCGCTTTTTGACCCAATAGCACTGGCTGTTTCTAATGCATTGTTGAAATAATCTTTCGCTTTTGTAGGATTTCCTTTCATCAACCATGCATTGCCCAGATTGTTGTAGCACATGGCAAGGTATATTTTGTCTTTTAGTTCTTTATCTATCTCTAATGCCTTATTAAAGCATTTCATGGCTTCATCTACCTCGTTTTGCATCAGTAATACTGAACCTATAGAGCTATTGCATATTGCAATGCCATTTTTATCCCATATTTCGGCATTCATTTTTAACGAAAGGCGGTAATAATGCAGTGCGCTGTCTGTTTGTCCCATCTGCCGAAATACCGAGCCTATGTTTTGCATGTTTATGGCCATTCCCAACCTGTTATCTTCTTTTTGTTCCAACGGATACACTTTTCGGAAACATTTCAAAGCTTCTTCATATTGGTTGAGGCTTAAATAAATATTGCCAATGCAGTTGGTTGAAATGCTTATAGTTCTGAAATGATTGTATTTCTCAGCCAGCATGAGGGCTTTCATGTGATATTCCAAGGCCAGCTTTGTGTTGTTAATGCGTCTGTAAACTACGCCAATGTTGTTGAGTATGTTTTCCTGAAGTGAAATATCATTGATTTTATTGGCAATAGTGAGCGCTTTGGTGTGATATTCGAGCGCTTGCCTGTACTTTGAAGTATTGCGCAAAAAACAACCTAAACGGTCGTATGCACTGGCAAGTCCTGCCTCATAATTAATTTTGTCAGCAATAGATGTCGCTAAGGCAAACAAAGAATAAACCGAAGCAGAATCTTTCGCATCGCGGATAAGATGGTTTATTGAATCTACACTTTTTTTATTTTCAGGCCATTGGTTTACAGAAGAGCCAAATGCTGTTGAACTTAGGCAAAAATATAGCAACAATAACAGAAAAGCGAGATGCTTTTGTTTAAATAAAGGGGGCATAATAAAAAAAGTCCAGGTTTCTGATGCCCGAAAGTAACATTTTTTAGGCAGTTTGCCAAAAGTTGAATGATTTTCTTTTATCCCCCCCGAACCAAATCCCTTTCTGAAAAGCAACATCATACTGCTTTGATTTAATAGAAATAAGCATTTTTTCTCCTTTTTTTTGATTAACTTTAATTGGAAATCACCATTGTCCGATATAAAATTTAGTATTAGGGCTAAAAGCCCAATTACTTCAGAGCTTTGACTAACTCCAGCCTTAAGGCCGGGGTTACAAACGCTAACTTACTGACGGATTTTAGTCCTGATATTTTTACCGGACAACAGTGGTTGGAAATATATTTATAATTTATAATGAGAAAAATAAATAAATATTACCAGCTTCTGATTATAAATTTGTCATTTTTTCTGGCCTTTCCATTTTTATTGCAAGGCCAACACAATATCAGGTTCAAGCATCTTACCACAGACCAGGGGCTTTCGCAAAACTGGATAAGGTGCATCATCCAGGACAAAGACGGGTTTATGTGGTTTGGCACTGGCGGCAATGGCATCAACAGGTATGATGGCTATGATTTTAAAGTATATAAAAATGACCCCAATGATACGAATACCATTACTAGCAATTGGATTAACTTTCTTTACATAGATAAAAAAGACCGCTTATGGGTTGGCACCCAGCATGGGTTAAATATGTACAATAAAGAAAAGGATAATTTTATTCGTTTTTCATATTTCCAATCTGAGATTATTACTGGCATACATGAATCAGATAATGGGCAATGCTATATAGTAACCGGAGGCAACATTTTTGAAGTTGACGTTGACCATAAAACAGTAAAACCATTTTGTCAGCATTATGAGGGCTGTTATGGCAACATATTCAGGGCAAGCCTTATAGACGGGGATAAGCTGTGGGTAGCAAGTCTCAATGGTTTGTTTTTGTTTGACCTGACAAATAAAACTTATAAAAACTTCAGGCATGACAGCAACAACCCTGCAAGCTTGTCTGACAACGTACTGCAAACAATATATAAAGACACCAAAGGAAGGATCTGGACAGGGACAATTAAAAAAGGGCTAAGCCTGATTTCGTGTTCAGAAAAAAATTTTGAACAACTGTGTTTTATCAATTTTACACACAATCCTCTGGATGCCACCAGCATTAGCGATGGCGGGATATGGGCTATTTTAGACGATGGAGATGGCAATTTATGGATTGGTAAAGAAAACGGCAGTATGGACCTACTCGACTTGAAGAGCTTTGAAAAGGGCAAAACCATTTTTAGGCATTTTGAAAACAACCCTTTTGACCAAACCAGCCTTTCAAATAATTCTATCAACACGTTCTTTAAAGATAACCAGGGAACCGTATGGGTTGGGACCTACAGCGGAGGAATCAACTATTACAATAAACGAATGTTCAAATTTGACCATTTCAAACATATCCCTAATGAAAAAAACACCATCAACAACAACACCATCAACGTTTTCATGGAAGATGGAGATGAACTCTGGATTGGCACCGAAAACGGGATTAATGTACTAAACAGAAAAACTGGGAAATATAAACAATTTACCTACAGCCCGAAAAATCCCCGAAGCATTGGTTCAAATGCCATAAGCGCTATTTTCAAAGACAGCCACAATAATATATGGGTAGGGACATGGGCCGGGGGCCTCAACTTATACAACCGACAAACTGAGTCTTTTACCCGCTTTTTGCAAGATAACAACAACCCGTATAGTATCAGTTGCAACAACGTTTTCGGCATAACCGAAGACAAAGACGGTTATTTATGGCTGGCCACCATGAGCGGGGGCTTAAACAAATACAATCGTAAAACAGGTAAATTCAAAGCTTTTCATTTCAGGGCCGGAGATAATAAAAGCATTACCGGCGACTGGGTACAAACAATACTCGAAACCAGCACTAACGAGCTATGGATAGGGACTTCAGATGGTGTTGATATTTTTGACAAAAAAACAGAAACTTCCATAAACTTCAAAAACGACTCGGCCAATACAAAAAGCATCAGCTATAATGGGGCAAACACTATTTTTGAAGACAGTAAACACAATATTTGGATAGGGACTGATGGCGGGCTAAACCTCTTTGTCAGAAAAGACAGCTCATTTATTTATTACCGTGAACAAGACGGCCTTCCCAATAATGCTATAAAAAGTATATGCGAAGATGACAAAGGGAATCTTTGGATTAGCACCAATTACGGCATTTCGAAATTTGTTGATGCAGTAAACCTTCCTGCCAAAGCGGTTTTTAAAAATTATACAAAAAACGACGGACTTCAAAGCAATGAGTTTAGCAGGCGGGCTTCTTTAAAAACTTCAGACGGAAAGTTATATTTTGGTGGCATCAACGGGTACAATGTTTTTCATCCTGACAGCCTGAAAGACAACCCGCAAGCTCCCAACATAGTATTTACAGATTTTTTGCTATACAACAAACCTGTTGCCATAGGGACAAAAGATTCACCGCTCAAACAACATATTGGCGTTGCCAAAGAAATCGTTTTATCACACTTACAATCAGTATTTAGCATAAAGTTTGCAGCCTTAAATTATATTTCGCCTCAAAACAATCAATATGCCTATATATTAGAAGGTTTTGAAAAAGATTGGAACTATGTAGGCAATAAAAGAGAAGTAACTTATACCAACCTCAATGCTGGCAAATATGTTTTTAGGGTAAAAGCCAGCAATAATGACGGGCTATGGAATGAAGCCGGGGTTTCGATAAAGATTATTGTTTTGCCTCCCTGGTGGAAAACACTATGGTTTAAAATATTGATATATGCCTTGTTAGCTACATTAGTTTTTCTTTTTATCAATTTCAGGCTTAAATTCTATCGCAAACAAAACGTCAAGCTTTCTGCAATGGTCAAAGAGCGAACAAAAGAGCTGGAAGAAGCAAATGTGTATTTGGAAGAAAAACAGGAGGAAATAAATAACCAAAATGAAGAGCTGATGAGCCAACGCGATGCCTTAGAAGAAGCAAACAAGAAGCTCGAAAAACAAAAGTTACAGATACTCGAACAAAACAAAGAATTAAACCTTCACCGCAACGAACTCGAAAACCTTGTTGAAGAACGTACCCGCCAGCTCATCATAGCCAAAGAAAAAGCTGAAGAATCGGACAGGCTCAAATCTTCCTTTCTGGCCAATTTATCACATGAAATCAGGACCCCTTTAAACGCTATTGTTGGATTTTCAACCATGGCCCTTGAAGAAACATTTACCGATGAAGAAAAAGCAGAGCATAAACAAATCATTCAAAAAAGCAGTGATAATTTGTTGGCCTTGATCAGCGACATTATCGATTTTTCAAAAATTGAGTCGGGCAATATAGACATTGTTTTTAGAGAGGTGCCAATGACCCACATCATAAAAAATATTGGCGATATTTTTAAAACACAGCTCAACCGGCAACAAATGGGAGTTATCCACGATTTGCAGTTAAAAACAGATTTTCCCGATGAATTACGCAATATCTCCCTTGAAACAGATGAAATGCGCTTATTACAAATATTGTCTAACCTGACGCATAATGCCATAAAATTTACCAACAAAGGAGAAATTCAAATTGGCTGTAAGCTCATTGATGATGGAAAGATGGCAGAATTTTATGTTAAAGATACCGGTATAGGCATTAGTAAAGAACACCATGAAATTATTTTTGAGCGTTTCAGAAAAATTGAAAATGATAAGTCAATGCTTCACCGGGGGTCTGGCATAGGACTTTCTATCTCGCAACATTTGGTAAAGATGTTGGGAGGCTATATCAGAGTAGAGTCGGAACCAAATTTAGGCTCAACATTTTTCTTTTCTATTCCGGTAAAAAAAGCCTTTTCAATTAGTACACATAATGAAAGTACTGCAAATAATAATAAAGAAATGACAGATTTTAAAAAAGCACTCGTATTGGTTGCTGAAGACGATTTGGCAAATTATATTATTATCGAAAAGTTCTTACAAAAGCACAACATCCAGGTACTACGCGCCGTCAATGGGGTTCATGCCGTCAGTATGGCATTGTCCGAAAGCGACATACAACTTATCCTGATGGATATAAAAATGCCCGAAATGGACGGAGTAGAAGCATTGCACCGAATCAGGGAAAAAGGCATTACTGTACCTGTGGTAGCCCAAACAGCTTATGCTTTGGCCCACGAAGTAGTCAAACTTAAACAAGAGGGCTTTGATGACTATATTACCAAACCGCTTGATTTTGCACAAATTCTTAAGATATTGCAAAAATATTTGAGTCCGTAAATATTGCAGCTATAACTATATTTGCAGCAAATCAATGTACAATAAACAATGTTTGGCTACATCAGGCAACTGGTTAAAAACACCTTCATCGAAGCAGAAGCATCCTCAGCTGATTATCAATCAAAACAAAAGACTGTTGACAAAAAAACAATACAAATCTGTTGCATTGTAGCATTTTCGGTAGTCGGGGTACGTTATTTTGGCGATACAACCTTTGTAATGCAATTCATTCAAGGTGCCGGGCTTGATACATTGCACTATAGCTTTGAAACACTTTTTTATCGTTCGGCAGATGCTTCTTTGTACCGTCTTTGTTGGTGGGTAGCAAGTATAGTCGGGTTTTACTTAGTAGTCCCTGCTATTTTCATCAAGTTTGTATGGAAAGAGCAGATGCGGGCTTATGGGTTCAAGCTCCGTGGCGCTTTTAAGGACTATCGCATGTATTTCATCATGCTTGCCGTGATGATGCCGCTGGTGCTGTGGTTTTCGACCACTGCAAGCTTTCAACTCAGGTATCCGTTTTATAAACCCATTGCTGGACAACCTTTGTTCCCTAAATTCGTTATCTGGGAATTTGTTTATTTTTTTCAGTTTATTGCCGTGGAATTTTTCTTTCGAGGCTTTATGGTACATGGTACCAAACAACGATTTGGCTTTTATGCAGTGTTTGTGATGATGATACCATACTGCATGGTACATTTTGGCAAACCACTGCCCGAAACTATTGCAGCTATTGCAGCAGGTATAATGCTGGGGATACTAAGTTTGAAAAGCCGTTCGGTAATCCTGGGTATTGCCATCCATTACAGCGTGGCTATATCGATGGATTTGTTTGCTTTGTGGCAATTAAGGCACTAGCCTTTTCAAATTCCCCAAAAAACTTTTTTTTTCTCCATGGGAACCATATCTTTGCATACTTTTTTTATAGGCAAAAATTGTAAAAGCCTCAAAGAACTTAATAAAGCGTGCAGAAATGAAATTTGCGGAATACAAAAATTTCAACTTATCAGAAATTAACAAAGACATCCTTGCCCGTTGGCAACAGCTGAAGGTATTTGAACAAAGTATTGAAGAACGTGCAGAAAATCCTGCTTTTGTGTTTTACGAAGGCCCGCCTTCTGCAAACGGTATGCCCGGAATTCACCACGTAATGGCACGTACTATAAAGGATATTGTGTGCCGCTACAAAACCATGAAAGGTTTTCAGGTAAAACGTAAGGCCGGATGGGATACTCATGGCCTCCCTGTTGAACTTGGTGTAGAAAAAGCTTTGGGTATTACTAAAGAAGATATTGGCAAAAAAATTTCTGTTGAAGATTACAACCACGCTTGTCGTAAGGATGTAATGAAATATACCCGCGAATGGGAAGAACTAACCAAAAAGATGGGGTACTGGGTAGATATGTCTGACCCATACATCACCTACGACAACAAATATATTGAAACACTCTGGTATTTATTAAAACAACTTTACAATAAAGGTTTATTATACAAAGGCTACACTATTCAGCCATATTCTCCGGCTGCAGGTACAGGGCTTAGCACACACGAGCTTAACCAACCTGGCTGCTATCGTGATGTTAAGGACACTACTATAGTTGCCCAGTTTAAAGTTGTCCACAACGAAAAATCGGAATTTCTGTTTGCCAATGCAGATACTGACGTATATTTCATGGCTTGGACAACCACACCCTGGACATTGCCTTCAAATACGGCTTTAGCTGTTGGAGCTAACATCGATTACATCCAGGTTAGGACTTTTAACCCATATACAGGCATTCCTATTACGGTAATCCTGGCAAAAGACCTCAAAGAGGTTTATTTCCCCGAGAAAAATAAAGACCTTGCTATTGAAGAATTTCAACAAGGCCAGAAAAATTTACCTTACAAAGTATTGGGGGCCTACAAAGGCTCCCAACTTGAAGGAATCCGTTACGAGCAACTTATGCCATATCAGCAACCTTCTACTGGCGATGCTTTCAGGGTAATATGTGGCGACTTTGTCACCACCGAAGATGGTACGGGTATTGTACATATAGCACCAAGCTTTGGAGCTGACGACTTTAGGGTTGCAGCCCAAAATGGCATTGGAGCCCTTACACTTGTTGACAAACAAGGCAAATTTGTTGATGGCTGTGGCGATTTAAGCGGTCGTTTTGTAAAAAATGCTTACGATCCAAATCTTAAGGAAGAAGACGAGTCTGTTGATGTTTACATAGCTGTTAAGCTAAAAACCGAAAATAAAGCTTTCCGTATTGAAAAATACGTTCACACATACCCTCATTGCTGGCGTACAGATAAACCTGTACTATATTATCCGCTCGACTCATGGTTTATCAAAACCACTGCTATGCGTGAGCGTATGATAGAACTAAACAATACCGTCAACTGGAAACCAGACTCTACCGGTACCGGTCGTTTTGGCAAATGGCTTGAAAATCTTCAGGATTGGAACCTTTCACGTTCACGTTACTGGGGAACTCCCCTTCCTATATGGCGCACCGAAGATGGCAAAGAAGAATTGTGCATTGGTTCTGTTTCTGAACTTAAAGCACAAATAGAACTTGCTATTAAAGCCGGTTTGATGAAGTCAAACCCGTTGTCAAATTATAAAGAAGGAGACAACACTAAAGAAAACTACAATAGTTTTGACCTGCATAAGCCTTTTGTAGATAATATTATACTTGTGTCCCCTTCGGGCAAAGCCATGCGCCGCGAACCAGACCTTATCGATGTTTGGTTTGACAGTGGGGCCATGCCTTATGCTCAATTACACTATCCTTTTGAAAACAAAGAGCTTGTTGACAAAAAGAAATACTATCCGGCCGACTTTATCGCTGAAGGGGTTGACCAAACCCGTGGATGGTTCTTTACATTGCATGCCATTGCTACCATGCTCTTTGACTCGGTAGCATTTAAAAATGTTGTTTCAAACGGCCTTGTGCTGGACAAAAATGGCAATAAGATGTCTAAACGCCTTGGTAATGCAGTTGACCCATTTGACACCATCGAAAAACACGGTTCAGACCCGTTGCGCTGGTACATGATTACTAATGCATCTCCATGGGACAACCTCAAGTTTGACATTGCCGGCGTTGACGAATGTAACCGAAAATTTTTCGGTACCCTTTACAATACTTATTCTTTCTTTGCCCTATATGCCAACGTAGATGGTTTTAGCTTTAAAGAAGCTGAAATACCTGTTGCACAACGTCCTGAAATTGACCGCTGGATTATTTCGCTGCTCAATACTTTGGTAAAAGAAGTGGACGAATATTATGCCGACTACGAACCAACCAAAGCAGGCCGTGCTATTTCAAATTTCGTAAGTGAAAACCTGAGCAACTGGTACGTACGCCTAAACCGCAAGCGTTTCTGGGGAGGAGAATACAACCAGGACAAGATTGCTGCTTATCAGACATTATATACATGCCTTGCTACCATTGCAAAACTGATGGCACCTATTGCACCTTTCTTTAGCGACAAGCTTTATACTGACTTAAATAACGCAAGTCAGAAAGAAAAGAACATTTCAGTACATTTGGCATTGTTCCCGGCAGTTAATGGACAATATATTGATAAAAACCTCGAATACCGCATGGATATTGCTCAGCGAATATCTTCAATGGTACTGAGCCTTCGCCGTAAGGTAAATATCAAGGTACGCCAGCCGCTTCAAAAGATATTGGTTCCAATTCTCGACCAGCGCTTTGTTGAACAGTTTGAGGCTGTAAAATCACTTATCCTTACTGAGGTTAACGTAAAAGAAGTTGAATATCTCAAAGATACAAAAGGATTTTTGACCAAACGCATTAAACCAGATTTCAAAGCATTAGGGCCTCGTTACGGTAAGCTGATGAAACAAATTGCCAATGCCATTGCTGGTTTCTCTCAAGACGACATTTATGCTTTTGAAGCCCAGGGAACATGGGAACTGACTATTGAAGGACAAAAAGTGTCATTGGTCATTACTGATGTTGAAATTACTTCAGAAGATATTCCCGGATGGCTGGTAGCTACTGAAGATAAACTTACGGTAGCACTTGATGTTACTATTACTGATGAACTCCGCCACGAAGGTATAGCGCGTGAATTAATTAACCGTATCCAAAACATCCGCAAGGAAAGCGGATTTGAAGTAACAGACAAAATTATCATCCAGTTGCAACGCCATGAAGCCATTAACCAGGCTGTTGAGGTTCATCGTCAATATATAGCTTCACAAACATTGGCAGCCTCTCTGGAGCTTGTAGAATCTATTGTTAACCACGACTCTAAGGCTATTGAAATAGATGAAGAAATCCAAACAAATATTCGAATTATACGTAATAGCAATAATTAATACAGATTACTTAACCAAAACTTAAATACTATGGCAGAAAAGACCAGATATACAGACGAGGAGCTTGAAGAATTCAAAAAGTTGATTATCGATAAGCTCGAGCAGGCCAGAAAAGACTACGATCTGCTAAAGAGTACTGTTATGCATACCGAAGGGAATGATATCGAAGACACGTCACCCACATTCAAAGTATTGGAAGAAGGGGCAGCAGTGCTTTCAAAAGAAGAAGCAGGGCGCCTTGCCCAGCGCCAGTTAAAGTTTATCCAACATTTACAGGCAGCTTTAGTACGTATTGAAAACAAAACCTACGGCATCTGCCGCGAAACTGGCAAGCTCATCCCTAAAGAACGCCTGATGGCTGTACCTCATGCTACTCTGAGCATTGAAGCAAAACAAGGTTCGCCCAGATAGCATTCGAGTGTATTGCTTTGAAATGCTGTAAAATATACTACTTCTTTGTTATGCATTTTTAACAAAGAAGTAGTTTTTTATTTTGATACCTTTGACAGGTTTATATTTTTGGATATCAGATAATTTTTGTTTGAAAAATGAAAAAAGGGAAAATTGCCATTCTTACCATTTTGTTGGTTTTATTGGTAGATCAAATTGTAAAAATATGGATTAAAACCCACATGGTACTTGGCGAGGAATATCGTATCACAAACTGGTTTATCATTCATTTCACTGAAAATAATGGCATGGCCTTTGGGTTTGAATTAGGTGGTTCAATAGGGAAAGTACTACTTAGTTCGTTTAGAATTGTGGCAGTTGGCGCTATTGGTTGGTATTTGTGGAAATTGGTTAAAGATAAAGCCCCAACAGGTTTAATCATCAGCATTGCACTTATTTTAGCCGGCGCTTTGGGCAATATTATTGACAGCTTATTTTACGGACTAATTTTTGACCACAGCTATTATCAGGTAGCACACATATTTCCCGAAAATGGCGGATATGCTGGTTTTCTGCATGGCAGGGTTGTGGACATGTTTTATTTTCCATTGATAAAGACTCATTTTCCTGCCTGGTTCCCTATCTGGGGAGGTCAGGAGTTTGAATTTTTCAGGCCTGTTTTCAACCTTGCAGATTCTGCTATTACTACCGGCGTAGCCATAATACTATTATTTCAAAGAAAGTATTTCAAAGATTAGCTTGTTCATTTATTTTATGGCCAATTGTTGCTAAAAATCTTTTGCATATTGTTTTATTTTCCCTTCTTTAAACGAGGCTCAGCAGGGTGTAAATGAAGGCTGAATATACCATAAAACAGGTGCAGGTGTATTATCTGAGAATGGATAATAAACCTGCATTTGTTATTTCTGAGGGCAAAGGATTATCTGTCGAAGAATTGCCTAAACCAATTGACATAGACGGGTATTTAAAGCTATATACATCGGTTGGCAAGGAGTACAATTGGATTGACAGGCTTGAAATGCCAAAAGATTTGTTGATAAATATTATCAATAATTCAAAAACCCATGTTTTATTGTTTAAAGTAAACGGCACATTGGCCGGATGGGCTGAGCTTGTTGAGGGAAGAGAGTATGTCGAACTATTGTATTTTGGGCTTTTGCCCGAATTTGTTGGTAAAGGTTTAGGAAAGTCATTTTTGGCAATGAACATTAACAAGGCCTGGGAACTTAATCCTGCATGGATACAGCTCAACACCTGCAGTTTAGATCACCCCAATGCTATTAATGTTTATAAAAGCTTGGGATTTGTTGAATATAAGCGTGAATTTGAAATGAGAAAAGTTTTTTTACGAGAGTGAGCCAATATCAGTTGAGTTTTTCTTCAAGCTCGAGAATGATGCCCCCCGAATGGCGGGCAAAGAAATTGTATAAAAAAGCAGCCACAACCCCAAAAATAAAGCCTAATGCTGCCAATACAAGCGGAACAAGCAAAAACCCGCCAATTCCAAGCAGGGGGCCCCAACCTGAAACATCGCTGATAAATTCGCCTATAACAAACATGACAAAACCAACTATCAATCCAACTATAAAACCTATCAAAGCAGACCACAAGGCTATTACTTTGCCAAGGGAGACAGGTTTAATCCGTTTTAGCTCATATTGAATTGGGGTATTCTCACTCATGGTTATTTTGTTTTACTAAGGTATTCTACTGTTTTTTTCAATGCCTGAGAAAAAGGGGTAACCTGGTATCCAAGTTGCGAAACAGCCTTGTCAACGCTCAGCTCCCAGTTATAATTGAATTTACGCACATGAGCAGGAGTAAAGGCAGGTTTTAGCTTTATCAAACGGTTCAACAACAAAAGAAAATGGGCAACAAAAAGCATTAGCCAAAGCGGGATGCTAAATTTCGCAAATCTTTTTCCTGTCAATGCGTCTAATTGCTGAAAAATATCATTGTAGCTAAGGTTTTCACCACCAAGGATATATTTTTGACCGGCTTTGCCATTTTTCATAGCCAGAATATGCCCTTTGGCAACATCTTCTACATAAGCATAATTGCCAATACTTTTACCATTGCCGGGAACAAAGTGCCACTTGCCATTGATATATTTTTTAATTAAAATAGTCACCGAATTGCTTTCGCTTAGTAAACCCGGTCCAAAAACCCTGGTGGGGTTGACAATAACAATGTTCATGCCTTTTTGAACATACTGGGCTATAAGGTTCTCAGATTCAGCTTTTGATAGCTCATATCCTGTAAAATGAGGCAAAGGCGAAATGGACTGTTCATCAATAAATTTTACAATAGAAGGACCAAAAACCCCGGCTGTAGAGGTGACCACAATTTTTTCAACCTTAGCTTCCCGGGCAGTCTCAATAATATTAATGGTTCCCTGGACATTGTATTTTTTAAAATCTCCCGGTTTCTCTTCCCAGGCTGAGGCATAAGCCGCAACATGATAAACCTGCAAACAGCCTTGCATAGCTGTTTTCAATACATCCAAATCAAGGATGTCGCCTTTGAACCAAGTGACACCATTGTGTTTCATCCCGGCTATCTTGCTTTCGCTGCGATAAATAGCATGAACCTCAAAGCCTTCGTCTAAAAGCTGCTTTATCAGGTGCATGCCAATAAAACCAGTTCCTCCGGTAACAAAAACCTTTACTTTTTCCATAATAGCTTATGATATTTAATGGAAAACCATTCGTTGCTCAATGCCAGCGTAGCATGTATAAAGAAGGCCGCCCAAATGCTCCCTGTTTTATAGGTTATGTAACATAATACTGCTCCCATTGGCAAGGAACCAATAGTTTCCTTCATACCTTTTGGCAAATGAATAAGTGCATAAATGCTTATGTTGATTAATATGGCGCTTTTCAGGTCAAATTCGGCCATACAAAAAGCAAACAAAAAACCCCGAAGCATTATCTCATATCCTAGAAGATATAATAACCAAGTTACAGCACTGACAATAAGTATAGAAGTGCTAAACTTTTCAATCCTTATTTGTGGGTACATAGCAAGATTGCCATCTGTACGAGCAGCAAAAAAATTGACAATAACCATAAGTACTCCAAAACAAAGAATAAAAACTAGTGAAAGCATAGTTGGAGCAATGGCAATACCAATATATCCGGCCGAAAAACCAATAGCATAAGCAGAAATAACCGAAGTGCCGCCAAAGATAAGCGCCCCAAACAGGCGTACAGCAACAATATGCCGCCATTGTCCTCCTTCATTCCCATATTTACGGGTGAGCAACTCAATTATTGCTTTGTTCCCTTGAAAACTTAAGTAAGCTAAGAAGGCAAAAGTTACAATGGCTACTGATAATGCTGTTTGCGACATGGTTCAGGCATTAAAATTCAAAGTCAACACAGGAACGGGAAAGCCTTACTTCACCAATAAAAGCACCCACAAGCTTATGTTCAGGGTGTTTTTGATAAGTATCTAAATCTTTAGCATTATCGAAGGTTACAATCAACACAAGGTCATTGTTGCTGGCATCAATTAACGGGTCGTTAATTCCTACCTCAATAGTCCTTATCACATCTACTTTCCCTTTGAGGGCAAGCAGCATTGACTTGATTTTTTCAAGTACTTCTGTTTTGCTCATTCCTTCGTGTTCGTCTTTAATCTTCCAGCTTACAACGTGTTTAATCATAATTTTTCATTTTATTTACCAAGTAACATTTTTATTCCAATAAAAAGGAGCAATATGGCAAAGCCTTTTTGTAGTGCTTTTTCGGGCAGGTTGACAGCAAAAACTGAACCAATATAACTACCGAGCAAGAATGCCAGTATGACTATCAGGGCAAAAGGATAATTTACATAACCGTTTTTGGCATAATTCATCACAGCAAAAATACCTACCGGAAATACCAATATCATCAGGCTGGTGCCCTGGGCCTGCTGCTGACTAAGCCCAAGAAAAAAAACAAGAAAAGGGATGATAATAATAGCCCCGCCAACCCCCAGGGCCCCTGATACCATACCAGCCAGAAGGCCTGTGATAACAAGCAAGATAACCTGTTTTGCTGTCAACATCATAAAAAATTCCATTTAAACAAAATTATGATTTCTGTGTTTTATGGCTTTCAAAATTAAGCTAAATTTGTTTAAAAGATTTCTGTACAATTATTTTAGAAACCCTTTGAAAAGCTAATTGATGTTTGATTCTCACAGCAAATCTAAAAAACACATTGTAGTGCTTACCGGATCGGGAATTAGCGCTGAAAGCGGGCTAAAGACATTTCGTGATAGCGGAGGCCTCTGGGAAACATACGATGTGATGGAAGTTGCCAGTATTGACGGGTGGTACAAAAACAAAGAATTGGTGTTGCGCTTTTATAATGAACGCCGCAAACAACTTGAACAAGCAGCACCTAACAAAGCCCACCTGTTGCTCAAAAAGTTAGAAGATAACTTTAAAGTTAGCATTATTACCCAGAACGTAGATAACCTGCATGAAAGGGCCGGAAGTAAGAATATCCTGCATTTGCACGGAGAACTAACGAAAGTAAGGAGTACAAAAGACCCAAATTATATTGTTGATATAGGTTATAAAGAAATAAAACCTGGCGATAAATGTCCGCGTGGCGGCCAATTGCGTCCGCATATTGTATGGTTTGGCGAGGCAGTACCTGCCATGGAAGAGGCAATTGGACTGACGCAAGAAGCTGATATTTTTGTTATCATTGGTACCTCGCTTAATGTTTATCCTGCGGCCGGCATTGTAGATTATGTCAAACCAGAAGTGCCCATTTTTTTTATCGACCCTAAGCCTGCTAATACCCATTATCGACAAAACCTTGAAATTATAGCCGAGAAAGCCAGTACTGGCATGGAAATATTGCTGAAAAAGCTTGAAGTGAGCTAAACAATGCAGCACAATGCAAACCTTCGGGTAAACATACGATGTATTTGGCAGGATTGGCAGCCCTAACGATTTGCCCCCACTCCTGGCACAAATAATTTTGTTCTCAACCAGCTTACATTGTAAGCCCATGAAGAGCTGTTATAGATTTTGCCCAAACTCATGCTATTTTCATTAATCCATGAAGCAACAAATATCAATCAATGCTGTGCTGTCAAAATCTGTAAAAATCAATAAAAATCGCTATCTTTAATAAAAACTTTGGCTGTGGGAGAAAAGAAGCACAATGACAATTTTCATTTATTTACAGTATTGAAAAAATACTCAAAAGAAGATTTTGCCACCCAGATGAAAATAAAGTTCATCTTTCTGCTTCTTGTTTCCTTTATCATTTTACAAACAATCATTATTGTAACAACAGGGTTTATTCAACTCAAAACAACTGAAGACCATGCCCTTAAATGGCCAGTTATCATGGTTGAAGTTTCACTATTATTGACATTCTGCATAAGTTTGGCCCTTTTAATCAAA
Source organism: Bacteroidota bacterium (assembly GCA_029572965.1). Classification (GTDB taxonomy): domain Bacteria; phylum Bacteroidota; class Bacteroidia; order Bacteroidales; family DTGW01; genus JAKPQD01. Next base: position 6,794 of record JAKPQD010000023.1, on the reverse strand, counting down.
GGGTTTTATAAAATTGTCTCACAGGCAATTTTGATACTTACATTTGTTTGTATCTGGGTTGTGATGTTTTTGGACACAAGCAACTCTGTTACCCGCTTAGATACTGTTGTTTACATTTTGCTTGTTTTTTTGGCCCTGCCTATATTTTCTTTTTACAAAAAATGGGATATCTTTTTATACACCATTGCCAACCTGTTAACTTTTGGCATATTTGTATATGTTTTTTTTAGTCAAAATCCGCATTTATCAATTTATGCCTACGATTACATCTCCGATAATTCAATTACCCTAATTATTGCAGGCATCCTGGCATACAACAACCTGCGGATACACAGCATTTCACTTCAAAAAGCCAACGAAGACCTTAGAACCCGGGTTTTAGCTGAAGAAATGCTTTTGCAAAGCGAAAAAAAATACCGTGAAATAACAGAATTGCTGCCACAAACCGTTTTTGAAGCAGAACTCTCGGGCAAACTGACTTATGTAAACCAGAACGGGTTCAAACAATTTGGCTATAACGAAGAAGACTTCCGGCAAGGGTTGAATGTAATAAATACCATACACCCTGACGACAGGCAGAGAACGCTGAATAACATTCAAAAAATCATTAAAGGCACTCCTACAACAGGTAACTTGTACCGTGCCATGCGCAAAGATGGCACTATTTTTCCTGTTCAGATTTTTACCAGTGTAATTTACCACGATTCAAAGCCTGTTGGTTTCCGTGGAGTTATTACCGATATGACAGAACGTGTGCATTTTGAAGACGAGATCAAGAAAAGCCGCGACCAGTTTCAATCGCTGGTAGATAATATACCAGGCATTGTTTACCGATGCCTTTTTGACAAAAACCTTACCATACAGTACATGAGTCCCGAAACTGAGAAATTGTGTGGTTATACCGCACAAAATTTCATAAACAACAATAAATTTTCTTTTTCAAACATTATTCACCCTGAGGATAACGATAAAGTAATAAGTACTATTGAAAAAGCAGTAAAAAACAAAACATCATGGGAAACAGAGTACAGGATAATACACAAAGACAAGCACATCCTGTGGGTAAATGAAAAAGGCAGGGCTATATACAAAGACAGTGGCCAAGTAGAATATCTTGATGGATTGATACTTGACATTACCCAACGCAAAAATGCAGAAGAAGCATTGCTTATAAGCGAAGAGCGTTTTAAACAATTGTTTTACAATGCTCCGGTAGCTCTGGCCTTCATCAATGATAAAGGCGATATCAAAGGGATAAACAATACGTTTATCAATACGCTCGGCTATACCATAGAAGATTTGCCATCTTTAGATATATGGTGGAAAAAAGCCTATCCCAACAAAGACTATCGCAAAGAAATAGTTTTTCAATGGGGCCAAAAAACCAAAAGAGCCATTGCCAATGGCCAGGATATATCACCAGATGAATATTATGTGACAGACAAAAAGGGCCAAGGGCATTATATGCTCATAGGGGCCTCAATTCAAAAAACCAGCACTTTGTTCAGCCTTGTTGACATAACTGAGCGCAAAAAAGCCGAGGAAGCGTTAAAACAAAGCGAAGAACGATTTAAGGCGCTGATAGAGTTTCTCCCCTATTCAGTGATGGTTACAGATTTACAGGAACGTTATGTGATGGTGAATAAAGTATTTTGCCAAAGTATGGGATATTCGCCAGAAGAAATTATAGGTAAAACAGCAACAGAACTTGATATAATTACTAAATACGAAAATCCGCAAGAACAGAAAAAATTACTTTTTGCACAAGGACACATAGAAAATGTAGAAATGGAAGTGACCATAAAAAAAACTACCAGGCTCTATATTTATTTCTCTGCCAAAGTTATTCAGATGAATAATGAGCCGTATCTGCTATGTACCTCAGTAAATGTCACCGAAAAAAAGAAAATAGAAGATGAATTAGAAAATTACCGTAAAAACCTCGAGATGCTTGTACAGGAACGTACTGAAGAACTTGCTACTGCAAACGAAGAACTCGCAGCTGCCAATGAAGAGCTTTCATCAACCAATGAAGTACTTTTGCAACAACGTGAAGAACTTGAAGAAGCATTAAAAAATCTACAAAAAGCCCAATTGCAACTTATTGAGTCAGAAAAAATGGCCTCTCTCGGGGTACTGGCAGCTGGTGTAGCCCACGAAATTAACAATCCGCTCAACTTTATCCAGGGAGGTGTTGTAGCTTTAGAAAACTATTTACAAGAAAATTACCAAAACAACACAAAAGAAACCACCACCCTGTTCAATGCCATCAATACTGGTGTTGAGCGTGTTTCGAAGATTGTAAACAGCCTTGGCCGTTTCAGCAGGCAAAGTGGGACAAACGATGAGCTATGCGATATTCACTTTATCCTTGACAACTGCCTGGTGATGCTCCAAAATACCATTAAATATAAAGCCTCGATAACAAAACAATACACAACTCAACCTTTCAGGCTTTTGGCCAACGAAGGAAAATTGCACCAAGCGTTTTTAAACATTATCTCCAATGCAGCTCAGGCAATTGAAAAGAATGGAGAGATTACCATTACCACAAGCGTTGAAAATAACCTGTTGACAATTTCTGTCAAAGATACCGGCAAAGGTATAAAGCAAGAATATCTTGGAAAAATATTCGATCCTTTTTTCACTACCAAAGACCCAGGAAAAGGAACTGGTTTAGGCTTAGCTATTACATACAAAATCATCAAAGAGCTGGGAGGGAACATAAGCGCAGAATCTAATGAAAACACAGGAACTACAATGATAATTGAATTGCCGGTGAGCACAAAATAAACCAAACCATCTTAAAATCTTCGTATCCATTTGTATCTGCGCGAAGAATCACCAAACCATAAGGAAAGGTTCAATTCATGCGAACCTACTGTTACTTTATTAAAAGAATTGAAATCATAATCAAAAGCATAGCCAACAAGAAAATTGCGAAAATACACCCCGGCCAGGAATATGGCAGTGGTAGTTGATCGATATGACAATCCAAGCCAGTATAATTCTTTAATAACAACTTTAGCAGAAAGGTCAATTTGAGGCATCAGCAGCTCGGTAGATTTTGCCAAAGTAGTTAAATCAATATACGATGTATTGGTAAAACTTTTCCTGTAACCGGCCATTAAATAATAATGCCGCTTAAGATTGTAATTCAGTGTGGTATTGCCAAACCTGATATTTGTCTGAATAATGTTCGATATAGAAAAACCAAAATAATATGATTCAAAATCTTTGTATTGTATGCCCACACCAATATCAGGGGCATAAGCAGGTTCTTCGACAAATGCTTCTTTTGGGTCGCCCGCCTCGCGAAAAACAATACCGCTTTTATCAATTTTCAACTGCGATAAGCTACCCGAAAGGCCCAATGAAAGCTGACTGTTGGTAAAAGGGATATGATAAGCGTATGACCCTGTTAAAGTTGTATTTTGAAAATAACCATTTCGGTCGTTTGTAACATTTAACCCCACGCCAACACGCCCACTTCTGGTAGCCAACATTTTATTTTTTTTTAATGGCCTGGATTTAATCTGAAACTTACGGAGCAACAAACGGGTTTGGGCACTTAATGAAAAAGTGCGGGGGGCCAAATCCATTCCCATCCATTGTTGTTTAGATATAAGGCTAAACTTTGTGAGCCCAACATCTCCAGCCAAGGCAGAATTAAAAACAAAGGCATTGTCCATATATTGGCTGTAAACAGCTGTTTGTTGGCTTTTTACAAGCAATGGGATGCCTATTAATAGTAATATCAGAAAGTGCTTTTTAGGCATTCTTTAAAGAATCTATTCTTAACTGATAAAATATAACATTTTCAGTACTACGACATAATTCTAAAAATCAGTCAAGTACAAATACAAAAGTAATGCCTTTTAGCTAATAATGATTATTTGCTATCGGATTATTGAAACAATACCAACAATCTTGGGCGATCCATTGCCTAAATCAATAGAGTAATAGTATGAATCCATTGGCAGGTCCATTTTCATATTTGAACGTCCATCCCATTCTTCTTTATATCCGCGTTCAGAGCGATAAACCAATGTCCCCCAACGATTGTAGATTTCAACAACTGCCTTGGGATAAAGCTCAGATAATATTTGGTAATTTCGAGGATCTCCGGCCAAGATATTCCATTTTTCGTTATATCCATCTTTATTTGGCGAAAATGCCAATGGGATGCTGACACAATCATTGTTTTTAGCTTTCAGCTCAATAGCCATGGTTTGGGTGCATGAATGTGCATCTGTAACAGTAACCAAATATTGACCTTGTTGAATATCATACAACGCATCTGAAGTACTTCCGGTATTCCAGTTGAACTGATATGGGGCAACGCCGCCAGCAGATTCAACTTTAAGTTGTCCATCAAAAGTGGCAGGACAATACGGGTCAGTTTTTACAGAAACTGTTAATCGCAGCGAATCAGGCTGTGTCAACACAAACTTCCCATTTTTGTAACAATTATTGGCATCATATACATCTACATTGAAGTTACCTGCACGTAACCCTTCAGCCAGGCTGTCCCCTTCGACAAAATTCCACATAAAACGATATGGCCTTGTACCACCAATGACAGTAGCTCTTGCCTTTCCGTCATCGCCTAAATAGCAGTTTACATTGGTAAGGTCAAGACTCATTTGCAGACTATCAGGCTGGGTTATTGTAATAGTAGAGCTGCCGTGACAATTGGACGAGTCGCTGACAATAACGCCATATTTACCGGCTGACAAGCCATATTGCACAGAGTCGCTGCTGAAATTTTGAACAATATTATCCAGACGTGACCAATGATAGATATACGGACGAGTCCCTCCCATAACATTGGCATAAAGCTTTGCATCAGAGGCATTGTAGCAACTAATACTGCGACTGTTGTAATCTGACTGGATGACAAGTTCTACATTCAGCGGATTAGGCTCAAGTATAGTAAATGGAAGATTAACAAAACATCCATTTTTATCCTGCATCACAACATTATATGAACCTTCAACAAGATTATTGACTGAAGAAACAGTATCGTAAGATCCGTTTAGCCATTTGTACATATATGGCTTAATCCCTCCAAAAGCATTACTAATAAAGGCTTTACCATCTTTTACACCATTGCAAGTCTGACGGATTGAAGTAATAGAAGCTCCCAGTTTATCAGGTTCGCTCAAATGGTAATTCCAAACATGGCTACAATTATTTTTATCCCTGACGGTAAGTTTATAGTTGCCTGCCCCAATATTATCGAGATTATTTGAAGTGCCAATTGTTACATTGGACGGGAGGTTTTGCCAATTATAAGTATAACCAGGCACTCCCTGACTAATTGTAGTATGTATAAAACCATCTTTTAAGCCAAAACACGATATATTGGAATCGTTATAATTGCTTAAGAATGCATTATTGCTCAATGGCAGAGGTTGAGTAAGCTCAAATGTATCTTTTTCATTACAACCCTTGCCATAGCCAACTGTCAAAACATATTGACCTGCAGCAAGTTTAGATATACTGTCACCTGAAAAAGGCAGATTGCCAATACCCACTTTGGACCAAGTGTATGAATATTTTCCAAAGCCGCCATTAGCCAGTGCTTTAGCATAACCTGTATTGCTTCCATTACAATCAATGCCATATCCGTTGTAATCTGATTGACGATGATCAACCACAAGCTTTGCTGGCTTTGTCAAAACAATGGTATCATAATAATCGCAATGCATGTGCATATAAATTTTACCCGTATTACGTAAAGAAGTATCAGCCAACCTGAGGTAATATTTACCAGCGTCAAGATTAGCTATATCTTTTGTTGAAGCCGAGAATGTACCAGTAGAATCTGTCCAGAAATACTGGTATGTACCATGCCCCCCTTCAGGGTTAAGCTGTATAGAGCCATCTTTACTGTTATGACAAGAAACCCCAAAAACTTCATTTTCATACGGTTTAGAAACAAGAGGGTTAATTGTAACTCTCGAAGGTTCTTTCAAAGTATCTGTTTTGGGGAATGAAGTACAGCCAAGACTATTCTTGACAAACAATTTATAAACCCCCTTACTTAGCCCGGATATCGAACCTTGTGGCCCAGAATAAATAACAGTAAACAAACCTGTATTTTCATTTAATTTTGACCATTCATAAGTATATTGAATGTTTGCATCTGAAGGATACTGGTAAGGGGTAAATGCCCCATCAGATTTGCCCGGACAGCTAATGTTATATTCTCCATAATAAGCCGGATTGGTTGAAACATTTAACCCTCCCTGCGATGGGCGGAAAAAAGCAACAGCAGACGCTTTACAAGCATTGGCATCAGTTATTATAATCGTATAATCGCCAATAGAAAGCTTATCAATGGTATCATTTGTACTATAAGGGAGCGTACCTCGTAACCACAGATAGGTGTAATCTGGAGTCCCTCCGCTCTGTCTGGCAACAATCATACCTTTTTCAAGAGCTGTACACTCAGCTTCTGATACTTTAATATATGAAGCTATAAGTTTTTCAGGTTGAATTAAGGTAATTGACCCATTTGCCAAACATCCATGAGTGTCAGTAATATCAACCCGATAATTACCAATAGTCAAATTCTTTATTGTGGTATCTGAAGTTGTTATAAAATTATTATCGTTCTTTTTCCAAACATAACTGGCTGATAAAGGGCTCATTGGGGTAGAATATTTGGTCATCCCTCCGGTCAGTTTAACATAAATCTCACCCTTAGCATCTCCAAAACAAGGTTCGTTCCAACCTCCAACATATTCTTTTGCAGTCAGCTCAGCTTTTAAAGTTGGCAGTATATA
>JAKPQD010000010.1 GCA_029572965.1 Bacteroidota bacterium | reverse complement strand
TCGAAATAAAGCAATTTTGGACAAAACTAATAATAGATATGGCAAAAGCAACGGGACAAAGTTTTTCAGAATTAAAGAGATTGTCGATTCACGAATTTTTGATGATTTATACACAATTAGTAAAAGATAATAAGTAATGCCAGAACCTGTAATAATAAAAGTTGGTGCGGATTTAAGCGACCTTTCAGCTAAATTAGAATCTTTGCAAACTCAATTTGATGAGTTTAAGGGTGTTGCAAAACAATCTGGTGAAGCCGTTAAATCAGCATTTACTGGACAGGCAAAACAAAGTACCGACCAATTAACCGAAGCAGTAAGGCTGTTAAATCAGCAACTATCACATACTAAAGACCCAGCACGTAGAACTGAATTACAACAACAGATTAAGGCATTAGAACAGGAAACGGTTGCAACAAAACAACTAACAACCGAAGTACAAAAGCAAGGGCAACAACAACAGACTTTAAGGCAACAAATGAAAGCCACAAGGGATGAAATGGCTCTTCTTATGAGTGCTGGAAAAGAAAACACAGCAGAATTTCAAAAACTTGCAAATACTTACGGAGAATTAAAGAACAGGCAAGACGATATAGAAGGATTCGGTAAGGCGCTTGGAAGTGATACAAAATATATTGACGGTATGATTCAGGGAGTTCAGGGATTGGTCGGTGCGTTCAGTATTTTTCAGGGTGTTCAAATGCTTGTCGGTTCTGAAAATAAAGAGTTTCAACAGGCCATGATGAAAATGATGGCTACAATGCAGATTTTGAACGGTGTGCAGCAGGTGGCTAATATTTTGCAAAAGGAGTCGGCATTAATGCAAACAATTAGTGCGGTTGCAACTAAAGCAGAAACATTGTTAATGCTAAAATCAACGGCTGCTACAATAGCAAATACGGCAGTCACAGAAGCAAATACAGCAGCCACAAAAGCAAATACAGCAGCCAAAACAGCGTCTAAGGGTGTTATAGGTCTTGTAATAGTTGCTGTTGCAGCATTAGCCTATGGAATATATAAATTAACACAAGAAACAGAACAACAGGCAGAACAAGCAAGAATAGCGGCTGAAAATTGGGAGGCATACATGCAGGGATTAAGGGATATTGAAAAACAGGCATCCGCAACGCAGGATAAAATGTCAAAATTAGCAGATGCGTTTGATAAATTAGGTAATAAAACGCTCGCTAATCAGGTAAAATTGTATACACCATTCATGAAAACGTGGGATGCTGTAAACATGATGGTAAATGCAACACAACAAAGCATAAAGGATGTTGCAATGGAAATTATGCCACTTATAGTAAATTTTGACAAACTTGATAAAAAGGCAATAACGACAATGGTTTTAAAATTGTCTAAATTGCAAGATAGTCTTACGGGAACAGACGAGAAAACAGAAATGATGAAAAAGGCTATTGATGATGCAATATCCGGTTTGTCGGAACAGGTTTATGTTATAGATCTATTAATGAAAAAAACAAAAACACACACAAACAATGTTAGGGAAGAAACGGCAGCCATTGAAAAAATGAATATGGCCGGTAAGGAAGTTGTAAATCTTGTAATACTACAATTAAAACTTGAAAAAGAATATAATGAAGAACTTGAAAGAATAAATTTTAATTATCAAAACGGATTTTCATCATTAGAACAATACAATAAAGCCTTAAACGATCTTAATATAACTTATGGTAAAACATCAGATATAATTGGTAAAATTGATTTATCCGGTTTTATGAAAGACTGGGAAGGCCAATTTACAAAACAAGATACATTTTTTCAATCTTTTGTACAAGAGGGCGACACTTGGAACCGTGAGCGCACAAAACAGGTCATTGACGGAACTATGTCAATGTATAATCAATTAAACGATATATTATTAAAAAACGAAGCGCAAAAAAACGACCAATTAATAAAGGGTATTGATGATAGGTATTCAAAGGAAAAAAAGAAACTTGATGAAGACCTTAAAAATAAAAAATTATCACAGGAAAAATACAACAAAGAAGCGGTAAAACTTGAAGAGCAAAAAGACAGGCAAATTGCAAAGATAAAGCGTGAACAATGGAAAAAAGAACAAAAAGCAGCAATAGCAAAAGCCACTATCAATACACTTGTTGGAATGACACAGGCGTTAGCAGAGGGTGGAATCGCTGGAATTATTACAGGTGCTTTAGTTTTAGCAGCCGGGAATGCGGAGGTTGCCAGTATTTCATCACAGAAAAACCCATATCGTAAAGGAACAGCCCAAATATTAAGCGGTAACTCACACGAAGGCGGTGGTATATCTTTGGGGCAATTTGGAACAGCCGAAGGTGGCGAAATGCTTGGAATCCTGTCAAAGAAAAACACAAAGAGATTTGGCAAACCTATGCTTGAGTTGTTCGATGGTATCAACAAAGGCAACGACAGCAAAATGTTAAAAGGTTTGAGTGGTTTAGTAATTAGCGCAATGCCGGAAATCAAGCAGGGCAATCAA
>JAKPQD010000362.1 GCA_029572965.1 Bacteroidota bacterium | reverse complement strand
CAGAAAGCAGGAAAAATGATGCAATTCGCAGGGCTGCTGAAAATCAACAGCGTTTAGAAGATGACAAATTTAAGCAATTAAAAATAGCTGAGGACTTTCAAAAACAAGCCGCCGAGATTGCAAAGAAATTCAAATTTGATTTTTTTGGTGGTACTGAGGACAAAAAGGGAGGGAAAGGTAAAGGCACAAAATCAGCAAAAGAAGTCGAATTAAAGGAGTTGTTAGATAGGGAGTATGAACTGTATATTATTGCTCAGAAACGCAAAATTTCATTGTTAAAAGATGGTGTAGACGATGAAAGTAAAACATTCGATGAAAGGTTGCAATTACTTAACGATTATTCTTCCGCTTCTTTAGAAATTGAGCAAAGGGAGTTAAATAGTCAGGTTTCCAGTGATGATAAGAAGATTGCAAAATTAAAAGCAACCTTATCAAAATTATCCGGTATTGAATTAAAAAATGCAATAATTGATATTGCAAATTTGGAAACGCAAAAGGATAAATTGAAGGCACAGTTTGAAGTTACACGGCTTTCCATCATTGAGGATAATGTAAAAAAAGAACGTGAAATTATCCGAAAAAATAATCAGGAAATTTACAAAGATGCAGTAGAATTACAAAAGCAAAAATCCCAGCTTGTTACCGATTCCATAGATTCAAAGTCATCCCAGGAGGCATTGGCTGTACAACTTGAGTACGAAAAGAAATTAATAGGCAAATCAGGCGAAGAGCGTGCAAAACTTGAAAAGGAGCTGGCTGATAAGTTGGCAAAAATTGCTGCTCAGTCGGAACTTGATAAAACGAATTATTTAATCCTGCAACTAAAGGCAAGGATTGAACTGTTAAAAGCATTCGGTTTTAATGTTGCCAAACTTAATGCGGATTTAGCGAATGCAGAAAAGAAAGCGAGTGAAGGGCGTGTAAAACTTGATGCTGATGAAACGGATAAGAAGTTTAAAGGGATGAAAGCTTTATCTGATGAGGCACTTAAAAATATAGATAGGATTTATGCTTACGAACAAGAAGCATCAAGATTAGTTTTAGGATTAAATGATGCCCGTTACACTGAAGAGAAAAACAAAATTCAAGATATAATTGATGCTATTGATAAAAAAAGAAACACAGACATAGAAGCGATTAACCGTTCAACCCGTTCAGAGCAGGACAAAGCCGCTGCAATTATTCGGATTAATGCTACCGCCGATGCTAAAAAGCAGCAACAGGAATTAAGGCAGCGGGAAGCTGATCAAAGAAAAGCAAGGTTTGATAAGGCTGTAAATATTGCAAATATTATTATATCAACAGCACTTGCAGTTGCAAAAGCGTTACCAAATATACCCTTATCAATTTATGCAGCCACAACCGGAGCCGTATCACTTGCAACAGCCATCGCAACCCCTATACCAAAGTTCAAAGACGGTAAAACAGGCAGCTATGAAGGTTTAGCAATAGTTGGCGACGGCGGTAAACGTGAACCGATATTCAGAGCTGATAGTGGCACTATTGAACTTTCACCTGCAAAGGATACATTAACGCATATTGGCTCACGGGATATTGTATGGCCGTCTATTGATGCTATGCTGAAACAAATACCAATGCCGAAGTTAAACGGCATGATTACAACCGCTAATCAGTTTAATGATAAAGGAATTATATAGGCAATTAAAGAGCAGCAAACTACTGCCTACA
>JAKPQD010000348.1 GCA_029572965.1 Bacteroidota bacterium | reverse complement strand
GCTGCATGGCCGGCAATCCGCTGTACAGTGCAGTATGTATGTACTTTTGGCCCATGTACCAAAGATAGGCATTTTATTGCACCTGGTCAAGGCTTTGGCTTACATTGGCTACTCTTGGCTACAGGCTGCAGCCTGATGATGTAATACGGCCAGAGGCCGAATACAATGCGACGTAGCAGGATGCTACGCCGAAGAGGGGTTTGTTTGAATCGCTCGAAAATGAGCCCGTGCAAGGAAACCCTCTTGGTAAAGATTGTTATAAAATACGCCTGGCAATAACCAGCAAAGGCAAAGGTAAATCAGGTGGTGCAAGGGTCATTACTTGTATTAAAATTACATCTGATAAAGTATTCCTGCTCTCCATTTACGACAAGTCCGAAAAAGAAGATATTTCAGACAAAGAACTTAACAAACAATTGAAGCTTATTTAAAGCAAAAAGCCTCGGTTTCCCGAGGCTTTTTGCTATTGATATAAACTAAACAGATAACTCATAAATATTCCACATAGGATTAAAAAGACAAAAGCACTTATAAATAATCCAATAGCTAGTAAGGCAAATTGGAGTTTCCTTTTAGCTATTTGTTCTGAGAATACTTTAACTATTTCCTTACCTCTATCTTCATTAAATTTTTTCTTAACAAATAGGTATACCAATATTACACTAGGCAACATTGCCAATATGTAAAACAAAAAATTTCCAAATCTTAGATTTGCTACACCTATAATTATCTCAGTTAATGCAATACATATTAATGTTAAAAAGATTTCCAGCAAATAAATAGTCCTTGAATGAACAGTATTTGTTCCGTCATCTTTTACCATACAGTAGAAAATCATATATAGCCTATTCATGTTAATTGTTATTTTCTTGGTTGTACAAAATTTATTGTTTTTGAGATATCTAGGGCATTGTTTAAAGGCTTTTCAAAGAAAATAGATGATATACCATAAACAATACCTGCCCCAGCTACCCAAGGAGCTGCAACAACTCCGACTGCGCCTATAACAATTGCCCCTCCGACCATGACAGCTCCATTAAGTATAGTTGATGTATTTGCCGTACCTGTAGCAAAATCATAAACTATAGAAGCACTTCCAAGAACATTAGATGTACGACCTAATACTTTTGCTCCTGTGGAAAATGCTTTAACGGCTGGCTGCATTGCTTTTGCAGTTTCATAACCAGTTTGGACAGTGCTAGCCCAAACCGATGTACCAGCCATGGAGTATTTCGCAAAATCATTTTCAGGCATTCCTTGTAATCCGCCCCCTTGTCCTGAGGGAGCATTTGATTCATAGTTAACAAAACCACGAAATACTTCTACTTCTCCATTTGCATTAGCAACAATAGCATTTCCTTGTATATCCCCTCGACCTTGTGATACCCAATCTAAAGAATAATATCCAGAATTAAAAGTTGA
>JAKPQD010000331.1 GCA_029572965.1 Bacteroidota bacterium | reverse complement strand
AGACTATTTCAAAGTAATCTAATCGTTTATCAAATCTAATCCGCGTACAAGTTTACAGTCAAAATGCTTAGAAATAGTCTTATGCAGACTTTTTATGTATTTAATCGCCCGATTGCTGGTAGCAGGCGCATAGTGCACAACTAACTAATAGCACAGTGAATAACCTTTATATTGTCCTTATCATCATGCTTACAATTCATTGCTGGTTAGTTTTTTATATTTTATCATTGTTTAAAGTTTTATTATCCTATCACTGCTATCAGATTTTATTCAAATGTATATACTTAATTTCATATTTTCAAAAAATCAGCCGGACTTATAATCTTCGATATCTGTTTTTTTGATACATGGGTATATATCTCAGTCGTCTTGGTCGATTCGTGCCCCAGCATCTCCTGGATATACCTCAAATCGGTGCCTCGCTCCAATAAATGTGTGGCAAAACTATGCCGCAACATGTGTGGTGTTACTCGCTTGTTCAAATTTGACTCTTCTATAGCCCGCTTTAACACACTCCTAATGCTTTCTGCCGAATATGCCCCTCCATACTGCCCCTCAAACAAATATTCTTTAGGCCTATACACCTTATAATACTCCCGCAACAATACCAACAACTTGTCCGACAATACCGTATATCTATCCTTATTGCCCTTTCCGCCTTGTATATATATCATTTTCCGTTCGCCTTGTATATCCTTTATTTTCAGTTGCAGTACTTCGCTAATCCTCAACCCACCAGCATACATCATCATGAGCATAGCCCTATGCTTTATATTACGCACCTTGTCAAAAATAGCCTCCACTTCAGCCTCGCTAAGTACCTTGGGCAAAACAAAACCCCGTTGTGGCCTGTCAATCCCATCCATCTCTACCTGCCTTTGCAAAACTTCTGCATAGTAAAAACGAACTGCATTGATCGATTGGTTGATATAAGATACAGAATACTTGTTACTTGCTTTCAACAAAGCATGGTATGCATTTATCTGCACAGCATCCATAGCATCTATCTGCTCCATGCTATATCTTTTGAAATGGTTGAGAAAACGGATAAACATAGCATGATATGTCCTGATGGTATTGGGCGAATACTCTTTTAAAAAAAGCTTATCCAAATAAGCCAACGGACAGCCAACAAAACTCTCGTCTGAAGCCCACCCCTGCTCTAACAAAAGTTTCATCAATTCGGTATCACGCACTTTCATGGCCGAATTGAATAATACCTTTACTCTTCCTCTAAAAAACCGTACAATATTTTTTATTGAATCCGTATCGCACGGCAACACAAATCCCCTCAGTTGTTTATCCCAAACCACCAGCCCCGACTTCAGCAACATCATGTAAAGCTCACGGTTGTACTCAAAAGTCAGCAACACCACTTCTCTTCCTCCCGAAACCACCGGCAAAAACTTCACCACAGGCTTCTTTATGACAGTTTCGGGCTGATGCAAGGCATTGTAACCCGTAGCTACCACCGTCAAAGGTTTCGAAATAAAGGTATTTACCCGTTTTAAGTTAAATAACACTTTATCTTTTAATGCTTCTACCGTTTTATTAATCTCCACCCCGTCATCAATAATATAAAAACACCCGTATTGAAACGAAAACCTTACCCATGGGAGCTTTTCAAGCATATCAGCCACATCGGGGTTGTGGTTAAACCAAAATTTAATCAGCTTATGGCTCCCATGCACAAACCGATTGGCAAATACTATTGGTAATTTCGGATTCATTTGCAAAAAATGTATTTGTACAAAATTGCTATGAAAAAAAACACTAACTTCGTTTTTAAACGCTTAAAATCGAATATAAACGACTATAAACATTTAATAAAATGGAAAATATATCCAAAAAAATCTGTCTTCATTGTCAAAAACCCTTAGAAAAAGGCCGTTCCGACAGAAAATTTTGTGACTACTATTGCCGCAATGCATACAACAACCAACGCACCAACGAATCGGAAAAGATAATTAAAACCATCAATCAAATCCTGCGCAAAAACCGTACAATACTACGTAACCTCAACCCTACCGGCCATTCTACAGTCCGAAAAGAATATCTTGTTATGCAAGGGTTCAACTTCAACCACTTTACTCACAGGTACGTAGCAAATAATAAAAACGAATACTGGTTTTGTTACGAATATGGATACATGTTCAAAGCTCTTGAAAATGAAGGGGATGTAGAAAAAGTGGTCATTGTAAACTGGCAAAGCTATATGGCCAAACCTAGTTAATTTACTATGACAGATTAGCAAAACCTTCTCTTAGCCGCTTAAAAGCAAGATATTTGTTTAAAATGAGCTTTATAATAATTAAGCCAACTCGTGGCGAAATAATGGCAACAAAACTAAAAAAAAGAAAACCTTGTAATTGACGTATTAATTTATTATATTTGTACGTAACTTTGATTTTAAGATTATGGAAACAAAATTAACATTGAGATTAAATGATAATGTTATCGAGAGAGCTAAAATTTATGCCCACAGCCATAAGATTAGCCTTTCAAAAATGATTGAATCGTATCTAGATAGCATAACAAAGCAGAAAGTAGAGAATAAAAAGATTTCAATTACGCCTCTTGTAGAGAGCTTGAGCGGCGTGATTGATTTACCTGCTGACTTTGATTACAGAAAGGAGTATCGTGATTATTTAGAAGAAAAGTATAAATGAAAAAAGTTTTTGTTGATACAAATATTGTGATTGATTTATTATCACGAAGAGAACCTTTTTTTGAAGAAGCAGCTATACTATTTTCACTTGCTGACAAAAAGCAGATTGAATTAACAGTATCATCCTTAACGATTGCTAATACAAGTTATGCGTTATTAAGACAATTGGATTCAATCAATGCAAAATCAATTTTAAGAAAACTAAGATTGATAGTGAATATTTTGCCATTGGATGATAAAATTATTGGATTGGCTTTGAATGACAATACTTTTTCCGATTTTGAGGATGAACTTCAGTATTTCTCGGCAATTGAGAACGAACAAGAATTGATTATAACTAGAAATCTTAAAGATTTTAAAAATTCAAAGTTACCTGCAATGACAGCTAAACAATTTATTGAAACTATTGAATAAGGCCATCTGCTAAAACCATATTTAAAACATTGAAATTTAATTATTTACAATAATTGTATTACTTTTTTTAACCTCCATTACAATTTTCAAAACACCAAAGTTCTACTTTGACAGATTTAATAAACTGAAAACTAATAAAATAGAATTAAGAGGGAAAAGCTGGGTTCAATAAAAGCAACGTAGTTGCAATATCTTTGTAGAAAGAGAATACACTTTCACATGAGTTGCGTAGCACCGAAATAATATTTCGCCACTATGTGGCTTAATCATTATAAAGCTCATTTTTCTACAGATATTTCACCGCTACGCGTTTAAGAGAAGGTTATTGCTAATCTGTCAAAGTAGAAATAGCCCGATATAAAATTAAATATTAGGGCTAAAGCCCAATTACATCATGACATTGACTAACCCCAGCCTTATGGCTGGGGTTGCAAATAGTAACTTACTGAAGGACTTTAGTCCTGATACTTTTACCAGACAACCGTGATTTCAAAAAAAAATATTACCAGCAATCAGTCCTGAAAGGCAATGCAGGCAAACCTTCCTTATTATACAAGTTACCAGCAGGGTTATCAGCCCAGTTGTAACGCACAGCAACAGGTTTGGCAATGCTTTTAGCAGAAACAACTATGGTATTGCCAACAATCCTCGCATCTGCCCATACAAACTTTTTATTTTCACCAGCAATAGCAAATCCTTTTAAAGCAGCATTATTTTTAGTTACCAAACCTGCACCAGTTGATGTAAAATTAAGGGTTATTTCATTGCCATTTATTTCCATATTAGTAAATACCGGGCCTGAAGCTATAACATCATGCCCATATACCAATTTCTTAGCCTGTAATGCCAACCTATGCCCAACATCCTGCTTATTTATAGGGTGAATGCTGTTTTCTTCACCAATGTCAATGGTACAGGCTATACCAACATTGGGTTGCAAAGTTGCCAGTTGCTGAGCCTCGCGCATCTCAGCCCAGTTGCTCTTTTCCTGTGGTTCAGTGCATGGTTTCATATAGTTTGGCAACTGCACTATCAAGAATGGCAAGTATCCCTGCTGCCACCTGATACGCCAATCGGCAACCATCATAGGTAGCAGCGAGCGATAATGTGCAGGTGCCGAATCATTGGCCTCACCCTGATACCATAGAAATCCTTTTAGCCCATAAGGGATTACAGGGTTAAGCATAGCATTAAATAAGATAGTTGGATAGTATTGAAAGTTGAAAATTTTTGGTACAGCAGGCTCAAGCTTAATATTTGTATCCCAATCTCCGGCAATGCTTACCTTTTCGTTTCCGTCAGTAATAAACATCTCGACAGCAGGAGGGTTAAAGCCTCCTGCATTCCACAACAACGACATACGCACGCTGATAAGGTTATTGCCAGCCTTTACCAGCTTGCCCGGAATGGTGTAATAATGCGTTAAAGCTGCATTCCATATAGTTTTACAAATATTCTGCCCGTTGAAGTAAAGCGAATAGTTGATTTCGGGATGTCCAAGATATATAGTCAGGTCTTTTCCAGCAAAACTTTCGGGCAATGTAATCGTCTTTCGCAGCCACATGATGCCTTCGTAAGGAGGCATGCCCCATTGCTTGAATGTACTGGGCATTGAAATTGTTCTCCAGTCTTTATCCACATAATTTTCCTTAGGGACGATTGTATCCATCCCATTTTGCGGATTATAAACAATTTCCCAAAAACGTTTTAAATTGGTTTCTTCATTTTTCAAATGTAGCTCCGTCAGCGAATCATTATCCAGTATCCTTTTACGGGTAATAGAAGACGAAAGTAAAATTTCGCGGCTTGTCCATGCCTCAACCGGCGTTCCGCCCCAAGTACTTTGAACAATTCCAATAGCAACATGCTCATCTTTATTAATTTCCCTGGCAAAATAATAGGCCACAGCCGAAAATGTTTTTACATTATTGGTGTCGCACAATTGCCAACTACTACTTTTTGTATCAGACAATACTTTTAAGGCTATGTCATGAGGCACGCTGAAAAAACGGATATTGGGGTAATTAGCGTTTTTGATTTCTGTTCCAGCATCTTTAGCTTGCTGCACCTGCCATTCCATGTTCGACTGCCCGGAAGCCAGCCAAACATCACCTATCATTACATCTGAAAACTCAAAAGCATAACTTTTCTTGCCCTTCTCTGTTACCTTTAAAGAATATGGCCCTCCGGCTTTGAACTTTGGAAAATGAACCATCCATTTACCGGCTTCGTCTGTAATACCCATCACCTGAACTCCATTAAGCTCAGCAATAACAGTTGTTCCCGGAGTTGCACCACCCCAAACAGGAATATTAATATC
This sequence comes from Bacteroidota bacterium, assembly GCA_029572965.1. Lineage (GTDB taxonomy): Bacteria > Bacteroidota > Bacteroidia > Bacteroidales > DTGW01 > JAKPQD01. The sequence continues at coordinate 119,641 of JAKPQD010000331.1, read as the reverse complement.
ACGTTGCAATACCATGTGGTTGGAAAACACCTTAGGCATGGTTATTTGCCCTTGCATTGACATGCAAATAAGCGTCAATACCGAAAATAAATACTTTTTCATTTTTTAAACAAATTAAGTTGGTTTCAAACCTTAAAAGTAAATCATTTTCAGGCTAAAATGGAATTATTGAATTGGGCGCTTTTGATCAACCGCGAAGTTTGCTAAGGTCTAAACACAGAACACCGCAAAGAAAAATGTTCTTCTTTGCGGTGTTGCGGTTTCGTATTTTAAACTAAAGCTGTTTCAACCACCCCTGCCTCCTGCCTGGGGCAGGACAAGCTCTCCTTGTAAAGGAGGGGAAATGCTGCCTTAAATTGGCAGGTTAGGTAATAATATAAATTGAATACATTAGTTTTAGGATTAAAATTTCGTAATTAATTTCTATCGTCTATTCTCTTTCTTTCTACCGTATTTCTTCTTTTCTTCGCCACGAAAGCTACCTTTTTCTTTTTTTTCGGACCTGTCGCTTCTATTACCACTATTGTTTCTTTCGTTTTTTTCACCGCGGTCTTTGTCAAATCTTTTACGGTCACCATGTTCACCCCGGTTTCCTCGTTCTCCGAACTTCTTAAAACCAGATCTTTCTCCTGATCTTTTAAAATCATCACGTCCCCTGCTCTGCTGTTTGCCTTCGTTTTCTCCACCTGAAGCCCAGTCAACAGCAATGCGGCGGCCACTGACTGAAGCCCCTTTCATAGAGTCAACCACAAACTGGGCATCCTGCTCAGGAACTTCAAAAAACGAAAACTTCTTCATCAGTTCAATACGGCCAACTTTTATCCTGCGGCCTTGTGAATACTGATTTAACAATTCAATCAAATCGGGTGGGTACAAACCATCTTCTTTCCCAAGATTAAGGAATAACCTGCTATAGCCTTTTTCGGCAGTACGAGGGGCACCTGCTTCACGACGGCCTTCACGTTTACCTTCGCGGAAGCTATCACGTTGTCCTTCTCTCCTTGAGTGTTCAGTAGGTATCTCAAGGTCTGGCATATTTTTATAATACTCCAGAAACCTGTTAAACTCTAATGAAATAAAACGTTTAATAATCTCTTCTTTATCGAGCCACTCAAGCCGTTTGAAGGTAGTAGTCAAAAATGGGGCAATTTCATCTTCGTCAACCTCTACACGTTCAAGTTTATCTATGAGATGAAATAATTGTTTTTCGCAAATACCTCTGCCTGAAGGGATATCCTGCAACTCAAACTTCTTGTTTATAATCCTTTCAATCTGTTTGATAATATGCTTTTCGCGAAGATTAATAATGGCAATAGAAATGCCAGTTTTACCTGCACGGCCTGTACGGCCACTGCGGTGTGTATATACCTCAACATCATCAGGGAGGTTATAATTGATAACATGCGTCAAACTATCCACATCAATACCCCTTGCTGCAACGTCTGTAGCGACAAGCAAGTTCAATTGCCGAAGGCGAAAGCGGTTCATTACAAAGTCGCGCTGCGATTGCGAAAGGTCGCCGTGCAATGCATCGGCATTATACCCGTCATGCATAAGTTTGTCGGCTACTTCCTGAGTCTCTTTACGTGTGCGGCAAAATACAATGCCGTAAATATTAGGATAGTAGTCAGCAATACGCTTCAATGCCTGGTATTTATCTTTGGCATGTACGGTATAGCATACATGCTTAACATTTTCAGCCCCGGTATTTCGCTGTCCAATAGTAACTTCCAACGGATTGCTCATGTAGTTTTTAGCAATAGAAGCAATAGCAGGGGGCATAGTAGCCGAAAATAACAAAGTATTACGATTTTCAGGTATCTGAGCCAAAATAGTTTTCAAATCGTCTTCAAAACCCATATTGAGCATCTCATCAGCCTCGTCAAGCACTACCTTTGAAACGTTCTCCAATTTTGCCACACCACGGTTGATAAGGTCAATAAGACGTCCCGGAGTAGCAACAATTATTTGCGCCCCGTTTCTCAATGCTTTTATTTGTACCTCAATAGAAGCCCCGCCATAAACGGGCACTACACTAAGGCTGTCAACATATTTCGAAAAATCATTCAAATCATCAGCAATCTGCAAACAAAGTTCGCGTGTAGGAGCAAGCACTAAGGCTTGAGTCTTTTTTGACTTAGTATCGGTTTGCTCTACAATGGGCAAACCAAAGGCTGCGGTTTTACCAGTACCTGTCTGGGCCAATGCTACAATATCAGTGTTTTTTGAGAGTAAAAGAGGAATAACTTTTTCCTGCACCGGCATGGGATTTTCGAATCCAAGCTCCTGAAGAGCTTTTAAAATTTCGGGTTTCAGCCCGAGTTCTTCAAATGTCATCATAAATTATTAAATAGCCCGCAAAGGTACATTATATTTTTACCTTTATATCAATGATTTAAATAATATTCGTCACCAGGAAATAAAAAACATTTCCCTGACAAAGTTTAATTTGTAGCACCCAAATAATTGTAAAACCTGAAGCAAATATTGTATATTTGTAAAAATAAGTTGATTATGAGAGCTATTACACTAAATATCCCTGATGATATAAATTTAAAAACTTTAGACCTCTCCATCTATTTAGCATCAAAAATGTATGAAGATGAAATTATTTCTTCTGGTCAGGCAGCTAAAATGGTCGGATTATCTAAACGTTCTTTTATAGAAATTATGGGTAAATATGGTGTGTCTGTATTTAGTAGTTCTACTGATGATTTATTAAGCGATATTAAAAATGCCTGAAACTGTCGTCATTACAGATACCAGTTGCTTAATAGCTCTATCTAAGCTTGATTTATTGAGATCCCTTGACGAAATATATCAAGATATCAGGATTACCCCAGAAATTGAGAGTGAATTTGGTGACCCTTTGCCTGAATTCATTAAAATTTCAGAACCGCAAGATAACAAATATCAGAAAATTCTTGAAACCATATTAGACAAAGGAGAAGCCTCAGCTATTTCACTTGCTTTTGAATATGACAATGTTTACTTGTTTTAGACGATTTAAAAGGCAGAAAAGAAGCGCAAAGAATCGGGTTTAAAATAACCGGCACTCTTGGAGTTTTAACAAAAGCTAAACAAATTGGGGTAATTGATAAAATAAGACCTTTAATTGAAGAATTAAAAATTTTAGGTTTTAGGATCTCTGACAAAGTTGAACAAGAATTATACAGACAAAACAAAGAATTCTAAAAAACACAACCTACTCCTTTTTAGAATAAAAACTGAACAAAAAAGCAACATAGTTGCGACATAAATATAGAAATAAAACATCCCAATTTCCCCAAGGTACATAACACAGATATGTGTTTCGCCACTATATGGCTTAATAGTTTCCCAATACTAAATTTTCTACCAAGATTTAGCCACTATATGGCTGAATATATCAGATTGCAGAACAATCTGGCAACAACAATTTAAACTTCTTTTACAAATTTTTTCAATAAAATCGTATATTTGGTTTCAAACCAAAACACAACCCTCATGTCTGAAGAATTTTTGCAGTATATCTGGAAGTTCAGGCTCTTCCAGAACAAAGTCTTCACCTCTCAAAATGGCGAAACAGTGGAGATTTTAAGCCCCGGCGAACAAAACTTCAATTCAGGCCCGGACTTTATCAATACCCGCATCAAAATAAACGGCGTAACCTGGGCCGGGTGCAGCGAAGTTCACAAAAAGGCCTCAGACTGGCAACGTCACAACCACCATCTCGACAAAGCTTATGACAATACAATATTGCACGTAGTAGAAGAACATGATACCGATATCAAAAATAGTGCCGGCCAAACAATCCCATTTATAGAATTGAAGTACGACAGCGCATTGCTCGAAAAATATAAAAACCTGGTTTCGGTTTCAACCAATATCCCTTGTAAAAGCTGCCTTCCAAAAATTGAACGGATTGAATTGCAGCAATGGTTGACCAAACTCATGGTAGAACGTCTTGAAAAACGGACGGATGAAATTCTTCAGATACTTAACTTTACAAACAACCATTGGGAAGAGGCTTTTTATATCATGCTATGCCGAAACCTGGGCTTCAAGGTCAATGCCGAACCTTTTGAAATGCTGGCACGTTCGCTACCTCTACAAATACTGGCAAAGCATAAAAACAACCTTATACAACTTGAAGCTTTGCTGCTTGGCCAGGCAGGCCTGCTTTCAGATAAGCCTGCCGATGAGTACTGCTCGCAATTAGCTACAGAATACAATTTCCTGAAAAAAAAATACCAACTTATCTCTCTGCAAAAACAGGTATGGAAATTCATGCGCCTGCGCCCGGCAAATTTCCCCACTATCAGGCTTGCCCAGCTTGCCAGCCTTATCAACAACTCATCTTCATTGTTCTCAAAACTCATAGAAGCAGAGGATATCAAACAAATAGAAGGATTATTCAACACTTCCACCTCTGCATACTGGGAAAATCATTATACATTGGGCAAGACAAGCCCTGCTTCGCCTAAAAAGCTTTCAAAAGAAAGCATTGACCTGTTAACAATCAATACCATCATCCCGTTTTTGTTCGTTTACGGCCGTGAAAGAAAAATTTTACACTTACAAGATAAGGCTTTTCAACTTGCAGAAGCAATTTCTGCCGAAAAAAACAGTATAATTGCAGCATGGAAAAAATATGGGGCCAAGGTATCTAATGCTTTTGAAAGCCAGGCATTGCTGCAATTGTACAACCATTATTGTACAAAGCAAAAATGCCTGCATTGTACCATAGGCCATTGGTATTTAACTAAATTTTAAACACTGCCTATGCCTAAGAAAAACCGGATATTATGGCTTGTATTGCCCATTGTGTCCATTATCATTTTTGGAATTTTGGGCTATATCATTATTGAACACTACAATTTCCGTGATGCCCTGTTTATGACCATTATCACCATTACTACTGTTGGGTTTCGCGAGGTCCATCCACTTTCGGACATAGGAATGTACTTCACTTCTTTTTTGATAATCATTAGTTTTGGTATATTTGCCTATACTATTACGGCATTAACACAATACATTGTGGACAGTGTTTTTCGTAACTATTTTAAAATAAAAAAGATGCAAAAAAAAATAGATAAGCTTAGCAACCACGTTATCATTTGCGGCTTTGGCCGAAACGGGAAGCAAGCGCTTATTGAACTTACCATGCACAAAGTCCCTGTAGTAGTTATAGAAAACGAAGCAGCCCAGATTCAACAAATACAAGAATGCCAATACGAAGTACTTTTCATTGAAGGGGATGCCACCCAGGATGAAACTCTTGAACTTGCAGGGATACGCCGTGCCAAAGCCCTGATAGCAGCCATCAACAGTGATGCACAAAACGTATTCCTTACCCTTACTGCCCGCGAGCTCAACCCTAAGCTAACCATCATAGCCAAAGCTTCAGAAGAAGGCTCAGACATAAAATTACGCCGTGCCGGGGCAGATAATGTTATCATGCCCGACAAAATAGGAGGACGCCGCATGGCCAGAATTGTTGCACAACCTGATGTAGTAGAATTTGTAGATAACATCATTCAACAAGGCGACACCAATGTACTAATAGACGAAATCCCGTTGCAAAACATTTCAGATTACCTCAACGGCCGTGCTTTGCGTGACTTCGAAAGTTATAACGATACTGGCGCCAAAATTATCGGCATCAAACAACAAAACAAAATATTTCTGGTCAACCCATTGCCCGAAACCATCCTTTCTAACAGAGATAAACTGTTTGTTTTGGGCACGGTCAAACAAATTAACAACCTCAAACAACTTATTGCCGAATTAAATGTACATGTTTAATTTTACCCCCATAACAAAATGTTGATAAACAAATATATAGGATTGTCGCTTTTTTTGATGCAAAAAATTACTTTTACACAAAATAACCAAACAGTAAAATACGTTAACAAAACTTTGATTACTAATTAAGTAAAATGAAATTTTATCATGATGAAATACTTTGCATTACCAATTTTTGCTATACTCATTACCTCATCTGCTTTTTCTCAGGGCAATAAACTGAAAAAAGCCAATGATTCATTTGCTGCCGCCGAATGGCTCAAAGCCATTGAACAATATCGCGATGCTTACGAGGTGGTTGAAGACAAAAACAAAAAAACCGAAATCATATTTCAGATAGCCGAATGTTTCAGGCACATGTGCGACCCTCAACATGCCGAAATGTGGTACAAAAAAACAATAGACCGCGAATTTCAAAACCCGGTCATCTATCTTTATTACGCTAATGCATTACGCGCACAAGGCAAACTAAAAGAAGCCGAACCTATGTACCGTAAATATAAAGAGCTGGTTCCGGATGATATCCGCGGCGAAAATGGCATACAATCATGCCGTATAGCCCAGCAATGGATTGACTCGCCCAATGGCTATCTTGTAGAAAACTTTAAACCTGCCAATTCAAGGGCCTGTGATAACAGCCCGGCCTTTGGACGCGATGACTTCAAAGTTGTATTTTTTGCCTCAACTAATGAAAGTGCCAAAGGCCAGGTAAGAGAAGGTACCGGCGAAAAAGCCTTTGACATCTTTTATACCAAACTGGATAAAAAAGACAAATGGAGCGCCCCGGTTTCTGTTGGCGATGAAATAAACACAGAATTTGAAGAAGGTTCGCCCAGTATCAACAAGAGTTTTACAAAAATGTATTATACTTCTTGCAAGCCAGTAAAAGGCAAAAAAGCCAGTGCCCATATCATGGTAAGCACCCTCAGCGGCGAAACTTTTGGCACTCCTGAAATGCTTGATATAGCAGGCGATACGGTAGATGTAATCCATCCGGCAATATCAAATGATGAAAAGACTTTATATTTTGTTTCTGACATGCCGGGAGGTTTTGGCGGATACGACATTTGGAAAGTAACTACCAATGAAGATGGCAAATGGGGCAACCCTGAAAATTTGGGCCCCGAAATCAATACCCCAGGAAATGAACTTTATCCATATTCACACGCCGATGGTACGTTATACTTCTCATCTGACGGGCATCTTGGTTTGGGTGGCCTCGATATTTTCAAAGCTAAAAATGAAAATGGCAAATGGACAGTAGAAAATATGCGTAGCCCTATTAACAGCTATGCCGATGATTATGGTATTGTTTTCCAACCCAATGAAGAAAGAGGTTTCTTTAGTTCTGGCCGGGACAAGAAAGATATAGACTTATACTCTTTTGTATTGCCTCCGCTGCGTTTCAATATTGCTGGCAAAATCATTGATGATAGAAGTGAAAAACCTTTAGCTGATGCCCTTATCAAATGTATCAGCAGTGATGGTATCACTACTGATACCAAGAGCGGCCCCGATGGCATTTTCAAATTTGCGTTAAAGCCAAATACAGATTATGTTTTCATCGCATTTAAAGAAGGGTTCCTGAACAATAAAGCCCGTCAAAGCACAAAAGGTGAAGTAAAAAGTAAAGACTTTACAGCACAAATCAACCTTACGCCTATTGACAAACCTATTGAAGTACCCGATATTACCTATGACTTTGCCCGTGCCGAATTAAGGCCCGAATCAAAAACAGCACTGGACAAACTTGTAGAAACGCTTAACGATAACCCCAACATTACTATTGAAATGATGGCCAACACAGACTACATTGGCAACGACAAAGCCAACACAGAACTATCTCAACGTCGTGCACAAAGTGTTGTAGATTATCTTATTTCAAAAGGCATTGCTATGGACAGGCTTTCAGCTAAAGGCAATGGCGAATCTGTCCCGAAGGTAGTTGACGAAAAACTCAATAAACAGTTTCCATTTTTACCGGTAGGAACTATACTTAATGAAACCTTTATAAAAACCCTTTCTCCTGACAACCAGGAATTTGCAAACCAAATCAACCGACGTACCGAGTTCAAGGTGCTTCGCACAGATTACGTGCCTAAACAATAGCCCGGGCATTATGCATGAAACTAACGACAATAAAAGAATGTCGAGGCGTTTCCTGACGTACGCCATTCTTTTACTGTCGTTTTCACTATCCTTAGACATCCTCCTAAAATCAGACTTTTACAAAAACATCCAGCTACAACATTTCCAGGAACGTTTTCTCCAAGTAGAATCGGAACTCGACTTGCAGCTTGACGACATTAGCAACCAGCTCGGCAAAACCACAAATGACATACTTCTGTCCAATAAAATAAAGGAACTTGGCAACTGGGCACAGAGCCGCCAATCTTATTTCTTTATTTTCAAACATGACAGCCTGGTTTTTTGGTCATCCAACAGGTTTGTAGAAACCGATATCCTCCAATATCTTATCAGCAACCGTACGGCACTTCAACTTTCCAATGGATGGTGCTACGCAGCCGAAAGACAAAACTTTGACTACAAAATTATAGGCCTTGTTTTGCTCAAAAATAACTACCCCATTGAAAATAAATACCTTAAAAACACTTTTAACAACATTTTCAATACCGATGAAAATGTAAAAATGACTACTTCTTTTGTCAATGAAAAATATGTCGTCTTTAATAAATTTCATCAAAAAGTCCTGGCATTAAACTTTGACGAAACCAAAAGATATAACCTGTTTTACGAACTTTTTATCACAGTATGCCTTCTGTCCTCGTTAATTTTATTTTTCAGGTTTATGAAATCTATTCTTGAAAATCAAAATAACAGTATCCGTAAAATACTATATATTTTTATCCACGCATTGGCCTCATTGTTTCTTTTCATTTTATTAAGAAAACTTCAGATACCCTCATTTTTTGACAATACAAAGATTTTTTGCAATTCAATCATCAGCCTGCTCGGCTTTTCGGTTTCATCTGGCGACATCCTTGTTATTTCGATGTTTGTCTATTTTTCAGTATCACTGTGGCACAAAAATATTTTTTCAATAAACAGTACACTTTTTAATAACAAATGGCTTATCAAAAGCATTCAATACCTTTTGTTAGTAACTACATTCAGCCTTTATTTTTTAGCCTGTCACGTATTAGAAAACATTTTTTCAGACCTGAATATCAACATCGAAACAAACCAAATACTTGAACATCCCGAACTTTTTATCACTTCAATACTTATCGCTTCAACTGTATTTTGCATACTCACTTTAGTCATTGATATCATTGGACGTAACCTGTTTGAAAAAAAAGAACCATTGGCAGGCAAAGAGTTTTTTATCAGCGCTGTATTTACTTTCCTGATATTTAATATCATCGGAAGGCAGTTATCGGTACTGCACCTTGTAATTGTTCTTATTATCAGCGCCTGTATTGTTTATATCAGGCTCATCAAAAATAAAAATATCACCATTATCCTCACCCTTTGGCTGGTTATTGCCTTCTCAACATATACAATAATTTTTGCCCTTTATGGCCGACAAAAATCGCAAATAAACGAAAGTAAACAAATAGCATTTTCACTTTCATCAGAGCACGACAAAGTAGCAGAGTACCTGTTGATTGATATGGGCAAAAAACTGAGCCTCGACAGCACCCTGAGGTTGCGTATCACCAACGAAAATGTTGATGTTTCATGGATAATCAGGTACACCAAAAAAAAATATTTCTCAGGTTATTGGGACAAATACGACTTTCAGCTTACCATTTGTCAGGCAAACGACTCGGTAATATCTCAAACAAGCAGTCAAAAAGAACTTTGTTCGCTTTACTTCAATGAATTATTAAAAAACAAAGCCGAACCAGTCCCCCAATCTAATTTTTTCTATCTCAAAAACAGTAATGGCCGCATAACTTACCTCTCACATATAAAATATTACAACAAAAACCAGAATGTCAGCCTATATATCCAGCTTGATTCGCGCCTGAAAAGCGAAGCTCCAAACTATCCTCAAATACTGCTGACCAACGAAAACCTCCAATCGCCGGTAACACAGAAATATTCTTATGCCAAATATTATAAAAACCAACTTTCTTACCAATCTGGTAACTTTCTATACAATACAACATTGGTTAAATACCCCACATTTTCAGGAAAATATTATCAAACTTCTTTCAGCGGTTACGACCACCTGTTTTTCAAGCCCGATAAAGACAATATTATCATATTGAGCCGCCCTTCTATCGGATTTTATAACCTTATGGTACTATTCTCTTACATTTTCATCTTTAGCCTGCTGGTCATCTTTATCTTGCTTTTTAGCGTTGACTCATCATCCGTTTTGCCATATATGAAAAAAGGTTTTATTACTAAAATACGCCTCTCTGTGGCTGGTATTATCTTACTTTCGTTCATTACCATTGCCTGCATCACATTCTTTTTTATTATAAAACAAAACCGCGAAAACACATACAAAACCATACGGGAAAAAATGCAGACCATTTATCTGGAAATGGAAAGCCGTTTAGGGAATGTAGAAACCATTAGATTTAACTGGAAATCATACGAATTCAGTAACCTTGAAAACTATTTGAAACACCTTTCAGACATTTTTTATGCCAACATCAATATTTACGATACCAAAGGCAAGCTTATTAGTACCTCACGGCCAGAATTAATAGAAAAAGGACTTGTTGGAACATATATGAACATGCAAGCCCTAACCCAACTAAAACAACTGAACAAAAATGAATTCACGCAAGCCGAATGGATTGGCAAGCAAAAATACAATACCATTTATACCCCATTTATCAACAAACAAGGCAAACTAACAGCTTATATCAACCTCCAGTTTTACGACCTGATATACAACCAGGTGGATGATACCAGCTCCCTCATCCAGGGAATCAGCAACTTCTTTGTAATCATGGTACTTATCACCATGGGCCTGGCTTTTGCATTTTCCGAAAACCTCATCCGCCCGCTAAGGGTCATCCAGGAAAATATGGCCAGGATAAAGATTGGCTCAAAAAACGAAAAAATAGAATATAACGGACACGACGAAATTGCCGAACTAATAGAAGCTTATAACCACAAAGTAGAAGAACTTGAGGTCTCGGCACAACTGTTGGCCAAATCGGAACGTGAAACGGCTTGGCGCGAAATGGCCAAACAAGTAGCCCACGAAATAAAGAATCCTCTAACCCCAATGAAATTAAGTATTCAACAGCTTCAGCGGGCTTGGGACGACAAACACCCTAACCTTGACATGTATTTCAGCAAGGTAACAGCTACCCTGGTTGAACAAATTGAAAACCTTTCAAACATAGCCTCTGAATTTTCAAGTTTTGCCCAAATGCCAAAGACAAAAAATGAAATAATAAACCTTGAAAGCACCATCAAACAAGCCATCAACCTTTTTGAACACAACAAGGTAAACATTATTCTTTCTTTACAAGACGAAAAAACATTTATGGTGTATGCAGATAAAGAACAATTGTGCAGGGTGTTTATCAACCTTATAACCAATTCAATACAAGCCATGCACAATACCCAGGACGCTACTATTGAAATAGCCCTTAAAGCCTCAGGTAATATGGCCGTAATAGACTTTTCGGACAATGGCCCCGGCATATCAGACGAAAACCTGGGCAAACTTTTCAGGCCAAACTTCACGACTAAAACCAGCGGAAGCGGTTTAGGCCTGGCTATTTGCAAAAAAATAATCGACAACGCCAATGGCTCAATCGAATATCTCACCTCCAATCAGGGGGCGCATTTTCGGATTGTTATACCTCTTTACAATAAAGATTTCACAACAAACTCATTGTCTTTTCAATAACTATTATAAATTTGCAATAAACGTAAACTAAAAACTTGAACCTCAAAAAAAATAAGAGTGCATTTCACACATATACATAAATACAATTTCAAAAAGACATTAATTGCCCTTCTTCTCGTTTTATTGGCCAACCCAATTATTTTACGAACTGAAGTGATTAATCAATATTACAAAATAGACTCAATACATTTTGGAGCTGCCAACCAACTGGATACCATCTTTGTCACCAACCCGTCTTTAATTAAAGACAGCGATATTATTATCCTTCATCAAGCCAAAGGAGTCAACTGGAGTTACGATTCAATCTCTCCTGTAGGTAATAACGGTTTTACCGGAAGGTTTGAATTTCATGTTGTACACAAAAAAATAAGCAATAAAATTCTTGTTCGGAGTATCTCTAAAGATACCATATTCAATGTAAGCTATTCAGACACTTGCAACCTTCAACTTGTCAAGGTTGGGACACTTAACGACATTACCAAAAATAAGACCATCAACAATACTGTTACCTGTGCCCCTTGGGATGGAAGCAAAGGAGGTATCGTGGCCATTGTAGCAGATACACTTATCCTAAATGCCAACATTGATGTTTCTGGTAAAGGCTTTAGAGGAGGAAACCCCACAGGCGATTCAAAAGCTACTTGCTGGGAAAACGATTCAACAAACGTTTCTAAGGGATATTTACCAAAATCAAAAATGGCCTTTGGCGGATTCAAAGGAGAAACAATTGTTTCGATAGACACCAATTTTACAAGGGGGCGTACAAAACTATACACAGCCGGGGGGGGCGGTAATGGCTATCACGCTGGAGGTGGGGGCGGAGCTTGTTTTTATATGGGCGGGAACGGTGGATACGAAGCCCCATTATGCGACACAACCCCTAAAACCCTTGGAGGCGAAGGAGGTCTCGGACTTGGTCTTGGATTGCTCAATTACCCGGACAAAAACAACCCCAACCCTGCTATTGCGGTATTTGGAGGAGGAGGAGGATGTAGTACCCAACAATTCCCTTATGTTGCCTCTAAAGGAGGAAATGGGGGCGGTATCATCATCATTATGGCCAATGCCATTAAAGCCAATGGATACAGCTTAAAAGCCAATGGCGAAAGTGTTACAGGTATTGCTACAGCCGGTGCCGGAGGCGGTGGCGGCGGAGGCATGATACTTATAGACATCAGCACTTATCTTGATAAACTAAACATCGAAATTAAAGGAGGAAACGGAGGCTCAGTCAATACAGTACCTCCTATGCCAGGCCCGGGAGGTGGTGGAGCAGGCGGATTTTTGAGATTTAACAATTCGATCCTCAGCGACAGCATAATTTTACGAAAAGATGAAGGTAACTTTGGCAACCCTACACTGCCATTCAAAAATGCTTCCTCCGGAACTCCCGGCGAAATGATGGGAAAACTCATTATGCCTGTTAAAGATTTCTTATTCAACCTGATGCCTGCAGATCAGGAAATATGCGAAGGAGTTACCCCAAAATTGATTAAAGCATCCACACCCAAAGGTGCCAACAATAAATTCAGGTATGTATGGAGAAAAAGTACCAACAAAATCTTATGGGATTCTATTGCCAACCAAATGACATACCAACCTGGGCCCTTAACAGTAACCACTTATTATCAGCGTATTGTCCACCCCCTTGACGAAAATAACAAAGTGATGAGTGCATACTCCGATACAAGTACAATCTTGACAATAAAAGTGTGGCCCAAAATCAAAAATAACTTCATAACCCTTGATACAGACTCTAATGTAGTATGTAAAAATAAACAAATGCCCCTCCTTTGCCGCAACATCAAAGATAAAGAAGACACTATCAAAGGTGGTTTAGGGCCAGGAACATATACATACCTCTGGCAAGACAGCATTTCTGCCTGGGATTCTATTGCACCCGGAATATCCAACAAATTCACATACCAGCCTGTTCTCAATGATTCAGCCAAATTCAGAAGAGTGGTAATCTCCGGTGTATGCCGCAGTTATAGCAATACCATTAAAATTGATGTTTTACCAACCATCAAAAACAATATTATCTCTGATACCCAATGGGTTGCGCTTGGGGCAAATATTGACACCATCCGCGGACTTGCCGTTAATGGCGGAGACAATTCATACAAATACATTTGGAAAAAAAGCTTCGATAAAATCAATTGGACAACCTTTGACAGTACAAACAATGTTCATGACATTATCTGGCCAAAACCTACCCAAACCGACACTTTTTATCTTTACAGACTTGTAATATCAGGAAAATCAAACACTTGTCAGGATATAAGCAATACCATCACCATACATATCCTTGACTCTATCAGAAACAACCGCATTAAAGGCAATGACACCATTTGCAGCCTGACTAAACCTTCCGATTTTATTGGCAGTCTGCCCAAAGGTGGCGATGGGGTTTACTATTATAAGTGGGAACAAAGCAACAATGCCAGCTTCTCTTCTCCTCAAAGCTTCGATGTCATAAGCGATACCATCTTCAACCCCGGCATTATCAAACATAATACATATTTTAGACGTATTGCATTGTCCGGGCCTGGATATTGCTGCAAAGACACCAGCAATTATATATATATACATACCAAACCCGCAATTACCAACAATAAAATACTTCATAGCCTGGATACTACAATTTGTTACAACCAATCATTAGGCCTGATAATGGGTACTACGCCTCTTTTCGGAGACGGGCCTTACAAGTACTTCTGGGAAATTAAAGAAAACGGACCATTCAGCGTTAATAACGAAAAAGACACTTTAAAAGACTTCACCCCCCCATCATTTAAAGATACTGTACAAATCAGAAGAAAGGTAATTTCGGGAATTTGCCAAAGCTATAGCGATACTTTAATAGTCAAAGTGCTTAGTTTAATATCCAATAACATTTCCGGAACAGACACTACAATCTGCAAAGGGACCGATTTAGAAAAATTCAATGCCCTGTCACCCAAAGGAGGAGATGGCACATACAAATACCTTTGGCAATGCCATGAAGAAAATAAACCATGGAAAAACTGCCCCGGCAACTATTCAGTGATGCAATACAACCCTCCGGCTATTGATTCTGCTATTTATTTCAGGCGCATAGTATTTTCAGGTCTTAACGATTGCTGCAAAGACACTTCATCCATTGGCTTGATCAAAATTTTTGAGCTTCCTACCAGTACCCTGACCCAATTTGATGACAGTCTTTGTCTCGGCAACAAAATTGATCTATCAATCAGGCTTACCGGCAAAGCTCCTATAAAAATTAAATACACCAATGGATTTGAAACTAAAGAAAAAGAATTTAATACTACCGGCTTAAATACTTTTTCTGAAACCCCATTAATAGCAGGCGTTTACAATTATTTAATTACCTCAGTACAAGACAACAACAAATGCCTGGCAATAGATATGTCAGGAACAGCTACCAAACATGTATTTGAAGTACCTGTTGTTTTTGCCGGGATCGATACTGCTGTCTGCGGAGACAGTATAACCCTGATAGCAACAAAAACTATTGGAAAAGGCAAATGGTCATTAGAAGTGCCTGCTACTTTCTATCCTGCCGATACAGCAAATAAAGTATCTATCAAAACATCTGCCTTTGGCCCTCAAAATGTTACTTGGGAAGCTAACAACGGAGGCTGTATTGACAAAAAAAACATTCAGGTTACCTTTTTCCAGCCTCCTTTAGATCCTTCAATTGGTGAAAACCAATCTGGCCCATATCTATTTAAAACACACCTGAAAGCATATTTGCCACAATTGGGCGTTGGAAAGTGGATAAGCCCCGATAACAGTATAATCATTGAAAACAACTCCGATCCTGAAACGTATGTAGAAAACCTGAAATTTGGGAAAAACCAATTTATTTGGGTGGTAACTAATGGCGTTTGTCAAGCAACAAGTGACACTTTGATTGTAGAAGCTACAGACCTCAAAATCCCGGAAGGATTTTCACCTAATGGTGACAAAATAAACGATTTATTTGAAATAAAAGGCCTTGAGAATGTCAAAGACGCAAACCTCACTATCATAAACCGATGGGGAAAACAAATATATAACCAACCAGATTATAAAAACAATTGGAACGGCACCCAAGATGGCAAAGAACTACCATCTGATACTTATTACTATATTCTCAATGTCATTGGCCGCACTTATAAAGGATACATTGTAATCCGCAAATGATGAAAAAGAAACTTGCCATATTATCTATATTGTCTATCGTTGCAATAAATGCAAATGCCCAGTATTACCCGCTTTTTAGCCAATATTTGTCCAACGGGGTGCTTCTAAACCCGGCATATACAGGTAGCAGGGATGTGCTTAGTGTTAATGCAATGCATCGCTCTCAAATGATAGGTTTTAAAGGAGCTCCAAGCTACCAAAGTTTCACAGCCCACATGCCGTTGAAAAACGAAAATATCGGCATTGGACTTATGGCATTGAATGAAAAAGCTGGCCCTATACAGAATACTCATATTTATGCTACTTACGCATATCGGGTTGCCGCAGGCCCAGGCAAATTAGCCTTTGGGCTTAAAGCAGGGCTTAATTATGGCAATTATGGCTGGAGTAACCTTTATACTAACGAAAGCGGCGACCCGGCCTTCGAAAACAACAACACAACGCTGCTGCTGCCAAACCTTGGAGCCGGAATATATTACTATTCAAATACCTTTTTTACAGGACTTTCTATCCCATATTTTTTAAGTTATAAAGAAAAAAACTCACATGATGGTTTTGAAATTTTTCATGACATAAACAACTATAACTTTTTATTAACAGCAGGCTTTTTGCTAAACATTTCGCCCAATTTAAGAATTAAACCTTCTACCTTACTCAAATATAACATGACAGCAAAAGAACAGTTTGATATAAACCTTAATATTATTACACTTAACGATATGCTTAGCTTCGGGGCCCTTTATAGAACGGGAGAAGCTATGGCCGGGATTGTTGAAGTACAGCTAAACCATCAGTTACGAATAGGATGTACGTATGAATACTCAACACCATCAACTAATACATACAACTATTATTCATTCGAATTTTCGGTCCGGTATGAATTTTTGTATAAAATTAAAGCTGCAAACCCCCGCTTATTTTAAATGCTTGAAAGAAAATAAAAATGAAGAAAATCATAATATATGGCGTTTTTTTATTCCTGGCAGATATTATACCTCTGAACCTGGGCTTCTCTCAACGTCAATACACCGTTGAAAAGCTTTCGTTCTGTTCTAACAAACAAAACGAATTTGCACCCGCTTTTGCCAAAGACGGCATTATTTATTGTACCGACAGAAAACACAGCTTCTGGTTTTCATACTCTGATACCGCCGAAAACTCTTCTCAACCTTTTGACCTCTACCAGGTAAAACTAACAAAAGATTTCAAAGACTATAAAAGCATTGAAAGGCTCAACCTTAACACTATTTTCAACGAAGGCCCCTGTTGTTTGTTCAACAGTGATAAAAGTATTGTCTTTACCCGAAACCTTGATGCCACAAAAAAATTTGGCAACTACAACAAAAAAGGAAATACATTGGGAATTTTCTTTGCCGAACTTAAAAAAGATGAATGGGTAAATATCACAGCCTTTGAATATAATAGCACCGAATACAACGTAATGCACCCAACCATTACTGCTGATGGCACTACTATGTATTTTGCCTCTAA
Source organism: Bacteroidota bacterium (assembly GCA_029572965.1). Taxonomy (GTDB): domain Bacteria; phylum Bacteroidota; class Bacteroidia; order Bacteroidales; family DTGW01; genus JAKPQD01. The sequence continues at coordinate 102,327 of JAKPQD010000331.1, read as the reverse complement.
TATGCCCGGAGGTATTGGCGGATACGATATTTATGTTACACACCTGAACAATGGAAGCTGGTCTAAACCTGAAAATTGTGGCCCCAACGTTAACACTGACAAAAATGAAGCTTTCCCTTTTATTCATCAGTCTGGTCGCTTATTTTTTGCTTCCAAAGGCTGGAATACACGAGGTGGATATGACATATTCTTTACACTAAAAATGAACGGACAATGGATAAAACCTGAAAATATGAAAGAACCATTTTCGTCAACAGCTGATGATTTTGGGCTTATTTTGGATCCATATCTCCAAACAGGCTTTTTTGCCTCAAGCCGTAACAAAAACGATGACATCTTTCGCGTCCAATCAGCCATTTCAGAATTTGAAAACTGTACCCAACAAAAGAAAAACAACTTTTGCTATGTTTTTTTTGAAAATGGCACCAGTGAAGAAGACGTAAAAGGAACAATGAAATATGAATGGGATCTGGGCGATGGGACAAAAATCAGAGGGCTTGAAGCAGAACATTGCTTTGCAAAACCTGGAAAATACCGTATCCAACTCAATGTTATAGACTCTGTCACCAATGAAATTATGATGAACCAGGCCGAATATGATTTTAATGTAGAAGAAATTGAACAACCCTACATTACAGCCCCGGATATGGCAACTATTGGAGAAACCATTACTTTTGATGCCAAAAAAAGCAACCTCAAAAACTTTAAAATTGCTAAATATTATTGGGATTTTGGCGATGGTACCAAAAGCTTTGGCGAAAGCATATCACATGTTTTCTATGAAGAAGGCCTTTATGATGTAAAACTTATGTTAGAAAGTACACAAACCCGCACCGGCATAAAAAAATATTGTGTATTCAAAAGTATTTCTATTAAACAACATTAAACAACGATTTGTTACTTTTGTATAAATTATTACACAAATGAACACTCTAATAAAAAAACACCTATTTATATTGCTCATTGCCAGTTATTTACCTATAGCTTGTTTTAGCCAGGCTGCCCCTGCTGATGACGAAAATATTGCAAGTCTTATTACATTTGGCAAAAATGCCGAAACCTCATGGGGAGACAATGACCATGTACAAATATTTTTCTTTTTAATCCCTGAAAAATTTAAAAAACCTGTTTATATCCGTGTTTTTGACCCCGAAGCCAGCGGAGATGATGACGAATTAAACGGCGTATTTGATACAGAAACTACATTTTCAGTGTATGGTGGCAAAAAATGCTGGTCGGAAGAAGCAGCTCAAAGCTCAAACCCTACTTCTGGAAATTATAAGAGTGGCAATCTAAAAGCTACTAAAACATTTGGGAATACCTCAAAATACGATAAAACATGGTACACTTTTGGCCCTTTTAACCCTACAGAAGGTGAATACGTACAAAAATTTGGCGGCAACGTTCTGAAAGTTATAGCAGAAGGCATTAGTGGCGATGACGGAAACAAATATAAATTTTACCTCTCTACCTCCCCTACCGATAATGTACCAATTGAAGGCGCAAATGCCTTTGCCTACGATTATTGTTTCAGGATGTGGGATGACCCTAAACAGGTTTCGCATATTTATCCTTATGTAGATGACAAAACTATCTCGGTAAAAATCAGCAACTTCGACTGGGATGATGATGGCTTTATCCGCATTGTATCTGTAGCCCGTAAAGGCCAGATGGAAGCTGTTTCAGGACAAGACAATTGGGTAACTACCGAGTTTAAAATTATCCAGGAAGAAAAAAACACTTCTTTAGATATCCAAATGATAAAAAGAAAAAATGCTCCAGTCAAAAACAACAATGTAGTAATAAACGTCAGAAACCAATATGGCGAGCTATTGCCGTTCTACACAATTCCTATTGGCGGAGTACCAAAATATAAATATTCAATTGGGGTTAAGCAGAAAACCGAATAGGACTTTGTTCCTTTCATGAATGTTTGTAACTTTATCGTGTTTATTACTTAAAAAGTATTACAAACAATAATATAACACTATTATGAGGACACGCTCTTTTATTTTATCGCTTTGCTTTATAGCATTACTTATAGCACAAGGCTTCTCGCAAAGTATAAACATAAAGCGTTTTAATATCGAACAAGGGCTTTCTCACCCTTCGGTATATTCAATCATCCAGGACAAAACAGGCTTCATTTGGCTATGCACTGGAGTTGGCCTTAACCGATTTGACGGGACAACATTTACCAATACTTTTATGGGTGATACACTCCCCAACACAGTCGCTTCAGCTAATTTTCAATCTTCTAAAGACTCTCTATGGTTTGGCTTTGACGATGGTAGCCTTTATTTATATTCAAAAAGAAAGTTTGTAAAAAAATACAGCAACCCTCAATCCCCAAGTACCATCACCTGCCTGACAAAAGACAATGATGGCAATATTTTGGCTTGTACCCAAAACAACGGCATTATCCTTATTACCCCCGAAAAAACAGAGACCCTGCCAGGCACCAATGACAAACTTATTTACAGTATTATCAATATCGGTAACAATCATTTTTTGGTTGGCACTTCATCCGGCCTTTGGGAAGCAAAACTCGATGCAGCCAAGTCAGAGTTTATTTTTAGAAATAATATTAAATGCATAGCCCAAACCAAAATTCAATGTATAGCTAGCTATGGCCAGGACAAATATCTTATTGGAACAGAAGATGAAGGCATAAGCCTTCTTCAATACAATTCAAAAAAAACGAACGCTCAAAAACTTTCCAATGACCAAAAGTTAAAACTTGCCAATATTCAATCAATTCAAATTGACGACAACAATAACATCTGGCTTGCTACCTTTGGAAATGGCATATATAAACTTGCCAACAAAAACAATACGTTTGAAATTACCGAAAACTATAACGAAAGCAACGGACTGGGAGACAATTACATCAAATCCATTTATTTTGACCGTGAAAAAGACTTATGGATAGGCACTTATTCCAACGGATTGAGTGCCATCATAAATGAATCTTTTGTTTTTTACAACTTTTCTAAAGAACAAATCAACAACAACATCCTGAGCATAGCCTCTACAAAAGACGGGATCTTTTTTGGCAGCAGACAGGAAATATCGTTTATGTCTGCAAAAAACAAACAAATTTTCACATTGACTACTAAAAACGGATTGCCGGCAGACAATATCACCGCTATTCTCCCTATAGAAAATAACCAACTTTACTTTGGAACTGAAAAAAATGGCGTGTATCTTTTAAATTTTCAAACCAAACAAATATCAAAGGTTTTTCGTTCCAACAATTCTGTTGAAAATAAAATCAACTATCTTACTTGTAATAAAAACACTCTTTGGATAGCCACAAACGGAGGAATAATTAAAATAGACCAAAACACAGGACGCACAGAAAAATACTCTATGGACAACGGCCTCCCCCATAATAAAATCAACAGCCTGTTTATTTCTCCAGACGGAAACATTTGGGTTGCCTCCAAAAGTAACGGTTTGGTTAGTCTTGACAACAAAAAACATTTTAAAATGGAAGGTATTCCTGAAATTGAATTTACAGGCATTGCAATGGACAAGAAAGGCAACCTTTGGGCTTCGACTTATGGAGATGGCGTTTTCTGCTTTAGAAAAGATTCTGTCATTCACCTATCCGAAAACGAAGGACTAAAATCTGACTATGGATACTTCATTATCTCAGACCCCGATGGTAACCTTTGGACAGGACATCGTATGGGCCTAAGCCGTATAAACAGCAATACATTTAAAGTATTAACCTATGGAATAGAACTTGGAATAAGGGGCGACTGCAACCTAAATGCTGCTAATGCCTCAGACGAAGGTGTTTTGCGCTTTGGGACTACAGATGGAATTGTTCAATACAACTATTCGAGCAACAAACAAAAGCTTTTACCCCCTAATGTTGACTTGGTTTCTGTTAAAATTGGAGATAAAGAAATAGATTTTTCTAAACCTATTGTATTGCCTTATGGCAAATACCGTATCCGTTTTGACTTTGTCGGACTGAATTTTACCAACCCGGCAGGAGTTAAATATCAATACAAACTGGAAGGCTGGGAAAATGAATGGTCCGAAATAAGTTCCAATACTTTTGCCCTTTATCCACGCGTAGACGATGGTAATTTTACATTCTTAGTTAAAGCCTACAATGCAGAAGGCATTGCTAACGAAATACCTTTTTCTGTCACGGTAAAAATCAAAGCTCCTTTTTGGAAACAATGGTGGTTTATCTTGCTCTCTATAATATCATTAGTGGCTGCCGTTTATGCCATTATTAAATATAGAGAACAAAAGCAGATAGCCTTTCAAAAACACCTGCAAAAACTTTTAGATGAGCGTACCCGTGAAGTTGTTGAACAAAAAGAAGAAATTGAAATTAAAAACCGGGATATTACAGACAGTATCACTTATGCTCAACGTATCCAAACTAGTATATTGCCCTCTATCAAAAAACTCCAGGATAGCTTTTCGGGTTGTTTTATATTCTATCAACCAAGAGACATCGTCAGTGGCGACTTTTACTGGTTTGACAAAGTAACAGATACCAAGTTTTCTATTGTTTGCGGCGACTCTACCGGGCACGGCGTCCCGGGAGCACTCATGTCTATGATTGGGACAACCCTTATTAAAGATATTTGTACCCGCCCTGACGTAGTCAAACCTTCTGATATCCTCCTTAAGCTCGATGAAGAAATGGCCAATACCCTTAACCAAAATTTTGATGCCGAAAAATCAAGCGATGGAATGGATATTATTGCCTGCGAAATTGATGTTGAATCTTATGTAGTACGCATAGCTTCTGCTATGCGACCTGTTATTCTCTATCAAAACGGAGAGCAGGTTTACGTTCAGGGAAGCAAAAACTCCATCGGAGGTACTGAATTTGGCGACCAAGGCAAAGATTTTGAAGACCAAACTTTTCAACTCCAAAAAGGAGACATCATTTATATGTTTTCTGATGGGTACCCCGACCAGTTTGGAGGGCCAATGGGTAAAAAATTTAAAATGATCCGCCTGCGTAATATGCTGCGGGACATTCATGAATTGCCAATGGAAGAACAATACCTTCATGTCAAAAACACTTTTAATCTATGGAAAGATCAGCTCGAACAAGTAGATGACGTACTTTTTATGGGTATCAAAATTTAAGACATTTAGTAATAAAAGAAGATATTTTATCAATTATTTGGTTTTATTCTAAATAATTTTTACTTTTGTCAACAACAAATACATAAAAGAAAAGCAAATGCGGTCTTGGGTTTCAAATAATTATTTTTACTTTTTTTTCTTTTTTCTGCGGAAACACCGGGGCCAATATTCTATTGCATAAACAAAACAAAAAACAATAGCAAGTCCCGGTCAAAAACCGGGACTTTTTTTTTATAAAACAAAAAATTATGACACCTAAAACATCCAAACAAACAAGCAGAGTTGCCATACAAGGCGGATACGGAGCATTTCACGAAATTGCCGCCAAACATTATTTTGAAAATGAAAACATTGAAATAGTAACAGCCAATACATTTAAAGACCTATTTAAATCTTTAAAAAACAACCATGCAGACCTTGGTATTATGGCTATTGAAAACTCTTTGGCAGGTAGCATTCTACCAAACTACAACTTGCTGCAAGATTCAAATATGAAAATTATTGGCGAAATATACCTGCGAATAAAACAAAACCTGGTAGCATTACCGGGTGTAAAAATTGAAGATATTACCGAAGTGTACTCCCACCCTATTGCCATATTGCAGTGTCAGATGTTTTTTGACAATTATCCTAATATTAAAGTACTTGACAGTATTGACACAGCTCTTAGCGCTAAAGATATAGCAGATAAAAAGCTTAAAAATACAGGGGCTATATGTTCCAAACTGGCTGCCGACAAATATGGGCTAAACATTTTGGCAGAAGGCATTGAAACCAACAAAATGAACTATACACGTTTCCTTATCCTTTCTGAAAAAATTGGATATCACAAACAAGACAAACACATTGATAAAGCATCCATTACATTTGTCCTTGAACACCAAACAGGAAGCCTTTCTAAAGTTCTTTCTATACTTTCTTATTATGGGATAAACCTTACCAAAATTCAATCAATGCCCATCATTGGGAAGGACTGGGAATACCAATTTTATGTAGATGTTACATTCAATGATTACGTAATGTACAGACAGGCTTTAGACGCTATCAGGCCTTTTACCTCAAGATTAGACATCATGGGCGAATATGCAAAAGGCAAAACTGTTATGGAATAATAATTAAATAAACTTTACAGCAATGAATACTACAGCAATTTCATCAGAAAAAAAAGAAGTAAATAATATGGAATCTCAATTAAAATTACAGCCATTCACATTCGAAAATGTACCTTCAACCAGGCCAATGATTATTGCAGGGCCTTGTAGTGCCGAATCAGAGCAACAAATGGTAGAAACAGCTACTCAACTTGCAGCCCAGGGAATCAAAATATTCAGGGCAGGCATTTGGAAACCAAGAACACGTCCGGGCTCATTCGAAGGATACGGCTCTGCAGCTTTACCTTGGATGAAAAGCGTAAAACAAGCTACAGGTATGCTTACCGCTACTGAAGTAGCTAACGTAAGACACGTGTATGAAGCATTAAAAGCGGGCATCGACATCTTATGGATTGGAGCCCGTACCTCTGTAAACCCTTTTGCAGTGCAAGAAATTGCAGACGCCCTGCGAGGTGTTGACATTCCGGTACTAATTAAAAACCCTGTAAACCCAGACCTTGAATTATGGATTGGGGCTATTGAACGCTTTTATCATGCTGGTGTAACCCGTCTTGCGGCAGGACATAGAGGCTTCTCTTCTCACGAAAAGCTCGTTTATCGGAACGACCCAAACTGGCAAATCCCAATCGAGCTGCGCCGTCGCATCCCTAACATCCCAATGTTTGTTGACCCAAGTCATATCTGTGGAAACAGACAATACCTGGGCGAAATATGCCAAAAATCAATGGACCTGAATTACGATGGCATCATTATCGAATCGCATATCAACCCGGATGTTGCCATGAGTGATGCTAAACAACAGCTTACACCAGCTGATTTAAGTGTATTGTTGAGTAAACTGGTATTGCGCAAAGAATATGCCGACAACAACTCTTTAGTTACCCTTGAAGAACTCCGCGCCCAAATTGACAAACTCGATGACCAACTTGTTGATTTGCTCGAAAAACGTATGAAAGTAGCCGAACAAATTGGTGTATGCAAAAAAGAAAACAACATTGCCATCCTTCAAACCAGCCGTTGGGATAAAATCATTACCAAGCGTCTTGAAGAAGGGGCAAAAAAAGGCTTGAGTGCCCAATTTATTGAAACCATTTTCCGTTCTATACACGAGGAATCAATCGACCACCAGACAAAAGTGATGAATGAGCCTAAAAATGGTAATAAATAGCATGGAGAAAGTTGTATTAAATACAGCAGGCGCTGTTTCTAACATCCTGATTGGCGAATCGGTTTATAATCTTGCAAAATACATCCCTGCCAACCAGAAAACCATCATCATTACAGATGATAACATTGCAAAGCTTTATGCCAAAGCAATTGAAGGCTTTGATGTTATCGTTATCCCTCAGGGGGAAAATAATAAAACCCTTGCAACCATTGACCTTATCATGGGCAAATTGGTAGAGTTTGAGGCTGACCGCTCAACCTTCATTGTAGGTATAGGTGGCGGCATTGTTTCAGACATTACTGGTTTTGCAGCATCAATTTATATGAGGGGGTTAAATTTTGGTTTTGTCACAACCTCTCTCCTATCTATGGTTGATGCAAGCGTTGGAGGCAAAAACGGGGTCAATTATGGCGGATTCAAAAATATGGTGGGCGTTTTCAATCAACCTCAGTTTGTCATATGCGATATTGAAATGCTCAAAACCCTTGACAGGGAAGAATTTATTGGAGGCATGGCCGAAGTGATAAAACATGGTGCCATTAAAGACAAAGCCCTGTTTGAATTTCTCGAGAACAATTATAATGCCATTTTAAAATATGACAAAGACGCCATACACCGTTGTATAAAGGATTCAGTAGAAATAAAAGCCAATGTCGTGTCACAGGATGAGCGGGAAAAAGGCGAACGCAGAAAACTCAATTTTGGCCACACCTTTGGTCATGCTATTGAAAAGCTTACCATGATGCCACACGGCAAAGCTGTTGCTATTGGCATGAACATGGCTGCTGCTGCTTCGGTCCTGCTTGGTCATCTTTCGCAAAACGAAGCACTGAGGCTTAAAAAGCTTACAGAAAACTTCTTATTGCCCACATATCTGGATGCAGATAGCAATGCCTTGTTTAACGCCATGAAAAAAGACAAAAAGCGCGATGGAGCCAGTTTGCATCTTGTACTTCTTGACAGTATTGGCCATGCTATCATCGAAAATGTAGAATATAAAAAATTGGAGGAAATAATTCATGATATGCGTCTCGCTTAACATTACAGATGTTGACCAATGTATTGAAGCTTTAAAAAGCCTTGAAATGGCCGAAATCAGGATAGATTTGGCAGGCTATAACGAACAGCAAGTCGAAAGGGTTTTTTCGTCTCATAAAAACCTGATAGCTACCTGCCGCCCGGACAATATCACTGACGAAAAACGCCTAAAACTCCTTATCCGAGCTATTGAAAGCGGTGCAGCCTTTGTCGATGTCGAATACGAATCTGATTTATCTTTCAAACATGCCGTAAAACAAGCCATACAAAATAAAAATTGTAAGCTTATCATCTCTTTCCACGATTTCAAAAAAACTCCGACAAGAGAACAATTAGAGATTATTGTTCAGCAATGCTTTGATATGGGTGCAGATATTGCTAAGCTGGCTTGCATGGTAAACACCGATGCCGACAATGCTGCTCTTCTATCTTTATATGACTCTGAAAAGCCTGTAGTATCATTAGGCATGGGCGAAAAAGGCAAAATATCAAGGATAGCAGCCCCATTGCTTGGTTCTCCTTTTACCTTTGCTGCTTTTGACGAGCAAAGCGCTACGGCTCCCGGCCAGATTCAATATAAAAGGTTGGCTGAACTATACTCATTCATCAAAAATTCATAATTTTCAACGGTAAATTAATATAGAAACATGAATACCATAGGAACTCTCTTCAAACTCAGTATATTTGGCGAATCTCACGGCAATAGTGTAGGAATAGTAATAGATGGCGTTCCAGCCGGAATACCAATTACCCGGGAAGAACTTGAAGCCGACTTAAGTCGTCGTAAAAGTGGAGCCAAAGGTACAACTCCCCGCCAGGAAGCTGATATTCCACGCATCATGAGCGGAGTATTTGAAAATCATACTACCGGCGCCCCTATTTTAATCCTTTTTGAGAATACCAATACCCGTTCAAAAGACTATTCGTTTCTTTTAGAAACCCCTCGCCCTGGCCATGCCGACTTTGTTGCCCATAAAAAGTTTGGCGGATATGAAGACTATCGCGGAGGAGGCCATTTTTCTGGCCGTATAACACTTGGTATAGTTGCAGCAGGCGTTATTGCAAAAAAAATCATTGCTCCTATCATTGTAAAATCTACTCTTATTGAGGCAGGAGGAACAACAGACATTGAAAAGGCAGTTGAAAAAGCTATTGCAGAGCAAGATTCCATCGGAGGAATCGTTGAAACTATTGCTACCAATATGCCAATCGGATTAGGCGAACCTTTCTTTGGCAATATTAAAGCCGTTTTGGCGCATTACATCTATTCAATCCCGGCAATCAAAGGTCTTGAATTTGGTTCAGGTTTTGCAGCTGCCCGCATGAAAGGTACAGAACACAACGACAAGTTTATTACTGTTTCAGGAAAAACAGCAACAAATTACGCCGGAGGCATCAATGGTGGTATTTCAAACGGCAACGACCTTGTATTTAAAGTAGCCGTAAAGCCAACAAGCAGCATTCATGCCACACAGCACACCATGAACATGAAAACTGGTCAAATGACAGACCTCAGTGTTGAAGGGCGTCACGACACTTGTATAGCCCTGCGTATTCCCGTGGTTGTTGAAGCCATGACATGCCTGGCATTGGCAGACCTTGTTTTGCAGGAACAAAAATTTCCACGCGTTGTAAAAAGCTAAACATGACGCGTTTATTAGCCTTCATCTTACTTTTTTCAAGTCTATACCTCCCGGCTCAAACAAGTTTGCAAAAGGCCGTTGCTTATAGCCAGCAAAACACAGAGGATTCTGCAAACTTTTATTTCAGCAAAGCCATAGAAGAAACACCTAATAATTACCTTGTCTATCTGAGGCAAGGTATGTTTTTATATTCATTAAAAAAAGATGCTAAATTGCCATTATTAAAAGCCAATACCCTCAGAAAAAATTCTGCATCCTTTTATCTGGCCTTAGTTTTCGCTTCCGAACGCGACACCCTGAACACCATTAAATACTTAAAACAAAACTTATCTTCCGAATATCAGGTCAAGCCCTCTGACATTAAAATGGAAAAAGCTTTCTCATTTCTTGAAAAAACAGAACAATGGAAAACGCTTTGGGAACAAAATTGGTACAACAAAAATGACGAACTAATTGGCGAATTGCTTTTCTTATACCATTCTGGCAATTATATGGAAGTCATTAACACCGTAAGCAACTTTGCCATCAATAATCAAAAAATAAGCCACGAAATGTATTATTTGCGGGCATGTTCTTATCTGGCCTTGGGAAACTATAATGCAGCCCTTTCTGATATAAATGAAGCTATCCGGATAAACAAACACCGAAGCAAGTATTTTGAACTTCGGGCTGATGTAAAAATTAAGCTAAAACAATATGTACAGGCCTCAAAAGACTATAAAGAAGCTAAACGCTTAGACCTGCTAAACTTTGAAGCAATTTGTAAAAATGCGTATTGTTTTTTGCTCCAACAACAATATGAACAAAGCCTGGAAGAAATAGCCATTTATATATACCTATTGCCTCAAAACGAAAAGGGACTTTACATAGGGGCACAAGCTGCATTTCATAGCAATAAATATATTAAGAGCCTGGAATATCTTAATACACTATTTAAAGCCGGATATAACAATACCGATTATTATATTTTAAGGGCTAAATGTTACGCTCAGGCACAATTGACCAATAACGCACTTCAGGACTTAAATACTGTATTGAATAAACAACCCCATAATATTTCAGCATTGCTCGAACGCGGGAATATTTATTATTCAATAAAACAATTTTCCCAAGCCTGCGAAGATTGGAAAAAAGCCAAGAGCTTAGGCAGCCTCCAGGCAGATAAACTACTTTGGATGAATTGTAAATAAAAAACCCGGCTTAATACCGGGTTTATAATTTAGTGATGCGCACTTTCTGCAAGCATTTCACGGGCTACTGATAAAATTGTTTCATCATCAAAGGTAACAATGCCCCCATCCGGACCTTGTTCAATATGTACACCTACTGTTTTTCCTTCTCCATTTTTGTAATGGGTACCTCCGAAGTAATTCCTTACAGTATCTTCATCGATATTAAGCTTATCAGCTATCTTTTTCATACTGCCAGAAGGTAGGCTGTCTTTGATTTTCCTAAGTTCGTTAAATGTTATTGTCATAGTTTTACTATTTTAGGTTTGATAAAACTTACATTCCGAAATATACTAAAAATTTCGAGTTTTTTCACATTAAATTAAACTAAAATACTTAAAAAATACTTAAAATTATCAACAAGTTAAACATCATTAATACATTGCAAATCAGTATATTACATTTGATATAAATATTAAAAACACAAAACATTTTTATCCTTTATTTTAAATCATCGATATTGATCAGGAGTTTGTCTTTTGTATTGTATTTTTGATAAAAACAGCGTATGAAAGTATTATTTATTGGAGGAACAGGTAACATAAGCTCGGCCGTAAGCAAGATGGCTGTTTCAAAAGGAATTAACCTTTACCTCCTTAACCGGGGCAATAGAGATAGTATTGAAGGAGTAAAGCAAATGCATACAGATATTCATGATGTAATTAAAACAAAGCAGCTTCTTTCCACAGAAAAATGGGATGTTGTTGTCAACTGGGTTGCATTTACAGTTGATGATATAACCCGCGATTTTGAACTTTTTGCTAATAGTACCAAACAATATATCTTTATCAGCTCAGCCTCTGCTTATCAAAAGCCACCTGTAAACCACATTATAACTGAATCTACACCTTTAGTTAACCCTTTTTGGGAATATTCTCGAAATAAAATTGCGTGTGAAGAACAATTAATGCACCTTTACAGAACTAAGGGTTTTCCCATTACCATTGTAAGGCCATCTCATACGTATAATACAGTAATTCCCATTACTTTAGGAGGCTGGACAGAGTACACCACTGTTTACAGGATGAAAAAAGGTCTCCCGGTAGTAGTCCAAGGCGATGGCACATCATTATGGACTCTTACTCATGCCAAAGATTTTGCCCGAGGTTTCATAGGCCTTTTAGGAAATATTCACGCCATAGGTGAGGCTTTTCATATTACATCCGATGAGATATTAAGTTGGAACCAAATATATGAAACTCTTGCTGAGGCTGCTGGTGTTAAAGCCAATATTGTCCACATACCCACAAAACAAATCTGTCAATATGCAGACAAAACAGGCTATCCATCGGAATTTGGTTCGCTTTGGGGCGACAAATCGCATTGTGCTATTTTTGACAATACAAAAATCAAACAATTTGTTCCTGAATATAAAGTTGTTATTCCATTTTCAGAAGGGATAAAAGAAACTATAAAGTGGTTTGAAGCCAAACCAGAACGAATGATTATTAATGAAGCTACAAATAATCTTATTGACGGATTAATAAAAATTTGGGGATAACCATATTCTGGTTCTGGAAAAAAGTCATACGCCTTTTATTTTGCTGAAACAGGCTCTTAACAGGATTGTACGGGCCTATCATATTCTACTACAGAAACAGCAAAATTGAAGTGCCTTTTTGAAGCCTTTTGAGGTAATCTTTGTGTTTTATGCGGTTTTAAATATTGTTCATAAGGCTAATTTAACTATTTTATTAAAAATTAACATAATAAGGTTATTTCATTTATTATCTTATTTTTGCGCACCGAAAACAAAATAAAATGTAATGAAAATGGCAGAAAACGTAACAATTGTAAAAGACACAACAGCAAATCCAGCACCTCTTGGGTTATTAGGATTTGGAATGACCACACTTCTTTTAAACATTCATAATGCAGGCTTTTATGATCTTAACTCTATGATTATGGGCATGGGACTGTTTGTTGGAGGTTTAACGCAAGTGATAGCAGGTATTCAGGAGTGGAAGAAAAACAATACTTTTGGAGCAACAGCATTTACAGCTTATGGTTTTTTCTGGATAGCGCTGGTTGCTATCTGGTTAATCCCACGAACAAGCTTTGGAGCTGATTTAAAATCAGATGAAACATCTATGGGTTGGTTCCTTTTGATTTGGGGAATTTTCACCTTAGGGATGTTCATTGGCACACTTAAATTAAACAGGGCATTGCAACTTGTGTTTGGGACCCTTGTAGTGCTGTTTTTACTCCTCGCTATTGGTGACTTTACAGGTATCAAAGAAATAAAAACCGTTGCAGGCTATGAAGGTATTATTTGTGGTTTATTGGCTATTTACACATGCCTTGCACAGATTATTAATGAAGTTTATGGCAAAACCATTCTCCCTATTGATAGCAAAAAGTAAAAATTAATAAGCTATAAAGAGTAAAGCACGCCAATGAGCGTGCTTTTTTTATTTCATGCAAAGTTTTGCTCGTTGATTTGAAATAGTATAAATAACCATTACTTTGCATTACAAAAAAACTAATAGGGTATTTCAATCAGGGCAAAAGCATTAAAATACAAATAATCCGCACCCACTTGAAAAGGGACTATAACGGGCTATGCAAACAACTGCAATGTTAGCCCTACTTCTTAAAGAGAGTTGGGAGGTTTTAAAAGCAACACACACATCTTATTGATAATATGATATATATCGTTTTTTAAATGCGCTTGCCCTGCTATTTCAATCAATGTTCACTATCACTATACGATACTTCAGTAGTATAAAAATAAAGAAAGCTGCCTTCTGTTGAAAGCAGCTTTCTTTTTGAGTTATATTATCACTATTGAAGTGTAAATACAATAGGAATTACAAATTGCTGTTTAACAGCTTTACCGCCTTGTTTACCAGGAGTCCATTTAGGTGAACCCATAATACAGCGTAGCGCTTCTTTATCAAGTTCAGGGTGGACACCACGAAGGACTTTTGCATCTACAATCTGGCCACGAGAGTTAACTGCAAACTGAACAATTACTTTTCCTGAAATACCAGCTTCTGCTGCAGCAGTAGGGAATACAATATTTTGTTGTACCCAGATACGGAAAGAGTTAATATCTCCACCCTGGAACGATGCATTTTCTTCAACAATAACAAACGCAGGTTCTTCGGCTTCAATGACTTCATCTTTCTTTTTCTCTTCTACTACAATTTCTTCAGGAGGAGTTTCATTTACTATTTCAGCTTGTTCTTCAACCGTAGCAAGTGCAACTTCTTCTTTTACAGTATCTACAACAACCGGAGCCCTAAACTTAACTTGTTGTTCAAGCGCAGCTGGTGGTGGAGGTGGTGGAGGTGGTGGAGGTGCATCCTCCTGATTAAGTTTTTCCATCTCCAAACTAACATTTTTGTCAATGCGTTTCAAAGCTTTGCTTTTAGCCCGGTAAGCTTCAATAAGAGGTACAGCTACAACAGTGCCAATAATTAAAAACGCACCCGAAAATGCAATCAGAAGGACTTTTTTGTATCTCTTACGTAATGCATAAGCTCCATATTCTTTGTTACGCTTTGAAAATACAATTTCGTCAAGTTCTAAAAATTCTGCCTGATTGCTAATATTTATATTGTTTTCACTCATACTCTTATAATTTATTGTTTAGTAGTACTTGTGCCCTTTTTCTTAGCTTCGAGCATTTTCTTTTCCTGAGGGGTCATATCAACGATAGCGTAAATAGGAATTTCGCATATTGCCATTTCATCAATAACATCAACCATATTCTTATATTTAGCTTTTTCAGTGGCTTTAATAAGAACAATAGGCCCAGCTTTATCTTCTTTCCTAAGTTTACGTTTCATCTTAACAACAGTATCAGGGCTAATAGCTTTTTTACTTTTTAAAACTGCTGTATTTAAACTATCAATCTGTTTGTATAGTTTCTTGTTACGACCAAGTAAAAATTTACGCAACCCATCTTTGCTGAAATCTGTTTCTACTATTTCCGGATAAGGTTCTTTTTCCATTAAACCAGTATAATAGTAAACTTTATCATTTTCATCAATCATGATGGTAACAGCACGATACTTAGGAATCTTTGATTCATTTTTAGGATCCGGCTTTTCATCCTTCACTTTATCGGGAAGGACAATCTCCATCGCCTTAGGTTTACTAAATGCAGTGGTAAGCATAAAAAATGTGAGCAAAAGACATGCTAAATCCACCATTGGTGTCATGTCTATATGAGTAGAGTGTTTTTTTGCCCTGCGTTTACCTTTTTTATGACCACCTTCGTCTTGAATAATTTCTGCCATGTTATTTCACTTTTTTAGTTTTCTAACTTAACTTCCACTTTTTCGAGGTTGGTGGTAAGGTTAAACTTATTAATCTTATAGTCCTGAAGGATATCCAATACCCTTTTAACAACTTTATAATCAGCTTCAGCATCGCCTTTAATAGCAGCTTCTGCATTAGGGTTAGCATTACGGGCAAACAATACCCACAAAGCTAATTGGTTATCCACACTATCATAAGGCATACCAACCTGCATCTCATCTCTTTGTTTTTGCTCAGCATCAATCCATGCAGGGATATTTTTAACAGGCATTCCAAAAGATGCAAGTTTTTCAAACTTTGCAACTTGCTCCTCCGTAAAGGGAATTCTAAAATGCTCACTTATGGATTTCAACACTTGTCTTCTAATATGCTGAGATGTATCTGTTCCTTCATCAACGTTAAAAAACACTTTATTGTCTTTCGATATAAAAATGGTTATAACGTTTTTATCCGGAGCTGTTTTTTCAGATATAGAATTTGGTGTATCGACCTGAACCGCTTCTGAAGGACGAAATGTTGTCGTTAACATGAAAAATGTTAACAGAAGCATGAACAAGTCAACCATAGGAGTCATGTCAATCCTCGGAGTACGAACTGTCATTTTTATTTTTGACATAACTATCCTTTTTTTAAGTTAATAATTGATAAAATCAAACCTGTTTATTTTTATTTCAAAGTAGCAGCAAATGTTTGTACTACGCTAAAGTTTGATTCATCAATTTTGTATGTCATAGCATCAATCTTTGAAGAGAAATAGTTGTAAACCAAAATAGCAATGGTAGAACCGCTAATACCAAAAGCAGTATTAATAAGAGCTTCAGAAATACCAGTAGCAAGAGCCAAAGCATCTGGGGCACCAGCTGTAGCAAGAGCACTAAATGCACGGATCATACCAAGTACAGTACCGATAAGACCGATAAGCACAGAGATAGAAGCAATAGTAGAAAGAATTACAAGGTTTTTTGACAACATAGGTAATTCGAGAGCTGTAGCTTCTTCAAGGTCTTTTTGTAAAGCTAACACTTTCTGATCTTTTGGCAATGTTGTATCATTTTGAAGATCGCGATAACGAACTAAACCAGCTTTAACAACATTAGCAAGTGAACCTCTTTGTTTGTCGCAAGCAGCACTAGCTTCTTCAATCTTGTTTTCATTCAATAAAGTTTGAATGTTACGAACAAATTTACCAACACTACCACGTCCTGAAGCACGTGATAAAGAAATAAAACGTTCAAAAGTAAAGGTAAGAAGAACTAAAACTACGGTCATAAGTACAGGAACGATAGGGCCCCCTTTATACATCATCCCAAGATAGTTCCCTGGAAGTGGGTGGCCTTTAGGGTTACCTTCCATAAAGTTGATAGGATTACCTAACACTTTCATGTAAATGGTAATACCAATAGCTAAGCACACTAAAATTACTAATGTGTTGAACACTGAACTAAAAATTTCTTTTAAAGCCTTCATATAAATTAAATTAGTTGTTATTAATTAAATTTTCACTAAAAATTCGAGCACAAATAAAGCATTTTCTTTCCTATTTTCCAAAATGCTTGTTTAGTATTATTGATTTTGTTTTGCTTTTAACACTTTGTTAATGCTTTCTAAATCCTTCAATGCTGCCTCGTTTTTCGGGTCTATTTCAAGCACTTTCTTATAATATGTTTGGGCTACAGCATAATTTTTTCTGCTGGTATATGTAGCACCCAGAGAATAATACCCTTTCACCTGCCATTCTTTTTTCTTAGGGTCTAACCAAACCATTTTCCAGAAAATAGACTCTGCCATAGCATAATCAGGTTTGGCAGCAAAAAGGTAGTATGAACCCATGTATGAGTATGCAGCAAATAATTGAGGGGCATATTTAATGGTGTCAGCACTGCCTTTTTCAATAACCATTTCATAAGCCGGTTTGGCAATACCTAACTTTGACTCAGGGTCAAGTCCAAAACTGGTATTGGCAATCCATAAATAAGCTTCAACGTTGGATGGTTCAAGTTTTGTAATAGTTGTAAAAGTTTTGATAGCATCATTATAAGCTGCCCGCTGGATAGCTGTATCTTTTTCACCTTGGGCCATTTGATAATAAGTTTTGCCTAAAGTAAAATAATCACTAATTTCAGCTTGTCCTGAAGCTATTTTTTTGTTAAAAGTTTCAACAGCAAGTTTAAACTGCTTGGCATAATAAGCATCAACAGCAATATCTGTAAGCAAAGCATAATCTGTAGTATCGAAAGAATAAGCTTTTTGAAGCTGTTCAAATGCTTTCATTATTAAGGTTGTATCTTTCATCTTCAACAAAGTCCTTCCATAATAAGTATAATCCTTAGGGATAATTTTCTCGGGAGAGGAATTTTTAAAAAATTCTTCGATATACATTTTTGCTTTTTCATAGTCGGCAGGTCTCATTTCATAACACGAATAAGCAGCCAAACGGTTCAAATAATTTCTTGATTTGTCCACTGCAAAAATTTCTTCAATATTTTCAACGCAGGTTTTATAATCTTTTGCTTTGAACAAAGAGTTTACATATTGGATTTTTGCAGGAATATTGTTACCTGAAAGGTCGAGGAATTTTTTGAAGTTTTGTTTTGAAAGGTTGGCCAAACCACCCATTGCATACATTTCGCCATAAGCACGATAAAGCGGGGCATAAGTAGAGTCTATTTCTTTTGCCTGGTCAAAATAATTACGTGCTTCCTGCAAATTGCGAGAACGCATGTACAAACGGCCAATTTTAACAATTGGTTCATATAGTTTATCATCAATATAAACTGCTTTGTTATAGTTTGCAACAGCTAAAGAAGCATTGTTCATTTTATTGTATATGTCTCCTAAAGCAATATATACAGATGGGACTTCTTTTTTGGTTTTTTGGGCAATAACCACCGAGGCGGCTTTAGCCCTTTCGAGATATGCTATAGCTTTGTTATATCTGGGTTTAGGAGAATACAACTGGGCCATGGCCAATTTTATCAATAAATTAAAATCATTATCGGTAAATTTTTTCTCTTTTTTAGGGATTACATTTTCAACTTTAGTAAAATATATATCGGCCCCAATAGTATCGTTATGTTGAAGAAGTTTGAGCATACCCAGTCCGATGTAGTTTAACATATTTGTACTATCACGTTTAATGCCCATATTAAAGTATGTTGCCGATTCTTTTACGACTTCCTCTAAAGTATTTGAATATGGATCATTCTGGAAGTTTAACAAAATACTCTCACCGTAATAAAAACAAGCATTTGCTTCAGTAGGGTTAGAGTCGATCAATTTTTGAAAAATCGCATTAGCATCTTCATATCTTTCACTTTGCAGATATTTGAGAGCCTGATTAATATCCTGCGCTTGCAACAACGCCGAACCTAAGCTTAAAAACAATGCGGCTATGCACCAGTACATTGAAATACGAAAAGAGAATATTTTCATAGCTAGATAATTTTTGTTAGTTAAAAAATTTGCTCAAAATTAATTTTTATTCGATGAAAAAAAACATTATTCCATATTAATAACAATTTAAAAATTAGATTTCGTCTTTATAAGCCTTATTGGCATTGTAGCAGGAACCATTCCCATCTTTAAGACAATACGCTGTCCCTGATCTGCTGTAACCCATTGCAGGTAACCAGAACCAAGTCCTGAAAATGATTCCCGGTTAATCATGTAAACCTCACGAATAAAAGGATATGATTTTTCAGCTATAAAGCCAGCATAAGGTTTGGTATATTCGGGGCCTTCGGGGTCGTTTTCAGGCGTAACGCCAACTACTTTTATTCGCTTAAGAAAGCCCCTGGTTATAGAATCGTCTTTATCGCTAATCCAATTTACGCTCAAAACACCAATAGCATTTTTATTTTTTTCAACATAATTAATTACTTCTTCGTTGGTATTAACAGAGTAACAATATTTGGGAAATTTACTACCAACTTTAAATTTCTCGTTTAGATAACGAACGTTAGAAGATTTTATATTGTCAAAAACTACTTTAATAGCCCCATTGGTATTTTTAGGGTTGATTTTATTCCAGTTATCAATTTTGCCCAAAAAAATATCCCGAATCTGGTTGTACCGGATAAGGGAATCTTTATTAGTTTTATTTACAATAAATGCTATTCCGTCGTATGCAATAGTAACTGTTTGAGGAAAAATATTCCTGCTCTTAAAGTACTCAAGCTCTTCGGTTGTAAGCTTTCGGGAAGTAACCATAAGCCTGATGGAATCATTGAGAAAATCGTTAAGAACGTCCAACTCAGGCTTATAAAGAGGTTTGATATGGGCATTTTCATATATTGACTGAAAAACAGCAAGATGAGCTTCAGACAATAAATAAAAAGACTCATCAACACCAATTTTGATATTTCCGCGGGTAGGAGTTTCTTCGTTTATGCCTGCCCTGGGGTCATAGTTGCACGAAACAGTAAGCAAAGCAACTAAGCCAGCTATCCATATTTTACTCTTCATCCTCTTCATTGGTTTTATTTTTAAATTTTATAATGATATTGACCAATCTAAAAGCTCCATAAGCGATTATAAATACACCTATAAAAAATCGAAAATTTGAAGGAATATATTGAAAATACTTTGAAAACATGAGAGAAAAGCCAAGAATTATAAGCAAAATAACAACTATCAATCCGAAAATCCGGTATATTGTTTCAAAATTTGGTTGTATCCTGTTCATAGTATATTTTTTGTAAGTTTAAAAAATACATAATTACGTTTGTCTATACAAATCATTGTTAAGTTTCAGGGGATTTATTCAAGGTTTGGTTAAGTTCAGGCAAATATTCGTGAAAGCAATTTTGCATCGATTTAAAAAGATTTTTACCTGTCAGGGGATATTTGCTGTTTAATTCCTCGATTATTTTTTTCACTGCATCTCTCTTAGTAGTATCAGAGTATTTGCATTGTTTAACCTCAACAGGATAATTCATCATTTTTGCCAAAGAACTCAAAATTTGTTCATCAAGATCCAGCAAAGGTCGTACCAAAGTCCTTTCTCCTTGAAACATTTTGACGAAATACGGCAAAGAACTTATTGAGCCATGATAGATCATATTCATTAAAAGGGTTTGAATAGCATCATCAAGGTGATGCCCAAAAGCAATTTTGTTACACTGAAATTCTCTTGCTTTTTGAAAAATAACTTTCCGACGCTCCCACGAACAAATAAAACAAGGGGATTTTTTCGATTTTACAGTTAAATCAACTGTACTTTCCTCAATATACAAGTCGATGCCCAGATACAGGCAAAATGATTTCATGAAATCAAGGTCAATCTGGTAACCTATATCTTTGTTAACAACATGTATAGCTACAATGTATGGTTTGAAAGGTGCATGTCGCAATGTTTCGGTCAACAGGTGCAATAAGGCATAGGAATCCTTTCCACCTGAAACTGCAACAAGAATTCGGTCTCCTGGCTGAACCAAACCATGATTTAATATAGTTTTTCCCACTTTCTTAGCCAGCTTTTCCAGCAATCTTTTGGCACTAATATCAATTTCTGTCATCGCAAACTCAGAAGTGCAATATTTTCAACATGATGAGTATGAGGAAACATATCAACAGGCTGAATAGAAACAACTTTATATTTATCAGCCATAAGTTTTATATCCCTGGCTTGTGTTGCAGGGTTACAGCTAACATACACGATTGTTTCAGGCAAGGCCCCAAGCAGTGCATTTATTACATCCGGGTGCATCCCTGCCCTGGGCGGGTCTGTAACCACAACCCGTGGCCTGCCGTGTTCATTAAAGAAAGAATCATTGAGCAAATCTTTGATATCTCCGGCAAAAAACAACGTATTAGTAATATTATTTAATTTTGAATTTTCTTTTGCATCTTCAATGGCATCTGCAATATATTCAATACCTACAACCCTTTTAGCATGCGGAGCTAAAAAGTTGGCAATGGTTCCCGTTCCGGTATATAGGTCATACACAATGTCATCGCTATGCAATGAAGCCCACTCTCTGACTTTTGAGTACAAATTGACAGCTTGTTGAGTATTTGTCTGAAAGAAAGATTTAGGGCCAATCTTAAACTGTAGGTCTTCCATTTTCTCAACAATGTATGGCTTTCCATAATAAAGTTTTATGTCTAAATCATGAAAAGTATCATTGAGCTTGGTATTCACAGTAAACATCAATGAATCCAAAGCTGAAAACCTATCTTTTAAATAGGTAAGCGTTTTTGTAATCTGCTGCGGATTGTCTTCACCAAATATTACAATTAGCATCCATTGGCCGGCAACAGTGTTGCGTACAACAAGATTTCTGAGAAAGCCTTTTTTCTCCCTGATATCAAAAAAGCTTAAATTGTTATCTAAAAGAAACTGTTTCAAAGCCAAACGGAACTCATTGGACGGGTCGGGTTGATGATAACAATAATCTAAATCCAACACTTTATCAAACATGCCCTGAATGTGAAAGCCGGCACCTGGTTCGCGTACAAAATCAGGTTGTTTAATCATTTCAGCAGGCAACCAACGGTTGTTGGAAAATGTATATTCCAGCTTATTCCTGTAAAACCTTGTATTTTCAGAAGGCATAATATTGAAAACCTTTTCTATTTGCCCCCCCCCGATACGCTGAAGATTATCTGTTACCTGTTTTTGCTTCCAGCGGAGCTGTTCGGTATATGGTAAATGTTGCCATTTACACCCCCCGCATGTTCCAAAGTGAGAACAAAAAGGTTCAATACGATGTTGAGAATATCGCTTATAATTGACAACATAACCTTCCATAAAGGAAGTCCGTTTTCGGGTTAATTGAACATCAACAACATCGCCGGGAATGGCTTTAGGCACAAACAATACCTTACCATCTATTTTTGCTATGGCATTGCCTTCAGCAGCTAATTCAATAATTTCAACATCTTCAATAACAGGCAATGACTTTTTTCTTCCCATACAATGAATTGTATATATGTACTATACTAAAGGTTCTTGTTGACTGAGACAATGAAAACTACCCAGTCCGCGAACTATATTTGACGAGTCGATTCCAACCACAGGCCTGTCTTTGATAAGATTTGAAAGGATTTCAAGTACCTTTTCATCCGCATCACAATTAAAAACAGGCACAATCAGAGCGCTATTGGCAAAATAAAAATTTGCATAAGAAGCAGGAAGCCTGTCAGCCTTATAATACAAAGGCTTTGGCATTGGCAATTCAACAATGTCAGGTTGTTTTCCATTGGCTAACCTAACTTTTGCTAATTTCCGGGCATTTTCTTTTAATGGTTCATAATTTTCATCACTTTTATCATGCTCGATAACAGTAATGATGGTATTAGCATCAACAAAACGGGTAATATCGTCAACATGGCCATCGGTATCATCGCCAGCAATACCGTCTCCAAGCCATATAATATTGTGAACGCCATAATACTTACGCAAATACTCTTCAATTTGTTTTTGCGATAAATGTGGATTTCGGTTTTTATTGAGCAAACAAGCAGTAGTTGTAAGCAAGTCGCCTTCGCCATTGAAATCGACCGAGCCTCCTTCCATGACAATGCCAGGGCTTACATAAGGCAATGAAAATGTACTGGCTATAAACTGAGGTATCTGATTGTCAAAATTGGAAGGGTATTTCCCTCCCCAGGCATTAAATTCCCAATCAACAATAGCCTTTGGATATACAGCTTTAGGGTTGACAATGAATGCAGGGCCATGATCACGACACCATACGTCATTGCTTGGATGTATAAAGCATTGGATATTCTCGTCGCCTAAACTGAGCTTTTCGAGCCAGCTATACAAAACAGCCTTTTGCCCTTCATCAGGAATATTGATGCGGACCTTTTCTGATTTTGCTATTTGCCCAATAAAACAGACATACTGCTCATATACCACATGCAAGTTTTCAGGAAATGATTCTTCACGATAAGGCCACGTCAACCATGTAGCTTCATGCCTCTCCCACTCTGCCGGAAACCGGTATCCAACAAACTCAAAATTTTCCAAAAACAAATATGATTATAAATTAACGAGATATTTCAAGAATTTGAAACATAACTTTCCCGGCAGGGATAATAGCCTCGGCAACATCGCCAACTTTTTTGCCCATCAAAGCTTTAGCAATAGGGCTATTGGCCGCTATTTTACCTTCTTTAAGGTTGGCTTCTGTTTCTGAAACAATCTGATATTCAAGAACAGCATTAGTTTTGGTATTTTTTATTTTTACCTTGTTTAGAATTTGAACCTTAGAAGTATCAATTTTTGATTCATCAATAACCCTTGAATTAGCAAGAAGCTGCTCAAGTTTAGAAATACGCATTTCAAGCATACCTTGGGCATCTTTAGCAGCATCATATTCTGCATTTTCGGACAAATCGCCTTTATCGCGGGCTTCAGCTATCTGACGTGAGATTGCAGGACGCTCAACATTTATCAAATGTTCGAGTTCAGCTTTAAGCTTTTGAAGCCCTTCCTGTGTTATGTATGATACTTTTGACATGCTAAAACCTCCTATTATAAACTATACATATAAAATAAAAAAGAATTCCGGCAACCCGAAACTCTTTTTTGCAAATATACAACTCTTTAAAGAGTAAATGCAAATAGAAATCAAATAAAATTTAAAATATTAATAATCAATATTTTACCAAAAACAGCTTAATGGTATTTCCGGTTGATTATTTCAGAATAAATCACTGCTTTTTTTAAATCAATTTCAATTGGTTTATAGTGTTCACTTTCAAAAGCACTACCTATTTCGCTCTGTTTGATTACATCATCAAATGTTGTTACGGTTCCTTCTCTTGTTTTTAAGTATTCTAAGGTTTCTTGCGACAAAAAAGGGTTTATCGGCTCAGGGGCTTTTTTTACCTCAGGCTTTTTTTGTACTTCAACTTTTACAGGTTCAGGTTTATACTCTGGCTCAGGTTTTTCGTCCATTTCAGGGAAATCGAAGATTTCTTTCCAAGGATCGGGAGCATGTTCAGGTTTTGAAGGCTCCTGGTTGTTTTTTGCATTTTTTTTCTGAATAAATCCACTAATAAGGACAATAACGGCTATAATAATATAAAAAAGTGTGCCGCCATCAATCCCGGCCTTATTAACCACTAAAAATGGTATGAAATTACAATCTGCGTCCATATCTTAAGGAAAATTTTGTTGAACAAATGTAACAAATTTTCTCCAGCATCGGTGACGGGCTTTCTTTTTATAATAGTCATCTGTCATTTTCTTGTTTTTGAGCATGCGCTCCCGAGTTTTTTTGCTTTGAATATCAAGTTGGTGCTGTTGAGCTTTGGCATATTGTTCTTGTTCTTTTTTCTCTTTTTCTTGTTTTTTTTTTCTCCATTTGCTCTTGTCTTTTGTCTTTTGTTTGTTCCTGAGCATAAAAATGTAAAGGGAATTGAAATAGGAAAATGAAAATTATCAATTTCAGCACAGAAAGTTTAATTTTGGAGCCAAAGAATCTGAACATGGCTAAGAGGTTTATTTCATCAAAATTAGGAAAAATATTTATAATAAGTTTACTTTTAATTACTTATATCGGTTGCGACACAGATACAACTCCTGTTGTACCTGAAGTGCCTGTATATATTGAATTAAGCCTTACTTCTGATTTAGCTTATCTTGGGACAGACATGGTTGTTTCGGTTTATCCGGACAGTATAAATGAAAACTATACTATTATTGATTATCATAACCCTAAATTCCCTAAAAAAAGAATTACTTACAAAACTTATGGTAATGGAGTTTTAATTTATCAAAGGGGCATTGATGATTTTCAGGCATTTGATGCCACCTGCACTTACAGGGCTTATGATGACTACTGTAAGCTAAGCATAGATAGTGCAGGATGGAAAGGAGTCTGTCCTTGTTGTGGGTCTGAATTTATGCTCATCACAGATGGAGCCCCTACCAATATAAGCAAAGCATACAAGCCTCTGATGCAATATCAGACAACTTTAAGGTCAAACTATTTAATCATATCAAAATAAAAAATGGCGAACATTTTAGTCATTGACGATGAACGTGGAATAAGAAACACGCTGAGAGACATTCTTGAATACGAAAAACATACTGTTGAAACAGCAGAAGATGGGCTAATGGCCCTTGAAATACTTGAAAGGAAAGAATTTGACCTTATCCTTTGCGATGTAAAAATGCCCAAGATGGATGGTCTTGAGCTCATCGAGAAAATATTTGAAAAAGCCGGAGATGTTCAGATTGTTATGATTTCGGGTCATGGCAATATTGAAACAGCTGTAGAAGCTATAAAGAAAGGGGCATTTGATTTTATTGAGAAACCTCTTGACCTCAACAGGCTTTTAATCACGGTAAAAAACGCTTTGGACAAAACTCATCTCATTACCAATACCAAGGTCCTTAAAAAGAAAGTTGAGAAAGGGTATGAGATCATTGGAAAGTCAGATGCTATCATGAATGTACTCAGCATGGCCGACAAAGTTGCTGCCACAGAAGCCCGGGTATTGATAACCGGGCCCAACGGAAGTGGTAAAGAGCTTATTGCAAGGCGCATTCATGAGCTTAGCAACCGTAGTAAAGCCCCGTTTATTGAAGTTAACTGTGCTGCAATACCTTCAGAGCTCATTGAAAGTGAGCTTTTTGGTCATGAGAAAGGGGCCTTTACCTCTGCCATCAAAGACCGTCGTGGGAAATTTGAATTGGCAGACGGAGGTACCTTGTTTCTGGACGAAATCGGGGATATGAGCCTTGAAGCTCAAGCCAAGGTTTTACGTGCGCTTCAGGAAAACAAAATAGTAAGAGTAGGCGGTGAAAAAGAGATAAAAGTAAATGTTCGCGTGCTTGCAGCCACCAATAAAGATATGAAATCTGAAATAGCCGCCAACAGGTTCAGACAAGATTTATACCACAGGCTAAGTGTCATAGTTATTGAGGTCCCTTCGTTAAACGAACGTAAAGATGATATCCCGCTGCTTGCAGAACATTTCAATCAGCTAATATGCAATGAATATGGACGTTGTCCAAAAAGAATTACAGAACAAGCTATCAGCAAGCTTCAGCAGATAAATTGGACCGGAAACATCCGTGAATTCCGTAATATCATGGAAAGGCTCATTATTTTCAGCGACAATGAAATTGATGAAAATATCGTAGAGTTATATGCAAAACCCATTTTTAAAGAGTAAAAGCTTTAATGCTTTTTTTCTTTAATTTTATTAGCTGCAACCACCTGGTATGAATAATCAGTCCCGTTTTTCTGTAAAATAAGCACGTGGTATTTATTCATGCCAACAATTTCTTTCGAGCAAACATCCTGGTTATTATTAGTCGAAACGTAAGAGATTTCAATAATTTGACCAGTCTCAAGCCCAAGTTCATCTTCAAGTTCTTCATTTCCGATGGCAAAAACTTTGTTTACCGAAGCCTTGACTATTCGCAGCTGGTTTTTAAAATTTAAGCCCAGCCACACTGATTTATCTGAAAAATCCAGAATAACACCTTTTGTATATTTCCCTTTATATTTAAAAACTACAGAATCAGCCAATTGCAAGCCTTCATGTTCAATCTTTTTGTTAGAAAAAAGCATATTTTCAAAAGAAGGAGAATAAGCAAATCTATTTTTACTATCAATTTCGGGAGTAATAATGTCTGCAGAAATCAAAAATCTTGTTTTAGAGTAAAATGGGAAATAAGTGGTTTTCTTCTCCACTACCATGTTGTCAAATGCTTGGTTGGGCTGTAGCGGGAAAGCCCTGTACATGGCCAACCTTGCTTGCAACACACAAGCATCAGCAGAAGAAGTTTCAACGCCAAATAACTTTGAATATGAAGCTGTACCCAAGGCAATGCCGTCAATAGTAACATTATCCCTTGCACTATGACTGACAGATATAACCTCTCTGACAGTACAAGCAGAAAAACCGACTATAACAAGAGAAACAAAAAATATAATTCGCAAAACAGCATTCATCAGGTCAAATTTCGAGAGTAAAAATAATGTTTAGTTGACAAAGGTGAATAAAAAACAACATTTAATTAAAAGGAACTTTTAGATTTTTAAAACCATAAATGTATTTTGCTGGATTATTGATATTTATAATTTGTTGCCGTAAAATAATCGTAGGATTGTATTAACTTTATAGTAGCTCAAAAATAGTATTTTCATTCTCCTGCATCCTATTTTTGGCAAAAATTAACAAACACAAACAATTTTGACTATGATAAAAAAACTAATATTAATGGCTA
This sequence comes from Bacteroidota bacterium, assembly GCA_029572965.1. Classification (GTDB taxonomy): domain Bacteria; phylum Bacteroidota; class Bacteroidia; order Bacteroidales; family DTGW01; genus JAKPQD01. The sequence goes on along the minus strand of JAKPQD010000331.1, from coordinate 74,542 downwards.
CGGCCATTTTAATAGTATCTTGCCAACAGCAACAAACAGGACAAGATAGCGAAATAGAAAACAAAGTCGAAGATTTGCTTTCGAAAATGACCCTGTCCGAAAAAATTGGACAGATGAACCAACTCAGTTCAAGCGGAAATGCAGACGACTTCAAAGAGATGCTAAAAAAAGGGATGGTGGGCTCATTCCTTAATGAGGTGAACCCTGTAACCATCAACAAAATGCAAAAGGTAGTCATGGAAGAAAGCCGTTTGAAAATACCTCTGCTATTCTCCCGCGATGTTATCCACGGCTACAAAACCATATTTCCGATACCTCTGGGTCAGGCGGCATCGTGGAACCCTGATATAATTGAGAAAGGAGCAAGAGTAGCAGCTCAGGAAGCATCTGAAGCAGGAATAAGGTGGACATTTGCCCCAATGATAGATATTACGCGTGACCCACGTTGGGGCCGCATAGCAGAGTCATTAGGAGAAGACCCGGTATTAACAAGTGTACTTGGAGCTGCAATGGTAAAAGGGTTTCAGGGGAAAAGCCTGAATGACACAAACAGCCTTGCTGCCTGTGTCAAACATTTCTGCGGATATGGAGCTACAGAAGGCGGCAGAGACTACAACACCACCATAATACCCGAACAAACATTGCGGGAAGTTTACCTTCCATCATTCAAAGCATCAATAGATGCAGGAGCGGCAACGTTAATGGTTTCGTTTAACGAAATAAACGGGGTCCCTTCATCAGGTAATGATTTTCTTTTGAGACAGGTATTGCGGAAAGAATGGAATTTTGATGGCATGGTAGTTAGCGACTGGGGCTCAGTAGAAGAAATGATCAATCACGGTTTCTGCGCTGACCGTAAAGAAGCAGCGATGAAAGCAATTAACGCAGGAGTAGAAATGGAAATGGTAACCAGCACCTATGTTGAACACGTTGAAAACCTGATTAAAGAAGGTAAGATTAAAGAAAGTACTATTGACGAAGCGGTACGGAACATCCTTCGCCTCAAATTCAGACTTGGATTGTTTGATAAGCCTTATGTAGCTGTCAACAGCAAGTCAAGCTTATACTCTGACGAACACCTTGCCAGTGCCAAAGAAGCAGCCATCCAGAGTTTAGTTTTATTGAAAAATGAAAACAATACATTACCTATTAAAAGCACTGTAAAATCAGTAGCTATCATAGGCCCATTGGCAGATGCACCATACGATCAAATGGGAACATGGACATTAGACGGAGAACAAGAACATACTATAACCCCTCTTGTTGCAATTAAAGAAGAGTTTGGCAAACAAGTAAAAGTCAACTATGCCAAAGGATTGGAATATAGCCGTGACCTAAGCACAAAAGGCTTTACTGCTGCTATTTCAGCTGCACGTCAATCTGATGTAATACTTATGTTTGCAGGTGAAGAATCTATACTTTCCGGTGAAGCCCGGTGCCGTGCAGACATTACATTCCCAGGAAAACAGAGAGAACTGATAGCAGAGCTGAAAAAGACTGGCAAGCCATTGGTATTGGTTATCATGGCCGGACGTCCGCTCGCTATAACTGAAGAAAGTAAAATAGCAGATGCAATTGTCTATGCATGGCACCCCGGAACTATGGGAGGACCGGCAATTGCAGACGTACTATTTGGAAAAGTGCCGCCATCAGGCAAATTGCCAGTAACCTTTCCTCAGATGACAGGACAAATACCGGTTTATTATTCACAAAAAAATTCGGGGCGCCCGGCCAAAGAACCATTGATGTTACTCAACGATATCCCTGTCAGTGCAAAACAGTTTACTTTAGGCTGCTCAAGCTATTATCTTGATGCAGGTTACAAACCTCTTTATCCATTTGGCTATGGGTTAAGCTATACTACATTTGTTTATTCAGATTTGAAGCTTTCTAAAAATCAAATGAAAAAAGAAGACCAAATGGAAATTAGCTGTAAAATAACAAATACAGGCAACGTAGAAGCTACAGAAATTGTTCAACTGTATATCCGCGACTTAGTTGGTTCGTTAACCAGGCCGGTAAAAGAGCTTAAAGATTTTAAACGGGTAGCCATAAAACCGGGAGAAACTGTAAAAATAACTTTTACATTAAACACAAACCAGCTTAAATTTTGGAATGCAAAAATGGAACAAGTTGTGGAACCCGGGCAATTTAAGGTTTGGATAGCACCCAATAGCAGCGAAGGTTTAGAGGGTTCATTTGAAGTGACAGAATAAATTCCATCAGCCTTTATCGGCTTTTGAAATGCAGATATAAAGTCGGACTACACCTGCATAGCTTATATACAAATTAACCAATTTAGTAAGATTTTTCTTTCAGCAAAAAATCCGAAATTCAGTAATTTCGGATTTTTTCATGTTTAGTTCAAATAAGTGTAAACAAAACATTTATAAATTTAGAAAACAAAAAGAAGAAAATAGTACCTTTGCGCAAAAAATTAAAACGATGAATAACACAGTAGTAAACAAAGCCGCCGACAATATTCGTATTTTGGCTGCAGCTATGGTCGAAAAGGCCAAATCAGGACATCCTGGAGGAGCTATGGGTGGCGCTGATTTTATAAATATTCTTTACACCGAATTTTTACGCTATGACCCATCTGACATGACATGGCATATGCGAGACAGGTTTTTCCTTGATCCGGGCCACATGTCCCCAATGCTTTATAGCGTTTTGTGCCTTGCAGGTAACTATACCTTAGATGAAGTAAGCAATTTTAGACAATGGGGCAGTCCAACACCCGGACATCCCGAGGTTGATGTAAAAAGAGGCGTAGAAAATACCTCCGGGCCTCTTGGACAAGGACACGTAATGGGCGTAGGAGCTGCAATTGCTGAAAGGTTTCTCGTTGCCCGTTTTGGTGAATGGATGGCCCACAAAACATATGCTTACATTTCAGACGGAGGTATTCAGGAAGAAATATCTCAAGCAGCAGGGCGTATTGCAGGTTTCTTAGGGCTTAGCAACCTCATTATGTTTTACGATTCAAACGACATACAACTTTCAACAGAAACAAAAGCTGTAACCATTGAAGATACAGCAAAAAAATACGAAGCATGGGGCTGGAAAGTTGTTACTATTGATGGAAATAATGCTGACCAAATTCGCCAAGCTTTAAAAGCAGCTAATGCAGAAACCGAAAAACCTACCCTTATCATTGGTAAAACCATCATGGGTAAAGGCGCTATGAAAGCTGACGGGTCGAGTTTCGAGCGCAACTGTGCTACACACGGCATGCCACTAAGCGAAGCAGGTGCCTCTTTTGAAAAATCAATTGAAAGCTTAGGTGGAGATCCAAAGAATCCATTTGTAATTTTCCCTGAAGTAAAAGAATTGTACAGCAATGCTCTTGAACAAAAGAAAAAAGAAGCAGCAGAAAGAAAGAAACAACAAGCAGAATGGGAAAAAGCAAATCCTGAAAAAGCTGCAAAACTTAAACTTTTCTTATCAGGTCAATTGCCACAGTTGAACTTTGAAAGCATTGCGCAAAAAGAAAATATTGCAAGCCGGGCTGCTTCTGCTGCTGTTTTAGGGTACCTTGCACAAAATGTTGAAAACATGATTGTTGCTTCTGCTGACCTTGCCAATAGCGACAAAACAGATGGCTTTTTAAAATATACCAAGGCCTTCACCAAAGGTGATTTCAGTGGGGCTTTCTTACAAGCTGGCGTTAGCGAGCTTACAATGGCAGCAATTTGTAACGGTATTGCACTTCATGGTGGCGTTTGGGCTGCATGTGCTACCTTCTTTGTTTTTAGCGATTACATGAAACCAGCAGTGAGGTTGTCTGCATTGATGCAGCTTCCAGTTAAATATATATGGACTCACGATGCATTCCGCGTTGGAGAAGATGGCCCAACCCATCAACCAATCGAGCATGAAGCTCAGTTGCGCCTGATGGAACAGTTGAAAAACCACCATGGTAAGAATAGTTTGTTGGCCCTTCGTCCTGCTGATGCCTATGAAACAAGTGTTGCATGGAAGATGGCAATGGAAAACACAGCAACTCCAACAGCCTTAATTCTTTCACGTCAAAATATTAAGGATTTACCTGCATCAGGCTCGCGTTACAAAGAAGCTCTTCAGGCAGAAAAAGGTGCCTACATTGTTGTCAACTGCGAAGGGACACCAGATGTAGTGCTTGTAGCAAGTGGATCGGAAGTAGCTACATTAGTAGAAGGCGCTGCGCTGCTTAAAGCTCAGAAGAACTTAAAAGTACGCGTTGTTTCTGTAATCTCAGAAGGACTGTTCAGAACTCAAACTAAAGAATACCAACAAAGCGTTATTCCTGCCGGGATTCCGGTATTTGGGCTGACAGCCGGATTGCCGGTAACTCTTCTCGGATTAGTAGGTGAAAAAGGTAAAGTATGGGGCCTTGACCATTTTGGATACTCAGCTCCGGCAAAAGTACTTGACGAAAAGTTCGGATTTACTGCTGACAACGTATCCAATCAGGTAGTGAAATTTCTTGCTGAATACAAATAAGTTATAAAAATTAAGACTATAAAAAAAGCCGGGGCTAATGTTCCGGCTTTTTTTATTCTACAAATACCCAAATTGCCGCATTACCCTTTCATTACTGGCAATGATTTTATTGGATAATTCAGCGCCAAGCTCATCCTTGCCAAGTCCGGCCTTTCCTTTACGAAAAAATGATTTTGCCTGTGGTGATTTTTCGATAAATCCGTGAGTTTCCTCCTGTTTCTTCAACTCAGAAAAACTGCTATTTTGTATTGCAGAAAGAATCTGGCTTTTGCCATAATCCAGCTCAAAATACTCAACAATTGAAGTAAAAGTAATTTCAGGAAAATGCAACAAATCTTCATAACGGACAACTTTAACAGGAATATTTTGCTGACTTGTCCAACTTAAAACGTGCTTTTCCCAAGACAATAGCTTTTGTTCTAATTGTTTATGCAACTTTAAATTTTTGTTACAAAAAGCAAAATGTTCATTGCACATATTTTCAACCGCCTTTTCATGAGTAGCACCCAAATGATGAGCAAACGAAACTGCCACATCTAAAGGGTTGCGTATAATATACAACGCTTTATTTGTTGCTCTTGTTGAAACAAGCGGGATACCATCACAAGTATAAATATACGCATCATGAATTTTCAAAAAAATTTTTTCGGTAGCATTGTCAGATTGGATTTCATATACAAGAGGGCGCAAACGCTCAATCTCTTCCAAAGTAAGGTCTGAAGATGATAACCCCGACAATTCATCAAATGTCTCACGGTTACTGGCAATAGAAAAATCCTGTAGCTGATTGATATTAACAGGTTGCGCATTATTAGCCATCAGGTTTGCCAGAAAAATTCTGATCCAGGTATTGCCTGACTTAGGATAAGATGCCAACCAGTTAATATTACCCATAGTTTACAAATCTAATATTTGAAGAATGCTGTTTTGGGGTATTTCTAAAGAAAAACCTTTTGTAGGCCGCTCAATTTTGGTTACAGGCACTGAAGCAGCTAATTTTGCAAGGCTGCCAAACAACCTGGCTTCTAAACCCATTGAGAATGCAATTTGTTTGCGAAATAAATGATTTCGTAAAACCAAAAATTTATCTTTTCCTTCAATATTTTTTGTTTCCAGATTTTCTTTATTGGTTGCAGAAAGAATAAAAATATGCTTTACAGATAACGGCTCATTTGTTAACAAAACATTTTCTGCCTCATAATAAAACTTATCTATCTCTTCTCTCACTTTTACAAGAGGTTCAACAGAGATATCCATTATAGCAGCAGTATCTTTCCATATTTTGCTTTGATTAAAGCCGGAACTTGCCATAGGTAAGCCATTTTGAAAATAAATCGGAACAATATCATCGCAAATAATACGAAATCCTTGTTTAGCAAGACCAAGTGCAAGTGTTGACTTGCCTGCCCCGGACACACCGCATATAACAATTATTTTCCCTTTATATTCCAGTGCACTGGCATGCAATGGCATGATACCCCGCTGATAAAGCAAAGATGCAAATACGGAACCCATGATAAATGCAACTGCCGATTTGTTATCATATTTTTCTAAAGGCTGAACAATAATAGCAGAACCATCGACAATATGAAACCTGGCAATATCAAACACTTTAATGAGCACTGCATTGGGCAATGCTTCATATACAACACCACGCCTGGCTTCACCACCAAGTGTGAAAGGTGTTTCACCAAAACGAATCTCTACTTGCGCAGTATCAAATGATTTTTCAGGTATTGGCAGCTCAATTTCACTTATAATATTGAGGCCAAATACCTGATATTTAAAAGTTTTTTCCAATGATGAAAGGATTATGCAGCCCTTAGCTCGCCCAAATTAGCCTTTTCAATATTTTTGCGGGCGTAATCCAAGGTAATATGCAATTCTTTACGTTCTTCAGAAGGCATTTCGTACATAGCATCAATCATCACAGCTTCGCAAATAGAACGCAAGCCCCTGGCTCCAAGCTTAAACTCTACAGCCTTGTCCACAATATAATCCAATGCTTCTTCATCAAAAACGAGCTTTATATTGTCCATTTCAAAAAGTTTGACATACTGCTTGGTAATAGCATCCTTAGGTTCGGTAAGAATACGTCGCAGAGTGGCCTTATCTAAAGGATTTAAATAAGTTACAATAGGCAAACGACCTACAATTTCAGGAATCAAACCGAAAGCCCTTAAATCCTGAGGGGCAACGTATTGAAGTAAATTATTTTTATCCAGCCTGGTCTTCTTGACAGAAGCAGTATAACCAACAACCTTAGTATTCAGGCGTTGGGCAATTTTATTTTCAATACCTTCAAAAGCACCACCACAAATGAACAAAATATTACGTGTATCCACAGCAATAAGCTTTTGTTCGGGATGTTTACGTCCACCTTGAGGTGGGACATTAACTACACTGCCTTCCAATAACTTCAATAATCCCTGTTGTACCCCTTCGCCCGAAACATCGCGGGTTATGGATGGGTTGTCTCCTTTACGGGCTATTTTATCTATTTCGTCAATAAAAACAATCCCACGCTGAGCAGCTTCTACATTGTAGTCTGCCGACTGAAGCAAGCGAGAAAGGATACTTTCTACATCTTCACCAACATATCCGGCTTCGGTAAGTACCGTAGCATCAACAATAGTAAAAGGTACATGCAACATTTTGGCAATTGTGCGGGCTAACAAAGTTTTGCCTGTTCCTGTACGACCAACTAAAAGGATATTAGATTTTTCAATTTCTACATCATTATCCACTCTTTTATTTGCATGTATGAGACGTTTGTAATGATTGTAAACTGCAACAGACAAAAACTTCTTAGCCTCTTCCTGCCCAACAACATATTGATCTAAAAAGGCTTTTATTTCAATAGGCTTCAAAAGTTTTACCTTTGACACATCAAACTTTGACTTAGGCCCTTTTACTTCATCTCTAAGAATTTCACCAGCCTGACCAACACAAATATCGCATATTTGAGCTTCAGCACCAGTAATAAGCAGGTTTACTTCGTTTTTACTTCTGCCACAAAATGAACAGTGGTTTTTAGAATCCTTCATCTACTGTATTAATTTTTTTTCGTTCCAGTACTTCATCTATCATCCCATAATCTTTGGCTTCCTGGGCTGTCATCCAATAATCTCGGTCTGAGTCTTTTTCTATCTTCTTAATTGGATTGCCCGAATGCTCGGCCAATATCTCATAAAGTTCTTTTTTCAACTTTTGAATCTCACGTGCAGTGATTTCAATATCAGAAGCCTGTCCCTGAGCGCCTCCCATAGGCTGATGTATCATAATACGCGAATGTTTGAGGGCAGAACGTTTACCTTTGGTACCGGCTGTAAGCAATACTGCACCCATTGAAGCTGCCATACCTGTACAAATAGTAGCTACATCGCTATTTACAAACTGCATTGTATCGTAAATACCAAGACCAGCATAGACTCCACCTCCAGGAGTGTTGAAATAAATCTGGATATCTTTACCGCTGTCAACTGAATCGAGAAAAAGCAACTGGGCCTGAATGATGTTTGCCACGTAATCATCAATAGGCAAGCCAAGGAAAATGATACGATCCATCATCAAACGCGAAAAAACGTCCATTGTAACAATGTTCAACTGACGTTCCTCAATAATGGTAGGCGATATATAACTGTTGTACATCGACTCGAAGCGGTGCATGGTAAGACTGCTGATGCCTTTTTTCCCTTTGGCAAATTTTTCAAACTCTTGCTTAATATCCATGTTTATTTTGGGTTTTAAAATTCTGTGCAAATATACGTTTTTTCAAAAGAAATGTTTTTTAGAAATCGTTTTCATCTTTCAACAATATTCTCTGACAAAAAGTTTATAATTTTTTTGAATAAAAAAGGCAACTCATATTTTCATATAAGCTGCCTCTACCCTAAATTAACCCAAATTTACTAAACCTTTTTTGGAATTAGCTTTTCAAATATATAACTAAACTTAATAAAAGTCAATAACTGTTAATTATTTTTTCGATAACAGTTAACAAGTTTCATAAAAATTGATGCCTTTTTAAAAATTATAACGACTAATTTTGCCCCTTCTAACCAATTTTTTGAAATTCATAACAAAAGTCACATTTCGAACATTGACCAATGGAACTTATTTCTATTATTGCTATTTGCTTTATCATTGTATTAATTAATGCATTATTTACCGGCCTGTTAAGTAATAAAGGCCAGGATATTCTATTATTTTTGACTTTGCTAACGGGTATTATACTCACTTCTATTCCTTCTTTATCAGCAATAACAGGTTATCCAATAGTTGAAAAGTTTTTATTGCCGCATAATTTGGGCACTTTAAATATTCAATTGGATTCACTTTCGGCATGGTTAGTGTTGATTATCAATTTTGGGGTGTTGCAAGGCAGTATTTATGGTATATTTTATCTGAAGAGTTACCAACTACCAACAAATAAATGGATACATTACATGACTTTACCGTTATTTCATCTTTCCATGATTGGCGTTTGTGTATTTCAGCAGGGTTTTGGTTTTTTAATAGCATGGGAAGTAATGTCGCTAACATCGATGGTATTGGTAATGTTTGAATACCAAAAACGAATTAGCATAAGGGCTGCACTAAACTATCTTGTTCAAATGCACGTGGGTGTGCTACTCTTAATTAGTGCATTCATTCTGTTATTTATAAATACCGGAAGTTCAGACTTTAGCAATATAGCACTCCTTAACAATAAGCATATTGTGCTTGTTATTTTTGGGCTTTTCTTTGCGGGCTTTGCTATTAAGGCTGGTTTTGTCCCGTTTCACACCTGGCTCCCCATAGCTCACCCTGCTGCACCTTCGCATATATCGGGGATGATGTCAGGCTTACTTGTCAAGCTCGGTATTTATGGTATTATCAGGGTGGTATTATATCTCCCTATGGAATATACGACCATTGGCACTTTCATACTTGTTTTGTCCCTTGTCACCACGTTATTTGGCATAGCAAATGCTGGTTTACGCTCTGATTTTAAGCGGATGTTAGCTTATTGTACTATTGAAAACATTGGTATTATTGGCATTGGAATTGGTATAGGATTAATTGGAAAAGGAATAAATGAACATTTAATATCATGGTTAGGTTTTACAGCAGCTTTATTGCATATTCTGAATCATTCGTTATTTAAAACACTACTTTTTTATAGCGCAGGAAGCGTTTACAGACAGACTCACTCAAAAAACATTGAACATTTAGGCGGTTTGATTAAATTTATGCCCTATACAGCTGCAATATTTCTTATTGGGGGAATTGCAATATGCGGTATTCCACCTTTTAACGGTTTTGTATCAAAATTTGTACTTTACAAATCAATGATTGCAGGGTTGAGCTACAGCAATACAGAAATTTCAATGCTTTTTATTTTATCTATGGCTGTACTGGCCATATCAGGAGGCATCTCGATATTTACATTTACTAAAAACTTTGGTTTGATATTCCTCGGTAATACCCGCAAGAAACTGGAACACCAACCAAAAGAGGTAAACTGGGCAATGCTATTGCCTCAATTTATCATTATTGCAGCTATGTTGAGCATCGCTTTTTTTCCTTCCTTTTATATTTCATTAGTTTCGGACTCATCCAACAAACTATCCACTATATACAATATATCCAATAGTATATCTGCTTGTTCTCCTCATATTTTAAGCAATGTAGCACTATGTAGTGCTTGTTTTATATTGATTATCGGGCTTGTTTTTGCCATAAGACAGGCTTTAACCTCAAAATTACCAGAAACAACCTTCGAAACATGGGGATGCGGATATACCGGCCCGGCTAAAGCTACACAATACACAGGACGCTCATTTTCCGAGACATTGGCAAAACTTTTACCTATTATCCCTTCTCAAAAGCTTTTAGAACCTAAAGAAAGAAAGGGTATTTATATACAAAAATTGAAATTTTCCATACGCTACCATGACATTTTTGATGTGTATATTATAGAACCCTTTACAAATTTGGTTAACCGTATGATTTCTTTGTTCAGGTTCATACAAAACGGGCAAGTTCAATTATATTTGTTGTACGGAATAGTATTTTTGTTGATTATATTGATAGGATCATTCTGGAATATCATCAGATAAAGGAAAATAAAAGAAATGATTAAACCTGGCTTTGAAATACTCAATATAATAGGACTGGCAGCAGTTGTTGCCATCCCTTTGGTGGGCTCAAAAGCTAATAAAATGATGACATCTGTTGTTTTTTGTTTACTCTTTTCTCTCTCTATTGCTTTATCTGTATTGGTTTTCTATAACGGTACCCAAATTTTTACTTATTCTGGTAATATTATCACAGGCCCGATAACACTAAAAGCTGATTATCTCTCAGCTTGGTTTATAAGTATTATTGCTTTCGTTTTTACTATAGGCTATTTTTATAGTAAGGGATATTTAAAACATTACCCCGAAAGGACTTCAGAAACAAAACTACACTATGCAGCTTTCATACTTGGTCTTATATCATTAATAGATATTTGTCTTATACAAAACAGCTTAGTTTTTCTTTTTGTTTGGGAAATAATGACCATAAGCATTACCGTATTGGTAATTTTTGAAAGCCATAAAAGCGAAGTACTTCGAGCTGGTATGTATTATTTTATCGTGTCACATATAGGATTGCTAATGCTTTTTGTCGCATTTCTTTGGGGAAAAGCTAATACAGGTTCTTACGATTTTGAAGCTATGGCCAGCTATATGTTATCAGCACCTAACAGCACCAAGCTTATAATTTACGGGTTATTTTTCATAGGATTTGGGATAAAGGCAGGTATATTTCCGTTTCATGTATGGCTTCCGGTTGCACACCCGGCTGCTCCTGCACATATATCAGGAATTATGTCCGGAGTGGTTATAAAAATTGGTATTTTTGGCATTATTCGCATGTTATTCATTGTGCATCCTGATTTTTGCATAACAGGATACATCATTTTATTTCTTTCATTGGTTTCCGGGCTATATGGTGTTATGCTTGCCATAGTACAACACAACCTTAAAAAGATGCTCGCCTATCATAGCATTGAAAATATAGGTCTGATTGGCATTGGTATAGGCATTGGCTGCCTTGGCATAGCCTACAACATGCCTTTGCTTTTTGTATTAGGGTTCAGCGGGGCATTACTGCATGTTTGGAACCATGCACTCTTTAAATCATTGTTATTCTTTTGTTCTGGAAACATATATCAGTCGGCCCATACTATGAATATTGACCGTTTAGGGGGATTGAACAAACAATTGCCAAAAACCACAATGCTTTTCATGAGTGGAGCTATTGCAATATGCGGAATTCCTCCATTTAACGGTTTTGTATCCGAATTTATGATGTATGTCGGGTTGTATAATGGCTTGCAAGGGGGTTATTTTATCTTATCATTTTGGGCATTGTTTGGTATTATCATCATGGCGTTGATAGGCGGTTTGGCATTGATGTGCTTTACCAAAGCAACAGGAATAATATTTTTAGGCAATAAACGTGAAACAAAGCTTGAATACAAAAATACAGACAATGGAAATATGATATATCCCTTGTTTTTATTAGCTATAGCAATTGCTATCATTGGATTTGCACCATTTTTATTGAACAAAACCTTATTTTCTCTTATTTCATCATTGAAAGTACATACCTCGCAATTTGTCATTTATCAGCCTGAAATCGAAACGTATTTACGCGAAGCTACCCATATTGGGTGGTTCTCGATTTGTTTTATCTTAATCATAGCAACAGTAATCATTCTCAGAAAAGCTATAGTTGTAAATAAAGTCAAAAAAGAAGATCATACCTGGGGATGCGGTTATACCGGAGAAACAGTAGCCATGCAATATTCAGGCAGCTCTTTTATCAGAGAATATAGGAAGTTAGCTGAGTTTATTTTTAAAACAATAAAGAAAAAGAAGGCTGCAAAGGGTTTGTATCCTTCAAAGATAGAACATTCAACGCATATACTTGATTACATTGAAATATGGCTGATTGATAAGCCTATAAAATTGTTAAGGCTGGCATTAAACAGGTTTACGTTCCTGCAAAACGGCAATATACAGGTTTACCTGCTTTATGGCCTGGTATTTATCATGATTATACTGATTTACACATCAATAAACCAAAATATAGACACTTTGTTGAACTTTTTAAAAACCAAAGCATTATGATTAGTTTCATCCTGATAGTGCTGGTAAGCATTGTATTTTCGGGCGTCATAATACGAACCAAGAGCCTGGCATCGGGACGTAAAGGCCCCGGAATACTGCAGCCTATGAAGGACATTGTACGATTGTGGCGAAAAGGCGCTGTTTACAGCAAAACCACGAGCTTTGTATTTCAGATAGCGCCAAGTATTTACTTTGCATCATTGATAATGGCTGCATTGCTTGTCCCTTTTGGCGGAGAAAAAGGAATATTGTCTTTTCAGGGAGATTTTGTGATGTTTGCTTATGTGCTTGCACTGGGAAAGTTTATGATGATAATCTCCTCGCTCGATACCGGGAGCAGCTTTGAAGGAATGGGGGCGAGTCGTGAAGCCCTATATTCAATGCTTACAGAGCCTGCATTTTTTATTCTCATGGGCTCTTTTGCCTTGTTTACAGGCCAGTCGTCATTTGCAGACATCTTTAACAACCTGCATTTGAGAAGCGAAAATGCATACATGATTGGCATATTGGCGGCTTTTGTATTGATGTTTATTGCAATGATTGAAAACAGTCGCATGCCAATAGATGACCCAAAGACACACCTTGAGCTTACAATGATACACGAAGTAATGATTTTGGACAACAGTGGATTTGACCTTGGCCTTATTCTTTACTCGGCACAACTGAAGTTTGCCATTTACGGAGCACTGATTGCCAACTTTTTCATTACTTCCATGCCATTTACCATTGCAATTCCAATATTTTTAGGCATCCAGGTGTTATTTGCATTTATAATCGGTTTGTTTGAGTCATTTATGGCCCGTTTCAGGATGAACCACAACCCACAGTTTGTATTTATACTCACTTCAGTAGCTATGCTAATATTTTTAGGAGTTTTACTTGTTTTAGGAAAGTTAATTTAACAGATATGACGGATATATTACTAATAGCGCTTGCCATGTCATTACTTTACATGAGTATAGCCAATCGCATGATTACTTACATCCATATCCTTCTATTTCAGGGTATTTTGTTGTTTGCTATCACCTATCTCACGCTTGACAAAGTAGAGCCGTTGAATGTAGCATTTATCATGCTTGAAACTATTGTTTTTAAAGCCATTGCTGTACCTTGGTTTCTAAATAGCCTGATAAAGCGGAATAATATTACACGTGAAGCTGAACCATTCCTTCCCAACTTTCTTTCATTAATCATTGTTACTTTAATCATAGTAATTTCAATCATTTTGTCAAGTTCTGTAAGCTCAAAGCTAATAGACAAAACGTTTTTTATTGTAGCCTTATCTACACTCTTTTCTGGCCTTTACCTGATTGTATCTCGCCGGAAAATTATCACCCACGTTATTGGTTACCTGATTATTGAAAATGGGGTATTTATCCTCTCGCTGGCAGTTGGTAATGAGATGCCTATGCTGGTGAACCTCGGAATTATGCTTGATATCTTTGCCAGCGTGTTAATACTGGGTATCTTCTTCAACAAAATAGGCGATGTGCTAAAAGACCCTGATGTGGACTTATTACGAAACCTGAAAGATTAAACATTATGATATCTGTATTCCTTATATTATCATCACTTATTGGCATCGGTCTATTCTTTAACAAGAATAAATCGCTGATGTATTCATTATTAGTGCTGTATGTCATACAATTATGGGTATTTGGCATAAGCCAATACTTGCAGATACATACAGAAGCGAGCTTTACTTATTTCAAACCTGACCATATTGGAATTCTTTTGCTATTGGCACTTGCAATTGTTGCCATTCCATCATTATTTCATGGTTACAGGTACATGGAAAAGCACAATGAAGGCGAAACACCACGGACAAAAGGATTGTTCTTCTCAGCCCTCATATTCTTAATGACAGCATCTGCTGCTGCATATCTTTCCAACCACCTGGCGGTAACCTGGATATTTGTTGAAGCAACCACACTTAGCGCTTCTATGCTCATTTACCATCACAGAAATATCCGTGCGCTTGAAGGTGTTTGGAAATATGTGTTTATCTGTGCTATCAGCATTACGTTCGTGTTTATTGGTATATTATTCCTGAGTTTATCGTTTAAGAGTGCGGGGATTACAGATTTAACTTTCGATTCGCTTTATGCCAATTATGCAAAAGCAGATTTGTTCTGGCTCAGGCTTTCTTTCATCTTTATATTTATTGGTTTTACAGCTAAATTAGGCCTTGTGCCAATGTACACGGCTGGAATTGACGCTAAAGACAAAGCCCCTGCACCTGCCGGAGCATTATTTGCAAGCATCTTGATGAATGTAGGATTTATAAGCATATACAGAACATACGCCCTTATAAATAAAACCCCGTTACAACACTGGGCAAAAACAGTGATATTAATAGCTGCAGTATTATCTATATTTGTAGCAGCAGTATATATGATGCGTATAAAAAACATCAAACGTATGTTTGCCTATTCGGGGATTGAACACATGGGCATAGTGATGATAGGTATTGCTGCTGGAGGCATTGGCGTATATGCAGCACTGCTTCACATCGTTTTACACACCTTGGTAAAACCTGTCATGTTCTTCCAATACAACCAAATTTATTGGGTTTATCAAAGTAAAAGCATTTACGACATTGGCAATTACTTCAAATACAACAAAACTGGGGCAATAGTTGTCCTTCTTGGCTTCTTATCTGTGACAGCCATCCCCCCTTCGGGCATGTTTGTATCTGAATTTCTCATATTTCAGTCATTGATAGCCCAAAAACTATACCTGATACTAATATTGATGTTCATATTGCTCACCATTATCATATACGGCTTTGGGTCTAACGTATTCAAACTGTTGTTTACCCCACCAATTGACTTTAATGAAGAACGGGTACCTGTAATCAAGCCATGGGAGTCACTTTCACAATACATACTTCTTGGACTTGCCATTTGGATGGCCTATTGCCCTCCATCAATTTTGATTGAGCTTATTAACGGATCTTTAAAACTGATCGCATGACAAACAAGTTTATATCTGTTAAAAACAACGAGCCAGTTCCTGTAAAAACCATACCCGAACTGACTTACAAAGAGTTTACAGACATCTGTACCAGCTTGGTAAAGGATAAAATACATTGCCACATAGTAAATTATTTTGGTTATCGCGAAAATAATAACATAAAGCTTATTTGTTGTATTGCTGATGACCAGGAGCAAAGTATTAATGTATTGTCCACAAATGTTGAAACTGACGCTTCATATCCATCATTAACAATTGATGTTCCTGCTTTTGATAAGTTTGAAAGAGAAGTATACGAGAACTTTGGGGTGAAATTTGAAGGACATCCCTGGCTAAAGCCTGTCAGATATCCTTTTAACAGGGCCAACAAACAGCAAACTATTGAAAATTATCCTTTTTTAAAAGGCAGTAGCGAAGAATTACATGAAGTTGGTGTTGGCCCAATACATGCAGGGGTAATAGAACCCGGGCATTTCAGGTTTATTTGTCATGGCGAACAAATCTTACACCTCGAAATACAGCTTGGATACCAGCATAGAGGAGTTGAACAACTTATGTTGCAAAAACAAAGCCTGAATGAACGCATAACCATTGCCGAAAGTATTGCCGGAGATAGTGCTGTAGAGCATGCAACTGCTTTTGCACAGCTCTGGGAAAGCCTATGCAATATTGAAACTGACAAAAGTACAGCATTTGGACGTTCTTTAGCACAAGAAATTGAACGTATAGCTATTCATACAGGAGATATGAGTGCTATATGTACAGATATTGCTTACCAATTGGGTAGTGCAGTCTTTGGCCGACTAAGGACACCTATGGTCAACTTTTTCCAAGAGTGGTGTGGAAACCGTCTTTGCAAAGGGCTTATCAGGGTTGGTGGTTTTAACTATCCATTCACCGAGGCATTAGGCAAACGTTTTTTGGAAATCCTTACTATTTATGAACGAGACTTTGAAGAAATGGCAACCCAGCTATTCAAGCTCCCTTCAGCCTTAGGACGTTTGGAGCGTACAGGAGTTGTTGAAAATGATCAGATATATCAAATTGGAGCCGTTGGAATGGCTGCACGCATGAGCAACCTTAAGCGCGACATCAGGATGTCGCACCCTTATGCCAACTACAAAAACATGAACCATCAACCCGTTGTCAAACGTCATGGAGATGTATATTCCAGGACACAAATACGAAAAGAAGAAATAAGACAATCTATTGGCTACATACGCAACTGGATAAACAACATCCCGGAATTTAAGAAAGTTGACGCTTCCAATTATACTGCCCAAGCTGATACTTTTGTTATCTCGCTTACAGAAGGGTGGCGTGGTGAAGTATGCCATTGTGCCATTACAGACAATAAAGGCATGCTAAAAGTATATAAAATAAAAGACCCTTCGTTTCATAACTGGAAGGCCCTTGAGCTTGCAGTCAGAAATAACGAGATATCTGATTTTCCTATTTGTAACAAGAGTTTCAACTTGTCCTATTGCGGACACGACTTATAAAACCTGAGAACTATGTTAGAAAATATCAAAATATTATGGCACAACGGGAAACAATATATCCCGGATGTTACAACTGCCAAAGTACCGGGTATTTTTAAAGGCCGTCCTGTTATTGCCAGCAATATCAAAGTGGACGAAGATAAGTTAACTGCTTTATGCCCGGTAAAAGCTATTGGTTTAAACCCTGTAAGCATAGACCTTGGTAAATGTGTGTTTTGTGGAGAATGTGCTTTAGCTTTTCCTCAAAAAATAAGGTTTACTACAGATTATAAAATAGCAACCAATGTCAGAGAAAGGCTTATAGTTAAAGAAGGAGATGAGAACCCTGTAACACTTGACCAATCAATAATTCGAAAAGAGATTAAACAGCTTTTTAGTGGCTCCTTTAAGCTTCGCCAGGTATCTGCCGCCGGAGACAACAGCTGCGAATGGGAGCTGAATGCTTCTAACAACGTTCAGTTTGATATTAGCCGCTTTGGTATAGACTTTGTTGCCTCACCACGTCACGCAG
This sequence comes from Bacteroidota bacterium, assembly GCA_029572965.1. Classification (GTDB taxonomy): domain Bacteria; phylum Bacteroidota; class Bacteroidia; order Bacteroidales; family DTGW01; genus JAKPQD01. The sequence continues at coordinate 56,903 of JAKPQD010000331.1, read as the reverse complement.
ATGGCATCCTTATTACCGGCCCTATTTCGGCCAACATGGCAGAACCACTTGAACGCTGCTACAATGCAACCCCTGACCCTAAAGTAATTATCCTTGCCGGAACTGATGCTATTAGTGGTGGCATTTATGCTGATAGTCCGGCATTGGAAAGGTCATTCCTTGAAAAGTACCCGATAGACTTATATATACCAGGAAACCCAGCACACCCACTAACCATTATCAATGGAATTGTTGATTTGATAAGAAAAAAGAAAGGATAAACACTTTTTACTCGTGCAACACATTATAATCCCTTGTATAGCTTACTTTGTGTAAAGTAGAATTTATCATTCCCCCAACAGGTGAAACCTTTTGAAACCTAAACTGGGTAATAAGCATCTCAGGGTTGAAACACAAAGTAGCAAGTGGCAATTTATTGCCATATTGTGCATAACCCATTGTAAAATAATATGTTACATCATAGCCTAACATAGCATAGTTAAATCCTTGCTTTGACATTTGCCCGGGTTCAGTTCCAAAATACAAACGATATTTTTTGAGAAACCTTTTCACTGGTTCGCTTTCGTAATCGATATAAAAAGGGGTATTGTAAGATAGCTGCTGGTCAAACAAGTAATTCATATCTATACTTGAAAACAAGGTCCATTCAGTCCTTCCAATAACCTTAATCCTATATAGCAACAATTTGCTTTCGAGTATGCTCAACAGATTAGAAACAAAAATTTCATCCACAGAAGGAGAAATGATAATATTTTCTTTTGTAGAGTCAAGCATCGAAACAAGTTCAGCAAAACCATTGTGGTAAACATTCAGCTCTTTCCACATTGACGCTACTTTCAAATCTTTTGATTTTGCAGCTGCATTGCGAAAATCATCATTTATATCAGATTCGCTTCCGTTATATACAACAATAACTTTATTAGTGTCATTATCCGGAATATGTTTGATATTTTCAAGAAATAAATTTTCTTTACCAGCATTTACCTGAAATACAAAAGGATTTCCTTTTGTAATATTTGTAATATCAGCAAAAGGAGATACCCAATATGTACCATTTTTTTGCATGTGGCGTGAAGCATAATTCATCAACGACAATGATACAGGGCCTATAACCACATTAGCACTTTGAAACTCCGGTTTTTTCATTATTGAATGCAAAAGAAGAGTGTCATTTTCTGTATCATAAACCTGAAGGTTAACATCTATTTTTTTTCTTTTCAAATCTTCTAAAGCCAACAAACAGCCTTGATAAAACTCAACATACGAAGCAGATTGTGGGCTAAACATTGATTTCTGACGATTGTGGCGTTTTTCTTCAGCAACATTTTCATCCTCGCCCCCTCCCTCTGCCTTTGAAGCAAAAAACGGCAGTAACAATGTAAGGTTTACCTGGTTTTGTTCGGTTTTGGCAAGAAAAGAATCACAATCCATTGAAATTACCACAGGCGTAGAAGTCTCAGCAGACGTTTGTGCCATATCTTTTTGCTGAACAACACCAACAACCATAGGAACCTTAAGCTCCATGCCCAAACGCAATATACTGTCATTGGATAAGCCATTGATTATTTTTAAAGAATCTACCGAAGTCTTATACAATCGCGAAATTGAATACAATGTTTCTTTTTCCTGAACTTTATGGATGAAAAAATTTTTACTGGCACTATCTTTCTTTAATTGAGCCAAAGGAATAATAATCTGCTGCCCGGGTTTCAGGCTATCTCTGATCATTCCCGGATTAGCTTTTTCAATATCTGATGGTTTCAGCCCATAAATACGTGCTATCCCGTATAATGTTTGCCCTGCAACAATAGTATGCTGTACCTTTGCTGGTTCTTTAATATTTTCAGGTATTTCCACTTCATGCCTTGACTCATAAACAGTACCTTTACTTTTATAATCAGGGATACGCAACAACTGATCTATCTTAATACCTTCAGTTGTGCCCGGATTGTAGGCATATATTGTATCAAGGCTAATGCCATAAGCTTTTGCAATAGAATACAATGTTTCACTTTTCTTCACCTGGTGAATAAAATAGACCTTTCCTTTTATCATGATACGCTCTGACGAACGTTCCACAACAATTCCCTGTCCTATGGCTGTTAAACCAAAGAAAATGCTGACAAGCAAGAAAACTAACCCAAAGCGTATTTTTTGTTCCGTCATACTAAAGCCAGAATGATGATTTATTTATTCTTTTTACCGATAAGAAAATAAGCCTTTGACTCCTCGCCCTTTATCAAACGCAGAATGTTTTTTTTATGCGTGGCAATTAAGGCTAACGACATCACAATCCCGGCTATTTTTAACGACAACGGCAAGGTAGGAAACAAAAACCAAAGCATCAATGGATAACTTAAACCTGCCGTCATAGAAGCCAATGATACATATTTAAAAATAAAAAGAATTACCAGAAACACCATAAATGCAAGTACTGCAGGAAGAGGGGACAATGCTATTACCACACCTAAAAGAGTTGCTACCCCCTTTCCTCCTCTAAAACCAGCAAAAACAGGGAATATATGACCAAGCAATGCCGCAAAACCAAGAATTAACTGAAAATTGACAAACTGGCTTGTTTTGGGCATAAGCTCTGTAGCCCAGACAAGCGATGCAGCAGCAAAGCCTTTTGCAATATCGACTACAAAAACCGGCCCTCCTGCTTTCCAACCAAGCACTCTAATGGTGTTTGTAGCTCCGGCATTACCGCTTCCATGCTGACGTACATCAATACCAAAAAACCATTTGCCCACCCATACTGATGTTGGAATAGAACCCAATAAATAAGCCAATAAAAACAGGCTAACGAAAAGTATCATGTTTGAAAAATTTTAGCAAAGATAAGAAGTTATTTAATATGGATGCTGTAATTATCCCCTGGGGTGAAACTGAATGATGGTATCACGAAGGTACTGACGGTCGAGGTGTGTGTATATCTCAGTAGTAAGAATGCTTTCGTGACCCAACATTTCTTGTACTGCTCGCAAATCAGCGCCTCCTTCAACCAGATGCGAAGCAAATGAATGCCGAAAAGTGTGAGGACTGATATTTTTTTTTAGTCCTATTTTTTCTGCCAGATTCTTAATAATAGTAAAAATCATCACCCTGGAAAGTTTATGCCCGCGATTGTTCAAAAAAAGGATGTTTTCGCTGTCTTTAGTCATTACATCAAGCATACTGTTCCGGTCTGGCAGATATTGTTGAATTTCTTTAACAGCTTTGTTGCTAATAGGCACCAACCGTTCTTTATTGCCTTTTCCAAGTACTTTTATAAATCCCTTATCAAAAAAAATGTTGCTATACCTCAGCTCAATCAGTTCTGAAACACGGAGCCCGCAACTGTAAAGTGTTTCAATAATTGCTTTATTCCGCCTCCCTTCCGGTTTGCTCAAATCAATAGCTGCTATCAGAGCATCGATCTCCTCAATAGACAAGACTACAGGCAACTTTCGGCCTATTTTGGGCGATTCAACCAGTTCCATCGGGTCGTTGTCAATAACTCCGTCAAAAATAAGATATTTATAAAACATTCGCAGGCCAGACAAAACGCGGGCCTGGCTACGGGCGCCCATGCCTAAATCATTGATCCATTGCAAAAACCCCTGAATTTGTCCTGTTGTAACCTTCTCTGGCACTACTGATGCATTGATATACTCAAAATATTGCCGAAGCTTGTGCAAATCATCATCATAAGCTTCAACAGAATTAGCTGATAATGAACGCTCTATTTTCAGGTAATTGACAAATCTTATATTAGCTTCTTCCCAAGTCATCTTTTTTTTCAAAAATAATTTTTTTTATCGAGTAATACAGCATAGCTTTGCACCTTCCGAAAGTGTTTTTTATACCACTTGATTGTCAGTGTGTTAGTGTTAGTGTTAGTATTTAAAATATAAGTTTTCTGTTCAGTTTTAAGAAGTTTTTTTAAAGTTGAAAAAGAAAAAGTGATTAGTTAGTGTATGAAAAAAACCAAAATTGTCGCCACCATATCCGACAAGGGATGTAGTGTTGAGTTTATACGCCAGCTCTATGAGGCTGGGATGAACGTTGTCCGTCTTAATACAGCCCATCAGGGATTTGAACAAGCGCAAAAAGTAATTGACATTGTACGCCAGGTATCTGACAAAATTGGCATCCTGGTAGATACTAAAGGCCCCGAAATCCGAACTACTCCATCAAAAGGGTTTGCAGTAAAAACAGGCGATGTAGTAAAAATTGCCGGACAACCTGAAAAAGAAACTGTACCGGAATGTATATACGTAAACTATACAGGCTTTGTACATGACGTGCCAGTAGGAAGCCATATCCTCATTGATGATGGCTCACTTGAACTTTGTGTGAAATCAAAAAATGAAGAATACTTAGTTTGTGAAGTTTGCAATGATGGTAAAGTAGAAGGGCGCAAAAGTATCAACGTCCCTTCTGTAAGTTTCCGCCTGCCTTCGTTGAGCGACAAAGACCGTGATTTTGTAAAATATTGTATCGAGCAAGATATTGATTTTATTGCACACTCGTTTGTCCGTAACCGTAACGACGTTATGGCCATCCAAGAAATACTGGACAAACACAACAGCAAAATTAAAATCATTGCCAAGATTGAGAACCAGGAAGGGGTTGACAACCTTGATGAAATTCTCGATTGCGTTTATGGCGTTATGGTAGCTCGTGGCGACCTTGCTATTGAAATTCCTTACGAGAAAATCCCCGGTATCCAGAAAATGATTGTAAGCAAATGTATTGCACGCCGCAAGCCGGTTATTGTCGCAACTCAAATGCTTCACTCGATGATAGAAAACCCAAGGCCCACACGTGCTGAGGTAAGTGATATTGCCAATGCTATCTTCAGTAAAACTGATGCCATTATGCTCAGTGGCGAAACTGCTTATGGCAAATACCCTTTACAAGCTGTAGAAACCATGGCCAGGGTTGCCTGTGAAGTTGAAAAATCACGTAGCGACATCCATGATGTACCAATGGTAGTATTAAGCAATCAACGCTCTGCATACCTCACCAAAACAGCCGTTGAAGCGGCTATTACCCTCAATGCCAAAGCTATCATAGCTGATAGCGAAACAGGCCGTTCTATCCGCAATATGGCAGGTTACAGAGGCCGTAAACCTATATTTGCTTTTTGCTATGACAAACGTACAGTTCGTGAATTGAGCCTTTCATTTGGTGTTTTTGCTGATGTCATTGAAGAATCAAACAGCAGCTATGAATTTGTTCACAAAGCGCTCTCCCACTGCCTTGAAGAAAAGATGCTTGAGAAAGATAACCTTGTAGTAGTTATTGCAGGCAACTATGGCAGCAACTTTGGTGCTTCGTTTATTGAAATCAGCCCGGTAGAAAAGCTGCTGAACAGACACACAAGGTAAATGAGGAAATGAGCTAATTTGAGAATTAGTAAATCAATTGTTGTCCGGAAAAAACAGGTCGCTGCTATGCAGCTTAGGAACATTTGGTGTATTGGGTTATTCTACAAACAGTTCGCTGCTACGCTGCTATTATTTAGTCGCGTAGCGACGTCCTGTTTGTAGTAAAATTAAGCCCCGACGGGGCGATCTGTTTCTAATCAACGATATTACTAGTATTTATAAGGATCTATTTTATTTTACCGGATAACAGTGTTAGTAAATAAGATGATAAAAACAAGAAAGCCTGGTAATTGAATGAACCAGGCTTTCTTGTTTTAGATGACAATAAATCACTTATTCTTTTTTTGCAACTACAGCAATTCCAAGCTCTTTCAACTGTTCATCACGGATAACCGAAGGTGCGTCGAGCATTACATCACGGCCTGCATTGTTTTTGGGGAATGCAATAACATCGCGGATACTATCGAGGCCGGCAAACATAGAAGTCAACCTGTCAAAGCCAAGAGCCAAACCAGCATGAGGAGGGGCACCATATCTAAAAGCGTTCAGCAGGAAGCCAAACTGATAATCAACCTCTTCTTGCGTATAGCCCATAGCATTAAACATTTTCGACTGTAAATCTTTACTATGGATACGAACAGAACCTCCGCCAATTTCAACCCCATTGATAACAAGGTCGTAGGCTTTTGCACGGATTTTTCCCGGATCTGTATCAAACAACGGAACGTCTTCATCAACAGGGGCTGTAAATGGATGGTGCATAGCAAAGTAGCGTTTACTTTCTTCATCCCACTCTAATAATGGGAAATCTACGACCCACAAAGGGACAAACACATCTGGGTTGCGTAACCCAAGACGGTTACCCATTTCCAAGCGCAATTCACCAAGTGCTTTCAGTGTTTTTTCTTTGGGGCCACAGACAATAAGCAGCAAGTCGCCTTTCTCAGCTTTAGCTGCATTTAGCCATACAGTAATATCTTCAGGGGTATAAAATTTATCAACACTAGATTTGATAGACCCGTCAGCACCATACTTTACATAAACCAGTCCAGAACCTCCAATTTGTGGCTTCTTCACAAAGTCCGTCAAAGCGTCGAGCTCTTTACGAGAGTATTCCGAGCAACCTTTTGCACAAATAGCCCCAATATACTCAGCATTATCAAATACGCCAAAGCCTTTTCCTTTGGCAATAGAAGTAATATCAACAAAGCGCATATCAAAACGCAAATCAGGTTTATCGCAACCATAGAAATTCATTGCTTCGCTGTAAGGCATAAGAGGAAATGCATCTTTAAATTCAATATTTTTAACCGTTTTAAAAAGATATTTCATTAAACCCTCAATAGTTTCAATGATATCATCACGGTCAACAAATGACATTTCGCAGTCTATTTGCGTAAACTCAGGCTGACGGTCGGCACGTAAATCTTCGTCTCTGAAACACTTTACAATTTGAAAATAGCGGTCATAGCCGGCTACCATCAATATTTGTTTCAAAGTCTGCGGAGATTGTGGCAATGCATAAAACTGGCCCTGGTTCATGCGGGATGGAACAACAAAGTCACGAGCACCCTCGGGTGTAGATTTCATCAGCACCGGGGTTTCTATTTCCATAAAATTTTTAGAATCGAGGTAACGGCGCACTTCCTGTGCCAGCCTGTGCCTTAACATAAGGTTCTGCTTGAGCGGGTTACGACGAAGATCTAAATATCTGTATTTCATGCGGAGTTCATCGCCACCATCCGAAACATCTTCAATGGTAAAAGGCGGAACATCAGCAGTATTAAGCACTTTAAGCGAATCAACAATGATTTCTATTTCACCAGTAGGCATTTTAAGATTTTTACTTTCTCTTTCAGCCACTAAACCTGACACCTGAATTACATACTCACGTCCAAGCTTTCGCGCTTCAAGACAAAGCTCAGCGTTTTTATCCATATTGAAAGCCAACTGAGTTATTCCGTATCTGTCACGCAAATCAACAAATGTCATTCCGCCAAGGTCACGGGCCCGTTGTACCCAGCCCGACAACGTAACATTTTTACCAACATGGCTTAAATTCAGCTCTCCACAAGTATTAGTCCTGTACATATTCTGTTATTTTTCTTTCTGCGAATATAGCAAGAATTATGCTTTCATTTTTATGAGTTCTTTATGAATTGAAAATAATTGGAGCAGAAATTTTTATAACTTTAGTAAAAAGAATTTATTAAGTGTATTTTTTACAATTATATTTGCATTAACGAACTTATCACAAACAAACAACTTAAAATATGAAAAAAATTATCGTCTTATGTTTATTGGGGCTTAGCTTAGCCTGTAGTCAGAAGGTGTCTGACCGTTATACCATAAAGTCTCCTGATGGAAATATTGCTGTGACCATCAGCATTGATTCTTTGGGCTCCCTTACTTACAACTTACAATGTAAAGATTCGCTGGTGCTAGAATCTTCAAAACTTGGTTTAAAATTATCTGAAGCTGATTTTACCACAGGGCTTACAATTGTTGGCACTTCTGAAGTTGAAAAAGTAAAAGACATTTATCAGTTAAAAAATGAAAAACGCGAAAAGTGCTCATACAATGCAATAAAGCAACGTATTGACGTAAAAAACCAGGATGGAGAAATGCTTTCAGTAGTATTTCAAGTTTCAAATGATGGATTAGCTTTTCGTTACGAAATAAATAAATATAAAAATCAATCAGACTCAGTTATTGTAGAAAACTCAGGCTTCAACTTCCCATTATCGGCTAAGGCCTGGCTACATCCTCAAACAGATGCCCACACAGGCTGGAATTTTGACCAACCATCTTATGAACAATATTATTACACAGAAGTTCCGGTAACAACCAAAGCTCCATATAAAGCTGGTTGGGCATTTCCGGCTTTATTTAAATCTGCTGGCAACTGGGTACTTATTTCCGAGGCTGATGTGGACAGAAATTATTGCGGTTCAAGGCTATCAACAGCCTCGCCGGATGCCGAATTTAGCATTCAGTTTCCACAACCTATGGAACGTACAGACAGCTTGGCCGCAGTGAAACCTCAAATTACCTTCCCGTTTGTCAGTCCATGGAGGGTAATTATAGTAGGGCAAACACTTGGTACAATAGTAGAATCAAGCCTTATCACCGATGTCAGCAAACCATGCGTTTTAAAAGACACTACTTTTATTAAACCTGGGAAAGCTTCATGGTCATGGGTTTTATACAAAGACGATTCGACTATTTACAGCACTCAAAAGCGTTTTATCGACTATGCATCACAAATGCATTGGCAATACTGCCTTATAGATGCTTTTTGGGATAAAAAAATTGGTTATGAAAAAATCGCTGATTTGGTGGCTTATGCCAACAGCAGGAATGTAAAAATTATACTTTGGTACAACTCAGCCGGTTCGTGGAATACAACCCCGCTTACCCCTCGTAACCTTATGTTTGACAAAGCAATAAGAAATAAAGAGTTTGAAAAAATAAGCAAAATGGGTATTGCAGGGGTTAAAGTTGATTTCTGGGGAGGAGACGGACAGTCGATGATAGCATACTATCATGACCTGATTGAGGATGCTGCAAAATACAAGTTGTTGGTAAACACGCACGGATGCACAGTCCCCCGAGGTTGGTCACGTACATACCCTAACCTTGTGGCAATGGAAGCGGTCAAAGGGTTTGAATTCTGTACTTTTACTCAAGAAGGGGCAGACATGCAAGCTGCACATTGCGCTATGCTTCCATTTACGCGTAACGTTGTTGGGCCAATGGATTTTACCCCGATGTGTTTTTCTGAAATACCTAACCTAAAACGCAATACCTCAAACGCTTTTGAAATGGCACTTTCTGTATTATTCCAATCCGGGATACAACATTATGCTGAAGTTCCCGAAGGAATGGCCAAACAACCTGAATTTGTTAAGGATTTTATCAAAACACTTCCTTCTTCATGGTCAGATATAAAATTTATTGATGGATACCCTGGGAAATATGTAGTAATAGCCAGAAAAGGAAATGATAAGTGGTATATTGCCGGCATTAACTCTACTTCAGAAGATTTGAACCTGAAATTCGATATTTCAGGATTTAAACAAAAAAAAGATGCTGTAATTATTACTGATGGCAAAACAAACAGAGATTTCAGAACTGAAAACACCAACAACAATGAAGTAAAACTACAGGTTAAACCAATGGGAGGATTTGTTATCGAGCTATAGCAATTAGTTTTTTACTATAAAAAAGGTCATAAAGGAGATTTCTTTTATGACCTTTTTATTTGCCAATAAAATAAAGCTATTAAGCATTTTACTGAACTAAAATAAAACCAAAAGTTGTTTAGATATTTTTTTTTAGTATAATTTTAGCGAACCTACTATAAACCAATACCTATACGAACATGGACAAAACAACGCTTTTTATCATTATTGTAACGACAAGTTTGATTTTATTTGCTGTAATAAAACGAATTGTCTTTAAAAGGTCCTTTGTACTAAATGCCACACATTCTATTACCGCATCAAATGTAATTATTATTTGTATTGCTTATTACATTGGCACTTCGTCGTTAACCCATGCTTTTTGGGCTGCGCCATTAGTACTTTTAACCATCCTAATTTCTTATATCATGATGCGCAATATTATGCGCAAGCCTTTTGAAATGATACGTTCTCAATTAGAAGCTTTAGCAGAAGGGACTATTGAAAACGAAGATTTGAAATATGACAAAGAAGATGAAATAGGAGATATATCAAAAGCGCTGAACAGGCACAAAAGCACTTTACGCCGCCTGGTAACCCAAATTGGCGAAACTTCAAAAAACCTTTCTGAAGCAAGCCAGGCGCTTACTTCAGATGCAGAAAACCTTGCCAGCCTTGCCAGCGAACAAGCTGCCACTGCAGAAATGGTTTCTTCATCTGTTGAAGAAATGAGTGCCCACCTGGCACAAACACACCAAAATGCAGCTAACACAGATAAAGTAGCCAAAACCTCTGTTGAAAAACTTAAAGAAGTAAGCACTGTATCTTCTGAAAGCTTTTCGAATATGGAGATAATAAAACAAAGAATTACCATTATCAATGACATAGCATTCCAAACAAATATTCTTGCGCTAAATGCAGCAGTAGAAGCAGCCAGGGCTGGTGAACATGGTAAAGGTTTTGCAGTTGTTGCTGCAGAGGTACGGAAGCTTGCAGAACGAAGCAAAATTGCTGCCGACGAGATTCAAACATTGGTACAACAAATGGTAGAGTCAACTTCAAAGACAAACCAGCTCCTCATCGACCTGATTCCTAACATTGACAACAACTCCTCCTTTATGCAGGAAATTTCCTCTGCTTGTAGCGAACAACTTATCGGGATACAGCAAATAAACAACTCTATGCAAGAGCTTAACAACTCAAGCCAGGAGACGGTGGTAGTTTCGGAAAGGTTATCTGAAAGCTCAACATTATTGGCTGATCGTTCAAAAGATTTGATAACAACCATTGATTTTTTTAAATAGTCGAAGCTTTATAGCAGAAAACCAGCATATTAAATTATCTTTGGTACCAGTTCATTTGAAACTGGTATGCCGAAAGATTTAAAACAAAAGATAAAATCCCATGCCATCATCACCTTTGGCCTATTACTCACGGCCATTGGCTGGATGGCATTTTTGATACCTGCTCAGATAACAGGTGGCGGATTGAGTGGCTTATGTGCCCTGCTGTTTTACGCTATCAAACTGCCCATAGGGCTTACGTATCTGATTTTAAACGTCATTCTTATACTAATATCCATCCGTATTTTAGGTCTAAAGTTTGGAATACAAACGGTATATGGGGTTATTGGATTGTCGGTCTTCTTTACTATACTGCAGCCATTTTTTACAGCTCCGATTGTTAAAGATGCTTTTATGGCAACTGTTATAGGAGGAATATTATCAGGTGCTGGTGTTGGACTTGTTTTTTCGCAAGGGGGTAGTACAGGTGGCACAGATATAACGGCTTTAATTATCCATAAATATAAAAACATCCGATTAGGACGTCTAATCCTTTATCAGGATGTTATTATCATTGGTTCATCGTACTTTCTGTTTTATAGTCTTGAAAAAATAGTGTATGGCTACGTAACAATGGCTATCACCTCGTATGTTATAGACCTGATTCTTGAAGGCACCAATCAATCATACCAAATTCTTATTTTCAGCAAGAAACACGAGCAAATAGCCCAACGGGTATCCGATGAAGTTGGCCGTGGCATAACTTTAATAAAAGGTCAAGGCTGGTACTCTAAACAAAACATGGACATATTGCTCATTGTTGTACGCAAATACGAGTCAGCAGCGGTATTGCGTATTACCAATGAAGAAGACCCGCAAGCCTTTATTTCTATGAGCAGCGTCATGGGCGTATATGGCGAAGGTTTTGACAGGGTGAAGATTTAGAGCAATAATTGTTAATTGAAGATTTACTTAATTGCTTTCAAACTGAGGTCAAGGCTCTTGATTTGGTGCGTTAATGCGCCAACAGAAATATAATCAACGCCACATTCGGCATAATCCCTGATATTTTCAATGGTAATATTACCAGATGATTCAATCTCAGCCTTCCCGGCAATGAGTTCTACGGCTTGTTTAGTTAGAGCCGGGGTAAAATTGTCAAGCATAATGCGGTCAACCCTGCCAAAATTGAGGATTCGCTGAACATCGCTAAGCGAACGGGCTTCAATTTCGACTTTGAGGTTTTTATTTTTTTCTTTGAGGTACTGATAAGTTTTTTCAAGGGCTTTTTCAATTCCTCCAGCAAAATCAATATGGTTATCTTTTATTAATATCATATCATACAAGCCAATTCGGTGATTCTCGCCCCCTCCAATCTTGACAGCATATTTATCAAGCAGTCGCATGCAAGGAGTTGTTTTACGGGTATCAAGCACCTTGGTTTTGGTTCCTTCCAACTTCTTGACATAAGTATTTGTCTGGGTTGCAATACCACTCATGCGCTGCATAATATTGAGCACAATACGTTCGGCCTGTAGCATAGTTTGTGTCCGTCCCTCAACAATAAAGGCTATTTCGCCAAACTTAACCTGCCTGCCATCTTGCATCAATGGGGTAAAGGTTACTGTACTGTCTAATAATTCAAACACCATACGGGCTACATCAATGCCAGCAATGATACCTTCTTGTTTTACAATCAACTGGGCCTTTTCTCGTTGTTCAGGGTCAATAGTAGCAAGAGATGTATGGTCTCCATCGCCTAAATCTTCGGCAATAACAACTTTTAAAAATGGTAAAATATCTTCTTTCCTGATTTCCATAATGTATGTAATGTCAAAACAGCTCTGTGCATTTGTTTAGATGTGCAACTGATATGAATTATCCCAACCATTATAAATAAGAGTGCAAAAAGATAAAATATCTCTACCAATTAATGCATCATATGGTTGTTTTTCTAAATCAGAGCCTAATGCTTGTATAGGGATGATATTTGCAGTTAAACTTGGAAGAGAAAATCCTAAATCGTAGATTGGTTGTTGAGATGTGCCAGAAGGTGTTTGGACAGGAACTACATCACGAGCAATTAAACCTAATTCTTTTGCTATTGGGTCATTGATACAAGAACCACTTGCTCCTGTATCAATAAGAGCAATAACTTTTTTTGAAGGTGGATTTTGGCCTTCATTTCGCATTTTTATATAGATAGGTTGTGAAGGAAATATTACAACTTCAACTATTGGGCCAATTTGTTGTAAATTAGGCACCCTATTAGGGAACACAGGCATACTTATGCAAATATTAAATTTCTTGAAAAATTGATAACTATGTCGCTCTCATTAATATTTTTGACTAAAAATGGAACGTCACCATATTTATCAATCCCTGATTTAAGAGCATCTAATCTTGATTGCCATACGCCTAATACTTCGTCACCTTTAATAACCACAAATCCACCCGAATATTGAGAAAGTAAATCGGCTTTTATTTTCTTAAATATTTCAAGTTCTTTTTCAAACATGGCACTTATTTTTATTTGCTTTTAAAGATAGTAAAAAAATGAAGGCAAAAGTAGTGAAAAATATTAAAAAAAACTAAGCACAAAACTATGTTAAATATTAGTAGAAATTAACCCCGATTTCAATTGAAAATCTTCAGTACCTTTGCATTTCGCCGCAAAATAATGATATTTCAAAATGCAAAACAACATTTCATGAAAGTTTTACTGCTGGTTACCGGAAAGACAGATTTCACCTTTGTTTCGCAAGGTATTCAATTATACACAGAACGAATATCGCGATACCTGAACTTTCAGGTCAAGGAAGTTACCCAGAAAAAAGGTAATGTAGCAGATACCCAGGTAATAAAACGCCAGGAAGCCAGCTTGCTGTTGCAGCAAATTGAACCAACAGACAAAGTCGTCTTGCTCGATGAGCGGGGCAACCAATACACTTCACCTGAATTTGCCAGTTTTATTCAGGGACAAATGAACTCAGGTTGTAAAAGGCTTGTTTTTATTATTGGTGGTGCTTATGGCTTTGACGAATCCGTTATAAACAGGGCACAATATAAGATATCGCTTTCAAAGATGACATTTTCGCATCAGATTGTAAGGACTATTTTTTTGGAACAGCTATACAGGGCTTTTACCATTATCAATAATGAGCCGTACCATCATGAATAATGAATAATAAACAAAGATTCCAATATTTTTCTTTAATATTTAGATTGACTGAAAATAAGTAAATTTGTACAAAAATAAGAAAATGGGCGGTTCTGAGATTCTTTTGATTTTACTTGCCATACTTGTATTATTTGGTGCAGACAAGATTCCGGGCTTTGCACGCAGCTTAGGCAAGGGTATTAACGAAATAAAGAAAGCCAGCGATGAAATAAAAGAAGAGATAGCACGCGAAACATCCCATTTAAAAAAGGAAGTGCAGGATACCACCAATGAGATAAAAGAAAATTCAGCTATTATTGAAGAAAATAAAGATAAGGCCAATCATGGTTACCCTTTCTAAGCATTAGTCTTTTACTTCAAGCTTAAAACCAGTCCTATGAACGTTCTGAATTTGGATGGACGGGTCGTCTTTCAATATTTTACGTAGCTTAGTGATATAAACATCCATGCTCCTGCCCATGAAATAATCATCTTCGCCCCAAATGAGTTTAAGGGCAAAATCGCGGCGTACAAGCTGGTTTTTGTTTATACAAAGAAGCCTTAGCAAATCTGCTTCTTTGCGGGTAAGCATTTTTACATCATCTCCAAGGGTAATAGTTTGGTTAGATGAGTCGAAAGTATAAGAACCGATTTGAAATATTTCTTGCGAAACAACAACATTGGCAACATGGCCTTTTGTGCGGCGCAATACAGCTTCAACACGGAGTAATAGTTCTTCTGTACTAAAAGGTTTAGTGATATAATCGTCAGCGCCAATTTTCAAACCGCGTATTTTATCATCATCCAATGAGCGTGCAGTTAAGAAAATAATAGGGACAATAGCATTCTTAGCTTTTATTGTTTCTGCAACAGAGAATCCATCAATTATAGGTAACATAACATCCAAAAGAACCAAATCAAAGCTTTTAGTCCCGAAGATGGCCAAAGCACTCTGCCCATTTTCGGCCAGATCTACATGGTAACCAGATTCGTGTAAAAAATCTTTGATGATAAACCCAAGATTTTTATCATCTTCTACAAGTAATATGTTTCCTTTGTTTTTCATTTTATATGGGTTGTCAATTATTTAAGAGGTAAAACTATATCAAATTGGGAACCTTTGCCCGGTTCACTTTTAACAATTACTTTTCCCCCATGTGCTTCAGTCATAACCTTAACGTAATAAAGCCCAATACCAGAACCTTTAACGTCATGAACATCGCCAGTTGGTATGCGATAAAATTTTTCGAAAATATACTTTTGCTTGTCATGTTCAATGCCTATTCCTTTGTCGGCTACAGAAATGGTAGCATACGTATTGTTCAAGCTTGTGCAAACTGTAATCTGCGGGTTTCCTTTTGAATATTTACAGGCATTATCAACAAGGTTTTTAATAATATTGGTCAAATGTACAGGGTCGGCCAGCATTTCAATTTTTTTGTCAGACAATGAAAAGTGTATTTTTATTGCAGGGTTGTCCAAATCAAGACACAGGTTTTGAACAGCATTTGTAACGAGTTCATTAAGGTCTATATTTTCTTTGTTCAGCTCATACTCCTTTTTATCCAGTTTGGACATACGAAGAACTTGTTCCACCTGCATTTGCATTCTTCTGTTTTCTTCCTGAATAATACTGGCATACCTTTTTACTTTATCCAGGTGAGAAGCCTGGTTTACGTTTACCAAAATCTCAGAAGCCAGAGATATTGTACTGATTGGTGTTTTAAACTCATGAGTAATATTGTTGATAAAGTCTGTCTTCATTTCTGAAAGCTTTTTGTTCTTATAAGCCAATATAAGTATTGCGGCAAAACAAAGAATTACCACCATCAGAAAAAAACCAGACAAAAAAAGCCAAAACCAAATATCGCCCACCAAGGTTTTTTGTATCTGAGGAAATATGACCCTGATACTAAAGTTTTTCATAGAAGGCATGTACCACAAACACTTTTTAAAAACCTTTTCTTTTTTTACATCTCTTACATAACCCGGCGATTGGTAAACAATAGAATCGTTACTGTTTAGCACTATAGCAAATTCGTATTTATTATCCACCTGGTTATAACCAAAATGGCGATATAGAGAAGTATCAACAGATCCTGGACGTACTCTGGCAAGTAAAATCTGAGCTTCGGTCATATTGGCCGAATCTTTTGGCATAGGTTTCTTGTTCCATGATATTTCGAGCATAGCGCCATATAATCCTGAATAAACCCTATGTTCAAAGTGCTTTTGCGACAGGTCATAAGCTTTATTTACCCAATAAGCCTGCGCTGCAATAAGCCCCAACATTGCTATTGAAGACAAAACGACGATAATAGTAATTGCGCGGTTTTTCATGAAAAATAAATAAAACTTCTAACGTCTTTGCAATTTATTAATTTACGGGCAAATTTACACTATTACAGCAGCTGAATGATATTCTTTAACAGCCTCTTAACAGAAATAACCGTATTTTAAAAAAACTTATAAAAATCAACTGTCAAATGCCTGAACTTATCTGAATAATTGTTCTGTTCATCAGCAATAACAAGATAATCTTCTGCTACTTGTTGAGGAAGTGTAGCAAATTCGAGCAATAAACGTGTTATAGGTGCATGAGTCACTGATTTTACATTGGTTTTACGTACACAGAACAATCCTTCTTTTGCAGCTAAAGCAATAAAGATGCAGCCTTCGGAATAAGGCAATATCAATGATAGCCGCCCCTTATCTTCAAGCAAATGCATTGTAGCGCTGATAAGGTTTTCAAAGCTAAGCGTATCGGTATGCCTTGCCGTCTTTTTTTGATGATTGGTGCTCTTTACTGCATTGGCAAAATACGGCGGGTTGCATATCAACAGCTCGTATTTACTGGAAGTAGAAGCAGCAAACTCCTGAATTGAACAGAAATAAGCATTTATACGGTCACCCCAATCGCTCTGTTCAAAATTGGTAAGGGCTTGCAAATAAGATGCTTCATCAATCTCAACTGCATCAATGGTTGCATTGCAACGTTGCGCCATCATTAAAGATAAAATGCCAGTTCCAGTGCCAATGTCCAATATTTTATTACAATTATCAACATTAGCCCATGCCCCGAGCAATACACTATCGGTATTAACAGGCATACCGCATTTTTCCTGGTTGATGGTAAATTTTTTAAACTGAAAATAAGAATTTGCCAACGTTTATAATTGTATTACTTTAAAAAAATCTTTTCAATACTGGCCCCAAATAATGCAAAATCGTATTTTACAGGGTCATGCGGGTCAAATTTACGCAAAACGGACATAATTTCCTCAACGGCTTTCCAGTCATTTTGGGTACGCACCAAAAGCCCCAACTGCCTGGCACTATTAGCTGTATGCACATCTAAAGGCAGCATTAATGCAGAGGCCGGGATATTTCGCCAGATACCAAAATCAACGCCACACTTGTCCTGACGTACCATCCAACGCAAAAACATGTTGATGCGCTTTGCTGCAGCGCCTTTTGTTACGTCAGAAATATGCTTTTCACTTCGGTATTGATGTTCGGTTTCAAAAAATAGTTTTCGAAAATACACTAAAGCCGAAAAAACAGTATTATCATGATGAAACCCGGTATTAAAAACCCCTTCAAGCCCATTATGCCTGGAATAGATATTTTGTAAGGATTTTATAAAAAATATACAGTCCACCTCATTAAACGTGCGGTGTACAAAACCATTAAGACGCTGCAAATCCTTTTGAGTATGGCCGGTAACAAAATCATACGGAGCATTGTCCATCAACCCCATGAGTTTGTTGGCATTGTTCAATATCGTTGTACGCTGCCCCCAGGCAATAGTGGCTGCCAGAAATGCAGCAATCTCGATATCTTCCTTTTTACTGAACCTGTGAGGAACAGATATAGGGTCTTTTTCAATAAATGCAGGAGTATTGAAATGAATGACAAGCCAATCAAGCGACTGCTTTATCTCTTGTAAATCTTTTATCAGATTATTGGGCAATAACAAGGCCGTCGGCTAGTTTTATCTGGCGGTCGGCTTTGGCAGCCAACTCGTTGTCGTGGGTAACAATCACGAAAGTTTGATTGTAGCGGTCGCGCAAGTCGAAAAACAACTGATGTAATTCTGTTTTATGCACAGAATCCAAGTTTCCGGATGGTTCATCTGCCAACACAAGCAGCGGGTCGTTCATAAGGGCACGTGCAACAGAAACCCTTTGCTGTTCACCTCCTGAAAGTTCGCCCGGCTTATGGTTCAACCGATGACCGAGGTTTAATTCTTCGAGTAATGATTTAGCTTTTTCTATGGCATCTTTCTTTTTCTTGCGAGCGATTAATGCAGGAATAATAACATTTTCCACCGCACTAAATTCTGGAAGCAGGTGATGGAACTGAAAGACAAAACCTATCTCGCTATTTCTGAAGCCGGCAAGCTGGTCATCTTTCATAGCAAACACGTCTTTACCACCAATAAATACCTTACCGGAGGTGGGTTTTAAAAGCGTGCCCATAATCTGCAATAACGTGGTTTTTCCTGCTCCGCTAGGCCCGGTAATAGACACAATCTCGCCTTTTTTTATCGAAAGATCTATACCTTTCAACACTTCGAGCTTTCCAAAGGATTTATGTATGTTTTTTACTTCGAGCATATTAGAGAACCAAGAGTCAAGAACCAAGAAAAAAAGCAGAGCCTGCATAAACAAGCTCTGCAATTATTGATATTATTTGTTGATGCCTAAACGTTTTTTCAATATTTCAGAATCTGTTTCAAAACCAGGTTTATCGAGCAATGCAAACATATTCTTCTTGTATGCTTCAACGCCCGGTTGGTCAAACGGGTTAACTTTTAACAAGTAACCACTGATACCACAAGCTTTTTCGAAGAAATAGAACAAAAGTCCGAGATTATACTCATCAAGCCTGGATATTTCAATGATGATATTGGGAACACCTCCATCCATGTGGGCTACAAGAGTTCCAAGTTCGGCCATCTTGTTTACTTCATCAATGCGTTTGTATGCAAGGAAGTTGAGCCCATCAAGGTTATCCTTTTCAAAAGGGACAGCCACATTGTGGTTTGTATTCTTAACAGTGATAACAGTTTCGAAGATATGACGTTCGCCTTCTTGAATATATTGGCCCATTGAGTGAAGATCAGAGGTAAAAGTTACGCTGGCAGGGAAAATGCCTTTATTTTCTTTTCCTTCACTTTCGCCATAAAGTTGTTTCCACCATTCGGCAACAAAAGTAAGCTTGTGATTATAATTTGCAAGGATTTCTATTTTCTTTCCTGCTTTGTACAAAGCATTGCGTGCAGCAGCATAAATTGCAGCAGGATTATCTTCAAAAGCAACATCAGGAGCAGTTAGTTCTTCCATTTTTTGGGCACCTGCAACAAGTTTGGCAATATCAAAACCGGCCACAGCAATAGGTAATAAACCAACAGGGGTGAGTACAGAGAAACGGCCACCAACATCGTCAGGAATTACATAGGTTTTGTAACCTTCCTGAGTGGCAAGGGTACGCAAAGCGCCTCTTTTTGCATCGGTAATAGCCACAATAAGCTCTTTTGCGTGGGGCTTACCTACTTTTTGTTCCAAATGTCCTTTAAGGATACGGAAAGCAATAGCTGGTTCGGTTGTAGTACCCGACTTTGAAATACAAATGATGCCGTATTTCTTTTTATCCAATAATTTTATCAGTTCTGCAGTATAATCCTCACCAATGTTTTGGCCTGCAAAAACTACAAGAGGTGTATCTTTGGGCCTGTTAATCTGATAGAAACTGTCTGAGAGCGCTTCAATTACAGATTTAGCGCCAAGATATGAACCTCCAATACCAACTACTACAACAACTTCGCAATTTTTACGAAAAGATGCAGCTGTTTTTTCAATATCTTTAATAATTTCAGGAGTTATAGAAGACGGAAGGTTCACCCATCCTAAAAAATCATTGCCTTTGCCAGTTTTCTCGTGCAAAGCCTTATTTTGTTTCACACATTCGTCTGCAAATGCATACACTTTGTCTTTACTGACAAAGTCAAAAATTTTATCAATGCTTAGATTTAAAGTACTCATATCAAGATATTTTATAGGTTGATGTTTCTATTTCAACTTTTGGGCAAGCGCTTTGACCTCAGCAGCAGCATTGCATTTTTCATATAATATTTTATACACCGCTTCAGCAATAGGCATTTTGACCTTAAACTTCTTATTTACCTCAAAAATACTTTTAGTTGCGTAATACCCTTCAGCCTCCATATTGAGGTCAATCATAGCAGCCTGAACCGAATAGCCTTTGCCAATCATGTTTCCGAAAGTGCGGTTACGGCTAAACTGTGAATATGCGGTTACCAGCAAGTCGCCCAAGTAAACTGAATGGAAAAGATGGCGTTCGCGTTCAAATACCTTTCCAAGGAAACGTTCCATCTCACGTATAGCGTTTGACACATACACTGCCTGAAAATTGTCGCCATATCCAAGGCCATGGTTGATACCAGCACCAAGTGCATAAATATTTTTCAGTACAGAGCCATATTCAATGCCATATATATCGTTTGAAATAATAGTATTGACGAAAGGAGCCCTTATCAAATCGGCTACTTGTTTAGCATCTTCTTCAAACTCAGCACCAACTGTCAAGTATGATAAACGTTCCAAAGCAACTTCCTCTGCATGGCAAGGTCCTGAAACCACACCTACCCTACTAAAAGGGATGCTGAATTGTTCTTGAAAATACTGGGTTACAGTAATATTATCGTCCGGAATAAGGCCTTTTACAGCATTTACAAAGAATTTGCCCGAAAAGTCAATATCTTCTTTTCCCATCAATGGCTTGATAAATGCCGAAGGCACAACAAAAATAATGACATTGGCCGCATCAATGGCTTCTTTCACATGATTGTGAAAAACAATCTTTGAAGGGTCAAACTCTATAGCGCTGATATATTGAGGATTATGCTTATGCGTTTTAATGTGGTCGATAATCTCTTTTTCGTAGATGAACCAATGGAACTTCTTTACATTGTGTGATACGATGCTGGCTAATGCAGTTGCCCAGCTTCCACCACCAATAATAGCTATTTCCTGATTTTGCATCATTTCTTGCTTTTAAAAATTTTAGCGTTGCAAAATAACAGAAACAACTGAATACTTCCATTAAAATCTTTCTTTTTTTTGATTTTTTAATTATTCTTATCTTTAATCATTGTTAGTAAGAGAATCCGACAGTTTTAACTGTTATGTAAAAGTTACAATAAATTTAAAAACTATGAGAAGTATAATTAGCCTATTATTTGTATTTACAATGCTTACATTTATCTCATCTTGTAAAACCAAGATAAATAAAGAAGCTGTAAAGGAAGAAATTTTTAAAACCGAGAAAGCATTTGAGGCTGCGACAAAAAGTATTGGAGTTGCAGAGGCTTTTGGAGAGTTTGCAGATGATAGCGCTGTCATCATTCGTGGTGAAAACAATTTGATTAAGGGTAAAGCCGCTATAAAACAATATTACGAAGAAAATACAGCTAAAAATGCTGAAGTATCATGGGCTCCAGACTTTATAGAAGTTTCTGATGACGGGACATTAGGCTACACTTATGGAAAATACACCTGGAAATCAGCAGACAGCTTTGGAAAAACAACCGAAAGCAAAGGTATATTTCACACTGTTTGGAAAAGGCAAGCTGATGGAAGCTGGAAATATGTGTGGGATTAAATAAGCTGTATTTTAAACTAAACGCTAAGACACGAAGACGCAAAGTATTATTTGTTTTGCGTTGTTGCGTCTTAGCGTTCAATTTTGTCCAGAAGCGCAGGCGTTTTACTTTTCTGTTACCCCAAACTTATGAATAGTAGTTTGTGTATAAGTTTCACCTGGTTTTAAAACCGTAGTTGGGAAGTGTGCATGATTTGGTGAATCTGGAAAATGCTGTGTCTCTAAGCAAAGAGCAAAACGTTTTTTGTAAACTACGCCATCATGGCCTTTGATAGTGCCATCGAGGTAATTGGCAGAATAGAACTGCACTCCCGGCTCAGTAGTATATACTTCCATGGTACGGCCAGTTCCCGGATGGACAACCTTAGCAGCAAATGAGCAAGCTGGCTGTCCTGCCTTGTTCAGGATAAAGTTGTCGTCATAACCATTGGTTGTACCTTTGATTCTGTCACCTATAAGTGTCAGTTCCCTGAAATCATAAGCTGTTCCGGCAAGTTCAATAATTTTACCTGTTGGGATACTAGTACTGTCCGTTTCGGTATAGCTATTAGCGTTTATTTGCAATAAGTGGTCAGTTATTTCACCAGCAAACCCTCCTAAATTATAATACGCATGGTTTGTCAAGTTTACAACTGTTGTTTTATCTGTTTTTGCAGTATAATGTATTTGCAACTCATTGTTTTCATTGAGAAGATATGTTACAGTTGCTGTCAATGTCCCTGGATATCCTTCTTCCATATCTTTGCTAACGTAAGTAAGCTTAACCCCAACAGCCTGGGCACTTTCAACCACTTCAAAACTCCAAACTACCTTATCAAAACCCTTATTGCCACCATGCAATGTATTAGGAGCATTGTTAATAGCCAAGGTGTATTCTTTCCCTTCGAGTGTAAATTTGCCTTTTGCAATGCGGTTTGCATAACGGCCACAAACTACTCCAAAGAAAGGATGGTTGCCCTGAAAATCTTCAATATTATCAAAGCCACAAACTATCTGACCTGGCTTGCCATTTTTGTCTTTAGTTTTAATACTGGTAATGGTTGCGCCATAGTTTGTTATTGCCACTTCTGTACCTTCGGTATTTTTCAGGGTAAAAAGCATGATATTCTGCTCCTTACCTGATTTTTGAAAATAGTCTTTTACAATGTTGAGTCCCATAATGAACTATATTTAAATTATTAATATTGTGTTTTACTCTTTTTTACAAAACAAAGATATATTTTTGAAATGGAAAGAATAAACATAAAAATGAGTTTGAAAAGATTATTAACTATTTGCTGTATTGCACTATCTGTCAATAGTTTAAATGCACAGCAAGAAACCTTCAAAGAACAACTTCCTGAAAATGTAATATTGATGATTGGCGATGGCATGGGAATTGCCCAGATGTATGCAGCATACACCGCAAATGGCCAATATCTGAACATATTTGGAATGCCTGTAACCGGCATTATGCTTACATACTCGGCAGACGAATATACTACTGACTCTGCAGCCGGAGGCACAGCTTTTGCGTGTGGCAAAAAAACCAATAATGGCAGCTTATCTGTTGATACTGCCGGAAAGCCTATGCAAACCATTTTTGAATATGCCAAAGAGAAACATTACTCTACTGGTATTGCAGTAACATGTGCTATTACCCATGCTACCCCTGCTGCATTTTATGCCCATGTTGGGAAACGCAGTGAATATGAAACAATAGCCTCTCATTTTTTGAACAAGACTGTAGATGTTGCTTTTGGTGGGGGCCGCAAATATTTTGTCAAAAGAAAAGATAAACGCAACCTTATTGAGTTGTTAATGAAAGACGGTTACTTTTACAGCACTAATATTGACTCTGTAGATATTTCGCAGCAAAAAGTGTTATGTCTGGCAACAGACGGAGATTTACCAAAAATTTCTGAAGGAAGAAATGATTTTTTACCGTTAGCTACTCAAAAATCAATAGAGCTGTTGAAAAAAAACAGGTTTTTGCTAATGGTAGAAGGCTCTCAAATAGATTGGGGCAACCACCTCAACAGTATCAATTATGTTATCAACGAAACAGTTGATTTTGACAAGGCTGTTAAGGTAGCCCTTGATTTTGCCAAAAAAGATGGAAAAACCCTTGTTATTGTTACAGCCGACCACGAAAGCGGAGGCTTAACTTTAATAAACGGCAACTTCAAAAAAAGTACTGTTGACTCAAACTTTTCTTCGCTCAACCATACTGCCGTTCCTGTTATGGTTTTTGCTTATGGCCCCGGGGCAGAAATGTTTACCGGATGTTACCAAAATACTGCTCTTTTTGATAAAATAAAGATGCTTATCTCAAAATAAAAGGGCACTCATTATCGCGAGTGCCCTTCCAATCAAACCAAACCTCTTTTAAAAGCCAAACAGCCCTTTTTTGTTCCCTTTGCTATGGCCAACCTGTTTTTCAAAATGGCCTCCTTTCTTAAAGTGATGTTTTTCTATACTTATTTCTTCAGTAGTCCCATTTATTGTTACAGTGGCAACTACATCACATGTTCCATCGCCATAATCAATAACTACTGTACTCCCATTTTTGTAAAGTGTTTCTACCCCGCTAATTATATAACCACATGTATTATTCATCAATAAAGGAGTAGTTATAGTACGGCTATAAGCAATGGTATCGTTCAGGGTAATAGAACCTGCGCCCGATTTGTAATAAACATCGTCAGATTTATCAGCAGTTTCAAAACCACCTACCCATTCAATGGTATCATTATAAATCTCTTTGGCTACATTGTTGCTCGAATCGGTAAAAGTAAACTCTGTATTTGTAGCCAATACCCAGTTACCATTGCTATTTTTGCCCAGATTTTGGATAATCCCAGAACCTTCAATTTTATTGCCATTTACATAAAAATCAACATACTTAATCGATTTTACAGCTCCGGCATTAATAATAGTATCAGTAACCTCAATAATAATCTTACCTGTCTTTACATTGCCATGTTGACTTGTACAACCCGATGTACCATAATCAATGATGATAGTTTTGGGAAATGTATCGCTACTAACAGTTACAGTAGCACAAATAGGAATATTAGACAAACAAAGCTTGAAAGCCCCTTTTCCATACCTGTGAAAATAAGATTTCACTTTTCGGTATGAACTATCAACATCTGAAAGTACCGTAGCCTGAATATCTTCAGAACATGAAAGAGCCATCTGGCTTGTAGAAACACTGGTTGCAGCAATTGCAACATTTTCTGAAAGTGAATTTAAAGCAGAGATATTTTCGCTTTTTTCATCAGACTTCTGACAACCTGCAAAAGCTACCATAGCCATTGCACAAACAAGGATTAAAAGTTTTTTCTTCATAGCCTTAAATATTAAGTTATATCAGTATTACAAGCTATAAAGAATATCCCCTATTTTTTAAAATACAAAATGGATAAAAAGGTTTAAAGACCTGTCTTGCGCCCTGACAACGTTGGTTTCGGAAAAACTGGCATTTTCGGTGTCAAACTTTCGAGAATTGACATCATAGTAGTTGTCCACGTTGAAAAGGTTGATAATGGTAGCCCCTGCTTTAATGCGTGCTTCGCCGATTTTGAAATTATAATTAGCCGAAATATCTGTCCGGTAATAATCTGGCAACCGTTTATAAGAGCGGATAGTAGGCATACGCCGGGCATCTATGCTCAGGTCAACGTAAGGGCGGCCGGTTGAATAATAGTTAGTTAGACCAAAATTCCAATTTTTAAATGCGTACATGTTTGTCCAGGTTATTTGGTGACGTTGGTCTGTAGATGCAGGCACTTCGTTGCCATTATTTATCTCAGAAAACTGACGGGTACTTTTGCTGAGCGAGTAAGAAAGCCATGTGGTAAAGTTGTTGTATTTATAACGCACGTGAAAGTCTATCCCATAAGACTTACCCTGCCCATGAATAAACAGCCCCGGCCTTTCTTTTGGGGCAAACATCTGCATATTGGCAGTATCAAACAAGTTCCGGAAAGTTGAGTCGCGGGTGTAGTTGGATACAAAGATATATTCCTGCAACCCGCTATAAGTCTTGTAATACGGCTCAACGTCAAAAAAGAAACTCCCCAAGTCAATGGATGTGCCGAATATATAATGATTGGATTTTACCACCGGGTGGATGCTATCGTCTGTCAACACCCAAAAGTTTTTATTGTATCCGGTCTCCTGAAGTACCTGCACCTGGTTTATGTACTGGTAAAAACGCCCGGTTGCAAACCGCACCGACCAGGCATCAGTCAGCCTGTAATTTGCAGCAAAGCGCGGTTCAGAATACCATCCATTATTGCCGTCATAGAAGCTAATCCGCAAACCCGGCTTAATAGTGAGCCTGTCTGTAATTATCAGCCTGTCTTGGAGAAATAATGAAGAAATCACAGCTGCCTGGTTCATGTTTTCGTAAATATAGACCCTGTCGGCATCTTTATGATAGTATATTTTATTTTGCCTTACTGTTGCCCCAAAACTGAACTGATGTTTACCGTTCTGGTTCCAGATGCCTTTTACAGAAGCCGAATAATCATTTAGCTCGTTGTAACTATACGAATCATAATTTTTATTTTGAAAAGGCGGGCCGGAAGGATAATGAGGGCCGCCTGTGCCTGACAAACTTGAGCTACTATTGTATGTATCTGAATAGCCCGAGCTCCCTATCTGGACATTTGTAAACAGTGCGCCATTCCACTGTTTGAGCCACGAAGCATTCAGCCCGTAGTTGCCCCACTTATTGTTTTCGTGAATAGAGGCCAAAAAGTTTTTGTCTCCCGTATTGTATTTGTTATCATAGCTATCTTTGGCCCCATATACCGAAAAAGAAACGTTTTCGCCATCATTCAGCTGGTATGATACCTTAGTGTTATAATCGTAAAAAGAAAACTTAGGCTTAGAGTAGCTGAGGCTGCGTTGCGAAGGATTAGAAAACCTGTTGCTGTCCTTTTCAAATAGGTTATTGGCAAACTCGGTACTATAAATATCACCATACGTCCGCCTTCCGGCCATAATAACCGTCAACTTCTTACTTACAGGCACTTCAGCAGCAATATTACCATTTATCAGGTTGACATCTCCATACACTGTGGGTTTTAGCTTGTTCCCATTTTTCCCGGTAATATCCACAATGCCCGAAACCCGCTCGCCATAACGCGAATCATAACCTCCTTTAAACACCTGAACATCTTTAACAACATTAGGGTTCAAAGCTGAAAATACGCCAAAGTAATGACTTTGGTTGTACAACGTTTGTCCGTCGAGCAAAACAAGGTTCTGGTCGCTGCTCCCACCACGGATGTTAAGCTCTGAGGAACTTTCGGAGAAGCTCACCCCGGGCAACAACTGCAAAGCCCTGAAAATGTCAGTTTCGGCAAACATTGGCAAATCCAGCAATTTGCTGGCATTGATGGTTGTAGCAAAGTCCACATCATTGCGGTAATCTACCATTTCAATCTTTGGCTCACGCACCTCAACCTTTTCAAGCTCCTGTATGTTTTTTTTCAAGGCCAGCTTGCAAACCACTTTGGGTGCATTGCAATAAACAAGCGTATCCAAAGGATAATAGCCTATATAGCTAATGTTGAGCTGAATACTTTTAGCATTGCTTTGTTTCAGATAGAAAGTGCCATTTTCAGAAGACGAAACATAGATATTTTGATCCTTGATTTTTATAGTAGCATAAGGCAGTTGCTCGCCTGTTTCAATATCTGTAATGGAACCTATAATCTGGCACACATTTTCATCGGATTTTTCCTCACTTTTATAAATAAGAAAGTTGTCATGCCTGAATTCAAAGCTATAACCCGAATTCGCAAGAAGTTTTTTAAGTACTTCATCGGGGGTGTTGCCCGAAATCTCTTTATCAATGGCTATTTGCGAAAGTTTTTGAGCGTCAAAAGCCACCCTGATGTTGAGTAGCTTTGAAGTTTGTTCCATGGCATCGGCCAAGTTTGTTTTTCGCAATGAAAGTTTGTATTGTTGGGAATCAACAGGCAATGTACCAATAAACAATAACGTTAACACCCATAAAACAATACTTTTAATACTTTTCGTGAACTGATATATAACCATTAGCGCCAATTTCATAAGTTAAGCCCATCGGGATACATACTATATCCAACGCATCGACTAAATTTTTGTTGCTAAAACCTCCTGTAAAATATTTGCTTTCAACATCATCAGGAAGGGCAAAGTTAACATTAAATTGACGTTCTATTTCTTCAAAGATTATTTTAAGCGAGGCATTTTCATAAATAAATTCTCCGTTACGCCATTTTGTTTCCGAAGCTATTTTTTCATCACGGAACTTCTTTAATGACCTGTTAAATAAAGAAGCGCTCTCACCAGGTTCAATAATAACGGTATCTTCAACATTGGCAACCAAAACACGGCCCGTAACACAAGCTACTTTAAACATACTTTCGCGGGCATATACATTAAATGATGTCCCCAGGATTTTAATGTCAGCATGCTTAGTTTTTATGGTAAATACAGAACCTTTCTTTATATTGAAAAAGGCCTCTCCTTCCATTTCAATAAAGCGTTCTTGCCGAAAAGTTTGTTTACGATAAGTAACAGCGCTTTTGGCATTTAGGCTTATCACAGAACCATCAGGCAATACACATTCAGTATGTTGGCCTTTGTCGGCCAATACTGTCACCCTGGCATTGTATGAAAAGAAATACCAAGTAGCCACAATGGCAAGCAAAGATGCTGCAATACCAGAAGCATACAGCACAATGCTTTTGAATGGTATAGTTTTGGATTCCTTCACATCTTTAGCTTTTGCGCCCTGGGCAATCTTTTTCTTCAATATTGCCAGAGCCTCATCCGTTGTTGTTTCAAACGGTGGCTGATAGCCAGATACCGTATCCAGTATCTGTTCATCTATATTGTTATTTGCGTATGTTGGTGTCATTGCCGTAGGTGTTATATTTTTACTGCTATGTTCTTTCTTAAATATGACAGTGCTTTCTCCATCCTTTTTTCAATCGCTTTCACCGTCAAACCAAGCGATTGGGCTATTTCGTTGTAAGTCATTTCATCAATGCGGTTCATCAAAAATACCGTCCGTTGCTTCTCATCAAGCTGGCCTAATACCTGTTGCAGGCGCTGATCAAACTCTTTCATTTCCATATCATACTCTGGTGATGGGTGTTTGGTGTCCGGCTTATATTTATTCTCAAACTTAAAAGTCACGTTGTTATGCTCTATTACATTAATCGTTAAGTTATTAGCAATGGTGTAAAGCAATGACTTTACGGTTTCTGTTTTTATGGTATCGCGTTTTTCCCACAATTTCAAAAATGTATCCTGCGCAATATCCTCAGCTTTAGTTACATCACCAATTTTATAATACACAAAATTCCGGATAGCACCATACCATTGTTTAAAAATCTGGTCAAAGTCAATTTCGTCAATACCTGTTCTCTGAATATCCATTCCCACGTATTTACTTGTTTTGATATTAATACAGATGTTAATCTGTTTTCCCTAATATGTAATAAAATTTATGAATAAAAAATGATTTAAGAACCTGTGCAAAATAAAACACTGTATTACCAATAAATACAATACAGAAAATGTTTTTACACTTTTTTAGGAAATAAGTAGGGTGAAAAAAAAATGGGCTGTATAATTAAGTGAAATAACAAGATCTACAATTTCAAATTGGTTTTTTGGTTTTTAAAGGTTAAGGTCAATTATTGTTTTTGAAAACCCTTGCCTGCCAGAGGGCGGAGCAAGGGGTTTTACTTACGAACCGTTTCGACCTCAAGCTCGATATCGTTTTGCAACTTGGCGTAATAGCGGATTTAGAAACATTATCGATCAATTAAACACATCGCCCGCCATTATACCATACTATTGTTGTATGCTGCCCTTTGTCGTCAAGTTTAACTCTGTTTTATATTCTTCTTCAGGTTCTTCTACTAAAAATAATTCAAGCCCTTTCTTGTCGTTGAAACCACCAATTTTTTGTCTGAATGTTGCTGCTGTTTTAGGGTTTTCAATTTCAAGTTTTCTGTTTTTGCTGATTGCCAAAAAATCTTCTTCCTGGTCAATTCCTAAAAACCGCCTGTTTGCAAGGTTTGCTGCAATTCCTGTTGTAGAGCTTCCCGTAAATGGGTCTAAAATCCAAGCGTTTGGCTTTGTCGAAGCTAAAATAATCCTTGTTAAAACCGAAAGAGGTTTTTGGGTCGGGTGTTTTCCACAGGATTTTTCCCAGGGAGCAATTGCCGGAAGTCTCCAAACATCTTTCATTTGCTTGTTTCCGTTTAGCTGCTTCATTAATTCATAGTTGAAGTAATGAGGAACTTTTTCGGATTTTCTTGCCCAAATAATTTGTTCGGTTGAGTATGTGAAATAACGGCAAGAAAAATTTGGTGGCGGATTGGTCTTTTCCCAAGTAATTATATTCAAAATCTTAAAGCCCAATTCTGTCAAGATTTGTCCAACCGAAAAAATATTGTGCATTGTTCCACTGATCCAAATAGTGGCGTCATCTTTCATTTTGTCGCGAACCAATGAAAGCCATGTGCGATTAAACTCATTTAAATGATCAAAGCCGTGAGATTTGTCCCAATTTCCTTTATTAACGCTTACAATTTGCCCGTTTTGTATAGTAAGTCCATTGTTGGATAAAAAATAGGGGGGGTCGGCAAAAACCATATCAAACTTATGGTCAAATTGAGGCAATAGTTTCAACGCATCTCCTTTGAGGAGATAGTTTATTCTAAATATTAGTTAATTTCTGTTGTAACATAATCTTCGCTGTCCAAGATGATTTCTTCAAGACTGTACAATTCACGAACTTTTGCAATTGCTTCATCTTTTGAATTTGCTTCTACTTCAATTATTCTTGACAAGAACTCTTGAATTTCAATTTTAAATGTTTCCATATTGAATCTTTCTGTATTTACCACGACCAACAAACTCAATCATTCCTTTATCACGCAATAATTGGAGTTGCTGTCTGATTTTATCTTTTATGAAATTATTGTCAGGGTATTTTAATTTAAGCTTTTTTTCAAAAGCATAAACATCATCAAGATTAAATTCATTTGTTTTAATTTCATCGACACATTTCATAATATCCAAAATCCATCCCTTGGCATCACTTGATTGTTGTCTTAAAAATAAAGTTTTATTAAAAGATTGCTTAACAACTTCTTGGTCAATTACTTTAGAATTTTTTACTAAAAATACTTTTCCTGATTCAGCAACTTTAGAAATATCAATATTGCATCCAATCCATCCGGTTCTTCTTGCGGTTGGAGCTAATGGCTGTCTTTTGATTATTATTTCTTCCGTAAAAAACTGCTTAGGAATAATCAAAAAATCATTGACAGTCCAATTATTAGAATAAGTTAGAAAGAAAAAATTTGGATTGTTTTCAGAACTTATTCTTTCAATCATTGTAGAATATGCACCATCTGTAATTGTATTTGTAAGTTTTCCACTTTTGCTTTTTAACTCAAACTCTTCTGAACATTTCTTGCAATAAAAATCTGCAACTGGTCGATTATTTTGAAAACCACTTAGAGGTAAATCTCCACAGCTTGGACAATAAGAATTTGTAAGAACCCAATTTTCTGTTAGAACTCTTGCTATTTGAGAATTACTTTGGTAACCTTCCGCAAGTTTTATATTAAACGATAAGTTCATTAATGGCAATAAGTTGCGTTAGGGATAGTAGTGGAAAGCCCGCAGCGTAGCGAGGACTTGGAACGGATAGCCCGTCCCGATAGGGGAACGCCCAAATAAAAGTTTTCTGGGTTGGCATTTATACTTCGTTTTGCATATACTCTTTGTATATTGAAGTCTGAATATAAATTGTCAAAGAAATTGTCTTTTATATCTTTACCTTTAACATCTGAATTGCTTAAAATCCATGTGTGTCCTAAGGTGTCAAGTTTGTAGCAAAAATCCCTTAGCCTGATTTGTTCAGCATCGTTGAACTCGTCTCTTGAATAAGAGTTAAAACTTGAGGTTTCGCTTAAAGGCTTATATGGCGGGTCGAAATAAAATAACGTGTTTTTGTCAGCATAATTCAATGTTTCTTCAAAATCACCACAAAGAATTTCAACCTTTTGTAATGCTTTACTAACTGCCAAAATATTTTCTTTATCGCAAATAGTTGGTCGCTTGTAACTGCCCATTGGCACGTTAAATTCATTTTTTCTGTTTACCCGATAAAGCCCATTGAAGCAAGTCCGATTAAGAAAAATAAACAAAGCAGCTTGTCCTGTTTGTTCTTCTTTTCTCGTATTGTAAAGGTCTCTTTTTGAGTAGTAGTATTTTTTTTTCGCTTCGTCTTGTCCTTCAAGTCCGTGAAACTCATTCTGTAGAATTTCGAGAATTGAAATCAATTCATTAGGTTTGAAAGCTATTATCTTGTAAGTGTTTATTAAGTCATCATTAATATCGTTAATAACCGCTTTTTTTAGGTTTGGAAAGTTGTTTAACATCCAAAATAAAACTGCACCACTTCCTAAAAATGGTTCAATATAGGTGAATTTATTAGTGTAAATATCTTTTGGCAAAGCTCTTTCAATGTCATTTATGAGCTGTGTTTTACCACCTGCCCACTTTAAAAACGGTTTTGCTATTTTGTTTGTCATTAATCTTGTATATTATTTTTTTGCTCTAAGCAAATTTACAATTTCCATTTTTCTTATTCTCCGTTTGGGTCAGTTATTTGTCAACCGATTTTGTCTGTTCGGCCTTCTTTTAGGATTGCTCACAACTTTATAATAAACAACTACAAATAAACAAATGAGTTGACAAAAATTTCAACAATATTGCGAAAAAACTATCCTTTGCCTAAAATTCGCTACTTTTGGCATCCTAAAATGTTTCTATGACGGCGTGTGTTATTTTTGATATGGACGGGGTGATTATTGACTCTGAGCCATTGTGGCGTGAGACTCTTATTGAAGTCTTTGGAGAAATTGGCATCAAACTTACCGAAGATATGTGCCGTCAGACGATGGGCATGACCACCAAAGGAGCGGTTGATTATTGGTATGAAAAGCTCCCGTGGAAAGGCTTTTCGATAGAGGAAGTCATTTCTAAAATTGAATTTAGCATTATCGAAAAAATTAAAGCTAAAGGAACAGCTATGACGGGTGTTGTAGATGTTATGCAAATGCTAAAAAAACAAGGCATACGCATGGCATTAGCTTCTTCGTCAGCTATAAAAGTGATAGAAACAGTATTAGACAAGCTCGATTTGCGCCAATACTTTGAGCTTTATCACTCGGCACAACTGGAAGCAAAAGGCAAACCCGACCCTGCGGTATTTCTTTCCACTGCCCGTATGATGAACTATCACCCTTCACAATGCCTTGTCATTGAAGACTCTATTCATGGAGTTAGTGCTGCAATAGCTGCCGGGATGAAGGTTGTAGCTATACCCGATCCGGTGTTGTTTAATGACAAAGGATTTGATAAAGCTGATTTAAAACTCAAGTCTCTAAAGGATTTTACATTAGAATGCTTTTTATCTATTAATAATTAATGTTTTAAAACTTTACAGGTTTAAAAAAACAATAAGGTCTTGTCAGGAAAGAATATGCAAGCCAATATCAACAGGTTGTATGTAATAAAAATAGCTCACTGGTTCATGCTTACCATGCCGGTGATACTGCTTTTTTACAACGCCAGTCATTTATCGGTCAGGCACCTGTTTATTGCCCAGGCAGCCTATTCGCTGACCATCGTACTGCTCGAAATCCCCAGTGGATATGCAGCAGACAGGTGGGGACGTAAAAACACCATAGTTATTGGGGCTTTATTTGGCTTTCTTGGCTTTTTGGCTTATTCCATCTCATCAGCGTTTATAGTGTTTGTTTTGGCAGAAATTATGCTGGGTATAGGGCAAAGCTTTATATCAGGGGCTGATACTGCCATGCTTTACGATACCCTGATAGCCCATAAAAAAGAAAACGATTACCTGAAAATTGAAGGCCGAATGACTTCATTAGGTAACTTTGCCGAAGCTTTTGCAGGAATAACAGGAGGTTTGCTGGCCGCTATCAGCCCACGGCTACCTTTCATTGGGCAGGCTTGCATTGCTCTTATAGCCATCCCGGCCGCATTGGGCTTAAAAGAAATTACCCTGAGTGAAGGAAAAAATAAAGTAACCTTTCGGAGTATTGTCAATGTTTTCAGGGATGTTGTAAGTAAACCTTCACAACTCATGATTTACATGCTGTTTTCGTCTGTTATAGGTTCGGCAACATTGAGTATGGCTTGGTTTGCACAACCATTCTTTAAAGTTATCCATTTACCATCGGCCCTGTATGGTGTATTGTGGACATTGCTTAATATTTCTGTGGCTATTACAGCTTTTGTTGCTTTCAGGATAGAAAGGCGCTGGGGCGAAAAAAACACAACATTGGCTATTGGCTTATTTACTATTGTTGCATATATAGCCCTATCGCTAACCCAAACCTATTGGGGCTTAATCATCTTGTTTATGTTTTACCTGGTGCGCGGAATAGCTACTCCCCTTCTGAAAGACAGTATCAACAAACGCATTACTTCTGATATCCGGGCATCGGTATTATCATTTCGTAACCTGATTATTCGTTTGTTCTTTTCGGCTATGTCGCCTTTATTTGGCTGGGCGGCTGATTTTTATTCGTTAAAAACGGCATTGATGCTGGCCGGTACAACCCTTGCCGTGCTGATAGTCCCGTTGGGCATATTACTTTACTCGTGGCATCTGAAGTATCCCGAAAAAAAGTAAAAGGCATGCCATTCACATGCCTCTACTCATAAATACCTTTGCAACGCTAATTTCTCTTATTTTTCGTCCTTATTGCAACATTTGTCACAACAGCATTGCTTGCTGGCTATAAAAAGGGCTATGCCCAGCAAAAGAAAACTGTTTATGGCATGTAAAAATGTTGCACCATGCCCTACGTTTAAAAGTAAATGTTTGGTGAAGTAGGATATTATTGCCAGCACCATAATTAATGCAGCAATGCCTACTGAAGCCCAAGCAAGATAACGAACTACTTTCATAACAATTTTTTTTAAGTTTTTACTAAAATGCTTAATCCCATTAAAGGTATAAAATATTGACATCAAAGTCAATAGCTCATAAAAAAAGAAACAACATCAACCGTTATTTCCACTTTTTTGCAATAACATTTTCCTGTTTATTCCGTAATAAAATATACTTTCACCTAAAATAGCCATGAAATGAAAAACTACTTTTTATCCTTTATTTTGGGCTCATTGATTCTGTCAATTTCTTGTACAAAAGAAAAAACAACCATTGGCTTCATGCTTCCCAATATGCTTAACAAAAGGTATGAAGTTGAAAGAGACCTTTTTACAAAAAAAATAAATGAAGCCGGGGGCGAGATATTGTTTTATTCTGCAGACAACGATGCTTTGCTGCAAGAAAAACAACTGGACGAGATGTTGCAAAAAGGGGTTAACCTTGTTGTATTAGACCCTGTCAACAGGTTTACTGCTGCCGGAATGGTCAGAAAGCTGCATAATAAAGGGATAAAAGTTATTTCGTATGACCGGTTGATTGCCAATTGCCAGCCCGACTTATTTGTTTCCTTTGATGCCCATGTTATTGGCGAACAAATGGCTTCTTATGCTATATCTAAAAAGCCTTATGGCAATTATGTAATCCTTTCGGGAGATAAAAGCGATATTAATGCCGTATGGATGAACGAAGGGTTTCATAAGGTTATTGATCCATACGTAAAATCAGGAAAAATAAAACTAAGCTATGAAGCATACATGGAAAACTGGTCTGAAGATGATGCATACAATACCATGAAAAAATACATTAACTATAGCATCAGTGTCCCGGATGTTATTCTTTCGGCCAATGACAATATTAGCAGAGGTTGCATAAATATTATCACGCAAAAAGGGTACTCTCCGGAAAATATCATTATTACAGGCCAGGGGGCTGAACCTTTGGCATGCCGATATATGCTTCAAAACAAGCAGTCTATCTCTATTTACAAATCTGTAAAAAAGATGGCCGCATTAGTGGCTGAACTTTCAATAAAAATTGCCCAAGGAGAAGATATTGCAAAAATAGCACCAACAACCATCAACAACGGGAAATTTGACATCCCGGTTATTTTTCTTGAAACTCAAGTAGTAGATGCTTCCAATATCAGGTCTGTGGTTGTCGCAGATAGCATGATTTCCGAAAAAGACTTAGAATATTAGCTTAGCCTACAACGACTCTTTAAACGATTTGAACCCATCGCCGATTATCTCATTAGCATCGATAATAGTTACAAAAGCATCTGGGTCAACTTGTTTGATATATTCTTTCAGAATGTAGGCTTCACGCCTCGAAACATTGGTAAAAATCAACTTTCGTTCTTTCCCTTCGTACATCCCTTCGGCCTTTATGAGCGTTCCTCCCCGGTTAAGGTCATACAGTATTTTGGTACGAATATCCTCATACTTGTCAGAAATGATAAGCAAAGTTTTGTTATAAGATATTCCTTCCAGCGTCCCATCAATAACACGCCCGGTGATATATATTACAATCCAAGAATAAAGCGGTATTCGCCAATCCATAAATGCAATAAGGCCAACTAACACAATAGTTGAGTCAACATAAATAAGCAATTGCCCCAATGGTAAACGGGTATATTTGGCCAATATCATGGCAATAATGTCCGAACCACCCGATGTAGCCTTCGATTTAAATATTAACCCCAAGCCAAAGCCAATAAGTACACCGCCAAAAATTGAGGACAACAATGCGTCGTCCTTCACCAATGGTTCATAACCATAATAGTAACTAATAAGGTCAATAAACACAGATGAAAGGATAAAACCTATGATGGTTTTGATGCCAAAACGCGGACCAAGTATTTTAATTCCAAGCCAGGTAAGCGGGATGTTCATAACCAAACCCATTGTGCCAATAGGCAAGCCCTCCGGGGCAAAAGCAAACAACCCTTTGGTAAGATAGTGTATAACAATAGCTATACCATAAACTCCCCCAGGTACAATCTTATACGGAGTTATAAAAAAAACAAAGCCTGCCGCCAGAATAAATGAACCTACTACAATAAATGACCAAGCTTTAAACCACCCGGCAGAAAACACTTTATCTTTGATGAGATTGTAGTCCATGGCCGCAACTTTTTTATCAAACTTAAAGAAAAAAGGCTGGACGACAAAACGAAAAACAAACTATTTTGAAGCGTTTACACGTTGTTTGTTTTTTTCTATCAGCTTACGTATTTGTTGATTTACAGAGGCTGTATCTACAGGAGGTGTATCGCTATAAGCAATCCCTTCAATCTCCCATCCGGGAATTTCGCCATATCCACCTTTCATCTCAGAATTGATAATAAGTACAATCAACGCTCCCATGTTGGCGGTTTTCTTCTGTAAACGGATAATAGCGCTTTGTTTAGCCGCCTTAGGGCTGCGGCTGCTCGAAGAAGCATTTGCTTTAACAACCCCAACTTTATATAAACCAGAGACTTCTGCCTCATTTTCGGTAACCAGAACGGCCTGCCATTGCAGTTTGTCTAACACTGAAAATATTGGCTTGTTATATACTTCCTTACGTCCATTACTATAAACGATTTTTTCTATATCTTTCCTTTTTATTTCTACCAACGTAGGATTGCCAGGCTTTACATACTCAACCGTAGTTGGGTTTACCTTTTTGACGTTACAAATAATCTTTTTCCCGCCTAATCTGACTATGGTATCAAGCTTTACAACAGGTTTGGGAGGTTCTGCAGGAGCAGTATTGCCAGAGGTAGCAGAAGTTGAAGTTTCTGCCGCAGATTGCGCAGCTGGCTTCTTTTTATATACCACAGTAGCTTCCTGCAGTTCATTTGTTTTTTGTGCATACAAATTACACGCAACATTCCCCGACAATAAAAAAGTAAAGCTTATGTAAAGTGCTTTTTTTATCATACTTTTATTGATTTCCTACACAGGTAAAATAAAAACCAATGCTAAACACTACAATAAAACTGGCTATTGAAGCATTCAAACCTGCTTTGAACTGAACAAATAATGAATAAGACGACAGCAAGGTGATAAGTATCCCTGAAATAACTGTTAATGT
The DNA here is from genome assembly GCA_029572965.1 of Bacteroidota bacterium. Classification (GTDB taxonomy): domain Bacteria; phylum Bacteroidota; class Bacteroidia; order Bacteroidales; family DTGW01; genus JAKPQD01. Next base: position 19,137 of record JAKPQD010000331.1, on the reverse strand, counting down.
AGGTTTTGCCATAAAGCCCCCAACAAACAATAAAGCCCCCAACGCTACAAAAGCAACGGCAAAGTATGATTCAAGGTTATGAAAATTAAAATTCCCTATTTCACTATAAAATATAGTAAATAGGAAAATGAACAATGCTATTCTTAGCAACCAATAGGCAAGTGCAGTTCCTGATTTTAAGGGCTTCATAATTCTATTTAAAAGGTTCTTGTTTGCAAATATAAACTTTTTTTAAAAGCAATAAATTATCTAACAAATCTTCAGCTATAACAAGTTATGCTTATCCCAATAAAACCTTGACAAGTGAAGATATAGTTTTTCCATCTGCCTTACCAGCAAGTTCCTTAGTGGCAACACCCATAACTTTGCCCATATCTGCAGGAGTTTTAGCTCCAACTTTTTCAATGATAATTTTCAGTGCAGCTTTAATTTCCTCTTCGCTCATTTGCTTTGGCAGGTACTGCTCAATAACAGAAGCTTCAAACAACTCTTTGTCAGCCAAATCGCTCCTGTTCTGTCCGGCAAATATCTCGGCCGATTCTTTGCGCTGTTTAACCAACCTTTGCAAGAGCTTCATTTCGGCATCAGGCGACAACTCGTCAGATGCCCCTTTTTCAGTTTTGGCCAACAATATGGCCGCTTTTACTGCCCTTAACGCTTCAAGCTTTTCCTTTTCTTTAGCCAACATAGCAGCTTTAATATCTTCGCCGATTTTATCAAACAAACTCATAGAACTATATTTTAAAAAACCAAAGGTAACTTTATCTTTCAATTAATACAAAACAAATGATAATTAGATAAATTTTGCCCGTCACAATAAATGCCATTTTTTTGCATCTTTTTTTCAGACGAGCCATAATATCCGTTTAACATGCTCCCTCTATCACAAGCGCGGAGCAAGCCATGAGAGTTAGATAATTTTGGGGAGCAGGGTAATTTTTTGCAAATGTTATCTTTTATTATCAGAAAATTTTGATTTGTATCCCAGTTCCATTTTTTCGCAAGGAAATTTTGTATCTTTATGCCCTTAATAATATTGATATGCCTAAAATCTTTACTGCTACTGACATTCAACAATTTGACAAAGAGGTACAAAAAGATTATTTTGACAGACATACTCCTGTTATCGACTGTCCTTCGGAAGTAAACGAGAATGAAAGGTTCCCTGTCAGGATATTCCTTGGCAGCCAATATGCCCATCCTGATGATGGCGACCATTTTATTGGCAAGGTACAATTGTGGAACCGCGAAACGTTGCTTGCTGAAGCTACAATATTTCCGGGGGCAATGGGCAATCAGCCCGGCCATGTTGAAGTAGTGTTTACTATCATCCCCAAAGTAAGTATGAACCTTACAGCCATGTCATATTGTACCAAACACGGGCTATGGCAAAGCCTTCCAAAAGAAGTAAAAGTAAACCACCCAGATCAGCAATGTTCCAAAAGCTAAAGTAAAACGATATGCAAAAATCTGAACGCAAGCTATCAGATAGGTTACGCGACAAATACCGGCTCATTATATACAACGACAATACTTTTGAAGAAATTGGTTTTGTTAGGCTCAAAGGTTTCAATTTGCTTTGGATAATCGGAGCGCTGGGATTTTTATTAATAAGCCTTACTTTTATACTAATAGCTTACACTTCAATTCGTGAACTGATACCCGGATACCCTGACAATACCATAAAAAGAGAAATGGTAATGAATGCATTGAAGCTTGATTCGCTTGAACATGAACTAGAAATCCGCGACAGGTACCTGGCTGTTGCCAATGATATCCTAAAAGGCAATAATCCTGTTTCGTATGGAGAAATGACCAAAGACTCTGTAAAAATTAAAGAAATCATATTTACCAAATCTCCCAAAGACTCTTTATTGCGAAAAAAAGTAGAAGAAGAAGAACGATTCAACCTTACACCTCCAAATCAGGCTTCAAACAATAATACCACACAAACATTAGCTCAAGTGCATTTTTTTTCTCCATTGCGAGGCATTATATCAAATGGGTTTAATCCTAATATCAACCATTTGGGGGTAGATGTTGTTTCAGAGCCCAATGCTGTTATTAAAGCGGCACTTGACGGGACTGTTATTATGGCAACATGGACACTTGAAACAGGCTATGTTATTCAAATACAACATGACAATAATATAATTACCGTGTATAAACACAATGCCGAACTGCTTAAACAAAGTGGGAACAGGGTTGTGGCAGGCGAGCCAATTGCAATTGTTGGAAATTCGGGAGAAATAAGCACTGGCCCTCATTTGCACTTTGAATTATGGAACAATGGTCATCCTGTAAACCCCGTAGATTATATTGTTTTCTAAAACAACAAGCTCATAATGAAGCGGAAAAAACGTATAGCAATTCTTGGATCGACAGGTTCTATTGGCACACAGGCTTTAGATGTTATTTCAAACAACTTAAACTCATTTGAAGTTGAAACCCTTACAGCAAACAACAATGCTGAATTGCTTATCAAACAGGCAATGCAGTTTACTCCCAATCAGGTTGTTATAGCCAATGAAGAAAAATACCAGTTTGTAAAAGAAGCTCTGGCCAATTACCCGATAAAAGTATTTGCTGGAGAAAAAGCAATAGCTGAGGTAGTACAATTTTCATCAATAGACATAGTACTTACAGCTATGGTAGGATATTCAGGCTTAACTCCTACCATTAATGCCATAAATGCAGGAAAAACCATAGCTTTGGCTAACAAAGAAACACTTGTTGTTGCTGGAGAATATATTTCAAAATTAGCCATAGAAAAACGGGTAAATATCCTTCCGGTGGACTCAGAGCACTCTGCCATATTCCAATGTCTTACAGGAGAATTTCACAATCCGGTTGAAAAAATACTACTTACTGCATCTGGCGGGCCTTTTCGTGGAAAAGATATCAACTTCCTCAAAAACGTTACCCCCGAACAAGCCTTGAACCATCCTAACTGGTGTATGGGCAACAAAGTTACAATCGATTCTGCATCGCTGATGAACAAGGGGCTTGAAGCTATTGAAGCCCGTTGGCTCTTTGGTTTGCAACCCTCACAAATAGAAGTTGTAGTGCATCCCCAATCTATCATACATTCTATGGTGCAGTTTGAAGATGGCTCTATCAAAGCTCAAATGGGATTGCCCGATATGCGTTTGCCAATACAATACGCACTCTCTTACCCCGAACGATTGAAAGCCAGTTGGCCACGAATGAATTTTGCAGATTACCCGGCTTTAACATTTGAAAAACCAGATTTGACAGTATTCAGAAACCTGGCTATTGCTTTAGATGCTATGGACAAAGGTGGAAACATGCCTTGTGCAATGAATGCAGCTAACGAAATTGCAGTTGAAGCATTTTTGTGTGGACATATAGGATTTCTGGGCATGTCCGACTTAATTGAAAAAACTTTATCAAAAATAACATTTATTAAAGATTCAGGCATCGAAGATTATCAGCAAACAGATAAATTTGCACGAGAACTTGCATTGCAACTTATTTAAATTAAAAACCATAAAACAAATCCATGGAAATACTTATCAAAGCCTTACAATTTTTGCTCAGCTTATCATTACTTGTACTTTTACATGAATTTGGCCATTTCTTTTTTGCCAAACTTTTCAAAACCCGAGTAGAAAAGTTCTATCTTTTCTTCGACCCCTGGTTTTCTATTTTTAAATATAAAAAAGGCGAAACTGAGTATGGTATAGGATGGCTCCCACTTGGCGGATATGTAAAAATATCAGGTATGATAGATGAGAGCTTGGATTTAGAACAAATGAAACAACCCGCCCAACCGTATGAATTCAGGTCGAAACCAACATGGCAAAGGCTTTTGATTATGCTTGGCGGTGTTACAGTCAACTTTTTATTAGCTTTGGCAATATACGTAGGGATACTTTTCACCTGGGGCGAAGAATACCTGCCTACTAAAAATGTAACTTATGGTATAGCAGTAGATTCAGTAGCATACAATGCCGGTTTTCGCAATGGCGACAAAATTCTTACGGTTGACTATAAAGAAGTAGAAAACTTTTTTAAAATAGTCCCTACTATTGTCCTTGAAGAGGCAAAAACGGTACAAGTCATCAGAGATGGTAAGTTGATAAACATTGCTTTACCAGAAAACCTTAACTATACTTTGATTAGGAAAAAAGACTTTTTCACAGTTCGCATTCCTTATATTGTAGGTGATGTAGTAAAAAATACCGCTGCCGAAAAAGCAGGCTTAAAACCCGGAGATAAGGTAGTGGCTGTTAACGACTCGCAAGTGATTTTCGTAGATCAGATTAAGCCCATTGTTCAAGCCAATAAAAACAAAAATATTACCCTTACCATTGAGCAAAATGGAGTGTTGAAAAAAATTGACATTACTGTACCCGAAACAGGACTACTTGGTGTAGTACTTGATGGAAATATTTCTAAATATTTCCAGCTAAAGCATAATGACTATGGTTTTTTTGCCTCTATTCCTGCTGGTATCAGTATGGGCTTCAACACATTAAGCAATTATGTCAAACAGTTTAAGTTGATATTTTCTAAAGAAACCAAAGGATACGAATCTTTGGGTGGCTTTATCACCATGGGCAATTTATTTTCAGGAGTATGGGACTGGGAATCATTCTGGGCGCTGACAGCACTGCTGTCTATTGTATTGGCCTTTATGAACATATTGCCTATACCTGCCCTCGATGGTGGACATGTACTGTTCCTCCTTTACGAGATGGTTACAGGGCGCAAGCCTTCTGACAAATTCCTTGAATATGCCCAAATTACTGGTATTGTCATCTTATTTTCGCTTATCATCTATGCAAACCTGAACGACATTATACGATTATTTACACATTAAAATAAAAGTCATGGAAAACTTACATGTAATGCTTGGCGCTATTGGAACAACAGAAATTATACTCATTTTGGCCGTTGTATTAGTGATATTTGGAGGAAGAAAAATACCTGAACTAATGCGTGGCCTGGGCCAAGGCATGCACGAATTTAAAAAAGCCAGCAAAGGTGAGACTAATAATACCCCTGATGAAAAAAAACAGTAATTTCAGGAATTAAAAAACTATGCACCATCGCATTAGCTTTGAATATAATTTAATAACATTGTTTTTGTTGTTATTCACTGCCTTTACTTACCCTTCAATATCCGGACAAGAAAAAAAAGCCAACAAAAACAATAGCGAGGTCAAAGCGCTACCTCCTATGTACTACGAGATGAAAATTGAATTGCTCAACCACAATTCGGCCATCAAGCTCGATTACAATGCTGATGTCCAGAAATATATTGACCTCTACCTTACCCAACGTAAAGAGAAAATAGCCGAATTTCTTGAACTGAGCCAATATTATTTTCCCATCTTTGACCGCTATTTGGATAAATACCAACTGCCTTTCGAACTGAAATATCTTGCCATTTTAGAGTCAAACCTCGATCCTGCCGCCCGTTCTTCTTCTGGAGCTTTAGGCTTATGGCAATTATTGGCAGATGCTTCAAAACTGCTTGGTTTGGAAGTTAGCTCTTATGTTGACCAACGATGCGATGTTTATGCCTCAACAGATGCTGCTTGCAGATATTTAAAATATCTGTATTCTGTATTCAACGATTGGCAACTTGCCCTTGCTGCCTACAATGGCGGGCCTGGTGAAATTAAAAAAGCCATAGAACGCTCGGGAGGCAAAACTACTTTCTGGGAAATACAACCATATTTGCCCGAACAAACAAAGTGGTATGTCCCGGCTTTTATTGCCATAGTATATTTATATAACCAAGCTGCCGATCATGGTATATATGCTGCAAAAACAGGCTTCGGAAGCATTTCAACAGACACCTTGCAGATAATGCAGGCATTAGAGTTTGATAAACTATCCGAAAAAATTGGAATGAGCATTGACTCTATCCGCAAATACAACCCCTGCTACAGACGCGACTATATCCCGATGCGTGAAAAGGGCTTGACTCTTGTTTTACCTTCTGACAAAGTATTGGCCTTTTTAAAACGAGAAAACCAAATATACAGCCAAACTAATGATACGCTTGATATGTTCCAGAAAATGGAAGCTTCGTCAAATACCCAAGGGATGGTAAAAACCTTTTATGAAGTAAAAAAAGGTGATTTTCTTCACAAAATAGCCCTTGCCAATGGCTGTACAGCCGACAATATTATGATATGGAACAAGCTCAAATCTCAAAACCTGAAGGTCGGACAACAACTTATCATCTGGAAAAAAGATAATACAAAGAATAAGAAAGATAACTACTTCGAATATACTGTAAAAAAAGGTGATACCATTTGGGGCATTGCTCAACGATACAAATGCGACTCTATTAACGACATTATGCTCATCAACAACTTGCACAGCGAGCAAAGCTTGATACCAGGAAGTATAATACGCATCAGGATAAGATAAAACAGGTTGCAACAAAAAAATTATTGCAAAACTACCTTATTGCTTTCTATAACTTTTGCCCCTTCAACAACTTCTAACATATAAACACCTGCGGTAAGCGAGGCAGGTATTGTAATATCAAGTGTGTTCTTTTCGTTTTTCATCTGACCGGTCCATAATACTGTTTTTTTTCCTGAGATATCGCACAATTGTAAAACTACTTTGCCAAATAATGAGGCATTGTATTGGACAGTAATTTTTTTCGAACCAGGATTTGGAAAGACTTTCAACCGACTTTCATTTTTAATAGCATCAACTCCTGTTTTGGGCTTGACAGTAATCAAAGCTGCTTTTTCTGTAACCAACCCGTTTTTATCAATTAAACATGCTGTAACGGTATATGTACCAACAGGCAAAACAAGTTTGAATGGCGAAGCAGCATCATAAACCGTTTTCAGATATTTATTGTTTAAGTAAAATTCTATTTTTTGAATTTCAGCTGCATTGGCAGTAACCTTCACTTCAATAGAATCTCCGACATAAAAACTTGCATTATGAGCAGGCTTAGTCAAAGTCAGGTTAGCAGGGTTGACAACAGAACTAACAACAGGCATTACAAAAGCATCTTTATTGCCCAAAATTGCATCAATAGCAGCCAAATGTGCCGTAAGCGAAGCATTCCAGTTTATAGCCACCTCATTTGATGCATACGAACTGGTGTTATCTATAAAAGACTGAGCATTAGTGGTATAAGCATACATGTTTTTGTTATCTTCTTTTCCTGCACTGGGGCCTCCTGAAATGAAACCAGGTTCGGGCATAACAACGCCATCTGCAATTGAAGGACGATGGTGTTGGTTCATCACCAGTTTTTTGCCATAATAACTGATAAAAGAATAGCCTGTGGCATTTTTCCCCAACTGATAATCGGCAAGTTCAATGGAAGCATTCAACAGGCTACTGTCGCCACTTAACAAATAACCATAAATAAGCAGAATGCCTGTTTGAGATACAGCTCCGTTACAACCCCAGTAATAACCAGTATTTGAAACCCTGGCTGCACTTCCTTGAATATTGCTTTTATGAGAATTGGCCACACTTATAATTGAGGTTTTAATTTTTGAAACAATAGCAGTATCAAGTATTGAAGGCATAACAGCAAGCGATTGGGCCGCAAGCCCTCCTACTGAACCCCATCCCGAAACACTTGCCACTAAAGCAGATTTTTTAGAAACAAGGTATTTGTAATAAACGCTATCGCCGGTAGAAATGAGCAACTCTGCTGCAGCCCACAAAAACTCATCACTAAAGTTGTTGTCTCCATACCCCCCGGTACTAATTCCAACAGGATTTGTAAATGCTACACTCGGATGAAGCACAGCCCAATCCCATGCTTTCTTGGCCTGAGCAAGACAATTGGCAGCAAAAGCAGAATCTGCTTTTTTATAAATCCGGCCTGCCATAGCCATCATAGCCGCAAAATCAAGCGAGGCAGAGGTACACTTCCCTAAAATATAACGGATATCTTTATCATCTTCAGGCATAATAAAACCAGGGAACCCCGCTGTTGTTATCTTGTGATAAACCCCGCCATCGGTATCCTGCATAGTAGCCAGCCAGTCCAGTTCAAACCGCACTTCGTCAAGCAGGTCATTAACCCCATTGCCAGATTCGGGGATACTTGCAGATGAGTCCGGAAAATAGGTGTTGAACAATTCGTAAAACTGAAGCATATCTCCTACAGAAATCCCGGCATTTACCACATACTTGCCATAATCTCCGGCATCGTACCAACCTTTGGGAGAAGAAACTTTACCAGAACGCCCTGTCGAAGCGTGATAAACACAAGATGTATCAGGATGTCCGGCTTTACGTTTCCATATTCCGGCATATTTTTCATCCAAAGCATAAGAACATCTTTGAAAATAGAAACTACGCAATGAAGCATAAGCCACCTCACGAAAAACATTATCAGATATAACAAAAGGCAACGAAACCGCCATACCTTTCACCCTGAGGCAATATTGCCCCGGTTGTGAAACACTGCTAAAATCAGCTATAGAAATAGAATCTTTTGAGTCATTATAATACTTTTTAGCACTTAAATTTCCTGAATAAACAACAGAACTATCGGGCAACTGCAAAACTTCAAATTCATTACCCATTGGCCACACAACCAATGCAACTTTTGAAGATTGTGGATAATACCCTAACTGGTTTATCCTGATATTCATAGTTTGCGATGTCAAAGATGCTACAAAACAGCTTATTGCAACGATGGTCAGTAGTTTGATTTTCATATATTGAAATTTAATTAATTTACGTTAACTGGCTTTGCAAAGATAATGGCAATCAGAAATGCAACTTCTAATTTTTTGTTAACGTCTTGGGTATAGCTTGTTAAGAATGTCGGTACGTTTTATTCTTTTCAGGTATTCAAAAAGTATTTTTCGATATTCGGGCTTATACCAAAAAAAGAAGGCATTTTGCATTTTTTTGTCGTCTTTAGAGCGGGCAACATAAACTTTTTTACCGGTATAAGGATCAATGCCCGTGTAGTAAATACAAGAAGATAAGGTCATGGGAGTAGGCGTAAAATCTTGTACTTGCTCAGGATTAATGTTCAATTGCCTATTATTCTCGGCCAATGCTGCCATTGCGTCAATGGTAGAGCCCGGATGACTTGAGATAAAATAAGGTATAATGTATTGTCGCTTGCCAAATCTGGCATTTAGCTTGTCAAACTCATCTTTGAAACGTTTAAAAAGGGCGAAAGAAGGTTTGCGCATCAATTTGAGCACCTCGTCAGACGAATGTTCGGGGGCTACTTTCAACCTGCCGCTAACATGATATTTCACAAGATTAGCAAAATACTCATCAGATGATTTCTTTGTTTCAACGTTTGGAGCATTGAAAAGCAAGTCGTAACGAATACCACTCCCAATAAAAACGTGCTTTATACCAGCAACATCCCTTGCAGCTTGCAGCAAATCGTTTTGCGGCTTATGGTTCGTATCAAGGTTTTTGCAGATAGCAGGAAATATACATGACGGACGCTTACACTTTTCGCAAATAGCTTTATCTATTCCGCTCATCATGTACATATTGGCCGAGGGCCCGCCTAAGTCGGTAATAGTACCATTGAAATATGGCATCTTAGACAAATTGAGCACTTCGCGCATCACACTCTCTGGCGAACGACTGCGGATAAACTTTCCCTGGTGGGCAGAAATGGTGCAGAATGAACAACCTCCAAAACAACCACGATGAATATTGATAGAGTTTTTTATCATATCAAAAGCCGGAATAGCTTCTTTATACCTGGGGTGTGGCAAACGCGAATATGGCAGCTCATACGGAGCATCATTTTCATCTTGTGTCAAATACGCAAAGGGCGGATTTACAACAACAAAACCATTGCCAACAGGTTCAACAATGCGAGCAGCGTGTATCTTATTTGATTCTTCTTCTATAAACTTAAAGTTTTCGCCAAATGCCAACTTATCTTTTTGGCATTTCTCAAAACTATGGAGATATATTGTTTTCGCGCCATCTTCAACCTCAATATCAGCCTTATCTTTAACCAGATATGCCAACTGTGGAATTTTCCTGGCTTCAGAAAAAGGCTTACCAGCCTGCAAAAGCTTGACAAATTCTTCCAAAGCCTTTTCTGCCATCCCATAAAAAAGCAAATCAGCCTTGGTTTCGGCCAATACGGAAGGCATAAGACTATCTGACCAATAGTCGTAATGCGTAAACCGACGAAGCGAAGCCTCTATACCTCCAAGTATTACAGGGACATCAGGAAATAGCTTCTTTACAATGCATGTATATACCTTTACAGCGTAATCCGGACGACGGCCAGCCTTTCCTCCGGCAGTATAATCATCATTGCTACGCAGGCGCTTGGCAGCTGTGTAATGGTTTATCATCGAGTCCATGTTGCCGGCAGTGATGCCAAAGAAAAGGTTGGGTTTGCCCAGTTTACGAAAATCCCTCAGGTCATCCTGCCAATTAGGCTGAGGCACAATGGCCACTTTAAGCCCTTGTTTTTCGAGCACACGGCCAATTACAGCCACACCAAACGAGGGATGGTCAACGTATGCATCGCCCGTAAAAAGAATAACATCAATGCTTGTCCATCCAAGCTGTTCAACTTCTTTGGCAGAAGTAGGGAAAAAGGGCAATGCCGTTTGTTTTTGCATCAAAAAGTAGTATTTATAGCATCTACAGGATTGAGTCTAGCAGCAGTATATGCAGGTATAAGCCCTGCCAAAAGGCCAATAATAGCAGATGTCAAAATACCCAATAATATATTGCCAATGGTTAAAGTCATTTCAAAATCAAGCGCTTTGCTCGCCGCTACCGAAGCAAGAAATACAAAAAACAGCCCCAGTAAACCGCCTAAAACAGACAATATTACCGCTTCAAACAAAAATTCGATAAGAATAAAGAACCTTTTGGCACCCAGAGCTTTTTGAATACCAATCTGGTTGGTGCGTTCACGAACTGTTACAAACATAATATTAGCAATACCAAAGCCTCCAACAATGATAGAAAAGCCCCCAATAATCCAACCAGCAATATTAATTATCAAAAAAATCTTTTCAATCCCCGAAATAATAAGGCTTGCTTGGTTTAGCGAAAAATCATCGGGCTGCAAAGGCTTAAGGTTATGTTTTTTTCTCAAAATACTTCGCAGTTCATCTTTCATTTGATCAAGCGGAACACCCTTTTTAGCTTTTATCATCATAAACGGGTTCAACATGTCACTTTTGATATCGAAAATATTTCGGGCATAATTTAATGGAATTAACACTACATCATCCATGCTCCCGCCAACAATGCTGGTTCCTTCTTTTTTAGTTACGCCAACCACCTTTATTTTTCGGCCATCCACTTTAATAAATTTATCAACCGGGTCTTCATTGCCAAACAACTGGGTTGCTATGGTATTGCCAATAATACAAACATTTTTCCCTGACTGAAATTCGTAAGGCGAAAAGTATCTCCCTTTTTCAATTTCGAAAGCTTTTACCTTTTCAAAATCATCAGTATTGGCCCAAATACCGCCATTCCCAAACGAATTGTTTTTGTACTTTATAGTTCGGCCAGTACTTACTGAAAACACAGCGGCATCAACAGTTTGTGCCTTTTTTAAAACCTCTTCATAATCAGCAACACGAGGAACAGGCCTTTTCATATATTCCCACCACTTGTAGTCATCATCAAAGCTCCAGGGCCACTTTTGTACATAAATAATATCATCGCCAAGGCTCGCAACATTGTCACGAATGCCATTTTCAAGCGCATCAAGAGCAGTAAAAACAGAGATTATAGCAAATATACCTATAGTAATACCAAGCAGCGTAAGCGATGTACGTACTTTATTGCGACTGATAGAGTGCCAGGCCATTTGCAGGCTCTCCAGGATAAGGTTAAGAAAAACCATGTATGGTAGTATTTTAGTCCAAAGTTAAGCTTTTTTCATTTCCAAAGGAATGACAGTACTTTATTTACCACAGCAAACCCATGTGGGCTTGATAAGCTAAAATCAGGACTGTCATGATAAAAGTAATAGTCAGCACACCTTTGGCAGCCTTGTTCATATCTAACCATAAAAAGATAAAGAAAACAGCCAGGTTGGGGATAATACACAAGCTAAACAGCTTGGTTATTACCCTTAGCATAATAAGAAAATAAAAAAACTGGTTTAACGTATAATTGGTAAACGTATAAAAATACGTACCCATTAGGGCCACCACTGGAACTAACAATCCCAATATTATGCCGACATAAAGCTTGTCAAACCTGGCCACTTTAGCTTTTATTTTTTCAATCAGTTGTTCCATCATTCCAATTCCATTGTTTAAGTGTGTGCAAAGCTTTATGTGCAGTAAAATCAAACTGTACAGGGGTTATAGCAATATATTGGTTGCGCAAAGCCCATTCATCGGTGTCTGTTGCATGAGGCTCAAGGTCTTCAAATGTCCCGGTAAGCCAATAATAGTCGTGTCCGGCAGGGTCAGTGCGATGTTCAAATTCTTCGCGCCAAATACCATGATTCTGGCGGCATACCATGACTCCCTTTATCTGTTCGGCCTTTAAATACGGGATATTGACATTCAGGCATACTCCTTTGGGCAAGCCCCGCCTCAAAATATTGTCAATAATGCGGTTGACAAAAAAAGTAGCTGCAGAAAAATCAGCATCCTTAGAAAACTCAAGCAAAGAAAAACCAACAGAAGGTATCCCATACAAACACCCTTCTAAAGCAGCTGCCATAGTACCCGAATACAGCACACTCGATGAAGAATTGCCCCCGTGGTTTATACCCGACAAAATCAAATCGGGTTCTTTGGGCAAAATTTTGCTCATGGCCATTTTTACACAGTCCACAGGCGTACCATTGCACGAAAACTTTTCTACGTTGCCATTTTTGCCATGTTTATAAACCCTGATAGGCGTTTTTACGGTAATAGCATGCGACATACCACTTTGTCCCTCTGTCGGGGCAACCACCACAACATTGCCAAAACTTTTAGCCACATTAACAAGGGCTTCTATGCCTTTTGCATGTATCCCATCATCGTTGGTAATCAATATCAGCCTGTCCTTGTCCATTAACAAACATTAATTATTTTTTGCCCAAAGATAATGCATTCTTCTCTGGCAAAATATTACCTTCGTGCCTGTTAAGTGTTATATTTTTTATGAGCAAAAACAACAACAAGGTTTTAAAATTTTTAAAAAACAAATATTTTCTTGCCTCTTTATTCTTTGTCCTGTGGTTGATTTTCTTTGACCAAAACAACCTCATTGACCGTGTTGCTGCCCTAAAAAAATATTATGAAATGAAAGAAGAAAAAGAATTTTACATTGAAAAAATAAAAATTGACAGTCATAAACTCAACGAATTGCGTACCGACAGGGACAACCTCGAAAAATTTGCCCGCGAGCAATATTTTATGAAACGCGACAATGAAGATATATTTGTATTAGAATAAAACCTTTGTTATCATTGAAAAATATATTGCACAAAATAGTATTTACCTTATTTACACTGAGTTTCGCAGGAAATATCCATGCCCAGTTAAACATCAACCATTGGCTCAATGCCGGAAGAGAACAAATAGATAAAGACAATACTGTAGCCATAGAATATTTCAGCAAGCTGATAAAATTTATCCCTGACCTCGATGAAGCTTATTACCTCAGGGCATACTCAAAATACAGCCTGAAAGACTACGTAGGGGCCTTGCAAGATATAAATACTGCCATCAAAATCAAGGGCGGCAACTCATACTATTACATCCTCAGGGGTGAAATAAAGTCACGCATGTACAACGTGCGCGGTGCACGCGAAGACTTCAACAAAGCAGTAATGCTCAAAGCCACAAATACCGAAGCCTACCTTAGGAGAGGATTGAACGGGTTGATGCTTGGACTAAACGATGAAGCTATCCAGGACTTTAACATTGCTATCACGCTCAATAAGAATAACGACAACGCTTTCCTTTACAGGGGAATGGCCTACCAGGCCAAAAAAGACTATTACATGGCTTTGTGCGACTTTGACAAAGCAATACAGCTCAACCCTTTCGATGCCGAGAATTATTTCCGCCGTGGCCGCAACTATCTGGAAGAAAAAAAATACAATGAAGCTCTCGCTGATTTCAACCAAACCATCAAGCTTGACTCTACACACACACCAGCCTACTACTCGCGCGCCCTTACCCGCGATGAACTGAAAGACTCACTGGGGGCTTTGATTGACCTTAACAGGGTACTTAAACTCGACCCCGAAAATGCCTTGGCTTATTTTGTAAGGGCTGAACTTAGAGTACGCTTCAAAGATATCAATGGTGCGCTGGACGACTACGATAAAGTGATAGAAATAAACCCTAACAACATTTACACCTATTTCAACCGCGGCATTGTTTATCATACCTTAAAAAAATATAAAAAAGCCATCAGCGATTATACAACAGCCATTAACCTTAACTCCAACTTTGTAGCAGCCTACTACAACCGTTCTATAGCCCTTAGGGCAATAGGCGATATGTACAATGCCGAAAAAGACTACAAAACCGCTGCCAGGATAAACAAAGAACGCAATGAAAGCGGCTTTGAAGAAAAACTCGACTCTACCAACCTGGCCAAAATCATTGACTTTAAAGCCGATTTCGAGCGAGGCAATGTAAAAGAAAGCTCCAATTCACTGGCAGGTATAACTCCAGCCCCGGCCTACGGCATTGTTTGTATTTCAAAAACCGACTTTGAAAACAAAAAGTACACAAACACAAATGTTTTAGAAAAAATAAACAACCAAATCCTTGGAGAAGAAAGGCTCATTGTATCAAACACCGCAATTGACAATATTTATGACCAGTTAAACTCATGGCTTGCCGAATTTGAAAACCTTTCGGAAAATGAGAATAATGCAACACGCTTGTTAAGCCGAAGTGTAATTAAAGCTCAATTGCAAGATTACAATGGCGCACTCTCGGACTGTGACCTGGTCATAAAACTCAAGCCCGACTGGGCAGTTGCGTATTTCTTAAGGTCTTATGTCTTGTTTGAATACATTATGCTGATGCAAAACGTAAGCTCTAAAGAAAGCGACTTTTTCTTCATTGGCGAAAATGGCAACAAATTGCCATCCTCTGTAAAAGGAAACCCTGATTTTACTCAGGTTATCAGCGACCTCGAAACCTCAATCCAGCACGATTCTTCTTTTATATATACCTACTTCAACCTGGCCAACGTATTGGTAGAAACTAAAACCTTTGACAAAGCCATATATTACTATTCAAAGGTCATAGCCATCGACCCCAACTTTGCCCAAGCTTATTTCAACCGTGGTTTGCTTTACATCTTTACCAACAAGAAGGAAGAAGGCTGCTCAGACATAAGCAAGGCCGGCGAACTCGGCATCAAATCTGCTTACAACATCATGGGGAAATATTGTAACGAGAAATAATGGCTATTCTATTTCAACAACAAAATCTTTTTCTGGAAGAAATTTTTCTTTTTTCCAAAAGTAAACCTGTTCCCCATACTTAACAGAAGATGAATCTGGCTTCAATGACAAGGTTTTTAAATTAATACCCTTATCAATAGCAAGGGAATAGTATGCTATTTCTAATGGTTTTTCCCAAAACCGAGTGGTGGTCAATATATAAACATTCTTTTTCTTCGACCTTGAGCTATAATAAATATTTACGCTCAATGAATCTTTTGCCGGGATATGCAAGCGAAACCTTATCTCTTTTTTTATTTTTTCATAAGGCAAAGCGCTCATATTGTTAAGGCTTATTAATCTAATGGAATCAATATCTTTTACATCTTCTGCAAATGGGAAAACAATTGGGATTTCAACATCTTTTGCTGAGTTATTCTTAAACTCATATATTCCGTTAATGGCAAATTGGGTACTATCCAACTTAAAGTCAATATACTCAGCTTTAAACTGTACATTATTCTGAGAAAACAGGTGAATCCAGAATAAACCAAATAAGATGAAGAATGTGCCCCTTTTCATTTCACAACTATGAGCTGAGAAGAATGTAAAACAGCTCCATTCATAATTACCTGAACAGTATATGTGCCGTCAAATACATCTTGTGGTAATTGTATGTTCCCTTTATTTTCCATTATCTTACATTGAAAGACGCTTTGCCCATTAATGTTTATTATATTCAGTTGGCAATTAGAAGAAAAAACTGGAAGAGCTATTGCATATTGCAATATAGAATTACCCTTTACAGGATTTGGAAATATTTTAACCAGGTTTTCTTTGTTAGATATTGATTTTACTCCAACATAATCAGTTAAGTATATATCTCGCTCGGTAGTCGAATCAGGTAGTATTTCAAATTCTATTGGTTTAAAATGTACACTAGAATTATAATTAGAAGGTAAATAGGCGCTGTTTAATTTATATTTCCTCGAATACATTTTCACTGAATATAAGCCCGATTGCACCTTTAAAATTCTACCAAAATCAATTGTAAATTGTCCTTTATTTAAAGGACGGCCATTTTTATCATAGATATGACCTTTCAAAACACCAAACATTTTAGTTGTATCATTAAAATCTGTTATAGTGTTGCTCAAAGAATAATAAACATAATCATATCCATAATATGACACACTAGCAATTGATTGTCCTTTGCTTAATCTTGGGACATTTGAATTACCGTAATTGCCATAAGTTAATGATGCTCCATACCAATCAGGAAGGGTCTCTATAAATACTGAATCTGAACCTGGATTTCTAAAATGTTTATAGTAAAACTTAACCCTTATAGAATCCCCTTCTTTATTAAACTTCAAAGGTCTATCTAAACTATCCTCAGTAATAATATCTAAATTATTAAAGTCAACAAAAGTCTTATTTATCCTGGCACATTCAGTTGATGAGCACACCCAAACAGTGTCAATGTCTAAAATATTGTAATAATCCAATGAATAGGCATCAAGCTTTAAAACCCAATTATCGTTGTCATCAAAATAAAAAGCCTTGATTTTTATATCTGTTCCTGGAAGAGGGTTGGCTGCAATATTTACCAACAAAAAAGAAGCAATACTGAATAAAAATACTATTTTTTTCATGGTGAAGGATTTTTATAACCCTAAAAGTAAAAAAAAATTACTTTTTTGCCACCACAATAAAATTATCACCCAACTCACTCTCCTCCAATTCGCATTTCAGGCTTCTGAAGTCATAGCCCGGGGCAAGTTTAACATCAGAAAAATCGGCATTTTTCAATAAATAAACCATTTCTTTTGGCGGAAAATAACGCCTAAAAGTGTCAATAGATATTCCTTCGCTACCATTTATGCTAAACACCTGGCAACGATGCTCAATATTACCGTTCATTGTTCGCTTGTCTTTTAAAAGCACCTGCTGTCCTTCAATTTCGAAAGATTTTTCAGTCCATACATTGTCAATGGCCTTATTTTTTAATGGCATTGGATAAAACACATCTATCAACAAGGCCGCCTGTCTGCTAAGCGACTGGTGTATATTGGCCAAAAAGGCCTCAGGCTTGTCCAATATATAATTGAAAGTATAAAAAGTCAACAACGCAACATCAAACTTCGTTTCAAAAGGTTTTTCAGCAAAATTGTGGTTCAAAAGTTTCAAATGTCCTGACGAAACAAACGGTTCAAGCTTGGCTCCTGCCTTTTGCAACATTTCATCCGAAATATCAATTCCAGTAACAGACAATCCCTTATCCAGCAGGTATTTTAAGATCCGACCAGTTCCACAGCCAATTTCTACAATGCTTTTATCGCTACTACAGTATGAATGGCAGAAATCTACATCTGCACTAAACCTTCCCACATATAAATCATAGAAAACAGCGAACTTCTGGTACGTTTGTTCGGGAGTAATCATATTTATCTGACTTTTAATTTATAACCCTTACAAAATATAAGCCAACCAGTATTTACAAAGAAAGAAATACTACAAACCTACTCATCTCCCCTATCTTTCTTCAATCTTCTTTACCGTTCTCTAATCTTCCGTTCGCTTCCTCACTCTTCTTTATCCTTCTTTACTCTTCCGTAAACTTCTTCATTAAAACTTAACCTGCAAAGCCAAGCCTGTAGCCCCTTCAGGCATATACACCGGGTGAAGCTGAAATGAGGCTTTAGGCTCTCTGATTGATGTTAAAGGCTGCTTCACTTCCTCCCTGCCCCTGTTCACGGCCATACGCCCCACCGCGTAACCAATGGCAATGCCAAGCGGATAATCTCCTGCCCAATGCACACCGTTGTTCATCATCTGGTAACCGCAAAGCCCCATCAAAGTATAACATAGCGGCTTGATAAATTTATATTCGGGGTAATTCATCGATACTACCGTAGCTGTCATCATAGCAGTAGCAAGGTGCCCTGATGGATATGCATCATATTTGGGAACATTATTTTGATAGTCAACCGGATTTGGGAAAAAACGCCATCTTCCACCAGAAACTGTTGCACATTGAGGAGACTCGTGCCCTGTCAGGTGCTTCAATATTTGAATCCATGCCCCTACGGCAAGCATGCCTTCAGCAAGCTGGGCAGCGGTTTGGGCAGCACGTTTATCATCTGTAAATGACGAATATATATAGAAACCGGCACAAACTCCCATTTCTGTTATCCCATCACCAATGTAGTACAAACCAGACGATAAATCTGTAGGTACATTTATACGCAAATCCTTTGTACCTGTCAGATTATAAACATTATTTTCTCCCGACAAATTGATATACCTCCCAAATCGTTGGGCAGCATCAACCAGTTCCTGGTCATAATAAATTAAAATAGCCGTAGAAGCAGCAATTATCCCCAATCCTTTGAAATTTTCCTTCTTAACCAATTCTGTCGGCAACAGATAAAAATCTTTAAAAGCATTACTTACAAATCCAAACCTGCGTGTTGGATAATAACGATAACTCAGCGTATCGTTAATTTTGTACAAATACCTGATATCAATACTATCTGATTGATATTTCAATGAATCTTTTGTTTGACCAAATACTGAAAATGTAAGCCCTACAACCCCTGTAAAAAATATTAAACGCTTCACAACCAATTTATTAAAAACGTTACAACACTAGTGTCCCATTAAAATCGGGACGTTATTAAAAATTAAACAAATTTGGCTCATTAAGCCTAAAACGTTCTTTGTCATTTTGAAATTTAGTTCTATCAAATAGGTCTCGAAGATGAGTTTTATCTGTTAAAGAA
>JAKPQD010000304.1 GCA_029572965.1 Bacteroidota bacterium | reverse complement strand
CATCCCAATTTTCATGATGTGTTAGGGCAACAATACTTGCAATTTCGTCAAATAGCGACTGCTTGTCATGAAATAAACGGGCGCCTAAATATGTATGGCTTTTCATAATTTCGTATTCTTGGGCATTGAATTGAGAAGGTTTTTTTAGTATCAGATCGGAAATTGCTACTTTCCCAACATCATGAAGCATAGCTGCCATTCTTAAAATGTCTCTGTTATTTTGTAGTTCTTTCTCATTTAGTTTATATCGTTTTGCCCATCGTTCATAGATTTCAATAGCATAGGTCGCAACTCTGTTAACATGGGAACCTGTTTCTTTAGGATCGCGCAATTCAGCCATCCTGATCATCCTCAGTAGTAAAGCACGAGTCATTTGTGCGCGTTGTAATACAATACTGGCATTATTTGCAAAAAGCATTACAATCGGTTCATCTTCTTTAGTGAACGGAATAATATTACTGTTCGCATCTATTGCATTTATTAACTGCAGTACGCCAATGATAGTTCCATTGATGGTTTGTAGTGGAACTGTCAGCATCGAAGTGGTTTTATAATGCGAAATATCATCATAGGTTGAGTTAAATTTATATGGCAGATTGGGATCAATATTGTTTACGTTTGAAATATTTAATATTGATCCAGTTGCTGCAACAAAACCAGCGATAGAATGCATATTGATTTTTATCCTGAATGTTGTGTAAATCAGTTTTTGTCCATGGGGCAGGTATCTTGAAAGTGTATCGTTTTGGACATGGCTGAAAACAAGCTCATCATTAACTTTAATGTATATTGAGCCAGCGTCTGCGTTCACTGACCTTCGAGCCTCATATAAAATTTTTTCAAGTAGTATATCTAAATCCTGAATAGTATTTAATTCATTAGAAAGTTCAATTGAGGGTGGGGATTTTTTAGCAAAAAGACAAGAGATTAATTGACTTAATTATGTCACCTGTTAAGATGTAGCAAAAGCATAAGGGGAAAGGCTATGGCACGTTATAAAAATTACAATGATGGGCAGCATTACTTTGAT
>JAKPQD010000303.1 GCA_029572965.1 Bacteroidota bacterium | reverse complement strand
GAATCACGAGATGAGTGGATACAAGCTGGTAAACTCCCCCCTGAAAATATGGAGAGCACAACCATCATTAATAAGAAATTGGTTGCTACGGGGCTTCCTATACTATCTCTGTACATGGATGAACATGACCTTTATGATACCTTTACCGGTATTTATGCCAATCCCCTGGAACGAGGACGAAACTGGGAGCGGCCATGCTTCATATCTTATTTTAACAATGGTAAACTGCTTTTTGGTACGGGCGCAGGTGCCAGAATTCATGGAGAAACAAGCAGGCTCCATGCTGTTAAAAATTTCAGGATATATCTCAGAGATGTCTATGGTAAAGAATATTTTGGACACAATATACTATTTAATGGTAAAGGTGATCCTGTCCAACGATTTGTGATAAAGAAAATAGAAAACGACTATGGTTTTACTGTTGCCATGGCGTATGCAATTGCAAGGAAAATGGGTTGTTATGCACCGTTTGCTGATCCTGTAAAATTTTACCTGAATGGGAAACCGCATGGCTCGGGAAATTTTGTATTGCTGGAGTATCTGGACATGCATTACCTTCAGAATCACTTTGGGCATAAAAATTTTGTTTATTATGAGCTTAAGGGAAGAAAAGATAAACCGCGACAATATCAGCGTCTTTATGAATGGGCAAGGTTTGAAGGCAAATCTATAACATTTGAAAAAACTTCCGAACTGATTGATATGGAAAATTTTATTAATTACTGGATTGTCAATATATTTTGTTCAAACAGTGATCCCTACCAAGGGGTTGCACTCCTTGATAAAACAAAAAAAAATCCACGCTGGTTCTGGCTTATGTGGGATATGGACCATGCTTTTAGAAATATCTATGAACATGATAAAAAAAATCTGTGGGAACAGGAACGCCCTATTAATCTGGTTTATACCAACACAAAGAAGGAAACGGACCCACGATATTTCATTTTCCGAAAGCTTATATTCCATGATGAGCAATTCAGGGCTGTCTTTAAAAAAAGGCTAACCCATGCATTAAACTATATTCTTACAGCAGATTACCTTGCATCGATAGTTGAAAAAAATAGCAAAGTAGCGCTTAGTTTTGGTATGGATATAAAAAAAGCTCATGGCGAGCTTACCGAATATATGCAAAAACGCCCAAAATATGTTATGGAAATGATGAATAGATATTTTAAGCTGGGAGATGTACATATGGTACACTTCACTATCCCTTCAGGCAAGGTGGTTATTATTGATGGATTTGAGGTTACCAAAAGCTTTACCGGTTACTATTTCAATGGAGCAGAAATCTCTGTGAGTGCTATCAATGGGAAAGGATTGATTGTAAATGGGAAGCATAATGTTGCTTCAACATCATTCCGCGTAACAAATGATATGACAGTGCAATGTCTATAGATACCGTAGCCACAGGTTTTTTAGGTTATCAAAATTGTATTAATTGTACTGGTTTATATCAATCTACCAATTGCACATTTTTAAATATATAAACAAAAAACTAATTGCAAAAATTATTCTTTTTTGTATATTGAAACCGATAACTAATACTACTATAG
>JAKPQD010000300.1 GCA_029572965.1 Bacteroidota bacterium | reverse complement strand
ACCGCTATTGCTTTAGATGCTGCTTTGCCTAGCGCGCAAGAAATTGCTGGCACAACTGTTTCAGCCTCAAATGTTGTAGCCGAGTTGAGAAAAATGGTTGATGCATTGCCAGCACGCTTATACGGTGTTGATGGGCTTACTTTGTATGTTTCCCAAAACATTTACAAATGCTACTTGCAATCATTAGGAGGTTACGCCGCTTCAGGTGTCGGTGCAAATGGATATGACAATAAGGGGTCAATGTGGTTTAATGGACAGCCTCTGTTTATTGATGGTATTCCTTTGTTTATGGCAAACGGTATGGCTAACAACACAGCAATGTTAACATATAAAGACAACCTTTGGTTTGGAACAGGTCTTTTGAACGACCACAACGAAGTTAAAATCATCGATATGGCTGATATTGACGGGTCACAAAATGTTCGTTTTGTTATGCGTTATACCGCAGGAACTCAATACGGTTTTGCAGGTGATATTGTTACTTACGGAATCACTAACGCTGCCAACTAATAAACGGGGGCGAAAGCCCCCTATTACTAACCTTTAAAAATTTAAAATATGGCTTGTGATTTATCATTAGGTAGAAAAGTGCCTTGCAAGGATAGTATTGGCGGTTTAAAAAATGTGTATTTTGTTAACTTCGGTGACGCTACTGGATATACTTACGATGTTACAGATACCGATGTTATTACCGATGTGGCTGGTACGCCAACGGCTTTTAAATATGAGCTTGACGGGACTGCCAACAACTTAGTTCAAAACATTAATAGTTCAGCCGACACAGGTACTACATTCTTCGAGCAAGTGCTAACGCTTCAACTAAAAAAATTAACGCCTAAAATGCACAAAGAACTTAAACTTATGGTGTACGGACGTCCGCAAGTGATTGTTGAAGATAACAACGGTAATTTACACTACTGTGGTCTTACTCGCGGCATGAATGTAACAGGGGGGACAGTTGTTACAGGGGGTGCGCTTGGCGATCTTAGCGGATATACATTAACATTGACAGGCCAAGAGCCTGTGCCTGCTAACTTCTTAGGGGACACTTTGAGCGGAGCAGGTTTTAGCATTACTTCAGGGACATAATTCTTGCCTACTAATACTTTTAAAAGCACCTTTAATCGGGTGCTTTTTTATTTAAAAGAAAAACAAAATGCATATTTTTACGATAATAGTATATGATATTAAGAGAATCAACGCAAAGCCAAACTATTAGAATCACTCCTCGTGAGGATGTTATTACTTCTATAACACTCACAAATGAAACTACTCAAGATGTACTTACTTATAATATTGATGAGGGTTTTAAAAATCAATTTTGGGTTGAAATTAATTTAGTGATAGACACAAAAGAAAATAACAGTTACATTTTAAAGGCTTTTAACGGCAATACTGAGGTTTTCTATACAAAGTGTTTTTGCACAAATCAAACAGATTATTCAATAAATAAAGATATTTATGTCAAACGAGAAAGCACAAACAACTTCGTCATCATCGAATAATGTTCAATTTGTTGAGCTTGCTCAGTATGAACTGCCAAAAGCAATTGAAAGCAAAAAAGATGATTGGGTTGTATTTGGGGAGAACGATTGCTGGTTTAACGAGATTACAGACCTTTATTATAATTCAACAACAAACAATGCGATTATAAACAATATTGTAAAGCTGATGTTTGGTAAAGGCTTAAAAGCCCGCGATGCTCGTTTGCGACCAAATATGTACGCTAGAATGAAAAGCATTATCCCTGATTCGGTTGTGAAAAAAATAGTGACTGATTACAAGGTATATGGCAACTTTGCTATACAAGTTCTATATAAAGCTGGTGAAATATATCGTTGCGAACACCTGCCTGTTCAACTTGTGCGAGCTCAAAAATGCAACTCAAAGGGCATAGTAGAAAATTACTATTATTCAGACAATTGGGCAGACACTAAAAAATTCGAGCCGAAGCTATACCCTAGTTTTGATAGCGACAAAAAATCCGAGATTAAAATACTTTACTCAGGTCATTATAGTGTTGGACAAAAATACTATTCAAATGTTGATTACTTCGGTGCGCTACCATACTGCAAAATGGAGTGGGAGATTAGTGAATATTTAATAAATGAGGTTCAAAATTCATTCAGCCCAACAACAATTGTAAATTATAATAATGGTGTGCCAAGTGAAGATGAGCAAGCCTTAAGAGCCAAGAAAACAGTACAAACCCTAACAGGTTCAAAAGGTAAAAAAGTAATTGTTTCATTCAATGATAACGAAACATTAAAAACTACTATTGATAGCGTCCCTCTTAATGATGCGCCAGAACATTACAGATATTTGTCAGAAGAAGCTATGCGTAAAATCATGCTTGGTCATAATGTAACATCACCTCTTTTATTTGGCGTTGCTACCACTACCGGATTTTCTTCAAACGCTGATGAATTAAAAAACAGTTATATTCTTTATGATAATATGGCGGTGAAGCCATTACAAGAAACAATTATCGAAGCTATTGATAAAGTTTTAGCAGAGGCAGGGGTAGTAATGGATTTATGTTTTGAGCAATTACAACCATTAACAGCAGCAGGGGAACTCACAACTGAGCAAACACAAATGTCAGCTCATCAAACAACTGATAGTTTTTTAGCGGAGGGGCTTATATCTAAGGGCGAATCAGAAATAGACGGTTATGATCTTGTTCACGTTAGCGATGTGTCGTATGATAATGAAGATGAATTTGATTCGCTTATTGAAAAAGCAAACAGCAAACAATCCTTATTGTCTAAATTAATACCGTCTTTTGCTAAACGCAAATCAAAGCAGGACAATCCTATTTTCTTAACTCGTTACCGATATGTTGGAGAAGTGAGCGAAAATAGCCGTGAATTTTGTATAAAAATGCGCACGGCTGATAAATTGTACAGAAAAGAAGATATAATCGCAATGGATAGCGTGGCAGTTAATGCAGGATGGGGCGCAAATGGCGCAGATACGTATTCTATTTGGTTGTACAAGGGAGGCGGCGGTTGTCATCATGCTTGGCAACGTGAAACGTATCGAAGAAAAGGCACGGACATAAATAATCCACTTGCTCAAACAGTATCGCCATCACAACAACGAAAAGAGGGATATATCGCTCCGACGAATGACAAAAAAGTATATCAACGTCCTGTTGATATGCCTAATAATGGATTTTTAAAATAGTATATAATATGGCACGTCCTTTATTTGTAACACCTGACGATATTAAACGCTTCACAGCAGCAAATGGCAATATTGATGAAGATAAAATCATCAAGTTTATAACCATTGCGCAAGACACACACTTGCAAAATGCTCTTGGGTATGTTTTATTCAATAAAATATCTAATGATATT
>JAKPQD010000283.1 GCA_029572965.1 Bacteroidota bacterium | reverse complement strand
ATCAAATGCAAGTCCATTAGATAAGTTACCAACCGACAAACAAACCCTTTACATAGCGTTGCCCGACACATTTACAACAAGTGAAGGCGTAAAGGTTGCTGAAAGTTTGGGAATGGCTGAACGGACTTTTAAACGGTTTTTGAATAACAAAGAAGTTTTCAAACGGATAAGACAAGGCGAATATGAAAAGTTATTTTAAAAACCTTATGGCATTTGTGGCATTATTGGCACTTTCCTTTATTCATAGGGGTTTGGCGTGGCATTTTTGTTGGCATTTTGTTGGCACAACTGGCATTTTCAAAATTAGTTTGTGCCACTTGTGCCAAACTTGTGCCACTAAAAAACAGTCTGAAACCCTTATCATTATTGGATTGTGCCACTTGTGCCACTTATGCCAAGCAATAATTTAGAAAAATGAATGATTACAGATACATATTAGATAAAAGCAGTAAAAAGTTTATTTGCCCCGATTGTGGTAAAAAACGGTTTGTAAGGTACATTGATACCCAAACAGGCGACTATTTACCCGAACAGTACGGACGTTGCGACAAAGGGGACGGACACTATTTTTTAGATCCTTATACAGACGGTTACGCAAAAATGATTTGGAAACAGGAACAGGGCAACCGTTCGGAATTACCGAACAACTGGAAGCCAAAGCGAAAAAAGGCAACACCACAGCCCCCACCTGAACCCGTATTTTTTGACTTTGAAACATTCAAACAAACGTTGCAGCCCGAACGCTATGAGAAAAATACGTTTATCCGGAATTTACTTTACAGGGAACAATTTCCCTTTGAAGTTGATGAGGTTACAAAGGTTATTCAGTTGTACCGATTGGGAACGGTTGTAAATGGTTACAGAGCAGGGGCAATTACTTTTCCTTTCATTGATATTAAAGGCAATGTAAGAGCCGTTCAGGTAAAGCAATTTGATGAACAGAACCACACCACAGGCACTGACTTTTTACACTCAATAATTGAAAAGCACCACACCCGAAACAATAAGCCGTTGCCCAAATGGTTGGAAGCGTACATAAAGCAGGATAAACGAATTTCCTGTTTATTTGGCGAACACCTTTTAAGTAAATACCCAAACAAACCCGTTGCATTAGTTGAAGCCCCGAAAACGGCAATTTATTGTTGGTTGTACTTCAATAAAAGTAAGTTTCCAATTTACAATAACTGTATTTGGTTGGCGGTTGGGGCAAAAGGGTATTTAAACTTTGATGTTGCTAAAATTCTCAAAGGGCGTTTTGTGTATGTATTGCCCGACCTTTCAAAAGACGGTAGCACCTTCAAAGAATGGGAAACTAAAGTAAAGGAATACGAAAGCCGTTTACCTGGAACACGTTTCATTATGGATGATATATTGGAGCGATACGGCACACCTGAACAAAGGGAGCAAGGGGCAGACATTGCAGACGTTTTAAACTTTGATTGGCGGACAATTAGAGCAGAACCCGAACCCCCAAAGGACGAACTCAACAAACCAAATCTGGACAATTTGGACACAATAAAAGGAAATAGTATTCAAACGCAATTCCAAACGCGAACTGAACCATTGCCAAAAGTTGAGGTATTCAAAACTGAACGAATTGAACGCCTTAAAAAGGAACAGCCCCAAAACTGGAGCAATGATATTGCAGAACTTGAAAACTACTTTGCAAGTATCGAACTACCAACCCAACCCATAAAACTGAACAGGTGGAGCACAATAACGGATTGTTCCTTATTCATTGAAAGCCACCTTGCC
>JAKPQD010000279.1 GCA_029572965.1 Bacteroidota bacterium | reverse complement strand
GGTTTAAAAACCGGCGTGTTTGCCTTTATGCGTAAAAACCACAACATATAAATGTACAGAAGAAAGCTAACCCGCTCATCTTAATTTATTCCTTTTTTTTATTATTATTTTTGCTTCACTTGCTAAGTGCCAAATCCATTTAAATATTTGCTTTCAGCATTGGGTTGGCTGCATTCAGGAGGAAAAGCATGAAGAAAATTTGCGAAGTTTTAGATACATTTGAACCGTGTGACAGTAGAAACAAAAATCAGCCTACCCGATAGGCGGGAGGCTTAAAAGGGGAAAAATATAGAAAAGAAATATGAGGTTATAAAAGTGCAAAATGGGATAACAAGGATTAGAGCACTAAAAGATTTCACCTTGATTACAGGTGAAACAGTGAAAAAAGGTGACATTGGAGGATATGTTTATTCGGAAAAATGCCTTTCCCAAGAGGGCAATTGTTGGGCAATGTGCCATGCGTTTGTTTACGGAACAGTGTACGGAAACGCGGTAGTAAAAGATTTTGCTCACGTTAGAAAAACAGGCATTGTTTCTGGAGATGCCATTATAAGAGATGATTCAACTGTTGAAGGCACTGTTTCCGGAAATGCAATAGTAAAAGACCATGGGTTTGTAGGAGTGCATGCCACGGTGACTGGAAAAGCCGTGGTAAAAGAACACCAACGGATAAATTATGGCACAGTCACCACAGATTTGCTTGGTACAAAAGATTGGGTAAGAGCACTGTATGCTGAGTTTGGTATAGATGCACGGAAGGGAAAGGTGCTTCTGTATAAAAAAGTCTGGAGTACAAATTCTCCAGATATCTTTACAACTGCTCAGGATGAGTATCAAAAGGGCCAAAAAGACTACACATATAAGGTTGGTGAAATTACTCCATTTATCTACGCATTTAATGCGTGGTTTACAGCGCTTAAATATGTAGATAAATATGAAGGAAATACAATTTTAGAATGTGAAATTGATATTGACGATATTTATAATGTACAAAACAGTATCGTCAATGTCCAAAAATGCAAAGTAAAAAAAGTAAAAAAAATAAGAGTTATATGACATAATAAGCCCTTAGTTTAACGGTAGAACGTTGTCTTAATAAGACAGAAATGAAGGTTCGACTCCTTCAGGGTTTATAATTGAAATAAAAATCCGCTCGCCTGACAGGCAGAGAGCTATAAAAGGAGAAAAACATGGAGAAAAAATACGAATTGATAAAAACATACAGCGAATCGTACTATATTATAGCACTAAAAGACTTCACGCTGATTACCGGAGAACAAATTAAGAAGGGTGATCTTGGTGGATTTGTCAAATCAGAGGATTGTTTGAGTCAGGATGGGTTGTGTTGGGTAATGTATGGTGCTTGTGTTTATGGAAAAGTATCTGGAAATGCCGTTGTAAAATTCCCGGCCGAGGTCTATGGAACTGTATCGGAAAACGCTGTTGTACAAGACGACGTAGAAATCAAACAAAATGCTATAGTTACTGGAAATGCTGTGATAAAAGATTCTGCTATTGTCGAAGGAACAGTTTCAGGTAATGCTGTTGTACAAGACAGAACATATGTTGGACCAAACGCTACTGTTACGGGTAACGCTGTAGTTCAAGCAGATCAATACATAAATTATGGTGTTGTCACCACAGATCTTTTAGGAACAAATGATTTGCTTGGTATGTTGTATGCAGAATTTGGAATAGTACCAAAAGATGGAAAAGTTATTCTACGTATGGTAATGGCAAGAAGATATGATGAAGACGATAAAGTTAAATACTTCTTTATCAACGAACGAAAAACTTCAAAATTTTTAAGTCGTGATTTTAAACTTGGAAAAAAGTATAGAGTGCCAAGTGATCACCCGCCAATCTTTTTATCACACGGTATGTGGGATCTATATGACTTTGCTGAATATGGCGTGTCAGAAGACCCTGTAATAGTTGAGTTTGAGGTGTATATAAAAGACATTGTAGGTGTAAAAGAAAATTGCGCTTTAGTTAACAAATTTACTCCATTGAGAGTAATGCTAGACGAAAAACAATATATGGCTATGATAACAAACAAGGGTGTATAAATAACAACGGTATGCATCCTTGTTTTTTCAAATGATTACCCACATCTTATTGACGCATACTTATTCAAGAAGAAAGGAAAGTTGGTTTGCAGACCGGTAAAGTTGGTTCGCTCATCTTAACTTATTCCTTTCTTTTTTTATTATTTTTTTTGTTTCACTTACTAAGTACCAAATCCATTTTAAACAATCTCGCTGCCAGCATTGGGTTGGTTGCGTTCATGAGTTTAAGTATGATAACTACAATGAAGGAATGTACAGAATAAAGTTGTTATGAACCTTTGTGAAAACATTTCTGTTCTA
>JAKPQD010000278.1 GCA_029572965.1 Bacteroidota bacterium | reverse complement strand
CCAAATCCATTTTAAAAATCCTTGCTTCCAGCATTGGGTTGGTTGCGATCAGAAGGAAAAGTATGAAGAAAATTTGCGAAGTTTTAGATACGTTTGAACAGATAACGAACTGACAATAGAACATATTGTAAAAGAGTAAATATTCTAAGCCCTTAGTTCAATTGGCAGAACACTGTCTTGATAAGACAGAAATGAAGGTTCGACTCCTTCAGGGCTTATAATTGAAATAAAAATCAGCTCACCTGATAGGCAGGGAGCTATAAAGGGGAAAGCATGGAAAAGAAATATGAACTTATAAAAAGCCATAATGATTGGTACGAAATCGTAGCACTAAAAGATTTTACCCTGATAACTGGCGAAACAGTTAAAAAGGGTGACAAATGAGGATATGTTAAGTCAGAAAAGTGTCTGAGTCACGAAGGTAACTGCTGGATAATGCATGGTGCTCATGTCGAAGGAACAGTTTCAGATAACGCTGTTGTACAAGATTCTGCAATAGTCTATGGTACTGTTTCTGGAAACGCTGTAGTAAAAGATAATGCAACAGTCTATTATTTGGCTTTAGTTACGGATGATGCCGTTGTCAAAGAGCATCAACGAATATGTTGTGGCGTTGTCACCACAGATCTTTTAAGATATAAACAGTGGTCACGCGCAATGTTCGCAGAACTAGGAGTAACCGCAGTATGTGGAAAAGCACTTCTGTGTATACCTGCATATGGAGTAGAAGAACCAAATGTTTTTTTTATTAACGACGAACAAACTGTCACTATCGGAAAAGAATTTATAGCAACTGCAGAAAATGGCTTTAGTCAAGGAATAGATCTAACAACAGCAGATATAATCGAAGAAAACGGTTGGCTTACGTCTCACATGATTGTATGCCTTATAGATGTTAATGATATTATTGATGTGCAAGAAGGTCTTGTTGTGGTTACAAAATTTGTACCAATTTGTGTAGAATAGTAAAAAATATAAAAAGAAAAACAAGGGTGTATAAAGAACAACGGTATACACCTTTGTTTTTTCAAATTATTACCCACATCGTATTTACCCACATTTATTCAAGAAGAAAGGAAAGTTGGTTTGCAGACCGGTAAAGTTGGTTTGCTCATCTTAACTTATTCCTTTCTTTTTTTTATTATTTTTTTTGCCTCACCTACTAAGTACCAAATCCATTTTAAACAATCTCGCTGCCAGCATTGGGTTGGTTGCGTTCATGAGTTTAAGTATGATAACTACAATGAAGGAATGTACAGAATAAAGTTGTTATGAACCTTTGTGAAAACATTTCTGTTCTA
>JAKPQD010000255.1 GCA_029572965.1 Bacteroidota bacterium | reverse complement strand
ACCCGAACCCGTACCTGACAGTGAGATGATAACCTTATTCTTCTCATAAAAAAATTCAGCAGCTCTCTGAGCAATAGGGAGCACCGTTGTTGAACCTTTAACGACCACTTTCTCTTTAGCTTCTTTTTTGCACGCCAGCATCGGTAATCCAACCGTAACAATCAACAATACGGCTATTATATAATTTTTAATTGTCACTTTTTAACCTCCTTATAAAATAAAATTAGTAACCTCACCTCAATCCCTTTCCTTAGCAAGGTGAGCAGGGCAGTGTTCCCGGTCTGTATCATTCCCATCCCTTATGAGTCAATGCATCACAAACATCTTCTAACCATTCTGCCAAATTCCATTGACCCGGTTGCCCAAACACTATTTCAACTACGCATAATAGATTACCATAATAACAATCCAATTACTTTGCAAATATTTTTTTAACAAAAAACGCTCTATTACCATTCATCAATAGAGCGTTTATAGGACAATACCCATTATTGTAAAACTATCAATCAATGATTGGAATAAACCCTGCTTCTTTTACTATTATTTGCCCTTCTTTTGAAAGGATAAAATTAATAAACTGCTTTGCCTCAGGTTTAATTTTTACATCATTTACATACATATACAGTTTACGAGCGATGGGGTACTTGCCTGATTTGCCATTTGGGATAGTTGGCTCAACATTGTTTACATAAATACCCTTCACGGTCTTATCAAGATATCCATAGCCAACATAGCCAATGGCTTTTTTATTCCTTGCAACAACCGATAAAACCGCTCCATTTGACGCTTGAAGTAAGGCATCCTTGCGCACCTCAGCTTTTTTCATTACCTTTGATTCCCATACCTCAAAGGTCCCTGAGCTTGAATCACGTGACACTACCACAATCTTTTCATTGTTTCCGCCAACCTGTTTCCAGTTGGTGATAGTTCCTTCATAGATAGCCTTTAGCTGTTCCAGTGAAAGATTCTTTACCGGATTGGATGGATGTACAATGGGAACAATCATATCATAAGCAATTGACACCTCTTTTATCTTTTCACCTTTTTCTTTAGCCATAGCAAGTTCTTCCGGCTTCATCTCTCTTGACGAGTTGGCTATATCACAGCTTCCATCAATCAGCGACTTTATACCATCACCTGAACCCGTACCTGAAAGACTGATAATAATCTTTGTTTTGTCATAAAACACCTCAACTGCCTTCTGAGCAATTGGTAATACCGTTGTTGAA
>JAKPQD010000229.1 GCA_029572965.1 Bacteroidota bacterium | reverse complement strand
TCGAACGGACAACACGAAACCCGCTATGAGGTTGGCGACCAGCAACTTGTCCCAGAAAAATCTTATGAAACGGATCTTAGCCTGCATTATCATATTGAAAACTTCACGTTTGACGTGGCTGGTTTTTACAACCTCATCAATCATTACATTTACATCTCTCCAACAGGTGATACAACAGCTTCGGGCATTTCGGTGTATAAATACATGCAAAACAATTCGGCTTTGTATGGTGGTGAAGCCGGAATGCATGTTCATCCTTGGTTTGCGCAGTGGTTGCATTTTCAAACAACCTTTTCGTCGGTGATTGGGAAGCAAAAGAACGGCAACTACTTGCCATTTATACCCGCGCATAAGTTGAATTTCGAGCTGAGGGCTGAAAAGGAGAAGCTGGCTTTTGTTAACAAAGCTTTTATAGCTTTTAATTCTGCGATTGCTTTCAAGCAAAACAATGCAGCCCCCGATGAGACTGCAACAGACAGTTATTCACTTTTTGATTGCAGTATTGGAGGCAGTATCAAAGCTGGCAAGCAAACCATTTCGGTGGCATTGGGCGTTACCAATATTTTCGATGTGAAATATATCGACCATTTGTCCACTTTAAAAGAGGTTAGCTTGCACAACCCCGGGCGGAACTTTGCTTTGACGATTAAAGTGCCCTTTGGTTATGCTTTAAAATAACATTTTATATAAAAAACCATTGTTGTCCGGATAAAAATATTTCGTCCCTACGGGACTTGAAGAGGTAAACAGCAACATACATTCTACCAATATTTTTCCCCTATGGGGTAGTCCCGTTAGGGACGAAATATCGGTAGTAACGAAAAGCAGCCCCTTTGTTACAAAAGTCCCGTAGGGACTTAATGAAATATAGTGTCCAGCATATAAAAAATATTTTAGTCGGACAGTAGTGATAAAAAACAAAAGCTTACCTCCTCAATATGAGGACTGGTAAGCTTTTTTTGTTTGTTTACGTTTGGTTTATTTCTTCTTTACAGCCGCCCAAACTTTGTCTTCAGCTATCTTTTTTGTACAGAAGAACCAGTCATGACAAGTTACGCCTTCTTCTTTGCCATCCATGCGTTCTTTAGCTACACCGCATGAGCCTGCTGTTGGTACAATAACGTCATCGCCAGGTCGCCAATCGGCTGGCATGGCCACACCAAAGCTGTCGGCAGCCTGCAATGCTACTACTACCCGGTATAGTTCGTCAAAGTTGCGGCCTAAGCTGAGCGGGTAATAAATAATCGTGCGGATAATGCCTTTGGGGTCGATGAAAAATACTGCCCGCACAGCTTTGGTATTACTTTCGCCAGGTTGTATCATACCATACTTTTTGGCTACTTCCATGGTTATGTCTTCTATCAACGGAAACTTTACTTCGACATCTTTCATGCCTTTGTACGAAATCTTTTCTTTAATAGTACGCAACCATGCAATATGGCTGTAAAGCCCATCAACCGAGAGGCCTACTAACTTGCAGTTTACCTCGGCAAACTTACTTTCCATGCTGGCAAAAGTCATAAATTCTGAGGTGCAAACCGGGGTAAAATCGGCCGGATGGCTGAACAATATTACCCAACTACCTTTGAAATCAGCGGGAAAATTAATATTTCCCTGTGTTGTTACTGCCTTAAATTCTGGGGCAGATTCTCCGATGCGGGGCATCGACATAGCTTGGTTTTCTTCCATAGTTTTTCAATTTTAAGTTTGATATGTTAAATATACAAAATTATTTGGTATTAACCAAATGTTCATTACTTTTGTATTGAACAAATGCTCATTACTATGCCACGTCCAAAACGAATAAGAAAAATGACCAATCCTCCTCATTTCAGGGGGTATAAGCCAATCGGGCTGAGTGAAGAAAGCACTCCTGTTATATTGAATTATGAGGAGTATGAGGCTATACGTCTGAGCGACTTTGAATTGTATGGACAGGTAGAAGCAGCTCAAATAATGGATGTGTCGCGGCCTACTTATGCCCGCATTTATGAAAGTGCAAGGCGTAAAGTAGCACAGGCTTTTGTTTTAGGAAAAGTAATTGTTTTTGAAGGGGGCAAAGTGTATTTTGACAGCGAATGGTATTATTGCCATTTCTGTGGATGCTATTTCAACCATCCTGCTAAAGATACAGAAGTTAATGCTTGTGCGCTTTGTGGTTCTAAAAATATAGAGCAAAATAGCGATAGCCCCGAACAGGCAAACACTGAGGATATTTGCACCTGTCCAAAATGTGGAAAAGAAAAGGAACATACTTCGGGTATTCCATGCCAAAAAGAAATATGTCCTGAATGTAAATGTCAGATGGTGCGCAAGGGTGCGCCACACCATCACAGAATGAGAAACAATAATTGTCAATAAACAATAAACAATATGAAGGTAGCAATAACATCAACTGGCAACAGCTTAGAATCAACTTTAGACAGCCGTTTTGGCCGTTGTTCTTATTTTGTTATTTATGACACCAAAACTCAGGCAACAGAGTTTATCCCTAATCCTAACTTAGAGAGTGTTGAAGGCGCTGGCCCTGCTTCTGTCAATCTTATCGCTTCACGAGGAGTGAAAAAGGTTGTTTCGGGTGAGTTTGGTACTAAGGTTAAATCTATTTTCGACAGCCTGCAAATTCAGTTGGTGGTAGTAAATGACCCGAAAAAAACAATTGCAGAGATAATTGAATTGTTGGAAAAAGGGAAGGAAGAGTGAGAAAGCGTAAGACGAGTAAATTTTAAAAATTAAAATATGGCACATTTGGACGGGAAAGGGCCTGAACAGAAAGGGCCAAAAACAGGGCGAAAACTCGGCCAGTGTCGGGTTATTAACCAAGATGAAGCTCTTGATAAGTTAGGCAAGGGCATGGGCTTGCGCCGGAAATCCGGAGGAGGCCAGGGCCTTGGAAAAAGGCTGAAAAGTGGATTAAAATAATCAGCATTTCTGAACCCTTTTCAAATTGGGTTTGGGAGTTAAAAAAGGAGGTAATTATGCCAGGATTAAACAGAAGAGGCCCCAATGGAGAAGGGCCTATGACAGGTAGAAAAATGGGTCGGTGCAATCCCGATAATAAAGGCAAAACTGAAGAAGAAATTTTTCAAAACCGTAACATGAACAACCGGGAACAAGATACAACCTTCGGACAAGGTTGGGGCAGAGGTAAAGGCCGTGGTATGGGTAAAGGCCCTGGTAGAGGGTTGGGCAGGCGTTTTGGACAAGTTTAGGATTTTTAAAAAGAACAAAACACTATAAATAAAAGAAAATGAAGAAAAAGATAGCTATACCGATGGAAAATGGGGTTTTAAGTGCCCATTTTGGTCATTGTCAACAATTTGCAATTGTTGATGTAGAAAATAATCAAATTACCAGCGTGACAGAAGTTACCCCGCCAGAGCATGTGCCAGGGTTATATCCACGTTGGGTTGCCGAATTTGGTGTAACAGATGTTATTGGCGGGGGCATGGGGCAAAAAGCCATCGACCTTTTTCACCAGCAAAATATAAACGTGTTTATTGGAGCGCCAATAAAGGCTCCTAATGAGCTTGTACGCGAATTTATAGACAACAAACTCAGTCTGACTGCCAACTACTGCAACCACGATCACCAACACGGTTGCGACCATTAAAAACGCTAAAGATGATTTCAGATTATCGTTGTTTCTTTTGTTTTACAAAGGCTTATGAGCGCTTGCTTGAAGAAGGGACGCTATCAGCTTCGGCGAAAGATAATTTCACCCGCGATATGGCCGCGCTCTATCTTAAACATTGTGAGCGCTTTTCAGCTCCGTATTTTTCAAGGGATTTGCACATAGCTCTTAACAAATATACCAATAACCCCGACCCGCACAGAGAGGGTAAAAAGCTTAGCAATGATTTGGTACTGGCGATGTATAATGAGTTGAAAGAAAAAGTTCAAACGTCTGTCAACCCTTTTGATACCGCATTGCGTTTGGCCATTGCCGGCAATATTATTGATTTTGCTGTGAGTAAAAATTATGACCTGCATGCCACCATAGACAAAGTACTTTATTCGCATTTTGCTATTGACCATTCGGCTGAGCTGAAAAAGGCCATTGCCGGTGCACAAACCATTCTTTACCTTGGCGATAACAACGGTGAAATAGTCTTTGACAAACTTTTTATTGAAACTGTCGGCCATCCTGATGTTTATTTTGCTGTGCGAGGGGCTCCGGTGATAAACGATGTTACGCTGGACGATGCACGCTATGTAGGTATAGACAAGGTGGCAAAGGTTATTTCCAACGGTTATGACGCCCCTTCAACTATTGTTGAACATTGCTCAGATGAATTTAGGCAT
Organism: Bacteroidota bacterium; assembly: GCA_029572965.1. Taxonomy (GTDB): domain Bacteria; phylum Bacteroidota; class Bacteroidia; order Bacteroidales; family DTGW01; genus JAKPQD01. The sequence goes on along the minus strand of JAKPQD010000229.1, from coordinate 8,558 downwards.
ATTTTTGAAAAAGCCGATATTGTTATCTCCAAAGGACAGGGTAATCTCGAAGGCCTTTTGCACAGGACACAAAAAGAAGTGTATTTTATGCTTATGGTCAAATGCAATGTCATTGCAGATGCTTTGCAAGTTAACAAAGGTGATTTTGTTGTAAAAAAGAACAGTTTAGAACGATGAACATAGCTGTAGCAAGTGGCAAAGGGGGTACGGGAAAAACGTTAGTTTCTACCAACCTCTTTCATGCCTTGCAAAAGAGAGGGGTGACTGTAATCCTTGTAGATTGTGATGCAGAGGAGCCTAATGTGATGGAATTTATCCAGGGGGAAACTTTTGCCAGCAATGTGGTAACACAAAATATCCCCGTGATTGATACCCCAAAATGTACATTCTGTGGAAAATGTTACGAATACTGCAATTACAATGCTATATTATATCTGCAGCCTTCAAAATATATACAGGTTGTAGAGGATTTATGCCATGATTGCGGAGCATGTTCAGTAGCTTGTCTGTATGGCGCTATTACAGAAAAGCCAAAAACAGTGGGCAAGGTAGATTCTGTTTATCTCAGTTGTCATTCACAGCTTATCGAAGGGTGTGCTGAGGTAGGCGTTTATTCGCCAGTACCGGTGATAAAAAGGGCAATAAAAGAAGCTCAGGCCAATACGCTGAATATCTTTGATTCGCCTCCGGGCATCTCTTGTCCGTTTATTGCCACTGTTGATAAAGCTGATTATGTGATATTGGTTACCGAACCAACGCCATTTGGGCTTAATGATTTGAAGCTTTCCATAGAAACCCTTCAGCAAATTGGAAAACCTTTTGGTGTTGTAGTCAACCGTTCAACACTGGGCAACAGCGATGTGTATAATTATCTCGAGCAAAACAGTTTTACTCTGCTCATGGAAATACCTTTTGACAAAGAAATAGCCCGTATTTATTCTGAAGGAAAGATGCTTGTTGATGAAAAGCCAGAATATCAGGAGCGTTTCATTGCTTTATATCAACTCGTCAAAAAACAAATACAATGACAGAGATAGCCATATTAAGCGGTAAAGGAGGAACCGGTAAAACCAGCCTGAGTGCAGCTTTTGCTACAATTGGCAATAATATTGTTGTAGCAGACTGTGATGTTGATGCAGCCAACCTGCATTTAGTATTGCAGCCTGTCAATGATAAAGAAGAAGTATATATTTCGGGGTACAGGGCTGTTATCAACTATGATATATGTGCCAGTTGTGGGCAATGTGAGGCTTATTGCCGATTTGATGCCATCAGCATGAGCAATGGCAAGGTGTTCATTTCTGATACTTCTTGTGATGGTTGTAAACTGTGTTCTCGGATTTGCCCTGTTCAGGCTATAACTATGGTGCCAAGTGATAAAAGCCGATGGTATATTGGTAATTACCGAAATGGCCGGATGGTACATGCACGTTTAGCCCCTGGCGAAGAAAATTCAGGTAAATTAGTCAACCTGGTGCGCGAACAAGCCAGAAATGTGGCTAATGAAATAGATAGCAACATAATTATCATTGATGGCCCGCCGGGTACAGGTTGTCCTGTTATTTCATCTGTAACTGGCGTAAACAAGGTGGTGGTGGTAACCGAACCTTCTATGTCTGGGTTTCATGATATGAAAAGAGTTTTAGAAATAGTGGCCAACTTTAAGGCAAAGCCTTATGTGGTTATCAATAAGTACGACCTGAACCCCAATATTTCGGGGCAAATAGAAGCATGGTGCATTCAGCAAAATATTGCTATTGTGGGCCGTCTTTCTTTTGATGAAAATGTGGTAAACGCAATGGTTAATTGTAAAAGTATTATTGAATATGCTCCTCAATCAGAAATAAGCAAAGAGATATTCAAAATTTACGAAAAGGTTTTCTGTTCTTTAAATATTTAATAAATATCCGTTAACTCAATATGAAATACATCATTTCCAAAGAGTTTAGCTTTGAAGCGGCTCATCGGTTAAACAAAAACTACACGGGCAAATGTACCAATAATCATGGGCATTCGTGGTTGGTGCGAGTTTCTATCGAAGCCGAAACGCTCGATAATAAAGATATGGTCATTGATTTTCAAGATACCAAGGTGTTAAAACAATGGATTGACGAAAAGCTTGACCATGCTACTATCTTGTGGGAGCATGACCCTATGTGCCAGTATATACGCGATACAGGGCAACGCTTGTTTGTTACCAGTAAAAACCCTACGTCCGAACATCTTGCCGAAATTATACTCGAAAAAGCCCAACAATTCTTCGACAAAGGCAATACGCGTGTCCATTGTATTGAGCTAAATGAAACATGCACCAACGGCGCAAAACTTTTTCCTTGAATATTCACATTTTTAAAATTTTCAGTTATCATGAATCAGATTGCAAAAACAAAACTTCCCAACATTAAAAATATTATCATTGTGGCCTCTGGTAAAGGAGGCGTTGGAAAATCCACTGTAGCTGCCGGCCTGGCAATGTCGCTTGCAATGGAAGGCTATGCTACCGGCTTGCTTGATGCTGATATTTATGGGCCATCAGTGCCAACTTTATTTAATCTTAAAGGCGAGAAGCCTTCAGTATTCGAAAAAAATGGCAAACAATACATGGAGCCTTTTGTTAAATTTGGCATTAAACTCATGTCTATTGGTTTTTTTATAGACAATAAGCAGGCTGTCATCTGGCGTGGGCCAAGGGTTTCGAGCGGTATTACCCAGCTGTTGACAGATACATCATGGGGCGAGCTGGACTATCTTATTATTGATACCCCTCCTGGTACGGGCGATATACATATCACGCTTTTGCAAAATTTTGAAACATCAGGGGCTATTGTGGTTACAACTCCGCAAAACATGGCATTGGCTGATGTTAAAAAAGCTGTGGACATGTACAACGATAAGTTTATTGGTACTCCTGTATTGGGCATAGTAGAAAATATGGCCTGGTTTACCCCTTCTCAGCATCCTGATGAGAAGTATTTTCTTTTTGGAAAAGATGGGGGTAATGTGTTGTCCAAAGAATTTAATATTCCCCTGTTGGCCCAAATTCCTATCAACGAAAAGCTATGCGAAGTATGTGACAATGGAGCCCTTCACGAGCTATTTGATGATATAGCCATAAAAACTGCATTTGGCCAGTTATTGATAAATATTACCAAAAATTAAAAACAATGATAGAACACGTATATACATTTAGGGTAATGTATCCCGAAACCGACCAAATGGGCACGGTACATCATTCCAATTACGCTAAATATTACGAAACTGCCCGTTGGGAATTGTTCCGAAGTATCGGTATCTCGTACCATTCGGTTGAAGAGGCGGGCTACATGCTACCCGTTATTAGTATGAATTTCAAATTTTTAAAAACTACTCATTACGATGAGCAACTTACCGTAAAAACTACCCTCAAGGCTATAAAAGGGGTACGGATATGGTTTACTTACAAGCTTTATAACGAGCAAAATGAACTAATTAATGAGGCTGAGACCGAACTTGCTTTTGTAGGTCGCGACAACTGGAAACCATGTGCTGCCCCGGATTTTGTTCTGAAGGCAATTGAAAAATGCTGCTTACAAGCAATTACCAATAACTAAAACAATGACACGGAAAGAAGCTATAGACATGGCCAAGGGCCTGTTTGACGAAGGATATGCCTGTTCTCAATCTGTTTTATTAACTTTTAGCAAAGAGTTTGAGTTGGACGAAAGAACCGCAAAACTAATTTCATCAACTTTTGGAGGCGGTATGGGGCGCTTACGCCAAAAATGCGGGGCTGTAACCGGGGGATTTATGGTGCTTGGCCTGAAATATGGCAATGAAATGCCAAAGGATATGGAAACCAAACTGCATGCCTACAAAAAAGTGCGAGAGTTAAACTCGATGGTGGAAGATATATATGGAACAAGCAATTGCTTTGAACTGCTCAAGAAACATGCCACCGAAGCTGATGTTGAAGCCCGTAAGCACCACAAAATCATTTGTCGGAGTGTGGTTGGTGATGTTGCAGGTTTGGTTTACGATATGATAAACAAATAAAGATGGATATTGACATCTCTTTTGGGTTGTGCAAGGGGCACGTTTTATTTACATATAAGATATTTGAAAAAGAAGGAACAACATGATAACATTAATTATTTTAGCCGTACTATTGGGTAATATAGGCAGTGTTTTAATGGCATCGCTTATGTTGAAGTTCAAAAATGAATATTTGCAGAAATTAACAAAACACATTAATGCTTTTGCCGGAGGAACTTTGTTAGGGGCTGCATTTTTAGGCATGTTGCCCAATGCAATTAAAATTGCCGGGTATCAAATATCTTATGCTGTGCTGGCTGGTATTTTATTTTTCTTTATTATCGAGAAAATAATGCTCTGGCGTATTTGCGCCGATGAAAATTGCGACAGACACAGCAAAGCCGGGGCTTTAATGCTTATGATCGGCGATTCATTCCACAACTTTCTCGATGGTATTGTTATCGCTGCTGCTTTTCTTCATTCGCCTTCTTTTGGAATTGTAGTTGCCATATCGGTTTTTGCCCACGAAATACCTCAGGAAGTAGCCGACTTTGGGGTAATGTTAAAAGCTGGTTTCTCTAAACGTAAAGCTGTCCTTTATAATCTTTTATCAGGGTTAACTGCCATTGTAGGGGCTTTGTTGGCATGGTATGCAGGGTTATACACCCAAATTTTCATGCCTTTTATTCTTGCTTTGTCAGCAGCCGGTTTCATTTACATAGCCCTTGCCGACTTAGTCCCTCAAATGCACCGGAAAACAAATATCCGGCAATCTGTATTTCAATTTTTGCTTCTTATAGCAGGAATTTCAGTCATAATTATTTCAATAATCACTAAACCATAGTATGATGAAACCTAAACGGATTATCGTAATAGGCGGTTCGGCAGCCGGTCCTAAAGCAGCGTCAAAAGCACGCCGAATGGACGAAAACGCCGAAATAACTATGTATCAGAAAGCATCTGACCTTTCTATGGCCTCGTGCGGGTATCCGTATTACATCGGCGGCTTTTTTGATGACCGTAACCAGCTTTTATGTTCCCCTGCCGGAGTAGTGCGCGACTCTAAATTTTTTTGGAATGCAAAAAAGATTGTTACCAAAGTAAATACCGAGGTTACTGCTATCGACCGAAAAAATAAGCGTATTGAATTTATCGATTTGGTCAGTGGCGAAAAAGGCTCGGCCGAATACGACAAACTGGTTATTGCCACCGGGGCTACAGCCCGCAAACCGCCTATACCTGGCGTAGAGCTCGAAGGGGTAACAACTTTACAATCGTTGCCCGATGCCGATTACCTGCGTAAAGTCCATGATGAAGGCAAAATAAAAAAAGCCGTGGTTATTGGAGGAGGGCTTATTGGCATTGAAACATGCGAAGCCCTGAACCTGGCAGGTATCGAAATAACCCTTATAGAGCTATTACCTCAGTTGCTCACTTTTCTCGACAGGCAAATGGCCAAGTTGGTAGAAAAATATGTGCAAAGCAAAGCCAATGTAATTCTTGAAAACGGTGTTGCCGCTTTTATTGGCGAAAATGGCAAGCTTACTGCTGTTAAGCTGCAAAATGGCACTGAGATTCCTTGTCAATTGGCGGTTGTAGCTATTGGTGTTGTCCCAAATACAAAACTGGCCAAAGATATAGGCTTGAATATTGGAAAAACCGGAGGTATAGAAGTCAACGAATACATGCAAACCTCTGATCCTGATATTTATGCCGTTGGCGATTGTATTGAAATACCAAACCTTATTACTCAACATGCTGTTCATGCGCCTTATGGCGATTTGGCTAATTTGCAGGGGCGTGTTGCCGGCCAAAATGTTATTTTGGGCAATATAGCCAAATTTCCCGGCACAATCCAAACCGGTATATGTAAGGTGTTCGATTATGGTGTTGGAGCTACCGGCTTATCCGAACAAAATGCAGCTAAAAATGGTATTAAAAACATCGAAACCGTTATAAATGCCAGTCTCGACAAGCCCGGGTTTATGCAGGGAAAGCTATTGGTTACCAAATTGGTTGTAGATAAATCGAACGGTAAAATTTTAGGCGCGCAGGTTCTTGGCCCGGGAGATGTGAGCAAGCAAGTTGCAATCTGGGCTATGGCCATTAAAGGCAATCTTACCGTAAACGATATGGTAAATGCCGACCTTCCTTATGCACCACCGTATTCGCTGGCTATCGACCACAGCATTGCTACGGCACATATTATGCAAAATAAACTAAACGGATATTTTACAGGAATATCGGCAGAACAGCTTAAAGAAAAACTTGATAAAAAGAAACCGCTTGTTTTGCTCGACTTCCGTAACCCCGACGAATACGAACAAATGCGCTTGGGCATTGGCGAAAAGCTTATCCCTCTTGGCCAACTTCGTAAACGCATGGACGAAATGCCCCAGGACAAAAATGCTGAAATCATTTGCTGGTGCAAAATATCGCTCCGTGGTTACGAAGCTGCTTTAATCCTTCAGGCAAACGGCTATACAAACGTAAAAGTTTTGGAAGGAGGCATTATGGCCTGGCCTTATTCTCGTGAAAAATAGAAATCGTATTTATGTTTTAATACCTTTGTTTATTTAATGCTAAACAATGTTTACAGATAAGCTAAAACAAGATGTCCGCTTTATCGAAGGCCTTAAAGCCTGCATCAACTGCGGCACGTGCACTGCTATTTGTCCGGCTGCCCAGTTTTACAACTATGACCCGCGACAGATAGCTGATACTGTGCAGAATGGTAATGATACCGAAATCGAGCAACTCTTAAAAAGCGATACCATTTGGTACTGTGGCGAATGCCTCTCGTGCAAGACGCGTTGTCCGCGCGACAATACTCCCGGGTACATTGTCCAGGCGTTGCGTAGCTTATCTATAAAGGAAGGTTACTATTTGCTTTCTGAAAAAGGCCGTCAACAGCTCGAGATAAAAAGGCGTGTAGGCGACATCATGCTTAAATACGGATACTGTGTGTATGTGGATGAGATAGAAACCGGCTATCACCCCGAACAAGGTCCTATATGGGATTGGTACCGGGCAAATACCGAAAGCATACTGAAAAAGCTTGGTGCAAACTATAAAGGTTCTGGTGCAGGGACGTTGCGCAAGATTGATAAGGCCGATATGGACGAACTGCACAAAATATTTGAAGAAACCGGGGCTATGGAACAGTTTAAGAAATTGGAGGAAGAAGGCCATGAATGATGCTGGGAAAAAAAGGTACTGGAAAGAATACCAGAAAAATATTGCTAACGACGACTATTACTATGCCCGGAGCTGTATCCGTCAGAATTTTTTTCCGGGTTCAGAAGAGACTTTTCTGAAGATATTGCGTGAAACGCTGGGTAAAAATGTGTTTGATGACCCACACCAAACTACATGCACAGGTATTGCATACCATTCGAGCATAGTGCCTCAGCAAACTACCATGACTGTTGTGGCGCGACAGTTTTCGCTGATGAATGAAGCAGGGTATAAGAACTTTATTCCATCATGTGTTACTTCTTTTGGTATTTACTCTGAAATGATGGAAACTTGGGGGCATTTCCCTGAAACGATGGAGAAAACCAAAGAGCACTTGAAAGCAGCTACAGGCAGGGATTTTAAACTCCCTGAAAACATTGTGCATACCAGCGATATCATTTACAAGTTCAGGAATATTATTGCGGCCAAAGCTAAATATAAACTGATAAACAAAGCTACAGGCAAGCCTTTGAATGTGGTGGACCATATTGGTTGCCACTATGCCAAAATATTTCCCGAAAAAGGCTTAGGAGGGGCCGAATACCCGGTTGTACTGTCGGGAATGATAGAAACATGGGGAGGAAAGGTAGTTGACTATCCCGAACGCAGGCATTGTTGTGGTTTTGGCTTCCGCCAGTATATCGTTAAGGAAAACCGCGGCTATTCGCTTTCCAACTCAAAAAAGAAATTCGATTCTATGGAGCCTTATAAGCCTGACTTTATCGTGGCCAATTGTCCAGGTTGTTCCTATTTTATGGACAGATGGCAATACACTATTGCTGAAATGGAAGGTAAAACTTATGACGAGAATGGCTACGGCATACCAGTGTTGACGTATGAGGAAATGGCCGGGTTGGTGCTGGGTTTTGACCCTTGGAAAATGGGAATGCAGCTTCACCAGGTTAGTGTAGAACCTTTGCTTGACAAAATGGGCATTGTATATGCCCCGGCTGATAAATACAAAGATGTAAATGGCAAAGATTTAGGAAAGCCTCTTCAGCCCAATAACTTAAAGTGTTATTGAAGTGAAGTAGTTGCGACAAATCTGTAAAAAAATTATAAAAACATATTTATAGCATAAGCGATAAGGAAAGAAATAATGGCTATTGCACTGGTTAAAATAATGGTAAGCCTGCCACCTAAAAATTTTGCCAGCATTACAATGGCTGTAATACAAATAGCCGTAGAGGTAAGGGAAAAAGCCATCGCTGAGCCAAGCGGTAAGCCACTATGGGTGATCAGAGGTTTCAGAAAAACTACATCAGCTCCATTGCAATAGTATAATGGAATGCCTATAAGTATTATTAGTA
>JAKPQD010000214.1 GCA_029572965.1 Bacteroidota bacterium | reverse complement strand
AAAATAGAAAAAGACATTATGGAATTTAAAATTCTTACTGATAGCAAAGATGGTGGTGCTTTTTCTTTTACATCAATTAAGGTCCCAGATGGGATGGTAATCGATGGTAAAAAGGGTGTGGTGAAATGGCCAATAAAAGATATACCCGCTGGAATATACGAAGGCAGTGTATCAATTAAGAATCAAAAAGGTGCTAAAACCGTATATACATTTGTAATAAATTTAGAACAAAATAAATAAATGCAATAAGCTCAGGAGAAATTATTTACAGTATTAAATGTGAAGATAGAGTGGGTTTAAAACGAATCGATTTATATAGACTCTCCCATCTTTTTTTACCGCTCCCATTTTTTCTCATCCCCTTCCTTGGCGGAAATCATCTGTCACTTTATTACGTTACAATCGACAAATTCTGGATTGAATCAACCTTTGTTTTGTTTCTGGTCTTTGCTGTTTTGTTTCAAAGTAGGAACAAAAATCTCTTTACAGGCAAAACCGTTTTATATTTTTTTATCCCATTCGCGATAATAAATTTAATCAGTGTTTTCTACACCTGGAACATATTCAGCACCATGAATGAGATGAATACATTGATATGGATTGCAGGCAGTGTTTATATCTTTATCAATGCAAAAAAAAGAGATGTATTTCTCTATGCTCTTGTTTTGGGAACAGTCCTGTCTGCGATTTGTGCCATAGCGCAATCAAAGTTTTTATTTCCAGGACTTGTTGAAACATTCAAGGGGGGCACGCACGCAGATATGGTCCGTGCGCAGGCTATACCTTTTTCTTCTTTTTTGCACTACAATGTCTTTGGCGGTTTTATGTGCTCTGTGCTTCCGTTAGCCTTTTATTTCGGTGCGGTTAAGAAAAAATGGATCTACATGCCTATTACGGCATTGATAATTGTGGGTCTGATTATCTCAACATCGAGAATTGCAATGGGACTTTCTTTTCTCGCTGCGGTGTATTTTGTGGTCTCTACATTAAAAAATAAAGATTTCAAGGGAGTATTTAGCATTGTTGCAGTTGTGTTGACAGGAATTGCAATTACATTTGTATTGTTACAAACTGGAAAAGCCGGTGATTTTCGTGGGTTGACGGGAGAACTTGAAAAAAAGGCACATGTGACAAGATCTGAAGTTAAAACATTAAATACGAGAACAGAGATTTGGAAAAACGGCTTTGCTGCCTTCAGGGCAAATCCGCTTACAGGGTATGGCGCAGGCGCCTTCGAATATGGTTATAGAAAATATTTCGACGGTGGCATATATACAAAACACGCACATACCGTAATATTAAAATACGGCGTTGAACTTGGAATCATGGGCTTGTTGTGCTTTTTGTTCTATGTGACAGGGTTTGTGTATTTTTTAAGAAAAAAGATTAAAACACCCGAGTTTCAATTCATAGGTGTTTCGATTGGGTGTGGATTTCTTTTTGGGGTGCTGGATTTTTCCTTTGACATGCCTGCCCTTGTCATCACATTTTTCGTACTGACCTCGGTGTTTTTCGTAGATGAAAAGAATAAGACAACAGATGAAACAGATAAAGATTTCCCCGTAAATGCAGATTTCAAAGTCCGCCGGGAACATGCGGGTTTTGGCCTGCGTTTTAAAAAGCGCCTGATTCCTTCCATGCTCATTGTTCTCCTTGTCTGCTCTCTGTTGTTTACAAACAAGGCTGGACTTGCAGGAAAATCCATTGAAAATGGCATTTTAATGGAAGAGAACGGTTTCTTTTCAAACGCCTATCAGTCATATAGAGATGCAATAAGGGATATGCCAGCAAACAATGAAGGTTATATAAGGGCAGCCGCAGTCTTAAGAAGGATATACATGGTTGAACCTGACACCAAAAACAAAAACAGCATAAAAAAGGCACTCAATGCATGTCTTGAAATCATAAATAGAAAGTCTGACAAGGACTCTCAGTTGTATTTTGCAAATGGTCTGTGCTATGAAACGCTTGGTGAAAACAGGGCAGCAGAAGATTTTTTGTTGAGGGCAGTTTCTTACTATCCTTCAGCGGCTGAATATGTAAGTGAAATTGTTAGATTTTATATCAAAGGCGGTGATTTGCAGAAGGCAAAACAATGGAGTCATGCAATAGACCCTTATCTTGAAAAATATAAATCAGCGAAAAATCCAAAGGGTTTTTATGTTTACAGGATAAAGGATATGGCGGCAGAAATAGAATACAGACTCGGCAATAAAAGGGGTGCCCTCGTGATTGCCGAACAAAACCTTCACGATGCAGAAGAAGGCAGGTATGTTATTTCAGATATAAAAACAGGCAAAGTCGTACCATTAGAGCCATTTAAAAATTATTTAAAGGGTAGGGCAGATCACTTCAAATAAGATAGAAGTGGTCAGATGAGCCTCATAATGCATCTCCTGTATAGTATATCCAGATTGTAAAACGAATAATTTTTTCAGTAAATAGCACAAAATATATAATTTCCAATTTCCATCATATTGTATACAGGGCTGCATTTCCATTGAATAGTGAGTATTATCAAGGGATTAAACAGTGTTTTCATGATAAAAATAAGTGTGAAAGTTTAGTTAGTAATACTCTAAATATAAATTGACATAAATTTGCCATTTTGTTAATGTTCTTCTAATATGCGAGGAATTAATATATCAGCAGCTTTTAGCAAATTGGTCGAAAAAGTAGGTTTGAAGACCATCGATGAGATTATTGGGGTTGATATTGGAACTACTTCAATTAAGGTTTGCGTTCTAAAAAAGACAAAGAAGGGTCTTGTATTATCACATCTCGCCAAGAAAACCTTTAGCGAAGAAC
>JAKPQD010000211.1 GCA_029572965.1 Bacteroidota bacterium | reverse complement strand
TGATAATCCAGAAACTCAAAAGTATTTAGCAGAAACGATAGTTAAGGACTTAGAAATTTTTCTTAATCAACCTTTCGCTAACCGGCAGGACGTATTTGAAAAAGTTTTAACCATTGTTGAAAAACCCGAGTCAGACTTTTTTACAAAAGACGCGGAAGCCGCAGATAATGTGGCGCATGGGGCAAGTCTTGAAATTGAAGATTTAGGTTTAACTGTTGATGATGTTGCTCAGTCACTTCAAAAGTGGTTTGTACAAAATGATACAACTACTCTGGATGCAGTTTTAATGCAAGATTATGATTTTGATGAAGAGACTGCTGAATACCTTTCCTATGTTCTCTCTGGATCAATGGAACAAGTCGGCCGCAAACAAAAGATGAATAACTTGAAAGCTGAAGTTGAATCAATCACTGGTACCAATTTGAGCGATGAATTTAATTTTATATTTTATCAGGTGCTTGATTCTCAAGTTTTTGTTCCAGATGAAAATGGTGATGTTACCGTTAATTATAAACTGACCGGCTCTCCTATTATTAATGATACCATTAACAACCGGCTCTTTTCTGAACAGCAACAGAGCATGATTGTTGCCTTTGCAGTTATCTTTTTATTGGTTTGGGCTCAATTGAAAAGCTTCAAGAGGTCAGTTTTTGCCTATATTCCTTTGGCTTTAACAGTTTATACCTCATACGGAATTATGGGCCTTTTCAGTATTCCACTTAATGTTGCTACACTTATGGTAGCAAGCATAGCGATTGGCGCTGGAATCGATTATACTATACATTTTATTTATCGATGGAATCGGGAACTGGAGATTGATCCCAAAAATGCTTTGTACAATACCATTATTAGTACAGGTCGGGGCATGATACTCAATTCACTCGCGGTAGCTTGCGGTACCTATGTTATGGTCCTTGCCCCGATTAGCATGATGAGGAGTTTTGGTGCATTAATGGCTACAATTTTGTTGGTGGCAGTTGTTTATACTTTATTCCTTCTCCCCTTGCTCCTTTCAATTTGTGATCGGAAGAAATTTACTTGTGAAGAAAGCAATGATACTGTAAGTAAATAATATGAATCAAAAAAAGGAGTCAAATATCATGAAAAAACCTGTCATAATCACTCTTGTTGTTTTGCTCATGCTGGTTTTTACCGTCCAGGCATTTGCCTTGACTGCAGATGAAATTCTTGATCAAATGGAAGAGAAAAGAGCAGTCAATACCACCCAAAAATCGGTTGGTAAAATGACCTTATCTGATGATAAAGGAAAAGAAGAAATACGTGACTTAGTCATGTATTCAATTGATGACTCTGAAAATCCACAAAATCGTGCTTTTATATTTCGATTTTTAAGCCCGGCTGAAGTTAAAAATGTAACTATGCTCAGTACTAAAGACGGTGACGAAATATATCTTTTTATGCCAGCTTTTAAA
>JAKPQD010000209.1 GCA_029572965.1 Bacteroidota bacterium | reverse complement strand
CCTGTTGTTTGCATATTGCAACATTACAAGGCTTCGAGGGTGAAAGAGTTAAGGCGATAAGAGTTTTTGAGCAACTTTTTTCGATAAAAAAGTTGCATAGAAAATTAGTATTTATTGCAATTCAATGCTTTTTAAACAATAGTTGACAATATTATTCTTTCATTGAACTAACGTTAATTTATTGAATGAAAGCCACGTAGTGGCGACATATATTTTGGTGCTACGCACCTTTAATCCTCCATTCTATATTTTTGTTTCTACAAATATTTCGCAACTACGCTGCTCTTTTTCAACCCCTACAGGGCAAAAACCCAACTAATCTTTGGCTGCATAACATACTCCTCCATGATAAACCTGAAGATGTCTGATTCAATAAAACAAAAAAGCCTTTCTGCAAAGAAAGGCTAAATTATATCTTCAGCAAAATACCCTTTTGTTTAGCTAAGGTTTCCGGTCATGATAAACAAAGGCTGAAATTCAAAACTCTTATAATGTGGCCTGTAGCGTTCGGTATTGTAAAAACGTTTGACATCAACTGTTTTGCGCTGGCTGGTAATCACATCCAGAGGGGCATTGTCATAGCGTCCGTTTCGCAGTACTACCAATCGGCCGTGAATACCTTTAAGTATAAGGTCGAGCGCCAAATTCCCAAAAGCCATTGGGACAATGGCATCAATGGCATCAGGGTCGCCACCACGAACAAGGTACCCAAGGTTTTGCTCAATGACATTGATGGTTTTCCCATTGTTATATTTGGGCGACAATTCCCTAATTTTTCGAGACACTACATCTCCAATACTGCCAATACTTTCATTAAGGTGCATTTCGCTTTCTTTGGTTGGCATTACCTTTTCATCGCCCCCTTCCATAGTAGCACCCTCAGAAACTAATAGTACAGAGTACTTGCTGGGATTAGTATTGCGGTCATGGACCATTATTTCGGTAAGTTTTTCGATATTGAACTTATGTTCAGGGATTACACAGCGCGAAGCAGCTCCTGCCATGGTAGGCAACATAGCCGTAAAGCCGGCATATCGGCCAAATATTTCAACAACAAGTATTCGTTCGTGCGAACCTGCAGTAGTCCTCAAGGTATTGACCATACTAATGGTACGGGTTATGCAGGTGCTAAAACCTATGCAGTAGTCGGTTCCCGGGACGTCGTTATCCATGGTTTTAGGAATAGCTATAACTTTAACCCCTTCCTGACACATGCGTACTGCATAACTAAGCGTTTCGTCACCCCCAATAGGGATAATATAATCGACCCCAAGGTAATCTAAGTTTTTTAACACTTCGGGAGTTAAGTCATTGATTTCTTTATTGTATTTGCTTTGCAAATGAACCGGGACTAAATCTTTGGCAAAATGGCTTGGCCTGGTACGTGAAGTATGAAGAAAAGACCCTCCGGTACGCCCTGATTTATTTACTATTTCTTCTGATAGCACCATGTAATTGTTGCTGTTATCAGCATTTTTGTCACGAATCAACTCGGTTATACCAAGCCATCCGCGTTTTAAGCCAATCACCTGGTACCCTTCTTCTATTGCCCTGAGAGTAATGGCCCTAATAGCAGGGTTTAAGCCCGGTACATCTCCTCCTCCTGTCAGGATAGCTATCGTTCCTCGTTTTTTTAAAAATTCGCTCATGCTATGTATATTTTTTTATGTTGAGTAAATGCAAATACGAATGCTATAAAATTAATGCTTTTTGTTGATCTAAATGTATTTTTTAAGGTTTATTAAAACTTCTTTTTTAAAATATCTACACATATAAAGCGTGGAAAAAACGTAATTTTGTCAAAAAATTTTACAAAACGGATGAAAAAATTTTTTCTTCTCCTTTTTATATTTTTTCTTGCTTATACACTAATAAAAGCTATTTTGCGTCTTATACACATTTTCAGGAGCGACAATCACAAAAAATCAAAAGGTGATTATCATTATTTTGATAATACTACTGTTGAAAATAATTCTAAGAAGAAACGGTTTAATAAAGATGACGGTGATTATGTTGATTTTGAAGAAGTAAAATAAAAGAAAGGCAAAGGCTAAAGGAAGGAATAAGAGGCTATTAGGTCATTTTTCAAAATCAAGTTTCACGATTAAATTAAAAATGCCGATAAAATTGCAATTTTGTCAGCATTAAGGTTAATTTTGTCAGTTATTTTTGAAAACATGGATGTTACATCAATAAAGCAGCGGTTTGGGATAATAGGCAATAACAATGCCCTTAACAGGGCCATTGATATTGCAAGGCAGGTTGCGCCTACTGATTTGTCGGTGCTTATAACAGGTCCCAGTGGTGCAGGTAAAGAGGTTTTTCCGCAAATCATCCATTCGTTTAGTGCACGCAAGCATGGCCAGTATATTGCTGTAAACTGTGGTGCAATACCTGAGGGTACTATTGACTCTGAGCTTTTTGGGCATGAAAAGGGCTCTTTTACAGGGGCGCACGAAAGCCGCAAAGGGTATTTTGAAGTAGCCAACGGAGGAACCATTTTTCTTGATGAAGTGGCAGAGTTGCCATTGTCCACACAGGTCCGACTTTTGAGGGTGCTTGAAACCGGCGAATTTTTGAAAGTAGGTTCATCGAAAGTTCAAAAGACCAATGTACGTGTTGTAGCGGCCACGAATGTAGATATCCCTAAAGCTATTGATAATGGCAAGTTTCGAGAAGACTTGTATTACAGGTTAAATACAGTTCCCATATTTGTTCCGCCTTTAAACCAGCGAGCAGAAGATATTCATTTGCTGTTTAAAAAATTTGCGGCTGACTTTGCCGAAAAGTATCGTATGCCTGCTATAAGTCTTGAACCTGAGGCTGTAAAGGTTTTAGAAACATACACTTGGCCTGGCAATGTACGTCAATTGAAAAACATAGCCGAGCAGATTTCTATCATTGAGAAAAAAAGGGTAATTGATGAAACCACTTTAAGATTGTACCTGCCAGATTATCAAAGTGAGCGGCTCCCGATGTTGTTTAAAAGAAATGAGCCTGACAGCTCGTTTGCTTCAGAACGTGAAATTCTGTACAAAATACTTTTTGATATGAAGGCAGATTTGCACGAATTGAAAAAGACTGTATTTGAATTGACGCACAACAGGCCTTTTAACGAGGAACACCCCTTTGATAACAGCAAAGACAAGAGTAGTGTTTTTAAGAACCTTGATTTTGATACTAATTCTTTTGTTAAAACCTATGATATTAAGAAAACCAGTCCGGTCATTGAAGAAACGCAAGAGGTCATTGAAGAAACCCTTTCATTACAAGAGAAAGAAAAAGAGCTAATCAAAAAAGCCCTTGAAAAACATGGAGGGAAACGCAAACTTGCTGCCGACGAACTGGGTATTTCGGAAAGGACATTATACAGAAAGATTAAAGAATATAACATGGAATGAGGCCTTTTGAAAAAAAATATAGATTTTTACTTATTGTTTTTGCAGCAATTATGCTTGTTGTGCAATCATGCTTTACGGTAAAATACTCTACCAGCGGGGCTTCAATATCTCCCGATGTAAAGACAGTATCTATTTCAACTTTTCAAAACAGGGGCGGAACAGTACGAGCCACCATGGCCTACGAC
Source organism: Bacteroidota bacterium (assembly GCA_029572965.1). GTDB lineage: Bacteria > Bacteroidota > Bacteroidia > Bacteroidales > DTGW01 > JAKPQD01. The sequence continues at coordinate 2,985 of JAKPQD010000209.1, read as the reverse complement.
CTGACTAATAAATTGCGTGAAAAGATAGAGCAAAATACTAAACTATACTTTGTTACAGATGGCGGCGATGTTAGCTTTGAAGGCGAGATAACTGGCTACACTGTTGAAACACAGGCTTTACAATCGAGCGACAAGGTTACAAAAGAGCGGTTAAAAGTAACTGTCAATGTGAAGTTTGTCAATACTGTTGAACCACAATACAATTTTTCATCGTCATTTTCGAGGTACGAGGACTACGATGTTAGTAGCGGCGAGTCGTTGGAGTCTGCAGAAAACAGGTTGTTCCCGATAATTCTTGATAACCTTGCCGAAGATATTTTCAATAAAGCATTTACAAACTGGTAAACTATGGAGCTCAACAAAGAGGACATATTATCACTATTGAATAATGTAAAAGCTTTAGAAGCCGTTGATGTTGAAAGTTTGAATTGTATTCTAAACCAGTATCCATACTTTCAGCCAATCTATTTTTTGTTACTCAGGTATTACAAAGAGAAAGATGAAGCTGAATATGCTAACCTGTTGAAAAAAGCTGTTGTTCATGTTTCAAATCGTAAACATCTCTTTAAATATATCAATTTATCTCATGCTAAGACAATATTGACAGAAAAACCTGTTGAAAATAGTGGGATAGAACCAGCTGAGCCCTCGATACGAAAGGAAGAGAAGGAGTTTTTGAGTGATGCTATTGCCGATGCCGTTTCGCAACAAATTTCAGGAAAAACAGAAACTGGATTTGAGCAACGTTTACTGCCTGAAATTACTTTTGAACTTGATGAAAGTATTGAAATAATCAGGCCTAAAGATGTTGCTACTGTTGATTTTGCAATTGAAAATGATATTTTGGACACAGAAAGAATAGACCAATCTATACTTATCATTGAAGATGAACAGATTAAGCAAGATGTTAGAGGTGTTGGGTTTGAGTTTTTTGAAAAAAAAACAGACAATTCCGCATTGAGATTTAGTCCTGAAAAAGCTAACAATAAAAATGATTTATCAGAAAATATAAGTTTGGACATTGGGGGCCCGGAAGATGGAGTAACAGGCCAATCAGAAATTACAGGGCCTGAACCTGACCTGATTGACAAATTTTTAGCAGATATGCCAAAAATCAGGCCAAAGCAAGTAGAAGAATTTGTTGAATATGATATTTCGACAAATAGCGTAGAAGAACATGATGATTTTATGACTGAGACGCTGGCCAAAATATTTGTCCGTCAAAAGAATTATCAAAAAGCGATAGACACATATTCAAAATTAAGTTTGAAATTTCCCGAAAAAAGTACTTACTTTGCCAACCAAATTTTTGAGATAAAGAAATTAATGAATAATCAATAAAATATTTTATCATGACAATTGCATACATTTTCATCTTTATAGTTTGCGTTTTGCTTATCCTCATTGTATTGCTCCAAAATTCAAAAGGAGGCGGACTTGCAGCTAATTTTACAGGAAGCCAGGTGATGGGAGTTCGTAAAACAGCTGATTTTCTTGAAAAAGCAACATGGGTTCTTGCCGGGACGTTGCTTTTATTTTGTGTAATTATCAATATTGTGATGACAAGGCATACAGAAACTGTAGAAAAATCAATGTTACAGGATGAGGTGAAAAATGCCATAAACCCCAATGCAGTGCCAAACATTCCCAAATCGGCGCCTGCACAAATGCCACAGCAGCAGAACGAAGAAAAGAAATAATAATAGAAGACGGGTTTTGAGCCCGTCTTTTTTTTATTACTTAGTTTAAAATTGAAAATATTGTCAGATTAATTCTGTCTTTTTTTTTAAAATCTGAAATTTTGACAGTTTATTTTGCCTTTTTTGATAAAAAAGCGTTGTGGCACAATTTGTGATTTATCAAAAGTCAAAATTTAAATATTGTTTAACCATTAATAAGATAAGTTATGTCTGAATTGAAAATTAAACCTTTAGCTGACAGAGTATTGGTTGAGCCAATGGCTGCCGAACAAAAAACCGCAAGTGGAATTATCATTCCTGACACAGCAAAAGAAAAACCACAACGTGGTAAAGTAGTAGCTGTAGGTAAAGGCGCTAAAGACGAGCCTATGGAATTGAAAGTTGGAGACGAAGTATTATATGGGAAATATGCAGGTACAGAAATAAGCATTGAAGGTAAAGATTACTTAATGATGCGTCAAAGCGATGTATTAGCAGTAATCTAAAAGACATTTTATAATAACAAATCATAAAATAACAATCTAAAACATAATTATATCATGGCAAAAGAAATCATTTTTGATCTGGAAGCCCGTCAGGCGCTGCTTAGAGGTGTAGATGCACTTGCAAATGCAGTAAAAGTTACACTTGGGCCAAAAGGCCGTAATGTAGTAATTGACAAAAAATTTGGGCACCCACACGTAACCAAAGATGGTGTTACAGTAGCAAAAGAAATTGAACTTTCAAACCATATCGAAAACATTGGAGCCCAATTAGTAAAAGAAGTTGCTTCAAAAACCAACGATGATGCCGGAGATGGAACAACTACTGCTACAGTATTGGCTCAGTCAATTGTTACTGTGGGTTTGAAAAACGTTACAGCCGGAGCAAACCCTATGGACTTGAAACGTGGTATAGACAAAGCTGTTGCTACTGTTGTTGAAAGCCTCAAAAAACAAAGTAAGGTTATTGGCGAAGACAACCAGAAAATAGAGCAAGTGGCTACTATTTCGGCTAATAATGACAGCTCAATAGGTAAACTGATTGCCGAAGCAATGGCAAAAGTGAAGAAAGAAGGCGTTATCACTGTTGAAGAAGCCAAAGGGACTGACACAGAAGTGAAAGTTGTTGAAGGTATGCAATTCGACCGTGGTTATATTTCTCCTTATTTCGTAACTGATACCGAGAAAATGGAGGCTGTTCTCGAAAATCCTTATATTCTTATTTATGATAAGAAGATTTCGACCATGAAAGACATGCTTCCTATCCTCGAAGCTGTTGTTCAAACCGGCCGTCCCCTTTTAAT
>JAKPQD010000201.1 GCA_029572965.1 Bacteroidota bacterium | reverse complement strand
TATGCAAGCGATATTGCCTTTGCTGATATTAATGGTGAGTTGTTTAAAGTGGAGGTTCCAGAGAGCATGGTAAGCATCTGGCATTAGCATCTCCAGAGGGGTAAAATGGTTAAACAAAATTAATCATTTTACCCCTTGACAAAGTAAAGAAAACGTGTTATACTATAAGCACAATAAGAAAAGGAGCTGTAGAAATGACTGAGTATAATTATAGGGTAATTGTAACAAAAGAAAATGGTAAGCAGATTAAGCTTGCTGCCGCCAAGTGCCACGATGCTAAGTCGCTGGCTGGTACACTTTTTCACGATGAAAAGGTAAAGTCGGTGTTCGTATGCGATAAGTTAGCTAATCATTATCTCTATCTGGTAAAGGGGCATCCTGAAAAGACTGAAAACGTCCCGTCAGAAGTTGCCCACTTTGGATAAGCGTTAGAGGTCAATAGTTCAACGGCAGAATACTGCTCTCCAAAAGCAGAGATACTGGTTCAAATCCAGTTTGGCCTGTAATATTCCCTGGTAGCTCAATTGGTAGAGCAGGTGGCTGTTAACCACCATGTTAGAGGTTCGAATCCCCTCCAGGGAGCAAAATGGTCAAGTATTGTTGACCATTTTGGCCAGGCCAGAAATTTGGTCAACCAAATTTAACCAAATTGGCCCTTGACAAATAAGAAAAAGTGTGGTATACTATATGCAAATAGGGCGAAGCACGTCCGAATCAACGCTTGCGGAGAGAATACAAGAGAGGGTGAAAACCCCCCAATCTCGTTGAAGCAAGAAGCAGGTTGCCGCTGTGCGCAATGCGAAAACCAAGTATTGCGCGCAGTAGAAAGTAAGTCCTGCGTATCTCTTATGAGATTTCCTTGTGCTATGCATAGGGAAGCTGGGCTGGAGAGCGAGCTACAGGGCAAGCCAACTCTTAGCGGGTCAAGTTGGCAAAATGGATTCAGATTTTATATATCTGAATCCATTTTTTTAAATAGACCTTGACAAAACAAACAAAGTGTGCTATAATATAAATACACTCCGAGACCACACGAAGAGTGTTTGAGCTGGCAAAATGTGGATTGCTGGCAATTGGCACGGGTTGGGGCTCCATGCCTCACCCGTGCCTTCTTTTATTATTAAAAATGAAAAAAAAATAGGCCAGGCCTGCCGATTTTTTAAATATCCTTATAATAATTATAATACCCCCTCTCTTGAAAACTGGCCCTTGACAAAAAAGGCAAAGCGTGCTATAATACAATTAATCCGTAGGTGCGGAGGTGGACGCCAGGAGGCGTTGTAAAAGGCGGGTAGAGATACCCGCTTTTTATTTATAAGAAAATTATAATTATCATAATTTGGATTATCTTAAATTCCCTGAAAATTGGTCCTTGACAAAACTAAAGTATTCTGTTATACTACTGGCACAATAAGAAAACAAGGAGAAAATAAAATGAAAAACATAAACACTTTGGTATATAATATTTGTAAAGAACATTTCGAGAATCTGCTCAAAAATGGCGCATTTCCAGAAGTTCAGTATAAGACGGATAAAAAGAATTATACGACTTATTTACTTTATGCGTATATGGAAGTTTGGGCTCGTTTTATGCGACTTGTTCACGACTGGATGCGTGAAAATGTTGACGAAAACGGTATTTATACTCGCAAGCGCAATAAAGCTATGACAGAATCTTTAAGAGACTTTGTAAATGGAGTAACTGAAAAAGATATTAGCGAATATCCTGAGCGCTTTGGTATAAAATATTACGATTGAAAAAGGGGGGTAAAACCCCCTTTTTTGCTTGACAAAAGTAGAGTTTTATGGTAAGATACTGTTATCAGAAAACAGGAGCTATAAAATGGAAAAAGTAAAAATAACAGATTTGGGACGTGGAGCAAAAGTTATCCTTAATAAGGGTTGGGAAGCTACGTTAGAGGATGATAAGAAAAACAGCATAACAAGGTTGGTTAACATAACAGGGATGCAATGGGTAGTAAAACAGGTTGATGTTACTCAGATTAAATATGCTAAAATTGGCGGAAAACTTTATAAAGTAGAAATAGAAAAAAATATGCGCAAGTTCCCCGTCGCTGAAAATTAGGCTTGAAAATACGCAAGTTGTACTTGACAAAAAATAGCGCTTATGATAGAATACTTATACAATAAAAAACAAGGAGAAAAGAAATGGGATTAGATATTACAATTAACAAGTTCTTTTATACTGGTTGGACGGATTCAAAGCTTGAAATTAGCTTTGAAAAGGATGGTAAGAAAATTCCTATTAATCCTGAGAAGGTTAAAAGCATAATTGAACGTGGAATTAACCTGAACGGGTGCTGGCATATTTATGAATGGTTTGACAATAATATTAATTATGACGGCTATACTGTTGGCTCTTATGCTTTTATTGAGCGCAACGATTTAGAGCGCCTTTTAGAGGACATTGACAAAACTCTTGAGGATGTAGACTCCTTTGACGCCCCATTCACAAAGCATACCAATGTAGAAACATCTGAATTTGTAGAGGAATTGACACTTGCAAAAGAGGAAGTGTCAAAGTTACTAAAAGAAACAGAGGATTATAAGGATTATGTAGACTTTGAATTTTCCGCAAGCTGGTAAAAAGGGGGAGAAATCCCCCTTGACAAAATCAAAGGTTTATGGTATACTAACTGCATAATCAAAAAGGAGATATGAAATGAAAAATAAAACTAAAAAGCATCTTTTTAAAGCAGGAAACTATGTTATTGGAGACCCTTGCTATTTTATAGCAGACGAAAATTGGGACAAGGTTTTAGAGGATACTGGATTCTTTGGCGCTCCGATGGTAGACGCTAAACCCCCTAAAGATTGGGACGAGGGATTATATCACTATAAGGGCTTTGAATGCTTTGCCCACGACACCGCTTGGGGCGATGGAGAATATATTTGCCCCTTACTAAAAGAATCGGTTTGGGTTGATTCTGGGACAATTGGGATAATGCCTATTCAGGCTTGCGATATGTTCCCGAAGGGCTATACGGGATATATTATCCATAAATTTTTGAGAAGTTTTACTGTCTGGGAAAAGGACGGCATCTTCCATTTTGGAATTTATGATATAGATACTAACTAACTACATCTCCTTGTTGATTTGGGGCAGGCTAAATGGGTAGCTTGCCCCCGCCGATTATATCCTTGACAAATTCAAAGTGTTATGATAGAATACTTATACAATCAAAAAGGAGTTGCGAAATGGAAAAGTTAGGAAAAGTATTAAAATTATTAAATGGTAAGAATGAAATTAGCAGATTGCATAAAGAGTATTGGTATAAAATTGCTGATGAATATGAATGGTATAAGTTTTATCTTTTACTATGTAAAGAATTAAAATTTGAGCCATATACTTTTGAGCAATTTGATTATTGCTGGCAATATAGATTGCTTAATCACGAAAATTATAAACAGGCTAAGATTGAATTTGCAAATTTAGTGGCTGGATTC
>JAKPQD010000179.1 GCA_029572965.1 Bacteroidota bacterium | reverse complement strand
TTCTTTTCATACTTAACTGCGCCTTTTGTGTTTTTCAGTTACAAACATCCCCGCAGTATATTTACCATACAACTCAAATAAAAACTCTATGCGCTTGGTTTCGTTGATGAAGGGCTGGGGGCGGTAGCAGAGATCAACGGCTTTGTCGAGTTCGTTGTGGGCTTTTACAAGGTCTGGCGGCATAGCAACAGAATCATATAAATTTGCAAGGCTGCTGTTCGGAAATACTGATCGTACATCCAATACTTTTTGAGCAGCTTCTTCCACAGTTTTTATTTGTTTTTCTGTTGGGTTATCGGGCCAAGGGAAGTTGTTGTAAACTATTTCAATTGAGTATCTAAAATCACTTTTTATACGACCACAAACAAATCTTACCCAAGTCATATGCATTTCAGACATTAATATTCCAAAGTGAAACAGTTTTGCATCAGGAACAAATAAACAGCTATCGCTTACTATATAATTATTATTATAAAAACCAAGGGGAATATATTTTCTATTCTCAGAAGAATGCCGGGGTATTAAGATATAATCCGTATTTGGCTGTCTGTTTTCACCGAAAAGAGTTGGAAAAAGTGCAAGTTTTTTTGTTGCATCTCTATTGCTCTTAGCCCGAATATCTTTTACTAGTTGAACTCGTTTTAATACTTCTTTTAATTGCTTCAGTTCTGATGGTTGAATGTCTGTAAGCCATAAACACCATCGTTTTTCTCCATTAAGATATTCTTTAGCTGATATTAATGGCCTTATAAATTTAACTGCTTCAGGTTCAATTTTCAAAAAATCTTTTTTTTCTTCATCTGTAAATAGAAAATAACCACCATCATTAGGCATACTACCAAATGATATTTCAGGAACATTACAAATTGGGGTTCTTCTCTTTAGAATTACAATGTCGCTTGATTCTACAAGGTAAGGATTAATATTTTTAACTTTTCTTTCGTGAGAATCTCTTTTTATATTTTCATATTCATAAATGAATTTATCTGTAACATCAAAATTTGAAAATCCGATAATCACCACATGCACGGCAGCCATTCCTTTAGCTTCGTTAGACCAACTAAAAGTACGATGGGCAAAATGTATCTTGCAATGGTATTTATTGAACAGTTCGTTCCACAAAATGCCCACCTGTTCGCCCTGAGAAATTGAGTTGGTAGAAACAAAAGCAATTTTGGTTTCTGGCTTTTCCACATTATATTTTTGGAGATACTGAGCAGCACAAATATACCATGCAGTAACATAATCCAATACTCCGGCACCATTTACACCTGCAAATACTTTTTCCATATCGGATTTTTGAGATGCATTTTGAAGCTGTTTCCCAACAAATGGAGGATTACCCAAAATATAATTGAACTTTGGTTCTTCTTTTTCCCATGGTATGGGCTCAATGAGTGATTGCCAATCGGTTTGCAGAGAGTTGCCTTGTATAATGGTGGCACTTTTTTTCAGAGGCAGACGGACAAAATAATCACCAAACAGTATGCTGGCTTTCATGTTCATCTGGTGGTCAATCAACCACATTGCCACCTGCGCTATCTGTGCCGGGAAGTCTTCATATTCGATACCATAAAAACGGTCAACATCCATCATAAAATAAGAAGCAATGTCGGTTACCTGCTGACCGCCAAGCAACTGTTTTACAATTTCCATTTCGAGCAGACGCAGTTCGCGGTAAGCTATGATGAGAAAATTGCCACAACCACAGGAAGGGTCTAATATGCGGAGGTTACTGATCTTTTGCTGAAGTTTTTTCAGTGAGTTCTTATCCCCTTTTGCCGATTCAAATTCTTTCCACAGTCCATCGAGAAACAAGGGTTTAATAACTTTAAGTATATTTTTTTCGCTGGTGTAATGTGCACCCAGGTTACGGCGTGCTTTGTCGTCCATGACACTCTGAAAGAGTGAGCCGAATATAGCTGGGGAGATTTTCCCCCAATCCAGCTCGCAGCTTTCGAGCAGGGTTTTACGCATATTTGTGTCGAAGGAAGCCATAGGCAGGGATTCTTCGAACAGTTTGCCGTTCACATAAGGAAATGCAGCCAGCGATTCGTCCATGTTTGTAAAACGGGATTCACGGGGTTTGTTCAGCACATCAAATATGGCTGCAATATGGTAAGCCAGGTCGCTGCCGTCTTCTTTGGTTTTTTGTTCGATATATTCCTTGAACAATCCTTTTTCAAATATTCCGGTATCATCCGAAAACAGGCAAAAAAGCAAACGAACAAGGTATCTTTCCAGAGGATGTCCGGAATAACCAATGGCCTTGAGTCGGTCGTGCAGCTTGCCCATGAGTTCGGCAGCTTTGATGTTTAC
>JAKPQD010000178.1 GCA_029572965.1 Bacteroidota bacterium | reverse complement strand
GGCAACGGAGCTTCAGAGCCATTTATATGTAGCACTGGATCAAGGTTATATAAAAAATGATGATTTTAATGAAATCTATAATCAAGCCGACAAAGTCCAACGCCAAATATCCAATTTTATAAAGTATTTGCAGTCTACCCTTAACCGCCCCTAACGCAACAAACGCAGCAAAATTATAACTGTGATAGTGACAGTGATAGTGAGAAATAATGAACCTCCATAAACCCAACTAACCCAACTAACGCAACCAACGCAACCAACGCAATCAACGCAATAAACGCAACAAACGCCAAATGAAAATCACTCGTTTCGAAGACCTTGAATGCTGGCAAGAAGCCAGAATTTTAACCCGAATGGTATATGAAGTGACAACTGATGGTCCTTTTAAGAGAGATTTACGCCTGTCCGGCCAAATTCAAGCCGCTGCAACTTCTACTATGGCTAATATAGCAGAAGGCTTTATTAGACATTCGGACAAAGAGTTTATTCAGTTTCTGTTTATTGCAATGTCTTCCTGTGCAGAGGTCCAGAGCCACCTCTATGTTGCCCTGGATCGGAGTTATGTAGATAATGAAAAGTTTGAAGAAATCTATTCTCAAGCAGATAAAACTGCCAAAATAATCTCAGGCCTAATAAAATACCTCCGCACCAAAACGACAAAATGACGAAACAGACCAGATAGACCAAATAAACCAAATAGACCAAATAAACCAAATAGACGAGACAGACCAGATAGACCAGATAGACCGCAACAAACGCAAATAACGCAACAAACGCTATAAACGCAACCAACGCAACAAACCAATCACCAATCACTTAAATAACCGGTTCGGCCACATTTTTTTCTTGACACACCATACCCGATTATTATATCTTCAATTTGGTTCATCAATTGAACATTTTTGTTTTTGCTAAAAATTTCTATCATAAACACACAACCTCAGTGGCGGTAGCTTATCTTTTTTATGAAAGAATCTGAATTCTACGTATTAAGAGAGCTATCTCAAAACAACCACTTAACCCAGAGAGACTTATCAAAGAAACTTGGACTGAGCTTAGGAAGCATCAACTATGTCTTAAAGGCCTTAATGAAAAAGGGCTACATAAAGATGCAGAAATTCAAGGATTCAAACAACAAGGCCAAATACATCTATATCCTCACCCCAAAATGGATATACGACAAGG
>JAKPQD010000163.1 GCA_029572965.1 Bacteroidota bacterium | reverse complement strand
CAATCCCCTCAAAAAACTTAGTAAAAGCCCAAAATTACATTTTCTCGACCCGGGCATACAACGGACTATTCTTCAAAAAACTGGTGAGCTAAACGGAAATGAATTTGAAAGTGCCATCATTGCCGAGCTTTATAAACAAGCAAAAGCTATTCACTTTACAGGCTCTTTTTACCACCTGCATACCCTTGATGGACGTGAAGTGGACTTGTTGATTGAAACCGAAAACGGCTATATGGCTTTTGAAATAAAAAGTACCATAAACGTTACCTCAACGGATTGCAGACACCTGAAAAACCTCGCTCCCATACTTGACAAACCCCTGTTGCAGTCTTTTATCATCAGCAATGACGAACAGGTCAAAACCTTTGACAACAACATCCTGGCATTGCCCGCTGCCATGTTTCTTACTTAATCAAACAACCGACAAACGCTTTGCATTTCGAAAATGCAAAAGCGTTTAGTGAAAACTGTTTAGACTTTGGGGTTTTCATTATTCTTTGTTTTCAAAATTTCATCAATTTTGACATCAACAATTAGCCTAAACCAAAAGCCTTGTAAAAAATGAAAAAGTCTGCCCTCTTTGGAGTCAAGAAAACCAAGTTTAAAGAAAAAACGATACGTAAAATAAAAGAAAGGTCTCCAATATAAAGGCAACCGCCACCAAATACTTTTAAACCAGGCTATTCTTTGGTCTGGACTTCCCCAAAAACTTGGTTTAATAGTTTGAGAACGCAGTTTATTAATCCTTTCTACTTCTTCCTGTGCAACTAAATCGCTATATCTGTTGTGTTTGTTTAGCCAAAAACTGATTTCATTTTCTTTCAGATTTTCTTCTTTAAGAATGCCATCATGCCAAACAATAGTCTTTCCTTCTACTATAAACCGATGATCCATATTCTCATTCAGGTCTGATTGGCCTTTACCTGTGCGGAACATCTTTAAAAGGTACTTATTCTTATATCCTCCATATTTTAAACGCTTTCCCTTAAAATAATTGTGACGATTGAAATAAATACCATTTACGTCAGAGGGGATTGCTTGCTCGTTAAATTTTTTAAGTTTCGTAAATAATTGTTCGCTGACAATATGATCTGCGTCAAGCCCTATAATCCAAGGCGTTGAGAAGTTTATATTTGTCAATGCAAAATGCCATTGTTTGGGATGGTTTTCAAACTTATTATATAAAACAGTAGCATTATACTGTTTTGCAATCTCAAGTGTTTTGTCAGTACTTCCTGAGTCTATGATATAAAGGTTTGCTTCCAATCCTTTTATTGAATTCAGTAATCGAGGAAGGTGTTGTTCCTCATTGAAGGTCAAAATAACAACGGAAATATTGCTCATATTTTTGCTTTTATTATCATACTTTTCCATAAAAACGGGAACCTGCCACTTCCTATAAAATCTGTAATCTCAAACCCTTGTTCTTGTAATAATTTGGTTAATGTTTTTCGTGACAAGAATTTTATATGCCCTCCAACCCATAGCGCTGTAAAATGGCTGTCCAATGTCCCGGTTAGTGCCATGACTATGTTTTTCAGGTATCCATGGTATGGCGTTGAAATGATTAATTCACCTCCTCCATTTTGCTGTAATATTGTTTTGCAGAAAGTAACGTATTTCCGGGGATCATATAGATGCTCAATAACTTCTGTTGAAACAATAGTGTCAAATTTCAAATTATTCAATTCATGGGGAAGATCATCTTTTGATAAATCCTGAACAAAAAATCTGTCAGGAAAATTTTTCCTGGCTATTTCTATGCCCGATATCGAAGCATCTGTACCATAAACATCGAAATCTTTTGAAATTAAAAACCCTGCCATCCAACCATTTCCACAACCTAAGTCAAGAATGGTCTTGTTTTTTCCTTTTTTTAACATGCTTAATATGCTGCCTGCTAAATATTTATGGGCACATGAACTTTTGTCCGATGTGTATCCATAATCTTTGTAAGTACTCAAAGAATTTTTCATTACATTAGATTTTAAAATTTAAGGAATGACCCGCCTGCTAAAGCATAGCGGGCAGGCAGAACACTTATGTTGACATTTTTATTCTTTTTTATAATATCCTCCTGTTTTATTGCTTCCTCTAAATTCAATTGTAGAAGCATCTTTTAATATTTTTAACCAACGTTCAATGGTTTTAGGCGGTTGGTTAAGTTTCTTTGCCAATTGTTGCACACGAAGTCCCGGATATAAAAAAACAGTTTTTTCCAGAATTTTTATACCCTCATTTATACCCTCATTTGTACCCTCATTTACTCCCTCATTTACTCCCTCATTTACTCCCTCATTTGTACCCTCATTTTTGAAGAAACTAATTACAAATGCCCCTGCGACTTCATTTAATACTGGTTGAGGATTATTGTTCTCTTTACATGCTTCTAACATTCGGTGAAAGCCACTTCCCCATTGTTCTATAAGTCCCATTTTATGAAATATAGAAACTATTTTTTTATTTCTTGGAATGGAACGCGATGCGGTAAAAATCTTTTTCATATCAAGGGCCTTAGGAAGGAGACCGGGACTTAGAATTTCCAAATGGTCATCAAAAATTCTAACCTGGATATTCCCCGGATCCGAATAATCGCGGTGAACAAGCGCATTTAAAATGGCTTCCCTTAATGCAAGTAAGGGATAATCCCAAACCTCTGTATGCTTGGCTTCTCCCTTTATAACAAACTTTTTATTTATATTTCGTTTTATGAATTCAAGCAACTGGTCGGCCATATCGGTAATGTTTCCCTGAAAATCCTGATTTGCAAGAAAAGTGGCCATATTGCTGCCTTTAAACCTGGCAGCTTTTACAATCGCGTTAGGAAAATATTTGTTTTCTTTGGTATAACACAAGTACTCTGCATTGGTAAGAACTGAATCCAGATTTTTAATGTGTTTTTCCTCAAACTCATTTAATGGTACTGGAAATCTTAAAATTTGTTCGTCAAAATTGGCAGGTTCATATCTTTTGATTAGCTCTTTAAGCTCCTGTGTACTTATTTTTTGATTTGTTTTTCCTACTCTTATGTAGGCTTTCTCAAAACAAAACACCGGTTTGTAATCTGACTCAGGGATGGATATCTCTACTATTTCGCCAATTCCGTATGTTTTTATCGATACTGATGGATAAAGGACAGGATCGGTATGGTTTTTCAATTTATTCAAAAAATCTTCAATAGTATCTTTCCCTAAAGAAAGGCCTAAAGGTTGCATGTCGTCAGAAATTCCTACGATTACGGTGCCTCCCGATTTGTTAGCAAAGGAAGTTAAAGAAATAATAATTTCTTTCCATTCTCCAAAAGTAGATTTAAGTTCTATCTTTTCTGATTCTTTATACATAACCTCTGATGAATGATTAAATACGTTCGAAGATAAGCAGAAAAATGGAATTCATTTTTTAATTTGGCCCGGAGTTGTCCAATGCATTGTCGTACTGCTCTTTAAATTGTTTTGCAATGTTCTTCCAATCATATTTTTGCACATACTTCAAAGCATTTTGCCTAAGTTCCTCTCTATCTCTGCCTAGCAAGTCTAACATGGCATTAGTAGTATCTTCAATAGTATTAGGTACATGGCGGCCACATCCTGCGCTATCAATTTCCTCCCAGGGAGTGTTTGACCCTGCCACTATCGGGGTGCCTGAAGCAAGCGCTTCGGCATACACTATCCCAAAATTTTCGGTATGCGAAGGAAGCACAAAAACATCTGCATTGCCCAAAAAGTCTGCTTTATCTTGTCCTTCAAGGTTGCCTGTAAAAAAAACAGCATGGTTTAAGCCTAATTCTGCGGCTATTTTTTTCAGGTTTTGCAATTCTCCTCCATCAGGACCTGCAATATACAAAACAGCATTTGGGAAAGTCTTCCTGATATTGGCAAAAGACTGTATCAAAATGTCTATCCCTTTCACATAATGCAACCTGGCCATAGTGACAATTATCGGGCTTTTTTCGCTATCATGGCCACCAAAGCGCAAATTGAAACCCTTATTATCCAGGCTAACTGGTTTCAACGAGTCAAAACTAACCCCGTTGGGGATTACCATTACCCTGGCTGACTTATATATGGCCAGTATATCTTTCTTTTCTGCTTCAGAGGTAGCATGCCAGGTAACTTTGTTTGCAAATGGCCTGATCAATAAGGCCAACCACATTTTTTTCCACAACGTTTTCTTCTCTTTCAATCCCCAGCTGGC
>JAKPQD010000131.1 GCA_029572965.1 Bacteroidota bacterium | reverse complement strand
CCGTTTCCTTTTGGTTTTTTAGCCACGCCACCTATCAGAATGCTTTCTTTTTTTTTCTGTTTTTTTTCTTTGTCAAATTATATATGTGTTGCGGAGCGTAAGCGAAGCACAGCACAGGCAAGGGCAAAAGCAGATACAAACTTTAAAGCAAGTATTATGCACAGTCCAAAAATTCACACATTCAATCCAAAAAATCAAACAAGCGATTTTGATGTTTACATTTTATGCAAAGGTTTAAATAGTGGCAAACCACTTGAAAAGCCTTGCCCCAATTGCTTTGTAATTGCCTGCAAAAATTCAGATGATATGGATTTTTACAAAACCCTTTCTTTCGGCTTATGGAAAGCAAAGCATTTTCATCAGTTCCTCACTGGTTCAGTTATTCCATTTATCCGAATAAGTGATTTTAAAAGCACCATTAAGGCACAAGCCGAAGCAGTCAGCATAGATAAATATGCCTTCGTGCAAGATGTCCATAAAGTAAAGCTGATAGAACGAAAAGAAAAACAGATGTACGAAACATTGGCACTCTTAGCCGATGTAAAAAAAGCAATGATGTACAGGCACTTTAAAAGGTAGCCGTATTGGCTGCCATAACCTGGGGAAATGCTTTTGCACCATAAAAAATTTATATGCAAAAATAGCAAGGGGGGCAGACGCACAAAGCCAACACTAAAAAAACCAAAAGACTACGGCATAAACACAGACCCACCGCACAAGGCTATCATTTATTCCGTTTCCTTTTGGTTTTTTTATCCCCCTTGCTGTGAGAAGCATATAAATTATTTCATTATGCAAAATCATCCACGTATTTCAGCAGGCAGCCAGTTAGGCATTTGTCCTTTTACTCCGCAGGTTCTCCATCAGCACTTGCAGCTTTCACCTTTTGCTTATCAGCGTTACATCCGCAGGTCTCGGTTAGCCCATCAGCCAGTTTTTGGCATCAAGGTTTATCAGCTTCCTTGTGGTTGTTTCGTTTGGTGTTATCCATCAGGTGTTCGTGAGCTTTCAGCATTGCCCTTTTAGGGCTTTGCTATTGCTTTAAAACAAGAAGCCCCACCACAAGGGCAGGGCTTCTATTTAACCGATAAGAAAGAAAG
>JAKPQD010000124.1 GCA_029572965.1 Bacteroidota bacterium | reverse complement strand
ACTTCGCAGCCGCCACATGAAGAAGCCCAATAAAATGCTATGTTGGCTTTACCCATTTTATTCACCCATTTAATTTAGAGAGCGCCTAATTCTTTTTATTTTGATGTCAATTATAGCCTTTATATATTTGTTCCTTGGCCTGACATAACTACTCCCAAATCCATACGTCTACCAGGAACACTATAAGAAGTTTAACACCTGTTGCGCTATACCCATATGTCTAGCGCAAATTACCTGGATTGTCCATTTTTTTAAGCTCCCCTTTGTCAAAAACATACATCGTGTCAATGAAAGAGGGGATTTCGATGTCATGAGTTATCATTATTAAGGTCTTATCCTCACAAAATTTTCCGATATTTTGAAGTAGCTTGTTTTTGGTTTCCATGTCCAAGTGGGATGTTGGCTCGTCAAGGATAACAATTTCTGGATCTTCCAAAAATACCCTGGCAAGGGCCAATCTCTGTTTTTGCCCTCCAGAAAGCTTTGACCCCCTATCCCCGATTATATAGTCATATGAAAATCCATTTTTATTAACAAAGTCACTGCAGCACGCCAATCTGCACGCATTGTCAAGCTTTTCCCTCTGTATGTCCTTTTGACCCCATGTGATATTCTCCTCAATTGTCCCATAGAATAAATAAGGGTCCTGGCCCATCCAGCTTAAAATCTTGTGCCAGCTTCCTTTTTTGATATTTTCAATGGGTATGCCATCTATTGTAAGTTCCCCGGATTTTGGGTAAATCAACCCCAGTATCATATCAACTATGGTGCTTTTGCCAACTCCTGTTGGCCCAAAAAATACCACCTTATCCCCCTTGTTTATGATGAGGTCGATATTTTTTAGAACATCGTTATCAGAATAGCTAAAGCTAACGTCTTTAAATTCAATTTTTTCATTGAAGCCTTCAATTGTTGTATCCCCGTCCTTTTCAACATTCTTTGAGCCTTCATTGATCAACACATCGACAGCATTCATCGAAGGTATTTCAAATTTGATCCTGTAATACTCAGTTTGGATTACCTTTAGATCGCCGCTTAGCTTTAA
>JAKPQD010000106.1 GCA_029572965.1 Bacteroidota bacterium | reverse complement strand
TTAGGATCATTGGCTATTCTGTCACCAGATACACCACTTTTTGTTTTCACAAGATGTCCATCCTGTGTTTTGTAGAAGGTAAGGTTATCCAATGTACCTTCTATTTTTAGTAAGCCTTTTAATCTTGCCATTTTGTTATTTATTTAAATTGTTAGTAATTACTTTTTTGTTGCGATACAGCCTTTACAAAACCTGTATCTGTTTCTTGCATTATACTTTCTGAATAGCCAGGGCGGACAAACTTTTTCAGCCCCACATTCCCAAAGTCCTTTTCTTTCGCTTGATGCTTTACGCATCAAATCTTCAAGCCTTGCATCAGTATCAAAATTGATGTAGTGCCAAGCCCAACCATTTGCAATTAGTATTTCATCCAGTCTTTGCCCATCCACATATACCATTGCCAATTCTCTACCATACACATCAGTTTTCAATACTTCAAACTTTACCACTTTACCAAGTATCAAGGCTTTTACATTGAGCCAAGAGTTAAAACCCCAGTGTTGATTTAGTTCGGGAGCATCAACATTTAATAACCTTATTGTATGCTCCTTTGCAGTCGTTTTAAGAACATAAGTATCGCCATCCTTAACTTTCATCACCCTTGCTTCTTCTTGCGAAAAAGCGGCTGTAAAAGCCGTTAAAAACAAAATCGATACAATTATTTTCTTCATCACGATACAAAACTATAACGCTTTATAAGGCTCTACAAATAACCACTTCCGACATTTCCGTTATTGCCACATTATTCCAACAAACACACTTTTACCACTCACAAAAACATATTATCTTTGCAATGTTTACTTTATACCTGATGTATGGATAGAGTATGAAAAGAGTAATTTAAAAATGAATAGACTGTGTATTTATCCGAAAGACATTCAGATAATCACAGGCAAAAGCGACAGATATGGTAGATACCTTATTAAGAGGATTAAAGAGTACTTCAACAAGCAGCAACACCAAGTTGTTACCGTTGAAGAGTTCTGCCAGTATATGGGCTTACAATTGGAAGCAGTTGTTAGTCAATTAAGATAGTGTAAAAACTTATCTTCGC
>JAKPQD010000177.1 GCA_029572965.1 Bacteroidota bacterium | reverse complement strand
TTCACCTGTAATAATATCTGTAAAGCCTTCCAGGTATTCTTTGTAACTCTTTTCAAGAACTACATTCTTGGTATTCTTGTCGCCAAAAAGTGTAATAGCATCGATAGTTGCTTGTTCTAAATCACGGAATGTTACAATGTTTCCAAAGGTCTTCGTGGCATCATAAATTCGGTTTGTTCTCGAAAAGGCTTGAATCAAACCGTGATAACGTAAATTCTTGTCAACAAACAATGTATTTAGTGTTGGAGCATCAAAGCCAGTTAAGAACATTCCAACCACAATGAGTAAGTCAACCTCTTTGTTTTTTACACGTTTGGCAAGGTCGCGGTAATAATTCTGAAATTCATTGCTATCAACGCTATAACTTGTTTTGAACATTGCGTTATAGTCATTGATTGCTTTAGTTAAAAACTCCTTGGCAGTAACATCCATTGCCGAAGGCTCAAAAGTCTCATCAGCTATTTCACCTATTGCACTCTGCTCTTCGTTTGCTGCAAAAGAGAAGATTGTCGCAATTTTTAAAGGTTTGTCGCTCTCTTTTTGCAAGTCGTTTAATTCATCATAATAGCATTTGGCTGCATCCACACTGCTTACGGCAAACATTGCATTAAACCCTTTGTTGCTTCCCTGAGTCCTATGCGTTTTTATTCTGAAATTCTGTAAAATGTACTGAGATATTTCTTTGATGCGTTCCGGATGAAGCAATGCTTCTTTGTTTTCTGCCGCATTCAGTTTTTGCTCGTCTTGTTCGCTTTCGATGTTTTTAAACTTAGGACGAACGTCATTATAGTCAACTTTGAATTTTAGTACTTTTTCATCTCTAATAGCATCTGTTATTACATAAGCGTGCAATTCACGACCAAAAACACTTGCGGTAGTTTCTGCACCTAAAGCATTTTGCGGGAAAATAGGTGTTCCTGTAAAACCAAATTGATAATACTTTTTGAATTTCTTCTTTAAATTCTTTTGAGCCTCACCAAACTGCGAACGATGACACTCATCAAAAATGAAAACAACTTGCTTTTGATAAATCGCTAAATCACTCTCACTCTTCATGAGGTTATTTAACTTTTGTATAGTTGTTACTATAATCCTATTATCGTCTTTTTCTATATTTCGCTTTAAACCTGCTGT
>JAKPQD010000081.1 GCA_029572965.1 Bacteroidota bacterium | reverse complement strand
TAGCTTTGGGTTGTTTTTTTCTGGCACAAGCGGAACGGTGGTGGTGGTTGGAGTGAAGCGACTTTTTGCTTTTGAGCGGTGGCATAGCTCTTTGCAACCGCAATGGAGCGATAGCGGAATGAGGATTGCAATGTGCTACAGTGCGGTGGCATTGCAAAAAGTGTGACAGAAAAAAACAACAGAAGGGCTGGCGTGGGGAGTGGCTATAAAAGACAGTAAAGCCCGCAACGCTTCATTTTAAGTGAGGGCGATGGATTTTATAGACACGGGGGAAATGGCTTATTAGAACGAATCGAATGATGTATTAAATGCCCTGTACAAATCCTGCAAAGATTCTAAAGACAGAGGCCACTCGTTGCGTAAGAAATTACGATGTTTGAAGAAATAATATGATAGCAAAATACAAATAGGTTGTTCAAATAAATAGCCGTTTTGGGGAACTATTGCTGTTGAAAGGTCGGCTTTGTTCCTTACGCAAAAATCCTGAATATCATTGATAGCAATATCCTTTTTATCAAGTAGGAGAAAAGTTAATTTGGTTAAATCAAAATCCAATTCCTCTCTTTTGAATGAAGCGTTAAAGCCAGAATATAAAGTAATAAGTTCATTAATGAAGTTTGCATACTTACGTTTATCATCAGACATATTCTTAAAAATGTTGCAGAAATAATCATCAGTAGCTTCCATCAAAGCCATTGATTTTGCTAATTGTCTGAGTATTTCCTTGTCATTCTTAAAAGGACCTTTGTAGGTGCTATCATGGCTAATTTCGGAATAAGCATGTTGTAAAAGTGTGCGAATCTGAATTTCACAAGTCAGTTGTTCATGAGTACCGCTCACATAATTTGAATCTGTTTCTAAAGGCCATACGACAATGTGAATGGATTGATAAGAGAATTTTTCAGGTTCTTCGTCAATTAAAGTGTTAATATCCTTGGTAACTTTTGAATGCCATTTGTCAGAACAAAGAAGCACTTTAGAAACTGCCTCAACATCATCAGTAGTAAGCAATACAAGCCGAGTACCTATCTTATCTTCAATTTTCTTTAATGGTTCATCGTACTGTTTTCCCCTGTATAATGCTTTTGAGATATAGGACTTATTCTCTTTCAATCTATACGAGCAAGGAATTTTTAATTTATGTTCTGAAATAAAGGGTACGTTTATGATTGATAATATTGTTTCATCAACAAATTTGCCCCACCTGTTTAAAGCATCTTTCAGGGAATTAAAATCAGTTAATATTTTTGTTTCAATATCATTCATTGGAAAAAGGCTTTCCGTTTATTTTAACAATTGTGTAAGTGGTGTCAGATGGATTAAGGTTTTCTAAGTCTTCATCAGATTGTATAAATGAAACATGAGTATCAAAATTTGAATCGGGACCGCTGATGTTTATGTTATCCGGAAAATCAATTTTCTTTTTACTGAGCCTCATTTCTATCAAAGCTCTGTCTTTAACAATGGATGCAGGTAATTCGGATGCTACTTCTGAAACATAAGAATCCCGAATATCAACATCTGCAAAGTAAGAAGTAGCAAATTGAGAAGGAGTGATTATGGCATTTGTATTCAAAGTAAATTCAGTTTTTAAAACTCGCAGAAGGTCTTGTTTTACTGGCAAATCATCAATATTGCTTTTTATAAAGGATTCCGTTTTATCGTAAAACCTCTTTGACTGAATTTTTGAATTTGCATCAACGGAAAAACCTAAGAAGTCTTTATAAAAATATTCAGCCGGATGACCGTCTGTGCGGAATTGGTCATCAAAAATAAAACTACCAAACCTGCTGTTTGGATCTTGCACGGCATTGTTTTTCTCAAACAAAATTCCAATTTTATATAACTTCTGTGAGGGGCTTAAAAAAACCTGATCCAGCAATTCAATTTGTGATTGCCCATTTACTCTTTTATACTTTAATGCCTGATGCAATTCTGCTTTTATTACAATGTAAAGTGAAAGATTTGATAAGCTATTGAATGCATCAATTATTATCAGATAGCCACCAGGTATTGTTGACCTTTTTTGATTCTCAGCAAGTAATTCAGCAATATCCTGAGAACGTGAAATAAAATCCGTATCATTTAAGTTTTTAAGGTCGTTACAAAGACCGTAAAATGAATCTGCGGAAGTATTGGAAATTTCGAGCTCAAATGCTTTGCTGTCACGACCTGCTGCATCAATAAGCCGTTGCTTGATTGTATCAACAACAGAGTTGTCAACAGTAAAGAGATTTAATTCATACTCGGTTGTGGCTGTGTCCCTATTAGGTTCTTTAGCAATAATATTGTGCATTATTACCCGGCGGACAGAAAGATTATTGAAATCAAGCATAGTGCAATATACGATTATTAATGATTACTAACGAAAAAAGAACTGTATCAAAATTAGGAAAATTGAAGTAAAAAAACATTTCATTAAAATTACAAAAACCATAAATTATTCTTACCAAATTCCGGCATGGTGTTGCTCTCGAAATGGGGGAAGATTTCTGCAACCATTTCGGGATATTTGATTGTTACTGGTAAATTCTGCTGACGTACCGATTTCCAATACATACGGCTGAATTGATAAACCTGATCTATCAGGTCTTTTATGAGTTTGTCGTCTTCCAATAGTTTATTTTCACTGGCAGACATACTCAGTTTTATCGGGAAGGGAAAACCTTCTGTTGATTTTGGCAGGGTGTTTTCGTAACGGGTATTGTTGCACAGTAAAAACTGGTTTCTGCCTATACTGATAAATGTTCCGCTTACCGGAATAAGCTCTGGACAATTCAAATCGAATAAAACAAGGTCTTTGCTTTCTGTTTTATTAATGGTGATGATGATTACCGGAATATCCAAACCCATTTCCTGCAACTCTTTTTTTATCGGTTCAAGCTCTCTGTTGCTCATGGTTTTATAAAAATGGATTACAAGACGTTTAACTTCTGTATTTTGCTTGCGGTAATTCTTTATTGCTTTACTTATGGAGCCTGCCAGCTTGTACATATCGTTTTGCGAATAGCACTCGAAACCTTTGAAATGTCCATCATTTGAGAAACAAAAAGCACTCCCAATATATCGACTTGATGAATTTACGGATTTGAAAGCTCCTACACCAACTACCAATTCATTATGCAGTGTACGATGCAAACGCCAGGGAACTCCATTGAGTTTTGCAAGAATGGCAACGCCAATATTGACTAAACTGTAATTGTAATTCGGATCGGATATTTTTGTTGTTTCAATTACCTGCGATGTTATGCCGTATTTTAATAATTCTTCTTTTACCTGAAAGTAATATTGCCGCTTGGTTGTATCGGGGTGATTTTTACCGAAAGGGCTTAAATAAATAGCAATGTAACGGATATTGGGGTCAAAGGATTTGCTGAACAGACTTTGCCTGATTTCGGGTAAAGGATTTTCGTTGTTGGTGAATGTAATTTGGTCGGCTTTGATGATGTTAACCGGTACTTTGAGCAGTTGATTGAGTTTGGGAAAGTTCTTATACCCGTCTTTAAAATAGGTGTAAAGCAGGTTTGCTTTGTCTTTCTCGCTTTCGTGGCAAATAAAAAACATATTAACATGGGCAAACGGACAATGAGAATATGGACCATTACCGATAAGTCCGGTATAAGGAACAATATCGGTTTTATCTTGTCCGAACTGTAAACGATTGCTGCCGGGTGTGGTGTTCTTTATCCTGATTGTTTCTACTTTAAAGTAACTTTCATCATTCAATGCAATAATACTGCTGAATTGCTTTGATTTTATGAATGTTCCAATGAAATAATCGAGGTTTGATTTATACACTTTGTACCTGTTGGTTCCATTTCTTTTGGGCTGAACCGGAATATTCAAAGCATATT
>JAKPQD010000079.1 GCA_029572965.1 Bacteroidota bacterium | reverse complement strand
CCCAGGTAGCTGTATTGCTCCAGTTCCCGGAAACAGATGCAGTGCGAAGCTGTCCCCAACCAATATTTACAATCAAAAAAGATAATAAAACAGTGAATAAAAACTTTTCCATCTGCTTCGGGAATCTTTTTATTTCAATATGCTCACCTTTGCTCAGTATCATAGCAGCTATATTTATTTTTCTAATATTCTTTTTTAAAGGTTAGATAAATATAAATCTATCAAACATTTACCTATACACACTTGAAATTTATACGAATACAATTAAATTTGGTTGCATAGATATTGCTCACAATTCATTACAAATATCTATACATACAAACACTTCAACAACTAATAAATTTACGAAACAAACGAGACATAAAAAAGTTATGGGGAATGATTTTCATCATTGAGTAAAAAATAAGCTTTATTAAAGAAGTCTAAATATCTTCTATAGCAAAACAATAAGTAGCTTACGCATTCAGGCTTATCTGCACCAATTTCTCTTTATCAGCTATCTCAATGGTTTTCCCATTGATCTTTATAATCTTGTCTTGCCTGAATTCTGACAAAGTGCGGATAACATTTTCGGTGGTCATGCCAATAAACTCAGCTATTTCTTTACGCGAAACAGGCATATCAAACACATCCGATTTATACACCTCGTTGGCAAAATAAAGCAAGATATAGGCAATGCGCCCCAATAGCCTGCGCTGCCTGATGTTTAACATGGTAAGGATGATATTGTCACTGGCGCGGTTTATTTTTTCGGCCAAACTTAGGGCAAAACGCCCGTTCTGCATCGCCATTTCTTTTACTTCATCCAGATAGAGGCTGCAAATCTCGCTATCTTCAAGTGCTATAACCGAATATTGATGACAGGTCTCGGAAAAAATACTCAACAAGCTCACAAAGTCTAAAGGACGGGCAAAACAGATGATTTGCTCATTTTTATCATCAATATTCCGCACAAGCTTTACCAATCCTGATTTGAGATATGAGAAATGACTAATCTTTTCGCCTTGTCTATAAATCAGGCTACCCTTAGGATACAACTGCTGCTGCTTTTTCGCGCACATACTTTCGTATGCCCCTTTTTCCAAATTCTCGAAAAAGAGGGAACGTAACTCACAACCGTTGCAACTACATTGATATTCGCCCATATTTGTTTTGCCCAAAACCTTGTAAATGTCTTTTCATCAATATGATAAAAATCATGTCCTGATATTTATCATGCCTTTCTGATAAACATTCGCCCCATGGCAATCGTTTCTTTGTTAAAAAAATAACAATTCAAATGTTGTTTTGATAAAAGACGTTACAAGATACAATAAAAAAATAAAATATGGGAAAAATAGTCATCATTGGAGGCGGGACAGCAGGCACCATGATAGCAAACAAGCTGTATAAAACTTTGCCTGTTCATGAATGGGAAATAACCATAGTCGATCCGGACGAAAAGCATTACTATCAGCCCGGGTTCCTGTTTATCCCGTTTAATAAGAAGCTTAAAGACAAGTTTGTAAAACCTAAAAAGGACTACATCCCAAAAGGTGTAAACTTTATTGTAGATAAAGTTTCCAAACTTGAACCAGCCAGAAAAGCTGTCTTGCTAAAAAGTGGACAGGAACTCACCTACGACTACCTGATTGTAGCAACCGGCACAAAGCCATCTGTTGATGACACCCCGGGACTTAATGGGCCGCTTTGGCAAAAAGAAGCCTTTGAATTTTATACTTATGAAGGCGCTGTAGCCCTTGCCGAGAAATTAGAAACCTGGAAAGGCGGGCGAATGGTGATGGCCATCGTGGATATGCCTATCAAATGCCCTGTTGCGCCATTAGAATTTGTATTCCTGGCCGATGCATTCTTTACCCAAAAAGGCATCCGCGATAAAGTTGAAATCAGCTATGTAACCCCGCTTCCGGGAGCTTTTACCAAACCTGTAGCCACCGCTAAACTTAGTGAATTATTATCTTCAAAGAACATCAACATTATTCAAGATTTTTATATCGAGCACGTTGACAATGAAGGCAAAAAGCTTGTTTCGTATGATGAGAAGGAAGTGCCATTTGACTTACTGGTTACTGTTCCACTTAATAAAGGCGCTGAGTTCATCCAAAACAGTGGTATTGGCGACGACCTCAACTATATACCCGTGAATAAGGAAACTCTGCAAATGCAACAATATCCAGAGATATTTGTCCTTGGCGATGCCGCAGCAATACCAACATCAAAAGCAGGGGCAGTAGCCCATTTTGCAGCCGATGTTCTTCTGGAAAACCTTTTGGATATGATTGAAGGTAAAGAGCCAACCGCTAAATTTGATGGACACGCCAATTGCTTCATCGAAACAGGCTTTGGGAAGGCTGCACTGATTGACTTTAACTACGATCAGGAGCCATTGGCCGGAACATTCCCGCTTCCGGTAATAGGCCCTATGTCTTTGCTTAAAGAAACAAGGCTAAACCACTGGGGAAAACTTGCTTTTGAATGGATTTACTGGAATATCCTGATTAAAGGACGGTATTTGCCCATTAGCAACAAGATGTCGATGGTTGGGAAGAAAATTAGCAAATGAGTGAATTAGCAAATTTGAAAATGTGAGGATGAATGAAAACTCACTTAAAATGAAATAATATAAACCTTTAAAAAATAAAATTATGGCTGAAAAAGTAATAGCAGGAGTTACCGTAAAGGTAAATGATGAAGGGTACATGACAGACCCTTCGCAATGGAACCGCGATATAGCAGTTGAAATTGCAAAAGAATACAACATTACGCTTACCGACAAGCACTTTGCTGTGTTGGAATTTCTCCGCCAACGAGTAATGGCCGGTGAAGCACTCACTATCCGCCGCGTAGGTTCTTCCGGGATAGTAGATATCAAAGAATTCTATCAGCTTTTTCCCGGGGGCCCGCTTAAGGTTTCTTCAAAAATTGCAGGAATAATGAAACCTTTGAGTTGTGTATAACCATAAAAACAATAACCATGAGCAACGTACAAAATCCATTGAAGAAGGTGCTTATCATTTGCGCCAAAGGAAACCTCGAAGATGTATATGCAGCATTGGTACTGGCAAATGGAGCTGTAATGGAAGGCATTGAAGCTAAAATGTTCTTCACCTTCTTTGGCCTTGATGCCATCACCAAAAAGACCATGAACAGCCTGCATACCGCCACGGTAGGCAATCCGGCCATGCGTATGCCCGGAGGATTACCATTCCCGACGCTTTTAGGAGCATTGCCGGGAGTTGAAGCAGGAGTATCTGCCATGATGCGCAGCCAGATGGACAAACTCGACATCCCGCCTGTGAAAGAATTCCTGGAAATGATTACAGCCGGAGGTGGCGAAGTGTTTGCCTGCAAACTGGCTGCCGATATGTTTAAGCTGAAAAAGGAAGATTTTACTGAAGAAGTCAGCGACATCATCACGGTTGGACAGTTTTATGAAAAATGTGCCGGAGAAGGCGTACAGGTTATTTTTGTTTAAAAGCCAATATAACAAGAGGCTTGAACCGTTCGCATTAAAGCTAAAAAAGCCATAGACGAACGGTTCAAGCTAATAAGCATTGAAATAATCAATGAAGTAAAAAATGAAAATCAACAATTTAGCATTTATTTCAAACCACTATACCAAGCATTAAAACAAAAGTTTTTCATCTTGTTTTAACAAATAATTCAGTTTAATTAAAAAAAATGTTCGATATTTGCAGCCGGAAAATCCTAAAGGGATTAGTTCAGTGGCTATAATGACCCGATAGCATTGGGGAAGCCAGTAAGTTGATGAAAAATGAAAACTCTAACTAAAGAGTTTGTAAAACATACTGGGGGATTAGCTCAGTTGGCTAGAGCGTTTGCATGGCATGCAAAAGGTCAAGGGTTCGATTCCCTTATTCTCCACAAAAAAGCTTGAGTTTATGCTCAGGCTTTTTTTATAAAAAAAGTTCCGAAGACATTGAAGCTTCGGAACTGTATAGTTTAAGAATGTTTTAAATTTTTAAATAAACCAATATTTTATTGGATACAAAGTTTTTCGAGCGTACTGGTGTTGGAATAGTTTGTTTTTACAAAATAAACTCCTGCCTGGTATTTTGAAATGTCGAGCATTGTCTGTGAGCCAGATGCTTTTACCTGAATTAATATTTTCCCGGAAATATCAAGCAATTCAAAACTATTGGCTGTTGAGGGAGTTGAAAGAACTACTTGTCCTTTTGCAGGATTGGGGGCTAAGGTTGTTTTAAGAGCCTTCATTTCCTCATTTTTTACACTGACATTTTTATCAACTCTGACATTGATAACTGTTTGGGCTATTGCAGAGTCTCCAGCTTCAGAAGCTTCTATTACAATTTTTCCAACACCCGATTTGCCTGCAACAGGCTTGATTTTTACTATCGCTTTGTTGCTCGTTTTGTCATAAGTGGTTGTTGATTCAAAAACCCCGTTTACTGATAAGACTTGTTTTACTTTAATATTTTTCGAATTGGACGCAGTAATGGGTATTTCAACCTGTTTTTCTTCGTCAGTATTTATCATCGATATTGGTTTAGCTGCAGCTATTTCTATATTTTTGGCAGAATTTAGGTATTTTATACAGTGGATCATTGTTGCCCCAAATTCATTAAAGCTCAAAGTGTGCCCAACTCCGGGAACTAATACCAGATTTACGTTTGCAGCATTTGCTTTTAAGCTATCATATAAACTCATTAAAGTTTTGAAATTGGAATCATAGGTTCCTACAGCCAATACAATTGGCATATCTGAATCTAATTTGTAAGCGCTGAAATTGTTGTCTGAAATCCAAGGTACCCACGGAAAGATGCCACGAAATGGGTAAAACTTATTCATTCCTTGTCTGAAGGTAACTTCGCCATTGCATGACATGCCGGTAAGGTACATAGAGCCTGCGTCTATGTTGAATGCTGACCTTGCCGTATCTGCAGCAGCCGTGATAATGTCAATGTTAGCGTCTGGGATTTGGTTGGACGAATTGTCCGGGCAAACCACTATATAGTTGAGGCTGTCGCTCAAAAGAGTCAGGGCATTGCGGTATTGAATTCCAGAACCACCGCAATAATGAAGCCCTACAACCATTGGATATTGCTTTGAAGCATCGTAGTTGTCGGGTATAGAGTAATAAAGCTTGTGCTTTTTGCCACTTGCGGTGAACACTGTGTCTATTTTTTGTGCAGCTTGTATTGTATTAGATACAATAAACATTGCAATTAAAATGGAGAAAAAATTTTTCATAATTTAAGATTTAAGTGTTTTGAACAATGGTAACGTTACTGTTAATTGTTTTCTTAACAACTCAAAAAAAATATACCCTTATTTGAGGAAATGAAAAATTAACCCCCCATTTGCCACAAACATCTTTTATGTCTATGATGGTATAGGTTCGGGCGTTATTTTATAATTTTCTACAAATAAAAAGGGCATTTGCATTCGATGGCAATAATTTCTTCCTTGCTCCTTTTAACTTTGCAGGCCTCGTGAAAAGGGTCGTGCTGAAAAGCTATTATGTATTCGTTTTGAATAATTTCGTCCAGAAAATCATCACGTTCGGCCAGTGTAAGCAAAGGGTTTACGTCATATCTCGAAGCAAGTTGGAGAGTCAGGTGAGCCATAGTGGGTATCAAATCGCCGGCAAATACCAGTGTTTTTTCCTTACCATGCAAGACGGGGACAATTAGCCCTCGTGTATGCCCGTTAAAAATACGCAATTCGAGCCAAGGGAAAAGAAACGTGTCATTACTTAAAGGAATATCGCAACAATTGTTGTTGAAAGCCCTAACAACAGGTGTATAGAACGAATCGAACCCGGCTCCATCAATATCAGTAGCTACTTTGAGTTGATTGCCAGTTGCAACATACAATGCCCCTGAAAAACGTTTTATACCTTCTCCTGACTCCGAAAAATCGATACTTTCGCCACAATGATCGAGATGAAGATGAGTATGAACAACGTGTGTAATATGTTGAGTAGTTAAAGAAGCCTGTTTTAAAATATCTCCAATATATTGAAAATTTTTTACCCTGTATTCATTTAAGGATGCGGTATCATAGCGTGAAAATCCCGAATCAACCAATACTACAATGTTTTCTTTTTTTATAATCAAAACTTTATTGGCAAGTTCACAATTGCCTTCAGCATCGGCAGGATAAAGTTTTTTCCAGTCATCATCGTTTTGCGATTGGAAAAGACAATTGCCTGGTGCTGAGAATTTTGATTGGTCGAAAAGACAGATTTCTATCATGGGTTGAGAATTTCTGCAACTATTTTCGCAAACGTTTGCAATAAGCTGCCAAGGCATAAAAATAAGCATTTTTGGCCAATTTTTATCTCCATATTGGTCAATTTGCTTAGCAAGCAGTAAGTAATAGGCATAATTTTGAGGTACATTTTGAACTACTAAATATAACGCTAAACTAATAAATGATGAAACAAAAACCGCATCTCAGCTTTTGGCAAATATGGAATATGAGCTTTGGTTTTCTTGGTATCCAGATTGGGTTTGCTCTTCAGAGTGCCAATGTAAGCCGTATCCTTTCTAATTTTGGTGCCGACCTCCATTCATTATCTTTCTTTTGGTTGGCAGCGCCAGTCATGGGGCTGATAGTTCAGCCAATAGTAGGGGCTGCCAGTGATAGGACTTGGAACCGCCTGGGGCGCAGGTCGCCATATATCCTTGCCGGGGCTATAATAGCTTGTATGGCTATGTGGATTATGCCCAATTCTTCTGCGTTGGTATCTATTATGCCAGTTTTGGCTGTTGGGGCTGTTATGTTTGCCCTGATGGATGGCTCGTTTAATATTACCATGCAGCCGTTTCGTGCATTGGTAGCAGATATGGTTTCAGATGAACAACGTACCTTGGGCTACTCCATTCAAAGTTTTTTGATTAACACCGGGGCTGTAATAGGTTCTGTATTGCCTTATGTTTTGACTAATATTATTGGAGTTCAGAATACTGCCGCTGAAGGCCATGTGCCTCCTTCGGTTATCTGGTCATTTTATATAGGCGGGGCAATACTTCTATTATCTGTGGTGTGGACAGTGTTTCGTACTAAAGAATACCCTCCAAAAGAGTATTGTGAACAGAATGGGATTGACTATGACGCATGGTCGTCCAAGAAAAAGGAGAAAAAGTCTGTTGCAGAAAGGTTGAAGCTGTTTTTTAAGCTTTTTGCCGAAATGCCTCCGGTTATGATAAAATTGGCAGTAGTGCAGTTTTTCTCGTGGTTTGCATTGTACCTGATGTGGGTATATACCACACCGGCAGTTGCACAGCATATATTTGGCACCGAAATAGGCGATTCTTCATCAAAGTTATATCAGGAAGCCGGCAACTGGGTTGGGGTTTTATTTGGGGCATACAGCTTATTTGCTGCCATATTTTCTTTGTTTATGACCCGTATTGCTAAGAAAATAGGAAGAAAGGCGACCTATTCATCAGCCCTGTTATTTGGAGGGCTGGGCTACCTTTCAATTTATTTTTTCAACACGCCAAATGCATTATTTGTATCAATGGCAGGCATTGGGATTGCCTGGGCAGCAATTTTGGCTATGCCATATTCATTGTTGTCGGGGGCTTTGCCTGCCGAAAAAATGGGAGTATATATGGGCATTTTCAACTTTACCATTGCCGGGCCTCAGATTATCTCAGGTTTAGTTGGAGGGCCTATTCTTAGGTCAATATTTAATAATCAAGCCATTTACATGATTATAATTTGCGGCGTTTCAATGTTGCTCGGAAGCATTTTTGTTTCATTTATTAAAGAAAAGGCTCATTAATTTTTAAAAAATTTAATTAAAACAAATATGATTAAGGCTTGCATCTTTGACCTTGATGGCGTAATAGTTGACACTGCCAGGTTTCATTACATAGCATGGAAAAGGCTGGCGAATATGTTAGGGTTTGAGTTTACTGAACACGACAATGAAAGGCTGAAGGGCGTTAGTCGTATGGATTCGTTAGAAATCCTTTTATCGGTTGGAAATATTACCAACCTTACACACGAAAAGAAGCTGGAATATGCTGATATGAAAAACAAGTGGTACGTAGAATATATTTCTACGCTTACCCCGGCAGATATACTTCCTGGAGCAATAGAAATACTGGAGTTTTTAAAAAGTCATAACATCAAAACAGCCATTGGCTCTGCCAGCAAAAATGCCATGTCTATCCTTCAAGGATTAAAGCTTGAACATGCTTTTGACACCATTGTGGATGGCACACGTATTGCCAAAGCTAAGCCTGACCCTCAGGTTTTTCTTACTGGGGCTTATGATTTGAAGGTTAGTCCAGGTCAATGTGTTGTTTTTGAAGATGCAGAAGCTGGTATCGAAGCTGCTATCCGTGGAGGGATGAAATGTATTGGTATTGGGTCTCCTGTTCAGCTTGGGAAGGCCGACATTGTTGTTCCTTCACTCGATAAACTCAATTTTGATATAGTATTATCCTTAGATTCTATAACCAAACAATGAAAAATATACCTATGAACAAATATTTGAAAACAGACCCGTGGTGCATCATTGAAGAAGAGTTTAATGCCGAAAGACAGGAAGCTTCTGAAAGCATCTACAGTATTGGTAATGGAAAGATGGGCCACAGGGCCAACTTTGAAGAGCACTATTCAGGCGGGTCGTTGCAGGGCAATTACTTCGCAGGCGTTTTCTATCCTGACAAAACCCGCGTTGGATGGTGGAAAAATGGCTATCCTGAATACTTTGGCAAGATGATAAACGGAACAAACTGGATTGGCATTGATATCTGGTTTGAAAACGAGCAGCTGGACCTTGCAAAATGCAAAGTTAGCCAGTTTAAGCGTGTATTAAACATGAAGGAAGGACTGCTTTCACGTTCATTTTATGCTGAAATGCCATCGGGAAAGATGGTTCAGGTTTCGGCCAAGCGCTTTATCAGTATTGCTAATACCCGTATGGCTGCAATTTCATACAGCATAACGCCAATAAACTTTACAGGAAAAGCAGTGATTAAACCCTTTTTAGATGCTGATGTTCAAAACAAAGACTCAAACTACAACGAAAAATTCTGGGATGAAGTAAGTAAAGGCGAGACTGAAGGAGTAGCCACACTTCAGGTAAAAACCAAGAAGCTGGATTTTCATGTTTGTTCGGCGATGAAAACGAACTTTTTTGTTTCTGGCAAGAAATTGCCAGTGTCTGCTACTGTTGAGCAAAAGGAAAAGTTCATTGCCCAAAGCTTTGATATTCCTGTGAAGCAAAATGAAACGTTGACTATTGTCAAATACGTTGCCAATACAACATCTCTGGATGTTGATATAGCGTCTATGGCTGCTGAGTTGAAAAAGGACGTTGTGGAAATGGAACAAACCGGATTTGACAAGCTTTTTGAAGCTCATCGCCTGGCATGGGAGAAAAAATGGGAAAAAAGCGATATTGTTATTGAAGGAGACGATGAAGCCCAACAAGGAATTCGTTTTAATATATTTCAGTTAAACCAAACCTATACCGGAGAAGATGAACGCTTGAATATTGGCCCAAAAGGCTTTACTGGCGAGAAATATGGCGGAGGCACCTATTGGGATACAGAAGCATTTTGTTTCCCATTTTATCTAAACACTTCAAATTCAAAGGTAGCAAGAAGCCTGCTCATTTATCGTTACAAACAGCTCCAAAAAGCTATTGAAAATGCACAGAAACTTGGATTTACCAATGGAGCAGCTCTTTACCCGATGGTAACCATCAATGGTGAAGAATGTCACAACGAATGGGAAATTACCTTCGAAGAAATCCACCGTAATGGGGCAATAGCTTATGCTATATATAATTATATATTACATACGAATGACTATGCCTATATTGCAGAATATGGGCTTGAGGTACTTATTGCCCTTTCAAGGTTCTGGGCACAACGCGTCAATTTCTCCAATGATAAGAAGCAGTACGTAATACTAGGTGTAACCGGGCCTAATGAATACGAGAATAATGTAAACAACAATTGGTACACCAACACATTGGCGAAGTGGACACTAAAATATACCATGGAAAACATCAAGATGGTGGCCAAAGATTTTCCTCAACAATACGAAGCCCTTGTTAAATCTATAAATTTCAATGAAGCAAACGAAACAAAACTTTGGAACGACATTGCAGAAAATATGTACCTGCCTTCTATTCCGGGTACAAACATTCGCTTGCAGCAAGACGGGTTTCTGGATAAAGAATTAAAGTCAGCAGATAGTATCCCAAAAGAGCAAAGGCCTATAAACCAACATTGGTCATGGGACCGTATTTTGAGAAGTTGTTTTATCAAGCAGGGCGATGTTATTCAGGGATTGTACTTCTTTATCAACGATTATACGGTTGAAACCATTCGCGACAACTTCAATTATTATGAACCGATGACTGTTCACGAATCATCCCTCTCTGCAAGTATCTACAGCGTTATAGCTTCACATATCGGAAATATAGACAAAGCCTATGAATTATACCTCCGTACTTCTCGTCTCGACCTGGACGACTATAACCACGAGGTTGACGAAGGCCTGCATATTACCTCCATGGCCGGAACCTGGCTGGCTATTGTGGAAGGCTTTGCCCGCAAGCGCATTATCAACAATACATTGTCTTTTGAGCCATTGATCCCTGAAAAGTGGAATAAGTATTCGTTCAAAATTCAGTTCCGTAACCATTTGCTCGAAATTATTGTTTCTCAGCATGATGTATTGATTCATAACCATTATCCGGAACCTATCAGCATTATGCTTTATGGCTCACCTTTCACTATTAGTGCTAATAGTAAGTTGCATTATCAAAAAAAGTAATTAAAACTATGAAGTCCACCCCCTGCCCCCGCCAGCGGGGGATAACAATTAAAAAATGGCTTTCTAAATTGAACATTTGCATCTATTGATATAATGCCTAATTAAGAAGAAAAATATTAAAAGCTGTCCCCCGCTGGCGGGGGTTGGGGGTGGATAGAATTCTACGCTTAAAATTAAAATACTTCCAAATGTCTAAAAAAATCCTGACCTTTATACTACTAATGTCTTTAAGCATTGTAGGTATGTATGCACAACCATCTATCGAACGCATAGAACCTGCCAACTGGTGGGTTGGGATGAAAAACCCCCATCTAATACTTTTGGTGTATGGTAAGAATGTTGCTAAAAGCAATGTTAAACTGGCCGACAACAGTATTGCATTATTGGAAAAGATCGAAAAAACTGACAATGCAAATTATCTGTTTGTTTATTTGTCTGTTAAATCTAAAGCTAAAGCTGGCGATATTGCTATTTCCTTTTCTGGAAGAGAAAAAGATACTGTGGTAAAATATTCTTTTTTAGAACGGAAGTCAAAAGCCGACGGTAAGGCAGGTTTCAACCCTACAGATGCTATGTACCTTATCACTCCTGATCGCTTTGCTAATGGCAACCCCAAAAATGACAGCATTGCAGGATATACAGACACTACAGATCGCAGGAAACCGGATTCAAGGCATGGTGGAGATATTGCCGGCATTAGCCAGCATCTGGGCTATATTTCAAAATTGGGTTTTACTACAGTGTGGATAAACCCTTTGCTTGAGAATAACATGCCTCAGACTTCCTATCATGGATACGCTATTACAGATTTTTATAAAATAGATCCCCGCTTTGGGTCTAATAAGGAATATTGTGACTTTGTAAAAAAAGCTCATGATATGAAATTGAAAGTGGTAATGGATTTTGTGCTTAATCATTGCGGCAGTTCGCATTGGTGGCATAATGATTTGCCTTCAAAAGACTGGTATCACCAGTTTGACTCCTTTACACGTACCTCATACAGGGCTTCTACGTTGATTGACCCTTACGCATCGCAATATGATAAAGCTGTTTTTGAAAAGGGCTGGTTCGACAATACCATGCCTGACTTGAACCAGAAAAACCCTTTGGTGGCAACTTATCTTATTCAGAATACTTTATGGTGGATTGAAACTTCCAGCATCGATGGTATAAGGCTTGACACGCAGCCCTATTCTGATATGGAATTTTTAAATGACTGGGCAGGAGCTGTCAATGCAGAATATCCTGATTTTTCTATAGTAGGAGAGTCGTGGTTTTCGTATCCGGCTTTTACTGCCTGTTTTCAACGAAATCAAAAACCAATATCCTCTTATTCTTCACAAATTGGACATGTTACCGACTTCCCTCTTTGCTTTGCCATGTTAGCTTCTGTAAATGACAGTGACGATTGGGATAATGGCATGGCAAAAGTGTACAACACCCTATGCATGGACTTTCTGTATGCCGATGCTATGCAAAACCTTATATTTTTGTCAAATCACGACTTGTCCCGTTTGGAAGAAACAGTAAAAGGCGATATTCATAAGTATAAAATGCTGGTTACCATGTTGGCAACGCTTCGTGGTATTCCTCAGTTTTATTATGGCGATGAAATTTTGCTTCCGGGAGATAAAGCTAAAGGCGACGGACGTTTGCGTAAAGATATGCCCGGTGGCTGGCCAAGTGACAAGGTCAATGTATTTACAAACGATGGTTTATCGGCTATTCAAAAGGAAGCGCTTGATTTTACCCGTCAAATATTTACCTGGCGTAAAAATAATCCTGAAATAGCCAAAGGCAGGCTTGTTCATTTTGTACCTAATAATGGATTGTACGTTTATTCGCGAATAGCTAAAAATGACGATGCCATTGTCGTGTTTGTCAATAATAACAAAAAGCCTGTAAAAGTAGATTCAAAAGTTTATGCTGAGTTGCTCAAAGGTGCAGCTTCGGCAAAAAATGTAATTACAGGCGAAGAATATAACCTTTCTGATTTTTCTGTTGCTCCTAAAACTGCTATCATTATTGAACTAAAAGATAAAAACTAAATTTTATCGTCATGAAACATCCGTCAATTCTAATACTTGGAATGATTGTAATGCTGGTATTGGTAGCTTTTGCATGTACCCGCACAACTCCAGAGAAGGTAAAACCGGCTCCTACGACTGTCAAAAACCTCGAGTGGGTTAAAAATGCTGTTATTTATGAGGTGAATGTCAGGCAGTATTCAAAGGAAGGGACTTTTAATGCTTTTGCAAAAGATTTGCCACGTCTAAAAAGCCTTGGCATTGATATCCTTTGGCTGATGCCGATAAACCCTATAGGGAAACTAAACAGAAAAGGGCCTCTTGGCAGTTATTATTCAGTGCAGGATTACAAAGCTGTCAATCCAGAATTTGGCAACATGGACGATTTTAAAAACCTGGTTAAAAAAGTGCATGAGCAGGGCATGAAAATCATAATTGACTGGGTCCCCAACCATTCATCGTGGGATAACCCAATGATAAAGGAACATCCGGAGTATTACCTGAAAGATTCTACAGGTAAAATGGTATCTCCCTTTGACTGGACTGATGTTGTCCGTTTTGATTACAACAATGCCGATATGCGCAAATGGATGATTGAGACAATGAAATTTTGGCTTACTGAAACCGACATAGATGGCTTCCGTTGCGATGTGGCACACATGGTCCCGGTAAGTTTCTGGGATTCATGCCGTATTGAATTGGACAAAACCAAGCTCATCTTTTTCCTTGCTGAAGCTGACCAGCCTTTCCTGCATGCTAATGCTTTTGATGCCAGTTACGACTGGAAGTTTCATCATATCATGAACCAGACAGCTAAAGGAAAGAAGAATGCCAATGATATTACAAAGCATTTCAATTGGGTGGATACTGCATATCCTCAAGGTTCTATCCTGATGCAGTTTACTTCCAATCATGATGAAAACTCATGGAATGGCACTGAATACGAGCGTATGGGCGATGGAGCCAAAACATTTGCTGCACTTACCTTCATTGTCCCTGGTATGCCATTGATATATACCGGTCAGGAATCTGGTTTTAACAGGCGTTTGAAATTTTTCGAGAAGGATAGCATTGATTGGAAAGATTATCCATTGACTTCTTTTTACCAAAAGCTTATTTCTATTAAGAAAGATAACAAAGCCCTTTGGAATGGTTTTGCTGGCGGCTCACTGCAGCGCATAAACCTGACAGACAACAAACACGTGATGGCTATTCAACGGACAAAAGAGACTAATACCGTGATTGGTATTTTCAACTTTACATCCAAAACCAAAAATTTTGCAATAGAAAGTTATATTTCAGGCAATTACACCGAGGCATTTTCTGGCAAAAACATTGAATTGCACCAGTATAAAAAAATGCAGCTTGCACCTTGGGAGTTTTTGATTTTGGTAAAAAAGTAATAAAGCCCCCTCCTAACCTCTCCTAAATTTAATCCAAATTTAATCCCTGCCAGCAATTCAGTAAAATGAACCATCGCAGGGATTTTTGTGTTTATTGGACAAAATAAATTTGGTTCCTTTTTCATAATTTTGAGCAAAAAATTTAACTATGCAGGCAATAACGAAAACAGATTTTCATTTTGCAGGACAGACCGGCAAATATACCGGCAAAGTTCGCGATGTGTACAACATTGGAGGTAAATACCTCGTGATGGTTGTTTCAGACCGTATTTCAGCTTTCGACGTAGTGTTACCTAAAGGAATTCCTTACAAAGGCCAGGTACTTAACCAAATTGCTGTTAAATTCCTTGATGCCACTACTGATATTGTTCCAAACTGGAAAATTGCCTCACCAGACCCAATGGTTACTATTGGGCATTTTGCTGAGCCATTTAAAGTAGAAATGGTTATCCGTGGTTATCTTACAGGCCATGCATGGCGCGAATATTCTGCCGGCAAGCGCACCTTATGCGGTGTTACTTTACCAGACGGGATGAAAGAAAACCAAAAGTTCCCAAAACCTATCATCACGCCTACTACAAAAGCATCTGAAGGCCACGACCTCGATATTTCCCGCGAAGAAATTATTGCCCAGGGCATTGTATCTGAAGCTGATTACTCTAAGTTGGAAGAATACACCTACAAGCTATTTGAGCGTGGAACAGAAATGGCTGCCAAAATGGGACTGATACTTGTAGATACCAAATACGAATTTGGCAAAAAAGACGGCCAAATCATGCTTATTGACGAGATTCACACTCCCGACTCATCACGATATTTTTATGCCCGGGGTTATGAAGACAGACTGGCAAAGGGCGAAGCCCAAAAACAACTTTCAAAAGAGTTTGTTCGCCAATGGCTGATTGAAAACAACTTCCAAGGCAAGGAAGGCCAGACAGTGCCTAATATGTCAGAAGAGTTTGTAGCTCAAGTTAGCGACAGATATATTGAACTGTTTGAAAAAATTACCGGAGATAAGTTTGCAAAGGCTGATAATACTGATATTATTGCACGTATAGAAAAGAATGTTAGCACTGCTTTAGTAAACCTGAAGTAAATGAGATTTTGTTATAACTAAACCTTCCAGGTTTTAAAAACCTGGAAGGTTTTTTCATGATTATTGAACAACTACAATACAACTGGCTTGTTTGTTGCCCATCTTTATAGTAATGGTGGTGTTGCCTGTTTTTAAAGCTTCTATATTTCCCTTCGCATCTACTTTTACAACTGAAGGATCTGACGATAACCATGAAACCTGGTTTTTAGACCAGTCTTTTTTTCTACCTCCAATCAGCGTAAACTTTTTACCGACTGTTAGAGTGAGATTTTTAGGATAAATAAAAAGTTCAGCGTTGTCTGTTGCAAAAAGCGGCAACGAGTCAACCTGAAATACTGTGGCAGGGTCGTTATAAAACTTCTTGAAGTCATCAATAGCTTTGTCCCCATTGGTTTTCTTTTCAATACCTTTGTAAGGGATATAATTGACCCCCTTATTGTCTTTGTTCCAGTCTGCACTATACCAAGTCATTATCCATGATACTTTAGAAGCTTTTGGGTCTGCATTTAATGATTCAAGTATGTTTTTTGTCCAGTATTCAGGAGCTTCCAAAAGTTTGCCTGTGCCTGTTTCGGTAATAGCCACTATCTTATTGTGTCTTTGTGCAAAATCAGCCAATGCTGCAACATTCGAAACAAATGCCGGAATTTGGTTGTAATCAACAAGCCCTACATCGTAGCCATCGTAACCAATGATGTCCACATATTCATCTCCAGGATAAAAAGTACTGTCGCTGCTTTTATCAGGCGACCAGGCAAAAAGCACATTTCTAACGCCGTTGCTGCGCAAATAGTCCACGGTAAGACGGTATATTTTTATAAATTCATCTTTAGTGCAACAACTTGTACCCCACCAGAACCATCCTCCGGTCATCTCATGGAATGGACGGTAAATTAGCGGGAACCCTAATTCTTTAAAAGTTGGGATAACAACAGAATCAAGCCTGTGCAAATACCAGTCTAATGCTTTGTTGGCCTTCCTGTCAGGGTTGGCAACAATATCTTGCAAAAGGGTCGAATCTTCAGTCTTTTTATTGTCTTTAAAAGCGTAAAAATCATTAGACTTTAGTCCGCGCAGGTGATAACAGTAACCCACAACAATCCCCTGTTTGTATGCTTCGCGAATGGCTTCTGTAGCCCATTTTGCTTTATGCTCTTTGTGAATATACCATTCAA
Organism: Bacteroidota bacterium; assembly: GCA_029572965.1. GTDB lineage: Bacteria > Bacteroidota > Bacteroidia > Bacteroidales > DTGW01 > JAKPQD01. Next base: position 6,936 of record JAKPQD010000079.1, on the reverse strand, counting down.
AGTCGCTTTCGATAAAAGCCGGATGCGAACCGGTAATATCTTTGCAGTCTGTCGAACCATCATACTCGTGAATAAGCTTTTTATAACTGATATCAAAAGCATTGGCCACTCCAAACAAATGTAACCCCGCATCGCCTAAAGCTTTTAAATTTTGAAACAAATGTTCTGTAGCCATGTCATGATAGCTTGCAGAAGCTTTGTCTATCGCTTTGGCTAAAAAATTTACCCCTGCCAATATTACTAAACAACATGATATGGTTTTTATTTTGTTGGTCATTTTATCTGGTTTTTATAAGAGTCAAAATTACGTTTTATTGACAAACATTTTTTATACACATGTTCTCATTTGTTGAATAAATGTACAAAAGCATTTATCCGGTTATTAGAAATTGTAACTTCAACACTTACCTGTATTTATAGTACTAAGGAAATGGACATTTTGACACTTTTATTTAAAAATAAGTTTTTTATTTAAAACTAAATAGTATATTTGCATAACTAAAATTTAATTTTAGAATCATTCATAGGTGGTGTTTAAAAAAATTCGTCGAAAGATGAGTTAAAGCTGTCAGCAATGGCAGCTTTTTTTATTGGCTGATTAAAAAACTCCTCAGATATTGGATAAAATAAAAAAAGGACAAACCAGCATTGACACCAATTTATCCTTGACAGTAGCGGGAGCAGGACTCGAACCTACGACCTTCGGGTTATGAGCCCGACGAGCTACCAACTGCTCCATCCCGCAATATATTTTTGTTTACAAGCCCAACGATTTACATTTATCGAAAGACTGATTTAAAAACTTCTTTGTTTAAAGCGCTGCAAAGATATATATTTTTCTGATAAAAAAATATATTTTTATTATTGTTGTCTGGTAAAAATATGAAAAAACACTAAGATATTTATAACAAAACCTTTACATACAAAAAGACACTTTTTATTTCTCAAAACCAATTCAGTAATTATCTCTAACGTTAAAATAATTATAAAATATATTAACCCAAATTAAGCATTTAGAAATGTTTAATCGATTTGAAATTAACATTATAAAGAGGGAGAATATAAAAATGTATTTTTAACAGCACAAACAAATAAAAACAAGAAACGCTTAACATTAAAAAAATGCAAAGCGTTTCTTTAATAAAACTTACAAATTTCTATATTTTCTGAGCATTATAAAGAGGTTCTAATGTTTCAGCCAGCAAAGAGTAACGTGCATAAATATCTTTATACACCTCAACCATTTTGGCATTAGGATGATAGGTAGTTTCAAAACCACTACCCATAGCTTCCTGAGCCTCTTCAACAGTTTTGTATGCCCCTCCAACAACGGCTGCTGCCATAGCAGACCCTAAGGCACATGCCTGATCTGAAACTACTACCTGAATAGGCATATTTAGCACATCTGCCATAGTTTGCATAACAAATGGCGATTTTTTGGCAACTCCTCCAATGGCAATAACGCCATCAATCTTCACACCTTCAGAAATAAAACGGTCAACAATCTTCTTAGCTCCAAAAGCAGTAGATTCTACAAGGGCCCTGAAAATACGGGCAGCATCTGAGCCCAAAGAAATGCCGGTAATAGCACCTTTCAGCATCTGATTGGCATCAGGGGTCCGACGACCATTCATCCAATCTAATGCTATTACAGTAGTATCAGCAGGATCAATTTTTGCCGCTTCATCTGACAATAATGGAATAAGCTTATTTTCAAGCTCCTGAATTAGTTTAGCTTTCTGATCAACAGAAATGGCAGAAGATTGCTCAATCAATTTAGCAGCCGGCTCTACAACTACGCGCTTAAACCAAGCATATACATCGCCAAAAGCTGATTGTCCAGCCTCTAAGCCAATCATACCAGGAATAATAGAACCGTCCACCTGGCCGCAAATGCCTTTTACCAGCTTCCCATGAACATCTTTCTCGGGAGCAATAAGCATATCGCATGTAGAAGTACCCATTACCTTGATAAGCTGATATGGTTTAATCTGAGCGCCAACAGCCCCAAGGTGTGCATCAAATGCACCAACACCAACAGCAACATTTTCAGACAAACCAAGACGTTTTGCCCATTCAGGAGCAATTGTACCAACTTTTACATCACAAGTATAAGTATTTTCGCTAAAGAGGCGCTCGCGCATACCTTTAAGTACAGGATCTAATGCAACCAAAAAATCTTCATGAGGCAAACCTCCAAATTCTTCGGCCCACATAGCTTTGTGACCAGATGCACAACGACTGCGTTTAAGGTTTTCAGGCTTTGTATTACCTGTCAACAATGCCGGGAGCCAATCGCAATGCTCAACCCACGAGTATGCTGCTGCTCTGACTTTCTCATCTTCACGCATAATATGAAGTAACTTTGCCCAAAACCACTCTGAAGAATAAATTCCGCCTTCGTATTTTGTAAAGTCAATCTTCCACTTGCGGGCAAGGTTGTTTATTTCTTCAGCTTCTTTAACTGCAGTATGATCTTTCCAAAGCACAAACATGGCATTGGGATTTTCAGCAAATTCGGGCAACAAAGAAAGTGGCGTACCATTCTTATCAACAGCAACAGGCGTTGAACCTGTAGTATCTATAGAAATAGCAATAATATCTTTTGCTGTACCGGCAGGAGCTTTGGAAAGAGCTTCTTTAACAGCTTGTTCCATGCTGTCGATATAATCCTGAGGATGCTGACGAAATTGATTCTTTGCAGGAACACAATATTTGCCAGCCTTCCAGCGGGCATATTCTGAAACGGCAGTTCCAACTACTTGGCCATTTTCAACATTGGCAATGACCACACGCATGGAGTCAGAGCCATAATCAAGTCCTAATGTGTATTTTGACATGTTTTTATTTTTTAGATTCTGGAATCAAGAGAAAAGAATCAAGACAAATATTGACCATTTGCTAATTCTCAAATTCTCTCATTTACTCATTTTTTTTGTCCATAATAAGCATTCTTCCCGTGCTTACGGTTATAATGTTTATCAAGCAAATACTGGTCGATAGGTTTTTCTCCGCCTAAACGGGTTGTAATCATAGCCATTTTTGCTACTTCTTCTAATACAACCGCATTATAAACAGCCTTTTCAGGGGTTTCGCCCCACGAAAACGGGCCATGACCAGCCACAACAACAGAAGGGACACTTAATGGCTCTATTTTGGCAAAGGTTTCTACAATTACTTTACCGGTATTCAGTTCGTAGTTGTTTTCTACTTCTGCTTTTGTAAGAGGACGGGTGCAAGGCACAGCCCCGTAAAAATGGTCAGCATGGGTGGTACCAAATGCAGGAATAGCTTTTTGAGCTTGCGCCCAAGCTACTGCATAAGTAGAATGGGTATGGACAACACCGCCTAATCCAGAGAAAGCTTTGTATAGCTCAATATGAGTAGCTGTATCTGAAGATGGGCGAAGCTTACCTTCAACCACATTTCCATCAAAGTCAACAATTACCATATCTTCAGCTTTCATATCGTCATAAGACACTCCGCTGGGCTTTATCACCACGAGGTTTTGTGAACGGTCGATACCGCTTACATTTCCCCAGGTATAAATAACCAACTTTTGGCGCACCAACTCCAGGTTGGCTTCAAAAACTTTCTTTTTTAATTCTTCAAGCATAAAAAGAATTTTTTAAGACAGAGGCACAAAAACACAGAGTTACATAAAGCTTTTTACTGTACTTCTCTGTGTCACCGTGGCTCCATGTTTTATATTAGCTAAGTGCTTTGTTTAGCATGTAATAAACATCGTTCATACGAAGTTCTTTCTTGAAGTTGCTAATGGTAGTATCTTTATCAATAACAACAAGCTCAATGCCAGCAATTTCGGCATAATCTTCAAGATACTCTTGTGTAAGGGCAAATGAGAAGCTTGAGTGGTGTGTACCACCAGCCAAAATCCAGGCACCAGCACCAATTTCAAAGTTAGGTTGTGGAATCCACAATGCAGAAGCTACAGGCAATTTAGGGAGCGCTTTTGATTTAATACAATCTACTTGGTTGACAATCATACGAAAACGGTTGCCCATATCTACAATAGTTGCAGCAACACCAGTGCCTGGTTTTGTAGTAAAAACAAGACGAGCAGGGTCATTCTTTCCACCAATGCCTAATGGATGAACTTCTAATCGAGGTTTATTTTCAGCTATAAGAGGGCAAACCTCTAACATGTGGGCTTGAAGGATTGAACTCTTCTCTCCATCAAAGTTTAAGGTATAATCTTCAAGGAAAGAGCACCCACCTTCGAGCCCCTGGCCCATAAACCACATGGTACGGCACAATGCAGCAGTTTTCCAGTCACCTTCAGCGCCAAAACCATATCCTTCGGCCATCAGGCGTTGAGAAGCAAGACCTGGAAGCTGATCTAAACCTTCCAATTCGTCAAAGCTTGTAGTAAAAGCTTTTGCCCCCTTTGATTCGAGGAACTTACGAATAGCAATCTCTTCACGAGCGGCCTCAACAAGGCGTTGGCGATCTTTGCCCCCTTCTTTAACATTATCAGCAAGGATATATTCGGCTTCATATGTTTTTAACATAGCAGCAATCTCGGCCTCAGTAACTTTGTTCATTACAGCAACCAATTTTCCAATAGGATATTCATCTACATGATACCCCAGGCGCATTTCGGCTTCAACTTTGTCACCATCAGTAACAGCTACGTTGTTCATATTATCACCAAAACGAACAACAACCATATCCTGGGCATCAGCCCATGCAGCTGCAACACGCATCCAAACTGCAATGCGGGCCAAAGTATTAGCATCCTGCCAGTATCCAACAACCACTTTACGTGGACGGCGCATACGTGCATTGATAAAGCCAAATTCACGGTCACCATGAGCACTCTGGTTAAGGTTCATAAAGTCCATATCCATAGTATCCCATGGAATTTCTTTATTAAACTGGGTATGCAGGTGTAGCATAGGTTTTTTGAGCTCTTGCAAACCATGAATCCACATTTTAGCAGGAGAGAAAGTATGCATCCAGGTAATCACCCCGATACATTTTTTATCGTTATTAGCTGCCTTAAAAGTAGCACTAACTTCAGCAGAAGAGTTTACTGTCCCTTTGTAAACCACTTTTACAGGAAGTTTACCAGAATCGTTTAACCCTTTAACCATTTCATTTGAGTGGGCATCAACAGCAACTACTGCATCGCCACCGTACAGAAGCTGAGCCCCTGTAACAAACCATACTTCAAAATTTTCAAAAGCTTTCATTTTTTATTTTATTTTATATTAGAATCAAGAGTCAAGAAAATTAATAACGCAAGGGTCCTTTAATGTTTTAAAAATTAGCTAATTAACGAATTTACTAATTTGCAAATTCACCAATTAGCTAATTTATTTTTTACCAGAAATAATAGTAGAATAATGCACAGAAGAGTATTACCCCTAATGAGGCAATTACATCCCATTTGTTCCAGCTCTTTCTGATCTGTTCTTTGTAGTCACTAGTGAAAGTTATAGCGTCTATCTGCTGAGGCGTTGGCTTTGGAGTGAAGAATGAAACTGCAACCATAAACAGCATGATAAAGACGAGCAACCAAATCTCAAAAATAAGCCAGTTGGTTTGCCAGAACCATGCAGTAGCTTCCCAATACCAGCCTGTCATTACATTGCTTCCGGTATTGGTAAGAATGTTGGTTAGTAAGCGTATCATTCCAATGAAAAAGCCAACTATCAAACCAAGCTCACCTGCTTTTGGAGTAATTCTCTTTGAAAAAATACCTAAGAGAAAGACAGCTACCATAGCTGGCGCCAACAATGATTGAATACGCTGGAGATAAAAATAAAGACTGCCAAGGCTCATCATTACAGGAATCCAAACAATGCCAAGTATTACCACAACCACAGTTGCAATACGGCCTACCAAAACATATCTTTCTTCTGTCTTACCTTTGAACATTGGTTTATAAAAGTCTTCAGTATAAAGTGTAGCACAAGAGTTGAAGAATGCAGCCAAAGAAGCCACCAAAGCAGAAATAAAACCAATGGTCACAATACCTTTCACACCAGCAGGCAAAACAAATTTAACCATTGAACCAAAGGCTGTATCAGGGTTTTCTAATGTAAAACCACTGCCAGGACGCGCAGCTAAGGCTGCAGCAACCATACCAGGAATGAGGAACATAAACACAGGCAATAATTTGAAATAACCAGCAGCGATTGTGCCCCTGCGCGCACGTTTCATCACAATATCGTTAGGCTCGCCTTTTGATTGGCCAAGTACCCTTTGAACAATATGCTGGTCTGTGGCCCAATACCATAAACCAATAATTGAAGCGCCAATAAATACCCAAAAACCTGGATAATCGTCATACATCGGGTCTCCTGTTTCAAAATGGAACATGTGGTTTGTTCCATATCCATTATTGAGTGTTTTGGCATGTTCAATCATTGCTGTCCAGCCATGAACAACACTGCCGTCTCCAAGAGCTGCTAATCCCAAAAAGAGAACAAGAAAAGAACCCAGGATAAGAATAGGTGTTTGTATGGCCGATAGAGTCATTACCCCTTTCATTCCCCCAACAACAGTGAAAATACCTGTTAAAACAATCAATCCAATAGCCCCATACCAGAAAGGCAAACCAAGAAGGCTTTCCATAAAAATACCACCAGTAAACGCTGTTACACTTACTTTAGTTAGCACGTAAGCTATTAGTGTAATAATAGACAGCCATGAACCTGTACGATGTGTATAACGGGTTTTTAAAAAATCAGGCATGGTAATAATTTTACCCAACTTATTGTTCATCAATTGGTAAAAAGGAACAAAAAGCCAACCCAAAATAAGTATCATCCAACCTTGCATTTCCCAGTGGGCCATTCCTACTCCAGACTTTGCACCTGTACCAGCAAGTCCTACAAGGTGTTCAGAACCAATATTTGCCGCAAAAATAGCTGCACCAATAATATACCATGGTTCTCCTTTACCAAA
>JAKPQD010000002.1 GCA_029572965.1 Bacteroidota bacterium | reverse complement strand
CGAAACCGAAGCCGATACAATGGGCAATGTGCTTAAACAGGAATGGGGTGGTTATTCTGATATGCTTCGCAAGGCATTTCATCATGAACGGATTTCCAGTTCAAAGAAAACCAATAACGAGTATATTGAAGTGAACGAACCACGCCTGTCAGTTGCACTGTCAGGCACTCCAAGTCAGGTAACGGGTCTGATTGCATCAGCTGAGGACGGTCTTTTCAGTCGTTTTATGTTCTATGCTTTCAAGGTGGAGCAGCAATGGCGTGATGTTTCACCCTATGCAAGCAGTATCAACCTTACTGAGCACTTCAATACACTGTCCGATCAGGTGTTTCAGTTGATTCAATTTTTGAAGCAATACCCGACATCTGTAGACCTTACACAACAGCAATGGCAGTCTTTAAACAGTATTTGCAGCCGTTGGCTCAATGAAGTTACCACCTTTACCGGGGATGATGCCGGAAGCATTGTTAAACGTCTTGGTTTGGTTCTATTTCGTATAACCATGATTTTTACTTCACTCCGTAAATTCGAGAATGGTGATACCTCAACCACAGTTTTCTGTAATGATTCCGATTTTGATACAGCCGTAAACCTTGCCGACCTTTATCTACAGCATAGCTTGCTTATGTTTCACAATCTACCAAAACAAAACGACAATGCTGTTTTCCGTTCCGGCGACAATAAACGCAAATTTTTTGATGCATTGCCTTCCGATTTTAAAAGATCCGCAGCTATTGAGTTGGGCAAAAAGTACAATCTCTCAACACGTTCTGTTGACAACCTCCTCAAAGAGCTTACAGGCAACTATCTTTCGCAGCCTCAATATGGCTGTTACTCAAAGCTGTAGGGAGTTTTAACATCTTTGTAAAACTGCAAACTTTGCAAGGTTTGCAGTTTTTCTTTTTTTTCTATTGTTGTTTATTTTTTATGTGTATTTTTGTCATAGTTTGACAAGACAACACATAACAATATGAGCCAGTTTAGTGAACATATTCGCAGCCTGCGTGAGAAAAGGAAAATCCGGCAACGTGAAGTTGCAGCCTGCTTAAAAGCTGATACTGCTTTTATAAGTAAGTTGGAAAAGGGCGAACGGCAGGCACGGCGTGAACAGGTGCTTTTACTTGCTGAACTTTTCAATGTTGACAAAGAAGAATTACTCTCTCTTTGGCTCGGCGAAAAGGTTTACGATGTATTGAAAAACGAATCCGCCAAAGGCGGAGTAGCAAAACAAGCCCTAAAAGTGGCAGAAAATAAAATTGATTACAACAATAAAAAGAAAACCAAATAATATGCAGAATTTGTATAACGACCTGAAAGACCTGTTGCAGCAAGATGAACGCCTTGTTGTGGATGGCAAACTGTTAAAGAATAAAATCATCGAATTGGCTTTGGCTATGGATGG
>JAKPQD010000061.1 GCA_029572965.1 Bacteroidota bacterium | reverse complement strand
ATGCGCAAAAACAATCAGGTGGCAACAGGAGCGACCATAGACAGCATTAGAGAGGATGTTGTGTCTAATGTTGGCTCGATATACGGTTTTGACCATATAGATACTTTGGAGACGGGTATTTCTCCTGAAAGGTCAAAGGCTGTATCATGGATTGAATTGTATGGAGGATTAACAAAATGGTTTTCTGTAAAACATGGATACACGGCACAAGGGAAGCGTGACAAACTAATCACATCTGCTGTGGTTAATCAAAGAACGATGGGGTCTCAAATGTGGCGAAACGGAATAACTAAAAACGTCTATTCACAAGAAGTTGACCCGCTTGTACAAAGATTGTCAGATAAAATTGGTATGTTAGTAACAGAAATAAAGATATTGCAATGATAATTACCGAAAAAGACAAACTAAAAAAATTAAAAATCATAGCACCTATTATCAGGGTATCAAATGTTGATTTATTTAAACGGGTTGTAGAGGAGTATCCTGAAAGAGAAGCATTGCCGCCATTTGATGATATTGCAGGAATTAAAATTGAAAATGGACTAAACATATCATTTGAAGATTTAACGTTATTTGCCGATAGTAAAACGGAAGATGAACTTATAACATCAACGGCTAAAGTGTATTTAAAACTTACTGATAAAAAGAAAATAGATAATTTGCCGATGTTAAAGTTTTTGCGATTGATGGAATATGCAAAAGACATAACAATTTACGCAAACAAACTGTTTTCAACAATGAAACGTGAATATACAAAAGAAGAAAAGGAAGCAGGTATTGAAAACATAAAATCAGATGATTTTGACTTAATAGATGCTTTTTGCAAGCGTAATGGAATACAGAATCGGGATGATGGATATAAAGAACACTGGATAGTAATTTACCGCTGTTTAAAGCGTGATTTTGACATGGCAGAGTTTAATCGTAGATATGCGGAAGTAATAGAACATAAATATAAAAAGAAATGAGCAGAACAAATACATTTGGCGCAAACTCAGTAACGTATCCTGATAAAAGGGTATTTGCTTTCTCACCATATAAGTGTGTTGTAACAGGCACAGCAATTGCACAGGCGGTCGTATTTACGTTTAACGGCAAAACATTAACACGTTACACAGGCAGCGATAATAAGGTCACTATAAGCCTGCAAAAGCTATTTCAATCGTTTTTTGTTGGAGTTGAAACAGGGGCTGTGTTAGACCATGGTGTTGGAGTTTATACAAATGCGGCAAGCAAGCTTATTCAAACTGATAAAACAATCAATGTTGCTATTGGCGCATCAAATTTTAACATGACATTTGACATTCTTTATGGTGCATTGCAGCAAGGAGAAACAGAACCGA
>JAKPQD010000054.1 GCA_029572965.1 Bacteroidota bacterium | reverse complement strand
TTAATGATGGTATCACCATTAAATCCCGGGAGTTCTTATACCTATGAATCTCTTATGCAAATAATTGTCCATGAATTTGTACATTTGGCTGTTTATTATACACGGGCAGATAAAGGGATGGCCGGATTCTCCAAATGGCTTTCTGAAGGATATGCTCAGTACGAAGCAGGACAAATAAATAACCCTATTGAAAGAATTGTAGTTTTAAGTTTTAAGGAAACAGCACCACCCTCCTCGGAGCAATTTGCATCAGTTTCTGTACTTGAATTTATACAAATGAATGGCTATGCGATTTCTGTTACCCTTGTCGAATTCCTTGTTTAAAAATATGGAATGGAGAAATTGGTTTCTCTATTGAAATCAACTGATCTGATGGAAAGCATATATGACCTTCCAAAAGATAGCCCTAAATATCAGTGGATTAAATGCCTCATGCATAATTAAAATCAACACTTACTTGACTATTTAGATACTAAAGTAGGCCACCCAGTAAACAGAGATAATTATTAATGAAATAACTTCTATTGTAAATTGCTTTATTCAGCCTCCCTACACTAGGTTAAATAATAAAAAACCGTCGGCTCCAGGTAGCTTTTCCTGAAACTGACGGGGTTTCCTAAGGCATAAAATCAAGGTATAAATAATTTGTAAGAATAGCTGCTTGTTTTGGTAACTACATTAAGTAAGTACATCCCTTGCCGTAAATTTTCCTCCAATGTAAATGAGGTTTTTCCAGTCATTAAAATTTCTTCCCCCTTTAAAATTCCTTTGAGTAACTTGCCATTAAGATCGTACAACCCTATAAACTCTATTGATTCCTGGTTTGGAATAGATATTTCAATATACTTGCCGTTGAAATGTATTTGTGGAGACGAAGTTTTGCTCAAATCTTCTTTTCCAACGTTAATACCCAGGTGAATTCGGCAAAGATAAACTGCAAAATCATTTTGAGTATCGCACCAGCCGCTAAAGATTACTTTATCTATCCAAGGGAACATTAAGCGGTAAGCATAATCGCCCAATAATCCTCCCGTAGCCATAGAATGTAAGACATAGCCAGCATTGTTACTCCCAACTGTGGGATCTAAATCTCCATTAGATAGCATTCGGGCAAAAAGGGTTTTATTAAATCCCAAGGACTTCCATATTCCAGCAACAACAATTTTCCCATCCACCTCTACTCCAATATCAGCAAACCAAGAGTCAGAATCTGTACCAAAGTCATACAAACGCATTCCGTACTCCCCGAAGCTAAGATCGGGTAAACCATTCGGAAGGAAGCGCAAAAGCATACTCGAGGTGCGTGAAATACCTATAAAGGAGCTGGCTACCCATATTTTTCCAGTAGCGTCGAGAGTATGGCGTGTAGCAGGGCCAACAAGGAAATTATCCAAAATTGTCAAGCCATCAAAAATTACTTTTCCATCTGTACCAAATGTAGCATCCGGTTGACCATTTTCGGTAAAAGCAGTTAGCACTATTGCATCGTATGAGAACGTATGGGCTACAGAGCTGACCAAAATTCTCGAATTGAAAAAAGTAATGTCGCCAGGATAATCGCCCGATCCATTATTGAGGTCTAAAATCTGAAGGCCATTATTCCCAAAATTTGTATTGAGTGAACCACTGGATAGGCAGCCCATCAACATCATATCAGTGCTGGAAGAACTGTAAACAGAACCCGCTATAACAAATTGGTTATTGTACAATAAAGCGAGTGCATAAGCACTCCCATTTACTTGATAATAGATAATGTCACCATTGTAACCAAAGGCGGGGTCGGGTGTACCATTGGGTAAAAATCGGGCCGCTGCAGGATGACTCTCATTGTAAGATACAAATACGCTACCTACAACGAGGATTTTTCCATCGCTTAAAATAGCCATATCCACTAATTCCGTGGATTGATTGCCTCCAAATTTGAAAGAAATATAGTTAGTACCATTATTAAAAGTATTATCGGGCGCACCATCGTAAGTATATCTGGCAATGTACCCTCCACTTTGATTGGAACCATCCAATCCTCCACAAATATAAATTTTCCCATCGTTGCTTTTCTTTAAACTTTTCACGCTGGTACTACCATCAGGGATTTGAAATACTACTCTACCTAAGTCTCCGAAGGTATTATCGATCTGGCCGGGATACTGAGCCCATACTGGAAAGGCCATCACAAATAAAAAAATGATACAAATAAATCGTCTCATAATGTTATAAGGTTTTGGTGATTTTAAATAAAGATTTGTTTTAAGCTCTAGAGGTTGTATTTTCTTCTAAATAATTTTTTCATCAACTATTTTCAATACAAAATGTAAAGCAATATTGATTACAGTTAATTATGTATTTTGAGCAACGAATGGGCAACAAAAAATCAACTGAAATCGTAATGCCGTAATGTAAAGATAGGAAGAATTTTGCTGAATTTTGGGCAATAAAAAACCCCTAATTTTCACCAAGGGCTCTGTTCAAATTAAAGTTTCTGCTATTTAACCTTGCTGGCTAATTCATTCCCTGTGAGATGGTCTAAAAAAACTGGACAGGAATTTAGTAATTTTCTAATTTCTGTCATATAAAAAAGTCAAGAAGAACATTTACGGCTGAATTTAGAGCAAAGATTGCCATAGAGGCGATAAAAGAGAACAAGACCCTATCTGAGCTTGCTCAGATTTACCAGGTGCATCCTAATTTAATGATTCATGAATGAGGAAGTTTTAGGGTCAATGTTGTGCTTATTCTCTCGAAGCTTATTGTGGCTTGGAAAGATGGAAAAAGTGAAGTTGTGTCAGAGGCACAGGTAATAAATGACAGGTGACGGAGAGATTGGGAATAAATTGCTGGAATCAAATTCCATAATATTTTACGCCTGACTTTGGGTGAGGTGAGGTATAGCCAGGGCTGATGAGGGTGTGCCAGTTGCGGCCGAAACCACTCATTGTCCTTTCACCATCGCATGGCCGCCCATCACAAAAAAATTTTTCAAAGACCTTGCAAAATTCAAAATTTTCACTATTTTTACATCGTTCGTCAGCCAAGCTAATTGTGATAGAAAGTCTCTGGGAAAATTCAAGGGCTGACGTAAAGAAAGCGTGTTCGATATAGGTTCAAAACTTCGGCAATGGCTACAGCTCGGAAACCAAAAACCGGTATTCAAAAGCCGTTAAACTTGCAACGGCATGGGCACAGTTATGCTTCTCATTTGAAGGATGGCGGAACCGATCTAGGTTACATACAATCCCTGCTTGGCCACCTTTCGAGCAATACTACCGTGATCTACACCCATGTTTATACTAAAAAACTTCAAAAAATCAGATCCCCAGATTGATGATATGTAACAAAATCATACCTTTAAAAGGAAATAAGAAACGATTAAAACCGTACTTATACAGCCAAATTGGGAAATATTGTATATTTGTTTCGTACATATAAACGAGTTAGGTGAAACCATAATAAGACGACAGTTCAACTATCTACCAAGACTTTTGAAGACTCTGAATGACTGTCCCCCTGTTCGACTTTTTTCGGCTGACTTTGACAACTTTTCAACTTTGTGCTTCCTACCCACTTACTGTTTCGGAGGACAGTAATTCAGGTCTTTAAAAACGTAATAAACGGTCGGACAGGCAACTCACTATGATAACTACTAACTCTTCGGAACAGAAAAGAAATTTTTAAAATTTGACAGGTAACAAAAATATATGACCAGCACGACAACAGACATAGTAAAAGAAATTGCAGAGCAACTTGACTGCGGTTTTCGTGCATTCATTCACAAGACAACAGGACAACTCCTTTTCATACCTGACAACTACAATTATCCCGACATTGACCTTAGCTCGTGGGACAAAGAACTTGAACAATTAGAAAACAACTTCACCGACTATCACGAAATTGAAAAGTGGACTTCAAGCGAAGCGTTTGAAATAATGAGTGAGTTTGCCGTCCATCTTACCGACAAAGATTTGCAAAGCCGACTATTTGACACGTTGAGAAAGAATAAACCGTTTAAAGAATTTAAATTCGTAATTGACAACTCAGGCGACTTCAGACAGCAATGGTTTGACTTTAAAAACAAGTGGCAGGAGGACTTTGTAGCAAGACAATTAAACCGACTAAAAACAACAGACGAATGAAAAAAATGGCAGCACCTAACAGCTGTTCCTATGTAAAGCACCTCTGTTAAGCAGTATTTCTTGTCCCTTCAATACTATTTCTTTTGAAGCGGAAAGCTCATTGGGATAAGCCTTCCTGCTTCGCAAGAGTTTGTTTTGGGTTTTCCAAAGATATATATTTTTCAG
>JAKPQD010000052.1 GCA_029572965.1 Bacteroidota bacterium | reverse complement strand
TTAAGCAACGAAACGCTAACACGCAATATAGCAAAAAGCGGTGAAGTAAAAGTTTGGAGCGGGTTTATCCCGTTCCAAACTTATCTTAACTTGATACTGCATCGCTCGCACTCCGCTTCATGCCATATTGCCAACCGTTATGGGCAATCATCCTACTGGTTTAAAATCAGTTGAGTTTTACTGCTAACGATATTATCTTTACAGGGATAGACTCCTGGACAAGGCCGGTTTTAGCAATGGTGCTTTAAAAGCCCGAGCGCAATCAAGGTTAGAATGTAAAAAGTCATATTCTTTTATGACTTGGGTTAGAGTTTAATGGTGATCCGTCATATGACGGAATCCCGATCGGAATACTGTCAAAATTAGAAATTACATTCCATGGAGTTTTTTATATAAATTTCTAAAAACACTTGATGTAATGAGTAGTGAAAACATGACATTAGAAGTGGTCAATCCCAATGCTGCAGGAATTGACATAGGCAGTCGCAGCCATTGGGTGGCTGTAGGACAAAATGCCGAAGATGTAAAAGAATTCGGCGTTTATAGTGAAGATCATGAGGCTTTATGCCAATGGTTAACCAAACACAAAGTGACCAGTATTGCCATGGAAAGTACTGGAACTTACTGGCAAAACTTGTTTTCATCTTTAGTCGCCCATGGCTTTGACGTGATTTTGGTCAATGGCAGGCAAACCAAAAATATCAAAGGCAAGAAGACCGATATCAAAGATTGTCAATGGATTCAGAAATTACATTGTTTAGGATTGCTTTCGAGTAGCTTTTTGCCCGATAGTACAACCGACATAATCAGGACCTACAGCAGGCATCGTCAGAATATTCTACAACAATCAGCAAGGACAGTCCTTAAAATGCAGAAATATTTACGATTAATGAATCTGCGGTTAGACGTTGTGGTAAAGGATATCGTTGGTGAAACGGGCACCAAAATCATAAGTGCATTCATCGCAGGAGAAAGGTCCGGTAAAAAGCTGGCAGAAAACCGACACTATAATTGCCGCAAATCAGAAGAAGAAATAGCCAAAGCCCTTCAATTCAACGGACGGGCTGATTATATGTTTGCCTTAAAACACGAATGGGAAACCTATTTGCATCTGCAACAGCAACTTAATGAAGTCGATACACAAATTAAAGAATTGCTCACCAACATCATTGATAAAGATGACAATAAAAAACAGCATGTGGCAACCCAAAAAACACATAAAAGAAAAAACAAAAATACGCTTCGGGGAACCGATATGAACCAGATGGCCTATCAATATTTTGAGGGGATTGACCTAATGGCCATCGAAGGTGTTAATGATGCTACTATTATGTCTATAATCAGTGAGATTGGATTAGAGGGAATAAAAAAATTTGAAACATCCAAACAATTTACAGCATGGTTACGCCTTGCTCCCAATAACAAAATAAGTGGGGGCAAGGTATTGAACCATCATATTCCAAAAGGAAGTAGTAGGTTAAAAATAGCATTACGAAATGCAGCAAATGCCATTGGTAATTTAAAAGAAGGACACCTGTCCGACTTCTTTAAAAGAATATGCTATAAAAAAGGGAGGACAACAGCGATTAATGCAACCGCAAGAAAACTTGCCGTAATCATCTGGAATATGTTGGTTAAAGAAATGCCATATGAATCACCAACCCAATATTTATTCCTTGATGAAAAAAGAAAACTTGGATTGGTTAAAAGGATCAAAAAGCAAATCGCTAAATTTGAACTGCAACCCGAACAGCTCGGATTTGCGATAACCTAATATTTAGCTATTTAGATCTGACGTTAGTCGGAAGTGTAAAAAGACAACGACACAGCGGACAATTTGCTACTTAAAGACAAAAAAAGAAAAACGAAATAATGAATAGCCCACGCACAAAACTGCACATTTGCAAGCCCCGACACACAAGCCGATGCTTCAGCTTGCAAAAGAGCAGTTTTCTTGCCGACGCACCCACGGATAATTGTATCTTTGGGTTTTTAATTAAATGACTGGAAATTAGAATATGCCGACATTAAACTGGATAGGAAAAGATAAAATTGTAAATCATCATCAGGACGTACCGTTTCGTATATTGGAGCATAAATACGGCTTTACAGCTGAAAATGAAGTGCAGAATCATGAAACAAAAAGCGGGAACAAAATAATTCATGGTGATAATCTTGAAGCATTAAAAGCTCTTTTGCCTGAATATGAAGGAAAAATTAAATGTATATACATAGACCCACCATATA
>JAKPQD010000046.1 GCA_029572965.1 Bacteroidota bacterium | reverse complement strand
CAAGGTTTTACCAATTTAGGGAACAGCTTTTTAAACAGTTCCTTGCAACGGCATATTTACCCACACCCGAAAGCAATAAGGATACGGTCCTAATTAACCTACAAAATGGAACTTTTGAAATAAGCCCACAGGGTACGAAATTAAGACCGTTTGACCGTTCGGACTTCATTACCTACCAATTACCATTTGAATACAACCCACAGGCAAAAGCACCAATATTTGAAGCGTATTTAAACCGGGTATTACCCGACCCTCAACGCCAAAGGGTTTTGGCTGAATATTTGGGCTTTGTATTCATTAAACACGGAAGCAACATACTAAAAGAGGAAAAAGCCTTAATACTGTACGGTACTGGTTCGAATGGGAAAAGCGTATTTTTTGAAGTAGTAAATGCGTTGCTGGGAGCGGAAAACGTAAGCAGTTATTCATTACAGAGCCTTACAAATGACAACGGGTATTTCCGGGCGAAGTTGGCTAATAAGTTGGTAAACTATGCAAGTGAAATAAACGGCAATTTGGAAGCCTCAATATTTAAACAGTTGGTTTCAGGTGAACCAGTTGAAGCCCGTTTACCTTACGGCGAACCTTTCACTTTGAGGCATTACGCAAAACTAATTTTTAATTGCAATGAATTACCCAAAGATGTTGAGCATACAAACGCATACTTTAGGCGGTTTTTGATTATTCCCTTTGATGTTACTATTCCGGAAGAGGAACAGGACAAAAACCTACATAGTAAAATTATTGAAAATGAATTAGCGGGTGTTTTTAATTGGGTACTTGAAGGGCTTGACAGGTTATTGAAACAAAAGGGTTTTTCACCTTGTGATGCGGCACGGCAGGCAGTTGAACAATATCGCATTGAAAGTAACAGCGTACAAATGTTTCTAAATGAAAATGAATACATAAGCAGCCCAACCAAATACAAGCCAATCAAAGACTTGTATTTTCAATATAGGGCTTTCTGTAATGAATCAGGAATGACACCCTTTAAAAAGGGTAACTTCATAAAACAGTTGCGGGCGTTGGGGGTTGTTGTTGATAATGCTTCACAAAATCAATTAGTTGCATTTATTGAGGCGTCCGAAATAATTTTCTAGATGAAAAAATGTTTTTTAAATGGCTAACTTTTTTAACTTTATTAACCGACCTTACCGGTTCATTTTAGAGAAAGGCAGTAAAAAGCACTATTGCCCCAACTGTAATAAAAAGACGTTTGTACGGTACATTGATACAGAAACAGGCGACTATTTGCCCGAACAGTACGGACGTTGCGACCGTGAAAGCAAATGCGGTTACCACCTTAGCCCTTATAAAGATGGTTACGCTCGAATGGTTTTTGAACAATGGCAAAAAGTTAATAAAGTTAATAAAGTTAGTCTTGTAAAAAAAAATATTTCTTTGCTCAATTCAAACCACACCCCCAACCAATGGCAAAAAGTTAATAAAGTTAGTAAAGTTAGTTCTGTAAAAAACATTTTTTCATTCGCTAATTTACCGCCCAACCCACCGCTGAACCCGTATTTTTTGACTTTGAAACATTCAAACAAACGTTGCAGCCTGAACGGTACGCAAAGAACACGTTTATACAGAACCTTTTTTACAAGGTGCAATTCCCTTTCGAAGTTGAT
>JAKPQD010000031.1 GCA_029572965.1 Bacteroidota bacterium | reverse complement strand
ATATTATTTCTGTTAAAATGATAAAGTAAAAATTTAATATTTTTTTCTCTCCTATATAATCCTGATAATATGGCTCAGGAGTATCTACCAGATAACCGTTAATTATCTGACTATAGGAAGCGAAGTTTACAAAATTGACTTCTCTTCCTTTCATTTAGGAAGAGAAGTTTTTATTTTTATCTCATTTCTCTAAGGAGGCTGACCAAAGTGAAAGACATTTTCGGTGTAAAAGCTGCGGGAAGTTCTGTTAAAACTGAACTTTACGGGGGTATTGCCACATTTCTGACAATGGCATACATAATATTTGTAAACCCATCTGTCGTTGTCAATGCTATACCCGGTACAGCAAGCGATCCTGTACTTTATAACCAGTATTTCGGGGCTATCATGGTTGCAACAATAATAGCTTCTGCAATAGGCACTCTTTTAATGGGGCTATTTGCAAACTATCCTTTTGCACTTGCTCCCGGAATGGGCTTAAATGCTTACTTTACCTATACAGTATGCCTTAAGCTTGGAATTGACTGGAAGGTTGCACTAGGTGCAATTTTTATGGAAGGTCTCATCTTTATTTTACTTACAGTGCTGGGAGTAAGAACCAAAATTACCAATGCAATGCCCAAAACAATAAAAATTGCAACGGGAGCAGGTATTGGTCTTTTTATAGCCTATATTGGGCTTAAAGGAGCCGGCATAGTTGTAAGTGATCCAGCAACATTTGTAACTTTGGGGGATATGACTTCTCCGCAAGCGCTTACAGCGGTCTTCGGCCTTATAATAATTGCCGTACTTTTTGCTCTCAAGGTTCCGGGCTCTGTTATGATAGGAATACTTGCAGCAACCATCTTTGGTGCTTTTATGGGCATAACCAAGATTGACGGTATTGTTGGTCCTATACCTGATATATCACCTACTTTTATGAAGCTTCAGTTTAATTGGGAGTCTATTATCAGTCCCACATTCTGGATGGTGGTTCTTACATTCTTCTTCGTTGATTTTTTCGATACGGCTGGTACTTTGACCGGTTTAGGACATTCTGCAGGCTACACA
>JAKPQD010000030.1 GCA_029572965.1 Bacteroidota bacterium | reverse complement strand
ATGGCTTTTTCCAACAGAGTTGGTTCAATACGTTTTTTCATACAGCATTTTTTAAAATTAAAATGCTGCTAAGTTCGTTATCTATTATTCAATTATATTTGTTCTAAAATGAAGCTATCCCCGTAGGGATTTAGTTCAACATAGCAAAAGGATAATTCATTGTTTTGTAATTTATTTTATTTTACATAAAAGTCATTTCAACTGTTTTTAGGTATTTTTGCTCTAAAACCCTGGCAATACGGTGTACTACTGTTCGGCGCATTTCCAAATCAATAGGGACGTCCGGGCTTTGATGAGCCTGGTTAATCTTAGTGCCTACCAGAAACTTAATATCATCGCTTTCTATCAATAGGTTAGCCAAAATGCCTACAGCTCCTTTGATGGTTCCTTCATTTTGTAAAGACATTTTGTTTAGTGTGTTATAAACAGCATTCAGCGTGACGACCCCTTCGGTGATAATTTCAATCCCTGGGAGCAGGTAAAAAGGGGGATTATGGGGATCTTCTTCTTCAATAAGCTTTGAGGTGTCTATTTTTAGTTCGCGAAAAATAAGCTCGCTGGTAGAACCTCCACAAATCACTTTTTTCCCGTCAAACTCTTCAAATATTCTAGCCATGTCTTTGTCTAAATCCATATCTACAGGTGGCCCGGTACAAACCAAAATCTTACGCGGCTTTCGGAAATAAACAACGGCGCAGCTAATATCATCTTTGCTTTCAAATCCATCATAACGTAAAGCACAATTCACTACTTCATTTCCTAGCTGAGATGCATCAATTTCCATGTTTTTTGTTACCTGGGCCAAAATAAATTGATGAACGGCTTCTGTCCCCCAGCCTAAAGGCAATGCTTTACTTCCCATACCAGCCTGGGTAACACCATCGGAGAACATGATAATTCTATCGTCTTGTTGCGCCTGGAATGTACAGCACAATATCTCACGACCCACGTTTTTTTTGGTATTTAACATCAGACAATTCCATTGGGGCTGAAATACTTTATCGCCTCGTAATACAAGGCATTGAGGGTTTTCATATTCTAAAATGGTAGTTTTTCCATCGGCCTCGATATCAACTACAGTAAAGGTCGAAAAGCTGGTTTTTTTTTCTGAATCTATGGGCAATGTATTCAGGATAGTTTCTGCAATTTGGCTGGTCTCTTTGTGCTCAACCGTAAAACGGGCAGCCATTGTAGCTGTAAGAATACCAAGAATATTTGCTTTTACGCCGTGCCCCATACCATCAGAAAGTACTATGATGCGCCTTCCTTCCTCTTTAACATTTACCGTATGGAAAACATCACCACAAACGCGCTCCCCGTTACAGTATATCTGTTTGCAACTGGCTTCTATAAAGAGGTTTGAAATCATTTTTCACTCTTTGGTTTGAATGATTTAATGATGGAGTTGAGCATACGTTCAGTTTCGGCAGCGCCTTCGCCAAGCAGGTAACCAATTTTTTGCACCATTTCAAGGTTTTTCTCCACCACCTCGCTTACACGGTTTTCAATTTCGGCTTTCAATACTTCTGGCTGGTGCATATCGCGTAATATTGCCCCAACTATCTGGCCTTTTTTTAGTGGAAATATTGAAACATTAATAATGCCAACACTTGTATCAATGTCTTTATACAAAACATCTTCGTGAGTAGTGAATACATAATTCACCATATTACAAAATGCGTAAGGCAAAAGGCGTTTTACATCAGCACCGGCTAAACCCGGTATTACTTCACTAATTTCTTTTACCTCTTCGCCAAGCATATTGATAAAGTTGTTGTTTGCCTGAATAACCTTCAGGTTCTTATCAATGAACACTACTCCAGACCTGAGTTTTTGAAGCATTGCCGAAGTAACTTCTGAGGCTTCCTGGGCAGCTTCCTGCCCCATGCGGGCTTCTTTTTCCGAGTTTTTTATAGCAGCCTGCATCTGGGCAAGCTTTTCGTTTGTTGCCTTAAGTGATTTGATATAATTGGTTAGGTTTTTTTGCGAAAATATAGCACACATCTCTGTTGTTGTTAGCCCTTTGATAACCCCCGATGCAAAATCACGACAAGTCTTATATCCGCAGGCTCCACAGTCCACCTCATCTTCACGGGTTGGCATGCCAATAGACTTAAGCACGGCAAGCACTTTTTCTTCAGGTGGTTCAGGCATCCGGCAACTTTCCGGCTCAAAACTACGCGACAACTCAAGTTCGTTGTATTTGGCTACATTTTCCTGCCAGGTGTCAAAGTTAAGTTCTTTAATACGTTTATTGGCATAACCTATCACATCTGACCTGCGTGTAAGCCTGTTTGTTTGGGTTGTACAACCTGGCCCACTAATACAACCTTTACAAAAGAAGAGATTGAAGTTGGTTTTTATATTTTCTATTTCCGGCTCAAAGGCACTCAAATATTGAATCATGGCAGTTTTGCCCCTGCCGGTAACCACAATGTTTTCCAACAGGTTTTCTGAAATTTCGGCAGCTTGCAAAATTCCGTTGGCAATTGGGTACAAAAGTCCTGTATATCCTACAGGTTCAGAAATATGCGAATATTCTAACGTACTCTCATTGATTTGTCGTTCTTTAAACATCTTTCTGATTTCTTCAAAAGTAAGTACCACATCTACCGAATCATTAGGTTCGTATAGCTTTGCTTCATTTTTTGCAGCTATACATGGCCCAACATGCACTATTTTTACATCTGTTTTTAGCTTTGCCCTTATAACCCTGCCCATTGCAATCATTGGTGACACTATAGGCGCAAGGTTATTGATCAACCCGGGATGAAATTTCTCTACATAAGAAACCACAGCCGGACAACATGATGTTATGTAATATCTTCCTTTGAAATGATGGAAAAGGCTTTTATATCTCCGGGCAACAAGGTCAACGCCAAAAGATACTTCATATATTTGTTTGAAACCAAGCTGTTTGAGCATTCTTGCCAGCTTACGATAGTCGGTAATATCATTAAACTCAGAAGCTAAAGCCGGGTCTAATGACACCACTACATTAGGATGATTGGCCAAAAGTTCGGTTACCAGCTCAGTGTCAGTTCTGTAAGTTATAGCCCGGGGATTGCAAGCTGTAACACAGGTGCCACAAGCAATACATCGGTCATTATCTACAACTGGCTGTTGCCCGCTTACCATAACTTTAATAGCTTTTACCGGACACGCCCTTACACAGGTATAACATATCTTACATTTACTTTCGTCTAAACGTATTAATTTATCTGATGTCATCTTTCTGTATTGTAGATATTTGGCGGTGCTTAGTATTTGTTGTAAAGATAGAAACAATTTGTTATTTTATTAACATTGTTTCATCAATAACAATCTTTTGTATCTTTGTTTTCTACCAAAATGTAAAAGAACGGATGAGCAGTTCAGCAATAGCAGAAATACTTAAGAATTTCCAGAGAAACAGAAGTGAAGCTTTGATTCCTGTTTTACAGGAAGTGCAAGAAGCCGATGGCTATATAAGCGAATTGGCAGTCAGGCAAATAAGCGAATATCTCGGCATCCCGTCAAGTAAAATTTATGGTGTGGCTACATTTTACAATCAATTTAGGTTCTCGCCACGAGGAAAATTTCATATCCAGGTGTGTTTTGGAACAGCTTGCCATATTATGGGCTCATCAACAGTGCTAGAGGTAATTGAAAGGTTACTAAAAATTAAAGACGGGCAGTGTAGTAAAGACGGGCTTTTTAGCCTTGAAGTTGGTACCTGTACCGGAGGATGTGGACAAGCCCCGGTAATTGTTGTCAATGGAGTTTTTTATGGAAAAGTTACCGAAGAGCGAATTAAACAAATCATTGCAGAAATGCAGGATGAAGCTATATAATACTTTGCAGACATGAGTATCTCAAAAGAATTGGTTAAATTGATATTGCAAAAAGATAAAAGTGTTGCTGACAATACTATTGCTCAACAAATTGCTGTGCTCAGGCGCGAAAGTATTACAAAACCTGTTATTACTGTTGGCTCTGGCACTTGCGGGATGATTGCCGGTGCTAACGAAACATTTAAAGCTATTGAAGAATATATTACTGACAGGGGCATTGAGGCCCAGCTCCAAAAAGTTGGATGTATTGGCATTTGCTCTATGGAGCCTGTTGTAGAAATTCATATACCCGGCAAAACAAGGCTGTTTTTGAAAAATTTGACTGAAGAAAAAGTGAATGATGCATTGGATGATGCTTTTCATCATATTGTCCCTGCTGAACATACTTTAATGCAGATTGAGAATGGGAACCTCTCTGCCTGGCCCAATGTCCCTAATTATAACAATGTACCTTTTTTTGCATTACAGAACAGGATAGTGCTTAAAAACTGTGGCCTTATCAATCCCTATGATATCGACCAATATCTTGCTTTAGGTGGCTATAAAGCTTTTATTAAGACCATTCGTAATTATACTGCTTTACAAATATGCGACTTAGTTGAGGAAAGCGGTCTTAGGGGGCGCTCCGGCGGCGGCTACACAACAGGTAAAAAATGGAAAACAGCTTTGTTCGAGCAATCTGAACAAAAATACCTGATATGTAACGCTGAAGAAAGCGACCCGGGGGCTTTTATGGACAGAGCTATCATCGAGGGCGACCCTCACCGGGTAATAGAAGGTATGGCTATTGCTGCTTATGCCATCGGGGCTACTAAAGCCTTTGTATATATTCGTTCTGAATATACAGTTGCTATTCAAACTCTTGATACCGCTATAAAACAAGCTAAGGCTGCCGGTTTGCTGGGACAAGATATCCAAGGGAGTGGTTTTAATTTCGATATTTCTATTAGAAAAGGCCCGGGAGCCTTTGTTTGTGGTGAAGAAACAGCTCTAATAAGCAGTATTGAAGGAGATAGGGGGATGCCCGAAACGAAGCCCCCATTTCCTGCAAAACAAGGCTTATTTAATAAACCTACTGTTGTAAATAATGTTGAAACCCTTGCTAATATTGCCGAAATAATAAACAGAGGCCCTTCTTGGTTTAGTGCAATTGGAACTGAAAAAAGTAAAGGCACTAAAATATTTGCCATATCTGGAAAAATTCATCATACCTCGCTTGTAGAAGTTGCTATGGGGACATCTTTCAGGCAAATAATTTTTGATATCGCAGGAGGCATTAAAGATGACAAACATTTTAAAGCCATGTTACTTGGGGGCCCTGTAGGTTTTTGCCTATCAGAAAAAGACCTCGACTTGCACGTTGATTTTGATATACTTCGTAATCATGGACTTGGAGTTGGTTCAGGAGGGCTTATCATACTTGACGAAAACAATTGCATCATCGATACGCTCAAGTATTATATGGACTTTATGCAATATCAAAGTTGTGGAAAGTGCATCCCTTGTCGTGAAGGTATCAAACGTTTGTTTGAAATCCTAACCCGTATTACTCATAAACCACTCAACTCGGAAGATAATTCTACATTAGAAAGAATAAAGGGTATCATACAACTTGAAGAGATAGCCCAAGTGATGAAAGCTACCTCATTGTGCGGGTTGGGCCAAAGTGTTGTAAACCCCATTCTCAGCGCTTTAGAACGTTTCAAGCATGAATTTGAGGAGCATCTGTACGAGCGCAAGTGCCAAGCATGGATTTGTAAGCAGCTCCGCACCTTTACCATTGATGTAGATGCTTGTACCGGTTGTTCTTTGTGTGCCCGAAAGTGTCCAACATCTGCTATTATTGGGAGTAAACGTATGCCTTATTTTATTATTGAAGAAAAATGTATTGGCTGTGGCTACTGTATTGATGCCTGCAAGTTTGATGCTGTTTTTGTAAAGTAAACCAACATGACATTTGAAATTCAGATAAATAATAAACCTGTCACCGTCAAACGTGGTGAAACTATACTGGAGGTGCTAAACCGCATTGGTATTAAGGTACCTACATTATGTAGCATGAAAGGCTTTGCCCCTACCGGAATGTGCCGTATGTGTGTTATTGAAGTTGAAGGGAAAGAAAACCTTATCCCTGCATGCTCGTTTAAAGTAGAGGAATGGATGAAGATTCAGACCCACTCCCCACGTGTAGTACACGCCAGAAAAACCATTGTTGAACTTTTGCTGGCCAATCACCCTGACGACTGCCTTTTCTGCGAACGAAACGGTAATTGCGAGCTCCAAACCTTGGCCGAAGAATTGCACGTCAGGGAAAGGACTATTAAAGGCGAAAAACGAAAATTTTATATAGACCAGTCAGCCCTTTCTATAGTTTATGATACTGACAAGTGCATACTTTGCGGGCGCTGTATAAGGGTATGCCGCGAAACTATCGGAAATCATACATTCGACTTTGCTTATCGCGGAAAACGCATGTCAGTGCTACCTGCTTTGAATAAAAATCTAAACCACAGCAACTGCCTGCAATGTGGACAATGTATCATGGTTTGTCCTACTGCAGCTTTATCTGACAAGGTTAATTTTTCGGAGTTTAAAGTTTTTTTTCACGATGTCAACAAAAAAGCTGTAGCTGTCTATTCTCCGGCAGTTGCAACTACCTTGGCCGAAACCCTGGGGCTGAAAAGTAAAGCCAGCTTGCACGGTATCCTTTCTGCTGTATTCCGTAAGCTTGGCTTTGATTACATCATCGATTCGTCCATTGGTGCCGACCTGATGCTGCAAATGCAATGCGAAGAGTTTATTTCCAGGTTAAAAGCCAATGACAAATTTCCAATGGTTACCAGTTGTTGCCCAAGCTGGGTAAAATATTTCGAACAGTTAAGTATAGACAATCTGCACCTTTTATCTTCCCAAAAATCATCAGGCCAAATGGCCGGACATATTGCCAAACGTTATATTTCTAAAAAAGACAATATTGCTGTAGAAAATATCATTACTGTATCAATAGTTCCCTGTACCTCAAGAAAGTATGAAGCCAAGAGGCCCGAAATGGTTATTGATGGCATAACAGATACTGATGCCGTTATCACCACCCGTGAACTACTTAGGATGATTAAAATGAATGGCATTGATATCAACAATATTGAGCCTGAACCCTGGAGTGGTTTTTTTGCTACCAACAGTAGTGCCGGAAAGCTGGTTAACATTGCAGGTGGTACTACCGAAGCTTTTATTATCAATTTGCATTACGAACTAACAGGAAAAATACTTGATGGCCTAAAACCTCTTAATACCAGGAACCTAAAAGAGTACAAAGAGTTTAGCCTCAATATTGGGGACCATTTGATAAATTTTGTTATTGTCAATGGCTTGTCGGGTATAAATAAAGTCATTGATATTATAAAAGAAGGTAAAAAAGATATACATTTCATTGAGGTTATGGTATGTCAGGGTGGATGTATTGCCGGAGGTGGACAACCATTACCTGCCAGCGAAGAGTCTCTCAAACTTAGATTGAAAAATATTTACGAAGCTGTTGATAGCGCTGCTATTCGTACTTGTTACGAAAATGCTTCTCTTGCTGAGATGCTCCGCGAAGAAATAATTGATAAAAATAACCTTAGGGCGTTGTTTTTGAAAAAAGAAGTATTATTATAATGCCATGATGCAAAATAAGACCATCGTCATAGCTGATTACGAATCAGATTTTGCAGCTCGACTGAGTGGAGCTTTAAGAAATTATAACTTTACAGTCTATACTGCTTCTGATATTACCGAGGCAAAAGAATTGTGCTTGAGGTTTCACCCCGATGTGGTTATTGTTGATATGCTAAAACATAATGATGATGCAGGGATTGTACTTGCTCACTATTTGAAAAAAAACCGTAACAACACGCCTGTAATGCTTATTAGTCATGTTACAGCTAATACTGGCATTTCTTTTAATGTTGCCACCGAAAGCGAAAAAAAATGGATATGTGCAGATGTTATCCTTGATAAAAATACCGATTTCCCTCATATTCTGATGGAAATAGAAAAACTTTGCACCATAAGCTGAGATGATTTTTTAACCTCAGCTCGAGTTTATTGATAAAACCTATAAAACTGTATATAATAAACCCAAATTAATCATTATTAAGTCGAACTATATGATTAAATCTGGGTTAAATATATTTATTGAATGTCAACAATCTCTCATTACTGTCCCATTAAAATCTAAAAGAGTTCTTTGAAAAGTTTGAAATTTAGTTAGTTATAGCAGTTTTTCGATTA
>JAKPQD010000169.1 GCA_029572965.1 Bacteroidota bacterium | reverse complement strand
TAATGGCAGGTCCACTATTGTCATTTCCTCTATCTCAAAAAGTTGAATGGGACTTTAGACCAATGATAGGTTATTCTGTGACTACTCTTCCAGATATTGGTTATGGCACAGAGCAAGCATCATCTTTTGCATTAAATATTGGTACAGTATTCAGAGTAAATGTAGGCAGTAAAATGGCACTTTTATTAAGTGCAGACTATTTCTCGACAAAACCCGAATTTAAAGATTATGGTTTTGAACAAAGTATTGGTACTATATCTTTAGGCTTTGGAGTTGCATACCGTCTAAAATAACCAGCCCATAACATCATGTATAAAACATTGGGGGTTAAGTGGTTAAGTCAAGCGTTCTGCCCCGCATCGGCGTTTGTGTCAGCGGATAAGAACCAAGCCCGCAATCCCCAACGTTTCATACATGTAACCGTTACCGGCAAGTGTAACAGACTACAATGCTAACATTAAACGGACGACCAAAATTTGAACATTAACACAAGAGCAAACCATTTTGAAAAGCGACCAAAACATAGACCTTATTATTAACGGACAACGAGCAACCCGACACGCTAACCGACCCAATGTTTTTTTATTTTTTTGCCAACGCTCATTTTTTAAAAACAATTTTTAACCAACCGCACAAATGGCACATTGGGTTTTGCCCGACACACAAGCCAACGCTTCGCAAAACCAAAAGAGCCATTTTTTTCCAACACACCCGAACGAAAAAATTTATACCTTTGCAGACAGAAAATATATGACAAGACAAATTTCCATAATGCTGATAGTGGTGCTTGGTTTCTTTTTGACACCAACGCTAACCTATGCTTGTGGAAAATCTCATACTAAAACTGAAAAATCTTGTTGCGACAAAAAAACTTCACAGACTGAGAAAAAAGACTGTTGCAAAAATCATACTGACAACAACCAAAACAATGACGGTTGCGGTGGAAAATGCAAAAACGCTTCTTGTCATTGCCCAACTGCTCCCCTTGCTTTTGCATTAACTCTTGATGCAGGAATGAAAAATCATATCATCGTACTCGAAAAGTTAACTATTGGCTATACGCAAAGTTATATTTCTTCGGGATTTCATTCCATATGGCAACCGCCTAAAATAAGTTGATTTCTTGTCTTGACAGCCATAGGTATGTCTAATTGAAAGCAAATATTTGCTTTCAATATCAACTATTTTCAAAAAATTAAAACTTTAAAAATGAAATCATTAAAATGTTTAATGACGGCATTGTCAATGCTGTCGTTTATAGCGAGTAATGCTCAAATCAAAAACACAAAAACCGAAACCGTAAAAATTTACGGCAATTGTGGAATGTGTGAAACCACTATAGAAAAAGCAGGAAATGTAAAGAAAACAGCCCAAGTAGATTGGAACAAAGACACAAAAACAGCTTCAATCACTTATGACAGCACAAAAACCAATCAGGACGAAATTCTGAAACGTATCGCTTTAGTAGGCTATGACAGCGATAAATTTCTTGCACCCGATGATGTGTATGCAAAACTGCCTGAATGTTGCCTGTATGAACGGGTGAACAAACCTGTTGCAAAAGCAGAACCGAAAACGGAAACACACGACCATTCAAGTCATACGGCATCTACAGAAATGCAGGAAGTAAACCAACTGACATCTGTTTTTGAAAACTATTTTTCGGTAAAAGATGCCTTGGTAAAATCTGACGGGAACACAACTTCCACTAAAGCAAAAGACTTGCTAACCGCTCTTGTCGCTGTTCAAATGAATAAACTTTCAAACGAGGAACATACGGTTTGGATGAAAGTAATGAAAGACCTTGCCTTTGATGCAGAACACATTGCTGAAACCAAAGATGTAGCACATCAGCGAGACCATTTTATGAGCTTATCAAAAAATATGTACGAACTGATAAAAGTATCAAAACAGGAAACACCTGTTTATTATCAGCATTGCCCAATGGCAAACAAAGGCAAGGGAGCAAATTGGTTGAGCAAAGAAAATGCTATTAAAAACCCTTATTACGGTTCGCAAATGCTTACTTGCGGTAGTACAGTTGAAACTATAAAATAACCAACAAAGCAATGAAGTGGTAAAATCCATCTTCATTGCTTTTCAGAACAAAAAGAATATGAAAAAATATACTTGTCCGATGCACTTACAAGTGATAAAGGACGAACCGGGAAAATGTCCGCTTTGCGGAATGGATTTAGTTCCTATGGGTGGCAGTAAAAAAGAAACACACAGCCATCACGAACACCAACATCACGACCACAAAGAACATTCGCATCATAGTGAAAACCATAATCATCATTCCGATAGTGGTTACGACAAACACGAAGGGCATCATACCCACGATTTCCTCAAACGTTTTTGGGTGAGTTTAATCATTACCGTTCCCATTTTGCTCTTATCGGAAATGATACAGCATTGGTTCGGTTTTACTATTGCTTTTCCGGGAGATAAATATGTACTGCTGACATTAGGAACTATTATTTACATCTATGGTGGAATGCCTTTCCTGAAAGGAATGGTGGGCGAAATCAAAGCCAAAGCCATCGGTATGATGACCTTGGTAGCCATCGCTATTACGGTCGCTTATGTATATTCTGTAGCCGTGGCACTGGGATTGAAAGGTATGGATTTCTTTTGGGAGTTGGCAACCCTTATCGTGATTATGCTTTTGGGACATTGGTTAGAAATGCGTTCTACTATGGCAGCTTCAAAAGCATTGCAGTCATTGGTGGCACTTTTGCCAAACGATGTTACTGTAGAACGACACGGAGAAGCCATAAAAATAAAACTCGAAGACCTAAAAAACGGTGAAACCATTATCATCAAACCCGGTGAAAAAATTCCTGCCGATGGAACAATTGTCGATGGAGTTTCTTATGTAAACGAAAGTATGCTCACAGGCGAAAGTGTTCCGGTGAAGAAGGAAAAAGACGGAAAAGTAATTGCAGGTTCTATCAATGGCGAAGGTGCGTTAAGAGTTACAGCAACAGGTGTGGGTAAAGACAGTTACCTCAATAAGGTTATTAATTTAGTTCAGGATGCACAGGCAGCAAAATCCAATACGCAAAACCTTGCCGATAAAGTAGCTAAATGGCTTACTTATATTGCCATTGCAGTAGGCGTAATCACTTTTATTTATTGGTTTGGCAGTAGCGGAGATATTGCTTTTGCATTGGAAAGAATGGTTACGGTAATGGTTACGGCTTGTCCACACGCTTTGGGTGTGGCTATTCCGTTGGTGGTTGCCATTTCTACAACGCTTTCGGCAACCAATGGCTTGCTCATCCGCAATCGTACCGCATTTGAGGCAACACGAAAATTATCTACCATTATTTTCGATAAAACCGGAACATTAACCAAAGGTTCTCATGCTGTTGAAAAGGTTATTCCATTAACCGATAAATATACTGCCGATGAAATGGTACAGTATGCAGCAGCCGTTCAGCAATATTCCGAACACCACATTGCAAAAGGTATTTTGAAAACGCTGAAGGAAAGAAACCTTGAACTATGGAAGTCAGAGAATTTCAGCTATATGGCAGGTATAGGTGTAAAAGCAGTAGTGAACGGAAAGGAAATAGTAGCGGCAGGACCTAATTATTTCAAACAAAACAATCTTACAGAGCCTGAAACGCCAAAAGAAGTCAATCAAAATATTCCCGACTTCGTCGCTTTTTTAGAAAGAACGCTTTTTAAAGAATATTAAAAAATTGGTAATCAAAAAGATATGATTTTATGTTTTGTAAAACGCGTTTGTAGTGCCTAATAAAAAATAATATTTGTTTATTGAAAAATGGTAATTATATTTGTGGCATGTTTGTAAGAATAAAAACATCGCCCAATTCGCCCAAGAAAGCCGTACAAATAGTTGAGAATGTGCGGGATGGGGGAAAAGTTAAACAACGGATTGTTCGCCACGTTGGAACAGCCTTTAATGACGAAGAGATAAAACGCTTAAAAGATCTAGCTGAATTTATCAAAGCGTCGATTGAAACGGAAAATCAACCAGGGATATTTTCACCGGAGACAATGGCGCAAATGGCTATTGATGCCCGTGATAGAGCGAGCGATGAGCCCTTAGAGGTTAACATGAAGAATCTGCGTGAAGAAAATCGCATAACACTTGGCATACATGATGTATATGGACAGTTG
Source organism: Bacteroidota bacterium (assembly GCA_029572965.1). Taxonomy (GTDB): domain Bacteria; phylum Bacteroidota; class Bacteroidia; order Bacteroidales; family DTGW01; genus JAKPQD01. The sequence goes on along the minus strand of JAKPQD010000169.1, from coordinate 1,568 downwards.
TACAAAGAAGTTGGTTTTGATCATGTTCTAACCAATGCATCCCGGAAAGTATCGGCAGTAAAAAATCTTTTTCACATCGTAATGGGCCGTTTGGCCAATCCGGCAAGCAAAATGGCAACAGTACATGATTTGTCAGAGCATTTTGGAGTAACACTTTCTCTGCCGGGCGTTTATCGTATGATGGACAACATTGATCTTCAGGCTATTGAGCGTATTCAGCAAGCAGCTTACGAGTCAACAACAGGTTTGTTAAAAGAACCAGTTCAGGTTATTTTTTATGATTGTACCACCCTGTATTTTGAGTCCTTTACCGAAGATGAACTCAAGCAGTACGGGTATAGCAAAGATATGAAGTTTAACCAGTCGCAGGTATTGCTGGCAATGTTGGTAACACAGTGGGGACTTCCCTTAGGATATGAGGTATATGAGGGCAGCCGATACGAAGGGCATACGCTCAAAGATGCAATAAATAAGATAGAAGAGCGATACCAAATAAAAGAAGTAACCTTTGTGGCTGATAGCGCAATGCTGAGTAAGGACAATGTTAATTTGCTTGAAGTAATGGGGAAGCATTATATTTTAGGGGCACGGATAAAAAATTTACCCGCAGTTATCAGGCAGCAGATACTGGATAAGGAGAATTATATTGAAATGAACAATAATTCAGCCGATACTTCCTATTATGTAAAGGAAATATCCTACCAGGGGAAACGTTTAATTGTAACTTACAGTCCGGTACGAGCCCGAAAGGATGCATTGGACAGGCAAAGATCCATTGACAGGTTGTTAGCAAAGCTCAATAAAAACACGACCAATCCTTCCCAACTCATCAGTAATTTTGGATATAAGAAGTATATCAAGTTAACTGGTAATGCCAACATACAAATGGATGAGGATAAAGTAAAGGAGGATGCACGCTGGGACGGGTTGCATGGGGTAATTACTAATGACACAAAGCTTACTGTGGAACAAATCATGGAGCAATACCATGGATTGTGGCAAGTAGAGGAAACCTTTAGGGTGAGTAAACATGATCTGAAGATACGGCCCATTTTTCATTGGACTCCTCGCCGGATACAAGCTCATATAGCCATATGCTTCATGGCCTTATGCTTATCCAGACAATTGCAATATCGTATGAGAGTATTGGGAAAAAATCTTTCACCGGAAGTCATACGACAATCACTGGTGGGCGTTCAGCTAAGTATTGTACGAGACAAAAAAACAAACTATCTGTATGGCATTCCCTCTGCAATTACACAAAACGCAAAAGAAATCTATCAGGCAGTGGGACTAAAATTGTCAAATGTCCCTTTTTTAATTAAGTAATATATTGATATACAATTCTTTAAATGTCATGTGGTGCCTACATGATTTTGTTTCTATTTGTATATCAATCTCTTACATTTATAAACCGACGAAGTCGGGAGATTATTATAATTGGAGGGCCGCTTTCTGCTGCCCGTCAGTTTGTTTTAACACCGGTTCAGCAGGCTCTGAACCGATACTGCCTGGAAAAAATAAGTCAGAATATACCGGTTGAAATATCGGAGCTTGATGAAAATGCA
>JAKPQD010000371.1 GCA_029572965.1 Bacteroidota bacterium | reverse complement strand
ATCGCGCTGGGTATTTTCTATTACCTTGGCGGCCTCAGCCACTTTTATGCTGCTGGCTTTGAATGTACCTGCCGTGATGACCGAACGGTAAAGTGCATCCACTTTTTCGGCCACTTCGGGAGTAGAGCCGGAAGTAACCTTCCTGATTTTAGCCACGGTGTGTTCTTTGTCTCCCGGGTTAATTCGTTCGGGCGAATACCCGGCAAAAAAGTCCTTGTTGAACTTCAGCCCTGATACTTTTTCGAGCACAGGCACACATTCGTCTTCGGTAACCCCCGGATATACTGTCGATTCGTATATAACAATATCATTGGGCTTTAACACCTTGCCTACCGTTTCGCTGGCTTTGTAAAGCGGGGTAAGGTCGGGCTTGTTATATTTGTCCGTTGGGGTAGGTACGGTAACAATATAAATGTTGCAATTTTTTATATGTTCTATATTATCGGTGACAGTAAGCCCCTTGTCAGGAGAACTTTTTAAAACATTTAACAAATCGGCACTTTCTACTTCCAGTGTATTGTCAATGCCTTGGGCAAGCTCTTCTATTCTGTTTCTTTTAATATCAAACCCTGCTACAGGGTATTTTTTTGCAAATTCAATGGCTAAAGGAAGGCCAACATAACCTAACCCGATAACAGCTATTCTGTCAACATTCATGGTTCAAAAAATTTCAACAAAAGTAAAAAAAATGAGCAACGTATTAATGAAATTAAGAAACTGTTTATGGTTCTTTCCCTAAAACTCATTCTATAAGGGTGTGTTCTAAAAAGAAATATTAACCGCAAAGTTCACGAAAGAAAGAATAAAGTACGCAAAATTTTAAATGCTGGTTATTAATACTTTGCGTTCTTTGCGAAAAAACTTTGCGACCTTTGCGGTTAGCTTTTTTGACATAGCACACTGCCTCTAATAAAATCGCTCTGAATTGTGTAGTAGCGTTAAGTCCCTTTAAAGACCCGGAGGGTCAACAGTATGGTAGATAAAATTTCAAATACAATGTAATAAATACCGTAGGTACGAAAGCGTGATATTAGTTTTCAAAAATCACTATCGTCCCATCCGGGACTAAAATTATTATTTGACTCTTATTACTACCATACTGGTACCCTTCCGGGATACTACCCCGTTTTTGCTTGCGTATGCTATGTAGCGTGTACAATACTTACTACCTGTTTTTTGACCTTGCAAATTTTTGCCAATACCAGTCTGCTGTATATTTCAGCCCTGACCCAAAATTAAACCTAGGGCTATAGCCCAGAAGTTGGCTGGCTTTTTGCACAGAAGCAAGAGAATGGGGGATATCGCCAACGCGGTTAGCCCCATGTATGCATGCAATTTTTGCAATTTCATTGTCATGCACAGCTAATAGCTTAGATAAATGTTCAAACAACTCGTTCAACGTGGTTCGTTCGCCATACGCTACATTATAAATGGTATTAATAGCTTCGGTATTCTCTGTAAATGCAGCTAAAATATTGGCTTGTACAACATTTTCGACAAAGGTAAAATCTCTCGAATAATTCCCATCGCCATTGATGGTGGGCGGCTCATGGTTTAATAATTGTAAAACAAATTTTGGGATTACTGCTGCATACGCCCCATTGGGACTTTGTCTTGGCCCAAAAACATTGAAATAGCGCAATCCGATAGTTTCCATACCATAAGTACGGGCAAAAACATCAGCGTATAGCTCATTAACGTACTTTGTAACAGCATAAGGGGATAGCGGTTTCCCTATGTTTTCTTCCACTTTAGGCAAAGTTTTTGAATCCCCGTAAGTGGAAGAACTTGCGGCATAAACAAAGCGTTTAGCTTTACTATCGCGGGAAGCAATAAGCATATTTAAAAATCCGCTGATATTTACCTCATTGGTGGTAGCTGGGTCTGTTATTGAACGGGGCACTGAGCCCAGCGCTGCTTCATGAAATACAATATCTATCCCTTCTACAGCTTTATTACAATCGCTTATGTTGCGTATGTCTCCTTCTATTAGTTCAAAACATGGGTGTTCAGCAAATTGTTTGATGTTTTCATGCGAACCTGTAGAGAAGTTATCCAACACACGGACTTTTGCAGCCCCATATTTTAAAAGGTATTCAACAAGGTTTGAGCCTATAAAGCCTGCACCCCCGGTTACCAGAAATCTATATTGGGACAATTCTGCGCTATGGTACTTATTTTTGTACATATGCTTAAATATTTCAAACAAAATTATGCAAGAAAAGGGTTATAACAAAAATTATTCAGATTGCACGCATTTATAACGCATGCCATAATTACTTCCATAGCAGCCAAGCTAAAAAAGCCCAGTATGGGCGAAATCTTGGTAGAAAACAAGTTGTTAAACAGAAAACGCACCAAGCACAAATATAATACAACGAACGAATGCTGAATGGTGCGTAATTTGGCAAAGCTTATTAAATGCCGTTCTTCTATTGCGCGCCCAAAAGAGGTTCATTCATTTTCAA
>JAKPQD010000369.1 GCA_029572965.1 Bacteroidota bacterium | reverse complement strand
TCCGCTAATTTTGTTACTGCTAATGAGATTATCAACTTCGTCCTTACGCAGTGTTGAAATAAGTTTGCCATCAATTTTTACCCCTTCAACATCTGTTAAAAGGATTAGTTTTTCTGCCTTTAAAGCCTCTGCCAGTTTGCCAGCAGCTATGTCAGCATTAATGTTATAGGTTATACCATTATTGTCACAGCCAATTGGGGCTATGACGGGAATAAATTTTTCCCTGTCCAATGTTTCGATGACAAGAGGATTTACTTTTGTTATTGTTCCAACCTGCCCAATATCCTTCTTTTCACCATTAACAGTGTGATACATTTTTTCAGCAATAAGGAGATTGCCATCTTTTCCTGATAAACCAACAGCTTTGCCGCCAGCCATGTTAATACAATTAACTATCTCTTTATTAACTTTCCCAACTAAAACCATTTCAACAATTTCCATAGTTGAAGCATCGGTAACACGCATGCCTCCTACAAATGAGCTCTGCACTCCTACCTGCTCCAACAGCGTGTTAATCTGAGGTCCGCCGCCATGAACTATAACAGGATTAATGCCAACATATTTCAACAGTACCATGTCCAGCGCAAATGAACGCTTGCCTTCAATGGTTTCCATGGCATGACCACCATATTTTATAACAATGGTTTTACCATAAAACTCTTTAATGTAAGGAAAGGACTCAATGAGTGTGTTAACCTTTTCAATGTATTGTTTCATTCTATATAAACCTCTTCCCTGTCAGGGATTATCAAAGATTGTGGGATATCATCTTTTTCAACAGCAAACAGTGGTGATAGTTCTATTTTTTTAAGTTTGGGAGGAATTGCAATACCTTTTTGTGTTAACCATTTTTTATGTAAATTTATTATAAGCTCCTGTGCTGATTCAACTGAATCAACGCCTGTTTTATTTTTAACCGGTGCAAACTCTTCCTCTCGTTTTGTCTCCAGGATAAAATTATGTTGTGTTAAAGGAAGTGCATCAAAGACAAATTTTTCAAACTTATAACCGGTAATATA
>JAKPQD010000359.1 GCA_029572965.1 Bacteroidota bacterium | reverse complement strand
TGATGCTTTGTTTAAAAAGGCACTTGCTATCATGGGTGGAATTGACCTGTGCATAGCTAATGCAGGATTTGCCTATTATGAAAAAATAGAAAGTGTAGATTACGAGCATATACAAAAGATTGTTACTGTAAATTATATAGCACCCATCTATTGTTTAGAAAAGATGATTGAAATTAATAAGGGCAAAAAATTCAGTGTTGCGTTTACCGCTTCAGCAATGGCAAAACTCCCTTTACCGGGTTATGCACTCTATTCTGCTACAAAAGCTGCTTTAGATGGATTTGCTCATTCATTCAATTTTGAAAAGGATAGCAATGTCCATCTTTTGATTGTATATCCTATTGCAACAAAGACAAAATTTTTTGCAACGGCTGGTAACAATATACCGGTGCCATTCCCAACACAAACGCCTGAAAGAGTTGCAAAGGAGGTAATAAAAGGTTTACAAAACGAAAAACGATATGTTTTCCCTTCAAAGCTTTTCAGAGGAATGATGATAGTCAACAGGTTCCTGCCTTTAATGCTGTATTGCTATGTAAAGGTTGAGCAGTATACATTGAAAAAGTGGCTTAAGTATGCAAATGGTCAATGATTATGGGTATTGCCGGTGTTATCTTTGATCTGGACGGTACCCTTCTTGATACCATTGAAGACTTAGCCAACAGTGCTAATAAAGTATTGGCGCATTATGGTTTTGCCACTCATGACATAGAACAATATAAGCAATTTGTTGGTGATGGCATGGAGATGCTGATTCAGCGGGCTATTGGCAACAGTTCAGTATCGTACCTTAATGATATGGTGGCATCATTAAAAGAAGAGTATGCCAAAAGCTGGTTTGTCACTACAAAACCATATACAGGCATTGAACAGGTTTTAGAGGAGCTATCGCACAAAAAAATAAAAATTTCTGTCCTTTCAAATAAAGCTCATGAGTTTACTGTTACCATGGTACAGTACTTTTTCCCCACCATACATTTTACAAGCATTATGGGCTTGCAGGATGGGATGCCT
>JAKPQD010000358.1 GCA_029572965.1 Bacteroidota bacterium | reverse complement strand
TGATGCTTTGTTTAAAAAGGCACTTGCTATCATGGGTGGAATTGACCTGTGCATAGCTAATGCAGGATTTGCCTATTATGAAAAAATAGAAAGTGTAGATTACGAGCATATACAAAAGATTGTTACTGTAAATTATATAGCTCCCATCTATTGTTTAGAAAAGATGATTGAAATTAATAAGGGTAAAAAATTTAGTGTTGCGTTTACCGCTTCAGCAATGGCAAAACTTCCTTTGCCGGGTTATGCACTTTATTCTGCTACAAAAGCTGCTTTAGATGCATTTGCTCATTCATTCAATTTTGAAAAGGACAGCAATGCCCATCTTTTGATTGTATATCCTATTGCAACAAAGACAAATTTTTTTGCAACGGCTGGTAACAATATACCGGTGCCATTCCCAACACAAACGCCTGAAAGAGTTGCAAAGGAGGTGATAAAAGGTTTACAAAACGAAAAACGATATGTTTACCCTTCAAGGCTTTTCAAATGCATGATGGCCATCAACAGGTTTTTGCCTTTAGTGCTGTATTGCTATGCGAAGGTTGAGCACTATACATTGAAAAAATGGCTTAAATATGCAAAGGGTCAATGATAGATGGGTATTAACGGTGTTATCTTTGATCTGGATGGTACCCTTCTTGATACCATTGAAGACCTGGCACATAGTACTAATACAGTATTAGCTCGTTATGGTTTTGCCACTCATAATGTAGAACAATATAAGCAATTTGTAGGTGATGGCATGGATATGTTGATTCGGCGAGCGATAGGGAATGATATGCAATCATCCTGCATTAATGATATGGTGGCATCATTAAAAGAAGAGTATGCCAAAAGCTGGTTTGTCACTACAAAACCATATACAGGCATTAAACACGTTTTAGAGGAGCTATCGCACAAAAAAATAAAAATTTCTGTCCTTTCAAATAAAGCTCATGAGTTTACTGTTACCATGGTACAGTACTTTTTCCCCACCATACATTTTACAAGCATTATGGGCTTGCAGGATGGGATGCCT
>JAKPQD010000355.1 GCA_029572965.1 Bacteroidota bacterium | reverse complement strand
AAATCGCTCCTTTGCCGCGTTAAAATAATCCACATCTATTTCACAGCCCACAAAGTCACAGCCGAAATAGTGTGCCGCTATTGCGCTGCTGCCTGAACCTAAGTGCGTGTCTAAAATGCGCTGTCCGGGCTTGGCGTAGTTCCTTAAAATCCAGTCGTAAAGGGCAACGGGCTTTTGGGTGGGGTGAATTTTATTGCCAGTTCTATTGTCAAACTTAAAAAGTTTTGCTGGATAATCAAAGGAAGTCCATGCTAATTCTACTTGAGAAAAATTCTCCCACGGCTGCACTTTATCCCAACAAATAACACCCCTTGTCCGTGGCAATTCAAAATAATTCATTCCCCAAATAACTTGATTTTTTGAAACTCTAAACAGTTCATTAAAATATTTGTCGTTTAAAGGGATTTCATCAAACTTACTGTCTAATAATTGGATTGCTCTGTTTTTTAATTTTCCTGAACCTTTTTTAAGCCTTCCCGCATGAATAGCATCGCCACCTATATTGTACGGCGGGTCAACCACAGCTAGGTCAAAAGCCTTATCCGGCAGTGTCGCCATGTATTCCATGCAATCTATGTGTAGTAGTTCAATCATAATTTTTTTATAAAAAGCATAACAAATCGCTCAAGCCGACTCGCTACGCTCGCCGGTTAGCTCCGGCGTTATGTGTGAATATTAAAACACCTTACTATTTCAGGTGTCCATCTAGCCGGTTTATGGTCTGGAAGAGGGAAAGAATCAATGCACTCAATCCGTAAAATCACATCCCTCAATGTTTTCTTTGCCCACTTCTTTGCCGTAAAATCATTAGGCCAGAACCTTACTGGCGGTAAAATCCCTCCTGTAATTTTATATCGTTCAAGTTTTTTTGTGGTTGTCACGTGATAGCCAATCATATAATCTCCAAAAATATTAAAAATCACTTAACAAGTCCATGCAGCCGGAGCGCAGCGATCGGCTGAGTTTTTCGTTATGGACAATACACACACCCATCTTTGGTTAAGTCACCCTTCACCACAATTCGCTTTCCGCACTTAGGGCAATTAACAGGCTCAAAATAGTTTTGTTTGGGTGCACTCGGCGGCGCATATTTCTTGTCGTTAGCTTCCCACGTTCTTATTACAGCTTTCCAGTCTTTTATCTTTTGGCCGCCTTTTAACTTCCAACCCCTTGCTTCTTGGTAATCAATAAAATATTGTGGTTTGATATTATTTTTTCTCTCTTGGCAATAAAGAGTGATTTCTTCTAAAGAAGGTTTTTTGAATTTTTTTACTATACTATTATTTAGTTTAGTATAGTTTAGTTTAGTTTGTGTATTATCGTCAGAAGTTATTATGTTTTGCTCGTAAGTTATACCATTTTGTTGGTAAGAAACTAAAATATCGTCTATTTTGATTATAGGATTTTTCCTATTTTTGTAGGCATGGGCGATACTGTCCAGAAAATCTTGTGAGGCAATAACCATGTTATTTTTCCATAATTCCTTGTGAATTTTTCCTGTTGTTGCCATCATATTAAGCATATCTAACCCAGATTCTTCGTCACAATGAGTTTTTGTAAAGAAAAAAAGCCTATCAGCTTCGTCTTTAATGCAAAAATGGTGGTCTGGTGTTGTGCACAGAAAACGCATTACGTTACAGAAAAATCCAGTTCCCTTACTTTGGTATTTACCCTCTAAAACAAACAACGTCTTTCCGTCTTTGACGTAAAAAGGGAAATAATCAACATCGTGTCGTTCTGGTCTAGCCATATATCAATCCTTTATCACCCCTTTATTGTATTAATAATTTTTTTTAATTCGTTATACATTTGACGAAGATAATCATCTCTTGTAATTCCACGATCAACAAACCACTGCTTGCTTTGGGTTTCTCTTTCATGTAGATATTCAAGCCAGTTATTTTTAGCAAGCCAAGCAACGATTTTTTGTTCGCCGGCTTTTGTGTGTAAGTATCTATGACACTTGGCGCAAGAAGGAAACCCGTTCTGCCAAGCGTGTCTAGTGAGTAAATTATTTCTTTTGATATAGTGATGAGTTTCTAGTGTGGTTTGTAGCCCAGACGTGCCGCACACAAAACATCTATTGCGGTGGATTATTCTACACGCCTTTCGCCACATGGATTGTAGGTTACTATCTGATAACCCTTTTTTCATTCTTTATTTGCTTTCCGACTATCACACCGCTTCGTGTTAAATTTCAAATCAGCGCATAGTTCGTGTTTATATACACAACTTCTTCGATAATGCAAGCATTGTTTTTGTTCTTCAATATTAGTGGCGGTGCAAAATCCATTGACGTTCATGTTTTTCATAAGTTCACCAAAAAGTGAACAATGCGTCCTTGTGTGATTTTAAGGAACACTCGGCATATGCTCGGAGACTCCATGAGACTCCACTGTTTCCACCAACAGTTTTCGACCCAAGCTCTTCCACCATCATAGTGGTTTGCTGTTGGCGATGTTCTCCCTTACAAGGTAGGGTAGCTGATTAGGCTTCTTTTGCTTTCACGCATTGTTTGTCTTGTCTTATACACCACTAATTAGTAAAAGTCAAGAAAAAAGATTTGGGGTAAATAAAAAAGTTCTTGACAGGCGCATGCCGTTTATGTATAATGCTTCCAAAATAAGAGAGGTAATTATGAAAAGCATAAGCCGAGAAGATTATGGATATTATGAAGCACCGCCGGATTATGAAGAAATGGCTGAAGAACGTGAGCGCAGAGAAGCCCACGATGAGGACGAAGCAGACGAAAAAAGATTAAGGGAAGGAGAAAAATAAATGCACTTTCAGATAGACGAAAAAAGATTTATAGAAAAGACGGAAAGCCCAAAGGGTTTTGTTTCGCTTGTTGAGTGTTGGAAAGACAAAGACGGTAACTACAAACCTAATTGGGTAACAAAAAAGATTTACGGACAAGACAAGGTTGTTCCTGCTTCAATAGGATTGGGGAGCGACAAGGCCACGATTGCGGCATTTGGTAAGTGGTTAGCAAGTGACATGGAAACAGAAACACCCAAAGACGACATTCCTTTTTAGGAGGACATTATGAAATTTAAAATCTTTCAAGACCCAAATGGTATTTTTATGGCGTTTGACGATAACGGGAAATATATAGCGTCTGCGCTGAAAGAACAAGACATGCCTCAAGCTATTCGTGCTAGACTAAGAGGCAATCTTTTTATTTCCGAAATCGAAGTAGACGCAGAGGAGAATAAAAATGGCTGAAAAAACAGAAGTATTAGTCCGAGAGTCAACGCCGCTAACCCTGTTAAACATTGCGATTGAGAAGGGGGCGGACATTGAGAAACTAGAAAAATTAATGAACCTTCATATTCTTTGGGAAAAAGAACAGGCTAAAAAGGCATATTGGGAAGCCATGACCGCTTTTAAGGCAAATCCACCGGAAATTGACAAAGATAAGAACGTGAAGTATAAAACAGATAAGGGCATAACAGAGTATAATCATGCCTCACTTGGAAACGTAACCGAAAAAATTAACACGGAATTAAGCAAACATGGCCTGTCGGCAAGTTGGATAACCAAACAGGAAGCCGATAAAGTATCGGTAACATGCCGGATTGCTCATGTTAACGGACATTTTGAGGAAACAAGTTTAACCGCTTCGCCTGATAACTCAGGTGGTAAAAACAATATTCAGGCGTTGGGTTCAACAATAACATATCTTGAACGCTATACGATTCTTGCGCTTACAGGTCTTGCCACTTATGAGGATGACGATGGAAAGGGAAGCGAAGCCGTGTATATTGGCGATAAGCAGAAAAGCACAATCGTTGACATGATTAATGCGAAAGAAATTGACGAGGCCAAATTCCTTAAATACATGGTTGTTGAATCGGTGGACAAAATTTTGGCTGCTGATTACGAAAAAGCTATGGCGTCTTTACGAGCAGCAAAAGGGAGGATTAAATAATGACAGATAAAAAAATGATTGATACAGCTTTAGCAGAATACAAGATAACCGATGCAGCGATAGCCAAAATCAAGGCTGATTATATGTCTTTGGTTGTTAAAAATCCGCAAGATGTCGAGGGTTATGAGCAAGTTCATCA
>JAKPQD010000350.1 GCA_029572965.1 Bacteroidota bacterium | reverse complement strand
GTTAACGCTTTGAAAAGCTTTTGAATTTTCAATAGCCTTTATAATTCTGCTATCATCAAACCTTGTACTGCTAACACTACCGCCATTTTTAGTGGCTGCATACGCTTCAATATTTGGGTAAACTTTCGAGTGTTTAGGCATATTTACATACGTTGGCTTATCGGTTAAGATAGTTTTTTTATCTGGTGTTTCAATCACTTCAAGTTGTCCGTGTTCAGACACTTTCGCCCAACCGCCCGGATGGTTATCCGTGCCTTTTTCATACTCAGGTATTTTTTGAGCAGCTATCAAAGCGGTTTGAGCGACTGCAAGACCACTAATTAAAGCCAAAAAGGCAGCCAAAACCACTGGAAACGCAAGATTAGCAGTTGCCGCTCCAGCTGTTGCCGACATCACAGCCTGTGCAGTTGAAATCCAAATGGAGGTGATCGCCTGTGCCTTTTCCCATTTAGCCGCTTTTACCTTTGTTGCACGTTCTTTTTTGTCGAGTTCCTCTCTTTTAGCTGCTGCCTCTTCGTCAAGTTTTGCTTGCTGTTCTTTACGGGTTTCATCGCTCATAACAGCGCCATCTAATATCTCTTGTTTCTTTCGTGTTGCTTCTTCAAGTTGTTCACGTTGCTTGTCGATAGCCTGCATTTCAGCGTCTAACGATTGTTGCACCGCTTGAAATATAAAGTCAATGGACTGCAAGGCAAGGTCTTTGATTTTGTCAAGCATATCCTTTTTAAATTCAGCTTGTTTTTGCTCTAAAGTTTTCGCTTCTTCTTGCTTCTTTTTTTCAATGGCTATTTGTTCTTCAGCAGATTTCTGTTGAATGCCGACAAGCTCTTTTTCTAACTCTGCACGCTCTTGAACGCTTAATTTTTCATTTTCAAGCCGTTTTTGAAGCTCCATAACACGATTTTCGGTTTGCTCCTGGTCAAGTTCTTTCAATCGTTGGTTGCGCTCTTCTTCGTCTTTAATATTGAGCAAAATATACAATTTATCTTGCTCGTAAACTAATTCACGTTGGCTCTTTATTTCGGCTGCTCTTTCTTCTTCGTTTTTCTTTGTCTTTTCCGCTGCCTTTCTCTCGATTTCAGCTTCTTGGTTCAAAAGGTTTTCTTTTTCTTTAAGCAATTCAGCCTGTAAAGCGACACGTTCAGATTTCGCCATTTTTTCTTTGGCAATACGACGCTCCAACTCTTTTATAGTCTTTTCAGTCGTTCTTTTGTCAAGTTCTGCAAGTGCTTCGGCTTTTTCTTCTTCACCTTTAACGCTGTTTAAGATGGCAAAACGTTCCGATTGGTACATATATTCGTTGGTAGCTTCCATTAAAGCTTTACGCTCTTCGGCTGCTGCTTTCGCTGCCTCTTTTGCTTTTTCCGCTGCAGCTTTTGCCTTTTCGGCTGCGTCTTCTTTCGCTTTTGTATCGTCTTCAATAGCTTTATTTATCTTACCAATAGCCACATTGTACGCAACGTATTCTTTTTGCGTCTCACGCATTTTGGCGTTATAAACATCCAACGCCTCAAGATTTTCAGATAGTTGTTTTTTTTCGTCGTCTGAAAGCTTGATACCCATTTTTTGTTTTTCTTGTAATTCAAAAATGGATTTTCGCAAACTATCAGCACCACTTTGAGCGGCTAAATAAGCATCACGACCAGCCTTTGTGCTTTTAGTTGCTTCTTGTGTTATTTTCAAGTACTTTTCGCTCTCTTCGGCTGTCTTACCCGTAGTAACGCCATATTCTTTTAACACGTTATTCGTGGCACTCATTACCGTATTACTGTCAGCACCTGCATTTTTCAAAAGAACCATTTCATTTGTCAAAGTGGTCATTTTGTTTTTAGCATCAAATATCGCTGTTGACACATCAGCGTATGCGGCTGCCTGTGCTTTCGTTGCTTTTGTATTGTCGTTTGTAGCTTTTGAACATGAAGCCAATACAGCAACCAAAGCGATTAAAGCGGTAACGATTAACATTACGGGGTTAGCACTCATTGCGGCATTTAAAGCCTTTTGAGCTACTGTTGCAACTTTACGAACAACGATACTTTTGCTTTCTGTTAAGATTTGCAGTTGAGCTAAAAATACATCCTTTTCTCTTAATAAATTAGCCACCTCATTGATGGAATTTAACAACGCCTGTGTAGCTTGTAATTTTTGCATTGTTTTTAAAACATTCTCATTCTCTACTCCAAACATCGCCATTGCAGATTGGACGCCTTGAAACACGGTTATACCAGCCTTGAAAGCTGTGAGCGAAGCTGTCAAGCCGACAAAGTCTTCCGATGCACCTTTAACCGCTGCGCTTGCATCGCCGATTTGGTCTTTGAATTTACCGTATTGAATAACGAGGTCTGCATAGGCTTGTTTTTGCTCTTCCGTTCCCTTTGTTCCGTTTTCCGTTTGAAGTGCCAACGTGCCAAGCTCTTCACGCAATACCTTTTGAGCCTCACGCAAGGTAACCGTTCCATTGGTAACACCTTCAAGAGCTGATTTGTAGTTACCTATATTTATTTTTTGTTTTGTGAGTGCGTCTGAATTAGCGGCAATAAATTTATCGTTGGCATCAATAACCTTATTATATTTTTCAAGCGTTTTTCGCCCTTCTTCGGTAGTAAGATCGAGGTTTTTGGCAGCTTTACGGAGCGTATTATTTGCAGCTGTTGCCGAAGCGATAGAGGTAACCTGTTTTGTGAGTGCATTTGTTACGTCTCGAATAGCCTTTTCCTCTTGTGCGCTTACTTTTATTGAGTTGTTTTGCTCTTTTAGAGCTAATTTCACAGCTTCAACCTGTTCGAGCATTGCTTTACCTTCTTCCGACATGGCAAACTCTAATTTTGCGACAGTTTGAATGCGTTGTTTTTCGAGCTTTTCAAGTTCAGAAAGCGATTCAGTTGTTTTTTTAACAGCCTTTTCGTTTTCTTTCATCACTTCCGACATTTTCATCGTGTCGAAATTTCCGGAAGCCTCTTTTATCTCTTTGGCATAATCCAACATTCCTTTTTTAGTAGCTTCTAACAAAGCATCTATTTCGGACACTTGTTTTTTTATCGCTTCAACGTCGAAAATCTCGTTAATTAAATCTTGATTTGCCATGTTATTGTAGTTTTTTAAAGAAAAAATCTTTTATGATTGGTAAAATATGTTTTACTGAAATTTTTGAAAGCCCAAAGAGTTCATCACCTATCGCATTACGTATCTCATTTGCCTTTTTGTCTTTGCTATCAATTGTCATTTGTTTTGTAATTTCCAAACCTTTCCTAAATGCTCCAGTCCAATATAATTTTCTGTAATTATATACCCTTTTATCTTTTACGAATTTTATATTCTCGCTTGCAAAATTACTACCATCTGACCGCTCGCCTAAATCAAATTGTCTATTTTGCTGATCGATAATTTCTTCTTCTGCTTGAAAAATACTTTCTTTTGCCGATTTTTCAATGTCAAGGCTTTTAATTCGCTTCTGTTTGTCGTTTATTGTCATACGCTTTAACCTCTCTTTTTAACATTTTAACAAAAACTATAAAGTCGTTTAAATTCCTATTTTTATCGATGGCGAAACCTGCATACTTTTCAATGAAGCAAAACCAATCTGCAAACGTGGAATGGTCTAAACCTTTCCTTTTGGCTTCTTCTTCCTTTTCTTTACGGTAATTTTCAAGCTCTAATTTAGCCCTATTATATTGTTCCATTTGAGGCGCAAAAGACTTCTTATTTCCTGCCTCCACTTCAAGAATGGCAGCGTGTAGTAACGCCTGTTTGCGTAATAATTCACGTGATAAAAAGTTATCGTCGGACTGCTCACCGCAACGCTCCATGACATCTGAAATCAGGTCTATATCTTCAGCGGTTTTGTCTTCTTTATCGTATATTTGCTCAAATTCAAAGATTGTCATGATAAATTACCTCTATTATTTCATGCTCATAGTCGAATTTTGAAAGCTCACAAAAGTCTGTTTCGGAACATCTGAAAATAACCACGTCGCATTGATTTAATTTAGCGAATGATACAGCTAATTTACGTACAGCGTTTTTATTTTCGTTGCATTTACAGCCCATTTTTATACTTTATTTTAAAATGGGGGAGCGTCCAAACTCCCCCATCTAATTAATTACCTATTCGGTTACTTCCTTTTTTTGCTTCTTACCTAAAGACTTCTGTATGATATCATACGCTTTTTTATCATTAGGGAAAACCTCCTCAAACTGCTCACGTGACATCTTACCACAGATGTCGACGTTATAATCTGTGCGACCTATTAACATTATGCAGTGTATTTAAAGGTTGTTTTACCGTATTTGCTCGTACTTTCAAGAACCAACGTGTTGACGCCTGCAACGATTACATTAGCCGCTAATGTAGCAGTGTAAACGGTATGTCCGCCAACCACAGCCGAAGCCACAGCGGTCGAAGCTGTACCATTAACAAAAACCTCGCTTGCAACTAAATCGATAGCTTCAGCACCTGCGCAATCGGTAGCGATAAACGATACAGTTGTAGCAGTAGCACCTCCGGGAGTTAACTCATAACCTGTAATTTGTGGATATTCGTCTGCCACGTCAATACAAGCCACTTTTGCCGAATTGATAAGCTTTGTAACCGAACCAAAATTGACGGTCAAGGTAGCAGCCAAGTCGCTACCATCAGCCAAAATACCAGTTGGGAAAGCTGCCGACATTGAATTGATGTCCAACGG
>JAKPQD010000344.1 GCA_029572965.1 Bacteroidota bacterium | reverse complement strand
CTTTATAATTATTTCATCAAACTCTTTTGCTTCAGTCTCAAAATGTTCCTTTATCCTATTCATCTTTAAAAATTTGCTTTTAATTAAAACTATATCTATCTGCTTGAGTGTCTGTTTTTTTTGCATGCGCCCTAACGGTTGGCGGTATGGTTAGTTGCCGATTTCGAAGCACTTTCTTATCAAGTTACAACTACTTTTGATACGAGCTGTGCCGCTCGAATACGCACTGCACCGGCAATTAACTATACCGCGTGTTGGCAACTGGTGTTCATTCATTTCTGTCTGTTTATCATTTATTTAGCTTTTTTTCTTGTCATTGTCAATCTGCACCAACCTATCGACGAAGCACAAATTTATTTTGTTTTTTTGAGCGTGGGCAATCCCCAAACCGTCCTGAAAGGCGGTTTCTTGGGCTGGAAAGGCGGAAGCTCTTTTGCAAGTCTTTGGTTTGAGCGTTGGCTCGTGCGGGCTTGCAAATGTGCTTACGACTGTGGGCTGGCTTTTCATTCTCTTGTCAAATTATCAGCTAATAACTCAGCTTGTTTTAGTACCGTATCAATTGCTTTTTGCTGTTTGTCTGGTGGATAACCATATTTGTTTAATGTCCGCCTTACAAGAACCATAAGTTTCGCCCGTGCACTTTCTCTAATTGTCCAGTCAATGGTTGCGTTTGCTCTCACTTTGTCAGCGATTTCTTTCGCAATTTCTTTTAAAGTCTCGTCTCCTAAAACATTTACTGCACTGTCATTTACTTCAAGTGCATTGTAAAAAGCAACTTCGTCATTATTTAGTCCAAGCTTTTCGCCCTCTTTGTCTGCTTCTTTTATTTGTTTTGCAATGTTGATGAGTTCCTGAATGATTTCAGCCGTTGTCAGCAAGTTGTTTTGGTAGCGTTTAATTGCACCTTCCAACATTTCTAAAAGTTTCTTGCTCTTTACAAGGTTTGTTTTAGCTCTTACTTTCAGTTCGTTATTCAGAATCTTTTTCAGCAATTCAATTGCTAAATTCTTATGTTGCATTCCCTGAACTTCCAAAAGAAATTCATCTGATAAAATCTCCAGTCCTGAAATTTCGGGTTTGTCAATTCCTGCGGCATCAAAAATGTCAATCACTTTGTCGCTGCTCAACGCTTCATCAACAATTTGTTTAATGGCTGTTTCAATTTCTACATCTGTTCTACCACCGCCTGTTGGAGCATCAAATTTTGCCAACCTTGCTTTCATTGCTTGGAAAAACGCAACTTCGGGCAAGTGCGGTTGTACTTCTTCTTTGGTGATGCAAAGCGAAAGTGCCTGACTTAATAAACTTACTTCTCTGATAAACCTTTCTTTGCCGTCCTGTAAACCCAAAATGTGTTCTTCTGCTTGCAGAATGATGGAGAGTTTTTCTTGTGCATCTACAACAAAGAATCTGCGGTAATTGAATTTGAAACTACCTTCATAATATGCTTCTGGTTCTTCAACTAAAATATCATTTCGGGTGATGCTGTCCTCATTGAACATTTGTTGAACTACTTCCAATTTTTCTTTGAAAATTTCAAATGCCTTTTCAATGTTCTCTGCCGGGTCGCCTTTCCCGCCAGCTTCACCATAAAAAGAAAGTGCTTTTTTCAAATCTGTTCCAATGCCCAAATAGTCTACAATCAAACCGCCTGGCTTGTCTTTGAAAACACGGTTTACCCTTGCAATGGCTTGCATTAGGTTGTGGCCTCTCATAGGTTTGTCAACATACATGGTATTCAAACAAGGAGCATCAAAACCAGTCAACCACATATCACGAACTATCACTAATTTCAATTCATCAGCAGGGTCTTTCATGCGTTCCGATAAATCCCTGCGTTGTTGTTTAGTAGTGTGATGTTTTGAAATTTCAGGGCCGTCTGCACTGTTGGTTGTCATAACCACTTTTATAGCTCCTTTGGTCAAATCGTCATTGTGCCAATCGGGGCGAATTGCAATAATTTCTTTGTATAGGTCGGCTGCAATTCTGCGACTCATTGCTACAATCATTGCTTTGCCTTCAAAAACAGTTTGCCGTTTTTCAAAATGTAATACAATGTCTTTTGCTAAATTTTTCACTCGGTCGTGATGCCCAACAATGGCTTCTAACTTTGTCCACTTAGCTTTTGCTTTTTGTTTTTCTGTGAGTTCTTCGTTTTGCTCTAATTCTTTATCAAATTCTTCAATTAATCGTCTGCCTTCTTCGTCCAGATTCACTTTTGCCAAACGACTTTCATAGAAGATTTTTACCGTTGCGCCGTCATCAACGGCATCTTTAATGTCGTAGCGGTCAATGTAATTTCCGAAAACCTGTGGAGTATTTACATCTGTGCCTTCAATGGGCGTCCCTGTAAAACCAATGTAAGTCGCATTTGGCAAAGCATCACGCATATATTTTGCAAAACCATAAGCAATGCGTTTGCCGATTACTTCTTTAGTTTCCTTGTCTTTTTCATCAATCAATTTTGCTTCAAAACCGTATTGTGTTCTGTGTGCTTCATCGGCAATAACCACTACATTTTTACGGTCTGAAAGTTGGTCGTAAACTGATTTATTGTTTTCGGGTAAAAATTTCTGAATGGTAGTAAATACAATTCCCCCGCTTGCAACCTTCAATAGTTCTTTTAAATGTTCTCTATTTTCTGCTTGAACAGGTTCTTGTCTTAACAACTGAACGGAAGAAGCAAATGTGTCAAACAACTGGTCGTCCAAATCATTACGGTCTGTAATTACCACAATGGTTGGATTTTTCATTTCGGGAGAAGTAATTAGTTTTCCTGAATAGAAAACCATACTCAAACTTTTGCCCGAACCTTGTGTGTGCCAAACAACTCCACCTCGTTTATCTCCATTTTCGCCTGATGCGTTTACAGTTGATTGAACAGCTTTGTTTACAGCAAAGAACTGATGGTAAGCGGCTAACTTCTTTACAGTCTGAATTTGTATCAAACCTGTTTTTGCATCTTCCTTTTTTGATTTTTCAAACACAATGAAGTTGCGAACCAAGTCCAACAATGTTGCTGGTTGCAACATTCCTTTCAGCAATGTTTCTAATTGTGGTTTGAATCGTGAGGCTTCTTTTATGCCGTCTGCTGTTTTCCAAGTCATGTAACGGCTCAAATCTGCAGAAACACTACCTGCCTTACATTCCAAACCGTCTGATAAAATGCAGATGGTGTTGTATGTAAACAAACTAGGAATAATGGCTTTGTAAGTTTGTATTTGCTGATAAGCACTTTTGATGTCTGCATTTTCACTGGCAGCATTTTTCAACTCTATAACAACCAAAGGCAATCCGTTTACAAACAGCAACACATCAGGGCGTTTATTCTGATTGTTTTCAATGATGGTGTATTGATTTACAACCAAAAATTGATTGTTGGTAGGATTTTCAAAATCTATCAAAGCCACTTCGTGGCTTCGTTCGTAACCGTTCTGTTGATAAGGAATTTTTACTTTTTCAACTAACAAGCGATGAAATTCTTCATTATTGTGAAGCAAATCCGGCGAAGCAATCCGCAATACTTTTTGAACGGCTGCTTCCTGTGCATCTAATGGAATGGTCGGATTTATTTTGGCAATGGCGGTTCTTAACCGACTGAGTAAAACAACCTGACTGAAACTTTCTCTTTCACAAAAAAGCCCTTCGGGTGAAATTTCTTTGCCGTTGGCATATTCCCATCCTTGCGATTGTAATATTTCAATCGCTGACTGTTCGATTATATTTTCTGTGATGGGTTTCATTAAACTAAAGCATCAACTGTATTGAATAAAATTTGTGCATCAGCTTGGTTAGCTTGCTGTTCCTGAACTGCTGAAGCTGCAACTGTTTTGTTGATATATTGTTTTTGAAAATTCGTGAAAGAATCAATTGCCGCATTTGTTCCCTGACCTGAACGGTCATAAGTTCTGCAAGCACAAACGCAAATTGTACAACCGTCATTAATCAATGCTTCTAAATTGTCATGGACTAAATCAAATGTATCACCTGAACTTGTAATCCCTATTAGTTTTCCGTTTTTTGTAAATACGGTTCTAAAATCACCACCTTGGGGGTTAAAAGTTGTACTTGCAATTTGATAACCATTTTGTATTAGCAATCCATGAAGCAACCTAATTGTGGTTGATTTGCCTGAATTGCCTCTGCCTCTTAATGCGAATATATTCATAGCTTTTTATTTTAATCCCGGCAATAATTTTTGTAACCATTCAAATTGTTTTGCTTCATTTGCTGGTTGACTCCAACTGCCTTTGTATTGTTGTATATAATCTAATGCTTGCCTAACTCCGGGTCTGCTGCCTGCAATACTGTTTATGGTTTTTAAAAACCTCTCGTATGTATCTTCATTTCCCCAATAAACCAAATTG
This sequence comes from Bacteroidota bacterium, assembly GCA_029572965.1. Lineage (GTDB taxonomy): Bacteria > Bacteroidota > Bacteroidia > Bacteroidales > DTGW01 > JAKPQD01. The sequence goes on along the minus strand of JAKPQD010000344.1, from coordinate 3,561 downwards.
ATAATATCTTTTTCCATTAAATATGATTCTAGCGGATAGCCTGCAAAAGCGTTCCAATGTTTACACAAACGAATAGTATTGCGAATTACATTGTTGCCGTATTGTGTGTTTTTTGATGCCAAACTTTCGTTTATATCGTTTGGGGTGGTGCTTCTCCAAGTATCGCCAGAACCGGGAATGTAATAAGTTTTCCAAATAAAATCCTCAGTATATGCAGGAACTATATCAAACATTATGTGGTTGAGTTCAAGCTTTATTACTGGAAAATCCTTTTTTGAAACTGAATTTGGATATGCAACTGAAACCACATCTAATATCCATTTGCGATAAGTTCCGGGTGTGTATTTGGCTGTTGATGTGTTAAACACAATCATCAAATCTACATCAGAATTAGGGTCGTACTTTCTTGGTAAAATTGTATTCCGGGTAAACGAACCAAAACGAATAAACTCTTTGATATTACTACCAAGTTTATCTTTTAATACCTTTTCTAATTGACCTAACGATGCCTTTATTTTATCTCGTTCAGTATCGTTATGAGAAAGCACCAATTCATTTTGGGCAAAGGCTACAAGTTTACTGTTTATACTCATTTTTCTATTTCTTTTAAAAACCAGTTGTCAGTTTCAGGGTCTTTCCTTTCAATCGCCTTTTTTGCCCACTTTCTTGCGAAGCCCGGAATTTCGGGTTTTTCGGCTTTATCAAACTGGCTCACATTTTTACTTAATTGTTCTACTTGCGCTTTATCGCACTCACTTAAAAAATAGCAACTCCGAATTTCTTTGTGCAATGCCAAATAATTTTCTGCTGCTTCCTTGTGTTTTGCTCTGTAATTCTTGCCTTCGCCTTCGTTCCAAATTAAAAGTGCAATAGTGCCGAATAAACCAACCGCAGAAAACCATTTATCAGCTATTGGATGAATACCAATTATGCCAACTACATTTAAAACCGCACAACACCAAATAGTGTATGTGATTAACTGCCTTCTAAGGTCACACGCTTTGAAATGACCTTTGGCAGAATAAATGGTTTCTTCACCAAGTTTGCGGAGTAGCTCTTTTTCTTGCATAATTAAACATCAAATTCGTAATATAGATTTTCAAAAGCTTTATCTATCGTCTTTGATAGGTTATAAGCTGTGTATGTCAGCATATTCTTTAAGTCAAATATTGCCTTAAGCTTTGTTGCATATTCATCTTGAATTGGTCGAGATGGTAAAAGAATTAATTCACTTGATATAAACTCATCTAATTGAAAGTTTTTTATTCCACTCGGTTGATTTTCATAGCGTGTAGTTAAACCTTCTTCATAACATTGATTCCAAAAGAAGTGAAACCAGTAGGGATTAACTTTTTCCTCGTTTACCCTAATAACTTTACAGAAGTTCGAACAAATCAAGGGCATTCCAAAGTAGTCCATTAACTCTTTAGTAATGATTGCACTCCTACCTGTCGGTTGGTCTTTACTACCGCCAGATAATTCAATTACAATATCATTTTCCTGAAGTTGTATTTCCTCAACTTTACTCTTATTAAGAAAGCGGGTTGGAGTTTTTTTTAAGTTGAACAATGGGATATTTGGCAAATCTGTTCCTCTTATTACCTTAACAGAAATATTGTCCTTCTTGGGTTCATCATTCCCCCAACTTCCGCTGATAGTATCAGCAATTACCTCTGAAACCTCAACCTCTTCCCATTTCGATTTGTCAAAAGATTTATCAAATACCTTTAGAAAATCAACTTTGTAAGCATTATCAGAAATATTTATGCTCTCAATCTGTTTATTTATCTTGTTTGAGTATTCAATTCCGCTCGTAATGAATTTATTTATATCTAACTTGAATGCTTGTTCTCTGTGTTTTTTAACTCTTTCGATATATCGATTAGGGGCAATTATAAACGATTTAGCCTCTATGTCTGCAAATGAAACAGACCGGCAAAAGCCCGCCATATCCTGATATTTAGAAGACTTTTGTTGCCAGTTTTTATAAGTATCTGCTATAAATTGTATGTCTTCAATCCTTAAAACTCTAAGAGTGCTTTCCGACATGACTCCTAAGTTATATGCATCAATCATTAAAACATCATGTTTTTTATCTGAAACATCACGCTTTAAAAACCACAAATGCACAGGAAGGGTTGTATTAGAGAATAATTGAGTAGGCAAGCCTACGATACAATCAACTAATCCTTCCTCTATTAGTCTTTTCCTTATTTTACTTTCAGCTTGACCTTTATTGCTTGCAGCTCCACAATGCATGACAAATGCAGCTTTTCCAGTAGGAGCTAAATGGTAAAGGAAATGTTGAATCCAAGCAAAGTTTGCATTACCAGTTGGAGGAACACCATATGCCCATCTACCATCTTGCTTTAATAGTTCACCGCTCCATTCACTATCGTTAAATGGTGGGTTGGCAATAATGAAATCGGCTTTCAAGTCTTTGTGTGCATCATTTAAAAAACTGCCTTCATTGTTCCATTTTACATTGCTACTATCAATGCCTCTTATGGAAAGGTTCATCTTTGCCAGGCGCCAAGTGGTTTGGTTGCTTTCCTGTCCGTAAATAGAAATATGGTCGGCAGGGTTCAATGAAAGTTTTTTGCCGTTGTTCTTTTTGTAATAATCTTGGTGGTGCTTAATAAATTTCTCGCTCTGTACAAACATTCCACCGCTTCCACAGCAAGGGTCAAACACTCTGCCTTCGTAAGGTTCAAGCATTTCAACCAATAGTTTTACAACACTTTCAGGAGTATAGAACTGTCCGCCTTTCTTTCCTTCCGCCAAAGCAAATTCGCCCAAAAAGTATTCAAACACTCTGCCCAATAAATCTTTACTTTGAGCTTCTTTTGTTCCAAGTGTTGCAGTGCTTACCAAGTCAACCAGTCCGCCCAAACTGCCTTTGTCTAATTTTTCCTGTGCATACACTTTGGGCAAAACGCCTTTCAAAGATGGGTTATCTTTTTCAATGGCGTCCATTGCTTCGTCAATGTCCTTGCCAATTGTGGGCAGTTTGGCTCTGCCTTGCAACCAAGTCCAACGGGCAGAAGGTGGAACATAAAAAACTTTCTCTGCTACATATTCATTTTTATCTTCGGGGTCAGCTCCTTCATATTCTCCTTTGCCATCTTTTAGTTTGCTGTAGAGTTCTTCAAAAGCATCTGAAATATATTTGAGAAAAATCAATCCCAATGCCACATGTTTATATTCGGCTGCATCCATATTTTTACGGAGTTTGTCAGCCGCTTTCCAAAGTTTTTTCTCCAAAGGTTCTTCTACCGTTTCTTTTGCTTTTTTTGCCATTTAAATATTCTTGTATTTTATGTGTTCAAATTTTAATTAACGCTCAAAAGTAACAATTTAGCACGGGTGCGTCAGCAAAATTGCAGCTCTTTTGCAAGCTTTGGTTTTGAGCGTCGGCTCGTGGGGCTTGCAAATGTGCTGCAATGTGGGTGGGGTTTCTTTCTTCTTTTTTTGCGGTGGGAAGAAAAAAACAAAATAAATTTCCATCAAATTTGCACTGTCCTGTCAAAAAGCTAAATCCTTTCTTATTTTAATTTTGTC
>JAKPQD010000330.1 GCA_029572965.1 Bacteroidota bacterium | reverse complement strand
GTTAACTGGGACATACATCCACAATACATGTATTTTTTTAAAGACTCTATAAAATCTGAAATAGAAACAGGTGCATCATATAGCTTTATTAAAAAAAATGATGTGTTAACTAAATAGGGCCTGCTGAATAAGTCAAACCATACCAAAGCACCATTCGATAGGTCTATCTGATAGGAATACTCCTATTTGCCTTCTAAGAGATTCCGCCCTATTAGCTGAAAAAGTCAACAGCCGAACAATTAACCAATAGGGTACTTGCCCGGCTAATTTAACCAGGTTGAGTACCAATACAATTGTGGCTATCCATGATTCGCTTGTTTGCTGAAGCCTTGCTTTGATACGGTTTAAACCATATGCTGTTTTTGCTTGTCCAAACTTGCTTTCTATTGGATTTCTTTCGCCCGGTCTTACGTGTTCCACATCCACAGCCGATGGTCTGCCAAGTGGCTTGGCTCGTAGCTTTATTCCAAGCTCTTTGAGCTTCATTCTGTTTTGGCGGTTACAATATATTTTGTCTACCAATACTTCTTGTGGATAATATCCAAATCTGGATTTGTATTTTTCTACCAATGCAATAAGCCGTGTACCTTCATTGAACGCTTCCCATGAAAGGTCGTCCAGAAATGCATACCCATTCATCAAGCTCACTTGTATCTTTGCTCCAAATTCTACATTTGCATTTGTTTTCCCTCTCACCATGGGCCGTACATGTGGCTGATGAATGCTGACAATTCGATGATCGACAGCGTGGGTATTGTTTTGATACATGTGCATCTGTTGATCATACAGCGTTTGTATCACAAGAAAGTACTTGTACTGATGTCGATCAAAGGGTATGCCTTGATAAGCATCTAAAAGTTTATGAAGAATCTTTATATTCCGCTTTAAAAAATTCAACTGCTTTTTTACTGCTTTTCGGATTTCTTTTCCGGATTTTACTTTTTTCTGTGCTGTCTGTAAATATAGCGTGCGAGCTGTTTCCCTGTATGTTCTTGGCTTTTTACCATGTCGTTTGGGGTCAAACAAAACATCGATCAATTCCTCCGATTTTTCTCTTGCATCATTCAGTAAATTAAGATCAGTAGGATAAGCGATATCCTGTGGACAGGCCGTGGCATCAGCAATTAACTTCCCTTTGTGGCTGATTGCTTCGATTGTTTTATTCTCTGTTATTGTTGCTGAAACACCTGATGAATCGTTGTCATTATCCTTATCCTTATCCTTATCACAATCTTTATCATCTCCAGATTGTTGGTCTTTCACTCCAAGTATCTTCTCGTTAATTGCATTGATCTGATCTATGCTCAATCGTTTTCTAAACTCAACAAACAAGGAGGGATCAAATGGCTCTTCATCGCTAAAACTGCTATATCCTATGAAGTACTGCATGTACATGTTTTCCTGTATTTGCTGAACCGTTTCCCGATCGCTTAAATTGCAGATGTGTTTTATAAGCATCGACCCTATGGCTACTCTGGGATTGATGCCATCTGCCCCCGTTTTGCCATTGCCTAATTGAGCTTTGTAAACACTTACCAATGTGTCCCATGGAATTTTATGGGCCAATACAATCCATCGGTTATCCGACCTCAGTGAACGGGAAAATGGGGTTTCAAATCCCGTGAGTATTAGTTGTTTTTCGCTTATGTATTCTCGCTTTGATGCACGGTTTTTTTGAGCTTTTGCCATATTTCTTTGCACTTTTGATACTGTAAATATAGTCGAAATGGCTGAATTTTAGATCGTTCGAAATTATTCAGCAGGCCCTATTTAATTTTGCATTTGATATATAAAAGTTCTCTTTACTATTAGCCGGTGCATTTATTACAAAGGTTTTTCCGTTTTCGAGGTGTAAAGTAATTTTGTTAAACAGCGGAGCCCCCAACACATATTGGTTTGTTCCCGGTGCAACTGAATACATGCCTATTGCTGAAAACACATACCATGCAGAAGTTTGACC
>JAKPQD010000323.1 GCA_029572965.1 Bacteroidota bacterium | reverse complement strand
TGGCTCAATGTATGAGTGTTTTCAAATACCCAACAAGGGGATATGGTGAGCACTCCTACACCGATCCCACGTATGGAAACCAATACGTAAACTACTCTCAGCAAGAATACAATTGGGATTTAATGCCTGCAACAACTGCCAATGAACATGTTGCTAAACTACTATATCATCTTGGGGTTTCTGTAAACATGAACTATGGTGCAGATGGTTCTGGTGCTTACTCACAAAATGTTCCATATGCTATAAAAACCTACTTTGATTACACAAGCAGAGCCAAAATAGTAAGTAAATCATCATATACTGATGAGGATTGGAGAGCCCTACTAACCAGTGAACTATTGGCTGGTAGGCCAATATACTATTCAGGAGATGGTAACGATGGACAAGCGGGACATGCTTTTTGTCTGGATGGCGTCAATCAAAACGGGCTGTTTCATTTCAATTGGGGTTGGAGTGGAAGTTACAATGGATACTATTCTATTGGATCGTTGACACCTGGTAGCTACAATTTCAGCTATGACCAACAAGCAGTTATTTACTTTGAGCCCAGAAATCATTCACCATACGATATTCAAATCTCTAATAACACCGTTTATGAAAACAAACCTGCAGGTGAGTTTGTAGGTAAACTTGTGGCGTCCGATGAAACCCCTAACGATAGCCATACATTTGAGGTTCACGGCGCACCCGGGATTGATGGTGAGATTGGTGATGTTCCATTTGCAGTAAAGACGGATTCGTTAGTAACTACTAATGTTTTGAACTGTAGTCAAACTCCGCTATGGGAAATCGTGGTTAAGGCTACCGATTTATCTGGCTTAACTTTTGAAAAATCCCTGCTAATTCAGGTATTAAAGCAAACTTCCACCGATGATGTACCTTTGAATGTTAAAAGTGTTTTAAGTGCATTTGTTAATGATGGGTCTTTAGTTGTTGAGCTTAACCATGATGAGCCTGGTATTGGAATTATTAGTATAGTATCAATTGATGGAACTTTAGTAAAAAGTTTTAATTTCCAAAAGAATACAGGCAGTCATCGTATCTCACTTAATATTTCAGATATTCAAAAAGGAATTTATATTGTGCAAGTTGTTTTCCAGGGTAAAAACTATGCGCTAAAATTATTTATACCATAGTTTAATGTTGTTCTTAATAAAAAAAGTAGGTCTATGACCTACTTTTTTATTAAGTATTATTAGAAAAATTATCTGGCAGTACAATAGTTCATTAAACTTATCAAATCTTCTTTCTTGTTAATGTCAATGTTTGCAGTTTTTACATAAGTTTCCAACTCTTTTTTATCAATTTTAAAGATCTTAGAGAAATTTTTTAAGGTCGCTGGGTAAAATTTGCTTTTGTTTATTAAGTACCATTTTTCATAGTACCCCAGCTCAACTTTTTGGTTTACGGTTAAGCTTGAAGCAATAATCCTGTTGCCTGTTTCCAGTAACGAAGAGGCTTGCTGTACGCTAGAAGTTGAAGATGACATTCCGTAGGCTCCACCCTTATCAATGTTTACGGTTTTAAATCCACGAACCATTCCAAGCTGAATATCGTTTATATTTGCTACTACCTGAACTGTTCCATTGGATGTTTTAAAGAATAAATCTTTACCAATTGAAAAAAAAATTATTTGATCCTGATTGGCAACTGGGAGCAGCTCATTTTCCGGAGTGATGAATAGCACTTCATCTGTTAGTAGGTTGAGGTTTAGTTTTGCCTTAGCATAAGTTTTGTCGCTAAATGTTATTCTCCCGTCAAGGGGTTCATTGTAAAGAAGTACATAGCTCTTTTCGGCAGAGATATCTACAATATTCTCATTTCTTGAAACCTTAACATTGACGTTTTCTTGGGCAAAACAATTATTAATTACCATAAAAGTAATTAACAATGTTGATGAAAATCGTAGTGACTTTTTTATCATATTTTTACTCTTTTAAGTTTTTGCTAAGTTAATAAAAATAGCACGAAGATATTGCAGCTGATTTTAATTTGATATACCCAAATTCCAAGTTTAAGGCTATAGCTGTAAGCGACAAAAATTTATCAGGCCTTGCAAACTAATGACCATAATGACCTTATGGCAGATTTCAAAAAAGGTTTATCGCTCAACTATTCTTTAAACCAATGGATACAATTAAGTTACTTCTACTGATATTAACAACAGGAAAAGTTCACCTCTTAGTACTGTTGACAATATGGGGATGTAGCATTCTTTCGAATTAGTAGTTTCGTTGTATGCTTTCTTAGTGGTGGCATCATTCTGAAAAAGAGTAGCTATTAAAATATTTTAACCTACCGCTTGTTTTTTTGCATTCTTTAGCATATATTAGCCCTGTTGAAAATTTACTAACCTCTATTGTAAACCTAAAACTTGTTCTATGAAAAAACTAAGCGTTTTTCTTGCAGGTTTGCTGCTTGCCGGCTTAACCATTGTGCAGGCTCAAACGGTAAGGATTACCGGAACGGTAACCAGTTCCGAGGATGGAATGCCCATGCCGGGTGTTTCAGTGTTCGTAAAGGGTACTACAATTGGTGCTACTACCAGTGTAGATGGTAAGTATGAACTTGCCGTACCCGCCAATGCTCAAACCCTCACCTTCAGCTTTGTGGGGTTCAAAACCCAGGAAGTTGCCATTGCCGGCCGCTCGGTGATCGATGTGGTAATGGAATCCGAAGCTGTTGAGATGAAGGAAGTAGTTGTTACAGCTCTGGGTATTACCCGTGAAAAGAAAGCCCTTGGTTACGCTGTTCAAGATGTTAAGGCCGATGATCTTAACAAGTCGGGCCAAACTAACGTTTTGAATGCTATTACCGGTAAAGTGGCTGGTGTTCAGATTGTTGGTGCTTCTGGTAACACTGGTGGTTCTGCTAAGGTGCTAATCCGCGGTGTTGCTTCGGTTTCTGGTAGCAACGACCCATTATTTGTTGTTGACGGAGTACCCATAAGCAATGCAAACTACAACACTTCAACAGCAAATGTTGGAGCAGGTGGTTATGACTACGGTAACCTTGCTCAGGATATTAACCCTGAAGATATTGAATCGGTTTCAGTTCTTAAA
>JAKPQD010000316.1 GCA_029572965.1 Bacteroidota bacterium | reverse complement strand
AAAGCCATGAAAGGGGTAAAGTTTGATTATAATGCAAAGATGTACAATAATGACAAAAGCCTGCAAAGCAAACTGGGCAAAAACAAAGTAGGCTTTATAGCACAAGACCTTCAAAAGGTATTGCCACAGGCTGTTAGTTATGACGACTCTACAGGTATTTATGCTGTTGATTATACCAAAGTTATCCCTGTGCTGGTGGAGGCTATCAAAGAGCAACAGAAGGTTATCGACCAGCTGGTGGGCAAATCAAATGAAAAAGCCTCAAGTAAAAAGGAAAGTGCAAATACTGATATTGCATCTGCAAACGCAGTTATAGCTTCGCTGGGGCAAAACGCCCCAAACCCGTTTAACCAGTCCACCGTGATTGTTTACTATTTACCTGAAACAGTGCAAAATGCCATGTTAAATGTTTACGACATGAATGGTTTGCAAATAAAGACCTTTGGCCATTTGCAAACAGGCAAAGGAAGTATTACAGTCCATGCAGCCGAGTTAAGGCCTGGCATGTACTTATATTCTCTTATTGCCGATGGTAAGGAAATAGACACCAAAAGGATGATATTGACTGAGTAATTTGAATAGTGTTGAAACGCTTTGCTTTTCCGAAAAGCAAAGCGTTTTTTATACCAGTACCTCTACCTTCCAGGTTTTCAAAACCTGGAAGGTTTTTTTCTTGCCTAATAATAAAAAAGTCCGCCATAGAGGCGGACTTTTCTGAAATAATTAACCGTAAAATATATGAATGTCCGGTATAGCCAATTAGTCTTTAAGACCGCATCTGCTAAAACCAACAACATTCAAATCTTTATCTACACCCTGGATGTATTGACGGATTGTCTTTTTGTTATCTTTTATAAATTCTTGGTTCAACAAAGTGCTTTCTTTGTAGAATTTGTTAAGCATACCTTCAGCAATTTTCTCAATCATATTTTCAGGTTTGCCTTCAAGACGTGCTTTTTCGCGACCGATTTCCATCTCTTTTTCAATTTTTTCTTTTGAAACAGAGTCTTTATCAACAGCAACAGGGTTCATAGCAGCAACCTGCATGGCAACATCTTTCAAAACCTGAGCATCAGCATCTTTGTTAAACCCAACAACACAAGCCAATTGGTTACCCGGATGATTGTAAGCAACAACTTTTTCAGCCTGGATAAAGCCATAATAGCTTAAATCCATTTTCTCACCAGTAACACCAATACGCTCGGTGATAAGGTCTGCTATCGAACGGCCGTCAACAATAATAGCTTTCAAAGCATCAGCATCTTTAGGTTTGTTGGCGATAGCTGCATCGCTAATTTTTTGTGCCAAAGCAACAAAATCGGCATTTTTGGCAACGAAATCTGTTTCGCAGTTAAGGGCAGTAACAGCACCAAATTTGCCATCGGCAGTAATAGCAGCCAAAACAACACCTTCAGTAGCAGTACGTTCAGCTCGTTTGCTTGCTACTAACTGGCCTTTTTTACGAATGATTTCAACAGCTTTTTCAAAATCACCACCGGCTTCTTCAAGGGCTTTTTTACAGTCCATCATACCAGCACTGGTAGCTGTTCTGAGTTTTGTTATATCGGCAAGAGAAACTTGTGACATATCTGTAATATTTTCAATTTATATTTTGTAAATTATTCTTCGTCTTTGCGAATTTTCTTTTTGATAGGTGCTTTTTTGGTTTCAGTTTCAGCTACAACTTTTACCGCTTCCGGCAAAACTTCCTCAAGCTCGTCAATAGATTTTTTTGTTACTTTTTTCTTAACGTCTTGTTTAGCTTTACGCTCAGCTTGTTCAGCATCTTTATCAACTTTCCGTTCTGACAATCCTTCTTTGATAGCATCGCAAATAACATCTACAATCAAAGCTATAGATTTAGAGGCATCATCATTTGCCGGAATAGCAAAGTCAACTTTATTGGGGTCAGAGTTGGTATCGCACATTGCAAACACTGGAATACCAAGACGTTTTGCTTCGTGAACGGCAATATGTTCTTTTGTAATGTCAATTACAAAAAGAGCTGCTGGCAAACGGGTAAGATCGGCAATACTACCTAAGTTCTTTTCCAGTTTTGCACGTTGACGTGTAATTTGTAATTTTTCACGTTTTGAAAGGGTATCAAAGGTGCCATCGGCAATCATTTTGTCGATAGAGGTCATCTTTTTAACAGCTTTACGGATTGTTGGAAAGTTGGTAAGCATACCACCCGGCCAACGTTCAGTAACGTAAGGCATCCCAACAGCCTTTACTTTTTCACTAACGATTTCTTTGGCTTGTTTTTTTGTGGCAACAAACAAAATACGACGGCCTGATTTTGCAATTTGTTTAATTGCATTGGCAGATTCTTCCAGTTTTGCTGCTGTTTTTTGGAGATCGATGATGTGGATCCCGTTTTTCTCCATAAAAATGTATGGAGCCATGGCCGGGCACCATTTCCTTTTTAAGTGGCCGAAATGTACTCCGGCATCAAGAAGTTGTTCAAATGTTACTTTTGACATGAATAAAAAATTTAGTTTACGTTCTTATATTAAGCAATTACCCGGTAGCCCCACCAAAGCGGAAGTCCGGGTAATTTAGATGCTAAACTAAGTCCCAGCAAAAACTTTTAACGTTTACTGAACTGGAAGCGTTTACGTGCTTTTGGACGACCCGGTTTTTTACGCTCAACTTCACGTGAGTCACGGGTCATGAAACCTTCTTTCTTCAAAGCAGGCTTATTTTCTTCGTTAATCTTTACCAATGCTCTGGCAATACCAAGGCGAACTGCTTCTGCCTGGCCCTTAAACCCACCACCAGTAATGTTTACTGTAACATCAAAATTTTCGGCTACCCCTAATTTTTCAAGTGGCTGTTTAACAATATATTGCAACTGTGTTGTGGTAAAATATGTACTTAAAGCACGGTCGTTAATAGTGATATTACCTTTTCCTTCTTTAAGATAAACACGGGCTACAGCTGTTTTTCTTCTGCCTAATGCGTTAATAATTTCCATGGATATTATTTAAGAGAATTGATGTCAATAGATTTTGGCTGTTGTCCTTCGTGTTTGTGGTTTTCTCCAACATAAACATAAAGGTTGCCAATGAGCTTGTTAGAAAGGATATTCTTTGGTAACATGCCTTTTACTGATTTCTCAATTAAACGGCAAGGATTTTTCTTGAAGATATCCAGTGGAGACAATACAACTTGTCCACCTTGGTATCCGGTATGTGAAAAATGCTTTCTGTCTGTCCATTTTTTACCGGTAATGCGCACTTTATCGGCATTGATAACGATAACATTGTCACCACAATCAACATGAGGGGTATAACTTGGTTTGTATTTCCCTCTGAGCAATTTAGCAACTTTTGAAGACAAACGTCCAAGCGCCTGATTCTGAGCATCTACAATCACCCACTCTTTTTGTGCGGTGGCTTTGTTTACTGAAATTGTTTTATAACTAAGCGTATTCACTTTGCTAAGTTTTTAATTATTATATACATACAAACTTTTCTTCTCAAAAAGCGGACTGCAAAAATACAACTATTTTTTTATTAACAAATATTAGCCCGAAAAAATATTTCCAAATTTAACTAAATATTCTTTCTTACTCACTGGGAATAAAATGAGCTGAAAAATTTTTACAGAAGTTTCAACGAAAAACTTTATTTTTAACTTTACTCTTTATTAAAGAAAACAATGAAAAAACTCCTTATTGGATTATCCGTAACCATTCTTGTAAGCTTTTCTTGCAAAAAGAATGATGTACAAGTCTTTTTTGAAACGGCTATCACAGATAGCGAGAAGATAGTTGGAAAACTGACCCCTGAAATGCTTTGGAAATTTGGCCGCATTTTGGACTGGGACATTTCGCCTGATGGGAAAAACATTGTTTACACGGTAAAACGTTACAACCTGCAGAAAAATAATGGCAATACCGAGGTTTTTATTATCCCATCACAAGGAGGTACACCTGCAAGGCTTACAATTACTGCCGAATCAGAGTCTTGTGTGAAGTTTTCTGCCAAAGGCGATAAAATTGGCTATTTAAGCAGCCTCAGCGGAAGTTCGCAGATTTGGGAAATGAACCCCGATGGTAGCAATAAAACTCAGGTTACTTATGTAAAAGGCGATATCGAAGGTTTTGACTATTCGCCGGATGGAAGTAAAGTATTTTTCACCATGCGGGTAAAGACTGACAGCTCGGCACAAGACCGTAACCCTGATTTACCCTTGTCCACAGGTCGTGTGTATGACGATATGATGTACAGGCATTGGGATTCGTGGTACGATTACTCGCACAGTCATATATTTATTGCACCTATTAAGGATGGCAAAGTTACAGATGCTGAAGACATAATGAAAGGCGAGCCTTACGATGCCCCTCTTCGGCCATACTATGACTTAAACGAGATCTCGTGGTCCAACGATGGCAAAAAGCTGGCTTACACTTGTCGCAAGCTGAAAGGCAAAGCTGAAGCGTTAAGCACAAATTCAGACATTTACATATATGATGTAACAGATAAAACAACTGTCAATATTTCTGAAGGCATGAATGGATACGACAAATATCCCGTGTTCTCGCCTGACGACAAGATGATATGCTGGACAAGTATGGAAACTCCCGGCTACGAGTCAGACCAGACAAGGCTCATGGTGTATAACTTTGAAACAAAACAGCTCAAAAACCTTTCGGCCAACTTTGAACAGGAGGCTATCAGCCCGGTATGGGACGAACAAAGCAATGCCATTTACTTTATTAGCGGGATAAATGCCACATACCAACTCTACAAGGTAGATTTGAAAAGCAATTCGATAAAACAACTTACCCAGGGCGGTCACGAGTACATAGCATTGCTCCGCGCAGCTGGTACCATGATAGGCACACGTATGTCTTTCAGCCGTGCTACTGAAATAATAAACCTTTCGGATGAAGGGAAAGAACAACAGGTTACTTTTGAGAACCAAAATATATATGACAATATACGCATGGGAAAAGTGGAAGAACGCTGGATTGCTACCACTGATGGCAAAAAGATGCTTACGTGGATTGTTTTTCCTCCGGACTTTGATTCGACCAAACGTTACCCCGCCCTGTTATATTGCCAGGGAGGACCTCAACAAGCTGTAAGCCAGTTTTTCTCGTACCGTTGGAGCTTGCAATTGATGGCAGCCAGGGGATATATTGTTGTTGCTCCTAACCGTCGCGGGCTGCCCACATTTGGTAAAGCCTGGAATGACCAGATTGCCGGAGACTACGGAGGACAAAATATAAAAGACTATTTGAGTGCTATTGATGCCATAAAAACCGAGCCTTTTGTTGATAGCGAACATTTGGGGGCAGTTGGGGCAAGCTATGGAGGCTTTTCGGTTTTTTATCTGGCCGGACATCACCAAAAGCGGTTCAAAGCATTTATTGCCCATTGTGGTATGTTTAACCTCGAAAGCCAATACGCCTCTACCGAAGAGTTTTTCTTTACCAATCACGACCTTGGCGGGCCTTACTGGCAAACACCTAAGCCTAAAAGCTATTCATTCTCGCCTCACTTGTTTGTGCAAAACTGGGACACGCCAATTATGATTATTTCTGGCGAAAACGATTTTAGGATCCCTTATACAGAGAGCCTTCAAGCATTTAATGCAGCTCAACTTCGG
>JAKPQD010000314.1 GCA_029572965.1 Bacteroidota bacterium | reverse complement strand
AACGTCAGGCTGTGAAAAAACCTCATTTTTATTTCTTTTCTACTTCACAGGAGGTCTATAAATTGATTTTAAGCTAGGCTAATTTTTGAAGTGTTCTGATTTGTCTCAAAAATAATTTTAGTTACAAACAGCTTTAAATAGGTCGTTTTTAGAAAAAACAAACTCTTTCTCTTGTAAGGCGTGTTCCAAGTCTTGAGTTTTGCTATAAGTTCGGGAACTCCCAAGATGTTTATACTGCGTTTGATGTTATAGACTAGCATAATAAGACTGTGTTCTGCGTTTACTTTTTCTAGTCCTATTAAGTCGGTGTAATTGTAACCCCATTTTCGCTTTATTGTTCCGAAGATATGCTCGTTAATCTCTTGTCGTTTGCGATACAGTTGTGGGTTGGATTGGTAGCGCTTTAGATTCTCTTCTACGGCATCTGCATACTGACTTCGGTCTATTTCTCTTCCTCCCACTCTACTGGTACATTGCTCTTTTACGGGACAGGTTTTACAGGCTGTGGTGCGGTATTTTTGGTATAAATAACTTGTTTTATCCCCATCTCTGGTTTTCTTGTGCCAACTCCCTGTGGTGGTAAGGATTTGTCCTTGCGGACAGGTGTATGTGTTGTCTTGTTTGTTGTAGGTGAACTTAGAGACTAAATACTCAGGTTGAGTGCCATTTTCGTTACTCTTGCCCTGATCGGGATGGGCGACTATGGTGGTTATATTGGCTAGCTTACAGGCTTCTATTTCTCGTCCATTGTGGTAGCCTTTATCTACCAAAACTGTAAAGGTTGTTGCTCCTAGATTTTCCTTTGCTTCTAAAGCTATGGCTGAGAGTGCATTTTTATCGTTGCGGTTAATGGTGTGGGTCGCCACTACTAGGTTGTGCTTATCGTCTACTGCGGCTTGTAGATTATACGATACTTCTACGACTTGACCTTGAACTAGCAAGGATCTAGCATCTTGGTCAGTGGTGCTTATTTGTGGTTCGCCACTGGCTTTGAGTTGTTCTTCTAAGATTTCATAGCGCAGTTTGTTTTGTTGCAAGCGTGCAATTTTTTGTTGAATATTGGGTATTGCGCTGCTCTTTTCTTGATCGTCATTGTGGTCTAAATCCGTTAGATAGCCTTGGATTTTTGCTTCGATATACTCTTTATGTTTATCGATTTTCTTTTGATTGTAATTAGACTTCTTGCCGTTGTGCGCTCTTGATTTAGTGCCATCAATAGCGATGGTCTCCCCTGCTATTAAATCGGCATCTTTTAAAAATGTAACAAAGAGTTTGAAGAGTTGTTTTAAGGCTTTGGGGTTGTCTTTTCTAAAATCGGCTATACTGTGATAATTAGGGCGAAGGGTTTCTGTGAGCCATTGCAACTCCAGATTGCGAAGACATTCTTTTTCTAGTTTTCTTGAGCTGCGGATGCCATTGAGATAACCGTATAGATAGATTTTTAGAAATAGTTGGGTCTCAAAACTAGGGCGTCCTTCGCTTTTTAAAACTTTTGGTTGAAATCCTACTCGTTCAAGCTCGATGCTGTTCACAAAAGCATCTATAAATCGAACAGGGTTGTCTTGGCTAATGGTATCATCTAAACTGGCTACGTGCAGCTGATAACGAGATATTCCTTGTATGTATTGCATCATTAAAGATAAAAAAAACTATAACTTTCTTACAACTATTTTGCTATATTTGGTGGAAGGATTGTGATGTTTTTTCACAGTCTGACGTTATAGCCAATTTTTCGACACGCAACTGCAAACATGAAGAACATCTTTAAAATCATATTTTTCCTTTCTATCATAACCGAAAGTTATGCGCAGACACAAAGCGGAGAAATAGCTTTGGAAAAGAATGCTTCGGTAATGTGGATAACAAAAGCTTTTAAAGAATCAGAACATAAAATTGAGATTTGCAATTCAGAATCTGAGTGGAAATACATTTGTAAAGTTGATGGAAAACCATGGTTTGGCTCAGACCAAGGAATGGAAAAACCAAAAGACCAATTAACCAAGTTAACGTTGAAAATAGAAAACCGTTTAATTGAACTTGATGTCACCGGAATGTTTAACGCAGGTTTCTTATCCAAGCATCAGTTTTCATTCAGAAAGGAAGGTGATTTTTACAAGCTATACGCTTTCTTTTCCGACGGCGCTGGAAGTTACACAGCACATTGGTTAATTGTTGACGGAAGTTCAATAAGAGAAGTGTTATCGAATGATGAAAGATATTTTTACTGGCAAATGGAAAAGTAAAAAAACTGGCTATAACAGCGGTTTTGCGCAATGGCTAGTTTATCTTTCTTGGAAAATAATCTGCTAATTCAAATTTTGCTTATCTTTCCAATAATTATTTAAAGTTCCGCCACTGCGCAAAGCCGCATTCCAAGATCAAATCCAAATTTTTAAGCACAAAATTTACTCATTTCTACATAAGGTGTTCCTCTGTTTACCGTTGCAAATACTCTTGATACGATTT
>JAKPQD010000159.1 GCA_029572965.1 Bacteroidota bacterium | reverse complement strand
AGCAACTGTTATCCGGTCATTCTTTGGAGTGTAAAACATCTATTATGAGCAACAGTGTCTATCAAATCAACAAGGGCATCAACAAGTCCATCGAGTTTAAAGGGCTGAAAGCACAATATATTTGGTACCTCGGCGGTGGGCTTGTTATGTTGCTCATTTTTTTTGCTATCATCTATATTATTGGACTAAATATTTTCTTTTGCCTGGCACTCATTGTAAGCCTGGCAACTGGCCTGTTTATGTATGTATATAAACTGAGCCGTACTTATGGCGAACACGGTTTAATGAAGAAAGTGGCAAAGAAAGCTGTTCCGAACGTTATTAAAAGCTATTCTATTATTCTTTTCAAAAAGCAATTGCATCGTGAAAAATCTTTTTGACATACTGCCGTTGTATGGTGTTGAACATAGCTCCATCTTGTCAAAGATGGGCGACATTACAGTGGGCTTTAAAGTAGAATTGCCGGAGTTATTTACCATGAGCAATGACGAGTATGAAGCTTTTCATCATGCATGGGTAAAAGCAATTAAGGTACTGCCGGTAAATGCACTACTTCATAAGCAAGATTGGTTTACTGAAACAAAATACAAGGCTGATTTTTCAAATGATGATACCAGTTTTTTAACCAGGAGCAGTGAACGTTTCTTTAATGAGAGACCTTATCTAAATCATGAATGCTTTATATTTCTGACCAAGAAGCCTTTGAATAGAAAAGCTTCCTCTTCCGTTTTCTCCAGTTTATTAAGAAAGACAATCGTTCCCGAAGAAACCTTGCAACCAAAACACTTCCATGATTTTTTAAATCATGTTGGACAATTTGAAAAGATATTATCTGACAGCGGTTTTATCTCTTTGAAAAGATTGAATGACTCGGAACTGGTTGATGTAGTAATTCAATATCTCAACCTGAAAACGGAAGGTGAAATTATCCGGGATATTGAATTTAAACCGGAATGGATGATTGGAGAAAACCATTGCCAACTGTACACAATGGCCGATGCGGAATTTGTACCTGCTTTGTGTGGCTCAAGGATCAACTATGACAAGTACTCAACCGACAAGACAAAGTTCAGTGTAGGCTTTGCTTCGCCCATTGGCCAGTTGCTTTCCTGCAATCATATCTACAACCAATATGTTTTTATTGAGGACGTTCAAAAAACCATGCAAAAACTGGAAGGGAAAAGATTGAGGCTTCAATCCCTATCAGCATATAGCAGGGAAAATGCCATTGCGAAAGATGCCACAGATAATTTTCTGAATGAAGCAATAGCTGAACAGCGTCTGCCGGTAAAAGCCCATTTTAATTTATTAGCCTGGACGGATAACCGGGAGGATTTGAAAACCATCAGAAATCTTTGTTCTTCAGCACTTACTCAGATGGATGCTACGCCGAAGTTGGAAACAGAAGGATCAGCCCAAATCTACTGGGCTGGCATTCCGGGTAACGCTGCTGACTTTCCGATGAACGACACGTTTGATACCTTCTCTCCACAGGCATGTTGCTTTTTTAACCTGGAAACCAACTACCGTTCCTCGGTAAGTCCTATTGGCATCCGGCTGGGTGATCGGTTGAGCGGCAGGCCAGTACATGTGGATATTTCTGACGAGCCAATGGACAAGGGAATCTGTACGAATCGCAATAAATTTATCCTCGGTCCTTCTGGCTCGGGCAAGTCCTTTTTCACCAACCATATGGTGAGGAGCTACTATGAAAAAGGCACACATATTGTGCTGGTAGATGTAGGCCATTCCTACAAAGGGTTGTGTGATATGGTGAATGGCTACTATTTTACTTATTCCGAAACCAATCCGATAAAGTTCAACCCGTTTTATATAGGTGAAGCTGATACACTGGATACAGAGAAAAAGGAAAGCATCAAAACCCTATTGCTTGCCCTTTGGAAGAAAGACAATGAAACCTTTAACCGAAGTGAATATGTTGCCCTTTCAAACGCCTTACAGCTATATTTCGATAAAGTAAGTGTAAACAAAGATTTGTTTCCCTGCTTTGACAGTTTTTATGAATTTTTAAAGGATGAGTTTGTTGAAGTGTTGAAGGGCGATAATGTAAAGGATAAGGATTTTGATGTTTCAAATTTCCTGTACGTGCTGAGGCCTTATTATAAAGGAGGTGAATTTGATTACCTGTTGAATGCAAGGGAAAATTTGGATTTGTTGCAACAACGGTTTATTGTTTTTGAATTGGACAATATCAAAGATCACCCCATACTCTTCCCTGTGGTAACCATTATTATAATGGAAGTGTTTATTGGCAAAATGAGAAAGCTGAAAGGAATACGTAAAATGATCTTGATTGAGGAGGCATGGAAAGCAATTGCAAAAGAAGGAATGGCTGAATACATCAAATACTTATTTAAAACAGTACGAAAGTTCTTTGGTGAGGCTATTGTCGTAACCCAGGAAGTGGAAGATATAATTTCCTCACCAGTGGTAAAACAGGCAATCATCAACAATAGCGATTGCAAGATCTTGTTAGACCAAAGCAAGTATCAGAATAAGTTTGACCAGATACAGGAATTGTTAGGATTGACAGATAAGGAAAAGGCGTTGGTATTGTCCATTAATAAAGCCAATGACCCAACAAAAAAATACAAAGAGGTATTTATTTCGCTTGGCGGCGTATTAAGTAAAGTGTACAGGACAGAAGTGTCGCCGCAAGAATATTTGGCTTATACAACAGAGGAAAAAGAAAAAGTGAAAGTGCAGGCCGCAGCCCAAAAATTTGGAAGTATTGAAAAAGGAATCGCATCGTTAACAACATAAACTATAGGTTATGAAATATGCTTTTATTTGTTCCCTGATTTTATTGGCTTCCTGTAAAGGTTCGCAAAGTACAGACGACTTAAGTGGTGTATATACTTCCTCTTACGAACATGAGTTTGGAAAAACGGATGACACACTTAATTTATTTAAAGCAAACAGCACTGGCAATGTTTATCAAATCGAGAGGCATTCAGGATTGATAAAAAAAATGGATGGAAAAGAATTCCCAAAAGAAATTGTAACCGAAACATGGACTTTGGACTACAATCCCGAAAAGCAAACGTTGACAGAAATGAAGAAAGGGAAAACAATTGTTTGGAACAGCGGTACACAAAGTTTGCAATTGGGTGATAGGCAATACTTGCGTATTTCGAACAACTAAAGTGTAGTTAGTATTTGTGAAAATGAAAATGTAGGGTATGAAAAGAATATTAATTATTGCAGGAATGATCCTGCTTACAAGTCTTGCGCCTGTCCAAACAATTCATGCGCAAATTCCAATTCTGGAAATTATAAAAGCTGCTGTAAAAAAGGTAATAAAAGCTGTTGATTTAAAGATTCAGCGACTTCAAAATAAAACAATCTGGCTACAGAATGCGCAAAAAACATTGGAAAATGAAATGTCCAAGTTAAAGCTTAAAGAAATTGGGGATTGGGCTGATAAGCAGAAACAATTGTATGCCAAATATTTTGACGAATTATCAAAGGTAAAAAGTGCAATTGGTACCTACCAGGCTGTGAAAGACATTATTAATAAACAAGGCCAGCTTGTAAGAGAATATTCCAGAGCTTTTAACCTTTCTAAGCAGGACAAGAATTTTACAACGCAGGAAATTGAGTACATGGGACAGGTCTATTCCGGCATCCTGGAAGAAAGTCTGAAAAATATTGAACAGGTCCAAATGGTTGTAACGGCATTTGCAACCCAAATGACAGACGAAAAACGATTAGCAATTATCCATAGTGCTTCGGATAATATAGATCGCAATCTCGGCGACTTAAGACAATTTAACCAGCAAAATATCAGGATTAGTTTACACCGCTCAAAGGAGCGGAATGATGTTGATGTTGTAAAGAAACTCTATGGTATAGAGTAGTAATTATTAGTGTGAAAGTGAAAATGTGAAGTATGAAAATAATAATAATTGCGATAGCAATGTTGCTGTCGTTAACAAAACCTGTGGCTGCACAAACCTTTGCAGAATGGTTCAGGCAAAAGGCGACTCAAAAGAAATACCTTATTCAGCAAATAGCTGCATTGCAGGTTTATATCGGCTATGTATCAAAAGGCTATTCTATTGCAAAAAAAGGCCTAAATACCATTCAGGATATTAAACATGGCGATTTTGACCTTCACAAAAACTATTTTAGTTCCTTAGCATCCGTAAATCCAACAATAAAGCGTTATACCAGGGTAGCAGACATTATTTCGCTCGAAATAAATATTGTCAGGCAAACTGCATCCGTTATCCGGTATTGCAAGGAATCAAATCAACTCACTCTTTCGGAATTAACTTACCTCCAAAATGTTTTTGATCAGCTATTAAGTGATTGTTCAAAATCATTGGATAAGCTTTTTGATGTAATTACGGATGGAAGCCTTACGATGAAGGATGATGAACGAATAAAGGCCATTGATAAGATTTATGATGATATGGTTGATAAACAAGTTTTCTGCAGGTCGTTTGGGAATACAACAAAAGGTCTGTGCGTTCAACGAATGAATGAACAAAATGAAATTCTGTTCTCAAAAAAATTAAATAACATAAAATGAAAAGCTTAATCATCTTCTTACTGCTGACTATTCAAATTTCAAGCAATGCATTGTTTGCACAGTCAACAGAAGCGCAACAACTACTTCTTAACGTAGAAAAATTAGCCCAGCTAAAAAAGATTCTCAGCAACATGAAAAAAGGTTATGAGATCGTAAGCACGGGCTACAATACCATCAAGGACATTTCCAAAGGAAATTTCAACCTGCACGATGCATTTTTAAATGCATTGTTACAGGTAAGTCCAACAGTGAGGAAGTACAAACGGGTTGCAGATATTATTACCTGCCAGTCTCAGATAGTTAAGGAATACCGATCTGCATTTAGTCGTTTCAAATCCACCAACATGTTTAATTCTTCTGAAATAACATACATGGAGGATGTTTATAAAAATCTCTTTAATAAAAGTCTTCAGAATCTTGATGAATTGGGCATCGTAATCACAGCCGGGAAGTTAAGAATGAGTGATGATGAAAGAATCGCTGCCATCGACAGAATTTATAAAGACATCTCTGACAAGCTGGTTTTCTTGAGAGGCTTTAATAATGAAAGCTCTGTGCTGGCAGTTCAAAGAGGAAGAGAATTGGTTGACACAAAGTTGTCAGAAAAGTTAAATGGCCTTTAGTTTTTGAATCGATTAAAATGTGTGTATGAAAAAGTGCGTAAGAGTAATCGCTTTGGTTGCAGTGGCATTAGTGCCTAAATTATTAATTGCACAAAATGGGGGTTTTGCAGATGAAGTTAAAAGCCTGCATACGGTTTTGGAGCAACTATATACAGAAATGTTGCCGCTGTGCAGCAAATTGATTGGTGTTGGCCGTGGTATTGCCGGTTTTGCGGCCACCTGGTATATAGCAAGCAGAGTTTGGCGGCATATAGCCAATGCAGAACCCATTGATTTTTACCCACTGTTCCGCCCATTTGTTTTGGGCTTTGCTGTTATTATTTTCCCGTCTGTAATTGCCATGATTAATGGAGTAATGAACCCAACTGTGACTGGTACGGCTGCGATGGTGGATGATTCCAATAGAGCCATAGCTATATTACTTCAAAAGAAAGAAGAAGCTATCAAGAAAACTGATGTTTGGAAAATGTATGTTGGCGAAACTGGTAGTGGGGATAGAGACAAATGGTATAAGTACACCCATCCAAATGATAGTCCCTCAGATGAAGGTTTTTTTGAAGGGATTGGCAATGACATCAAGTTTGCAATGGCAAAAGCCTCCTACAACTTTAGAAATTCCATAAAACAATGGATGAGTGAAGTATTGAGAGTATTATTTGAAGCTGCTTCCCTTTGTATAAATACCATCAGGACATTTTATCTTATTGTTCTTGCTATACTCGGCCCACTAGTCTTTGGCATTGCGGTCTTTGATGGATTCCAGCACACCTTAACGTTCTGGATTGCACGGTACATAAATATATTTCTCTGGTTGCCTGTCGCCAATATCTTCGGCAGCATAATTGGCAAAATACAGGAAAACATGTTGAAGGTTGATATCGCCCAGGTACAGGATTACGGAGACACCTTCTTCTCTCAAACGGATACAGCCTACCTCATTTTCATGATCATTGGAATCGTGGGATATTTCACAGTGCCAAGTGTGGCAAATTATATTGTTCATGCCGGAGGTGGTAACACTTTGCTGTATAAGGTTACAAGCCTCACATCCAACAGCTCCCGAAGTATTGTGAATTCCGCATCATCTGGCGCAGGGATGGTTGCTGATGCTTTTGGTAATGCCAAATCAAATATGAGCGGAAGTGTTGCTTCAAACAGTGTAAGCGGAGGATATTTTAAGGATGATGGGGGTAACAAAACAAATGGTTACATGCAGGATAAATTATCTGGTAAATCTTAAGCTATGTTCAAACAAACAAAAAATATCGATGCGTCATTCAGGCATATAAAGTTTTTCACTTTACTACTGGTGCTTGGGTGCTTTATCCTTTGCGGTTTTGTGTTGTATAAGAGTTATGAGTTATCTGCAAAGGTTCAGGACAGGATCTATATTCTTTCAGGTGATAAAGCGATGGAGGCGTTTGCATCAAAAAGGAAAGACAATATCGAAGTAGAGGCCCGAAGCCATGTTGCCATGTTTCATACCGATTTCTTTACGCTCGACCCAGATGAAAAAGTAATTGAATCTAATATTAAGAAGGCGTTATACCTGGCTGATGGTTCTGCTAAAAGACAATATGATAACCTTAAGGAAACCTCTTACTATTCAGGTATTATCTCCGGCAATATCAGCCAGCAAATTGCTGTAGATAGTATTTCATTAAGCATGAATGCAGAACCTTATTTGTTTCATTGCTACGCCACAATTAAAATCATCAGGCCCAATAGCATCGTTACCCGCAATCTAATAACACAGGGCTATTTAAGAAATGTTTCCCGTTCTGACCATAATCCTCATGGATTCTTAATCGAAAGATGGGAGACGATTGAAAACAGGGATATCAAAACTGAAACAAGATGAAAACCATGAACAGACAAATAAATAAAGAAGCACTGACGGATAAAGCTGCTAACGGTATAGCTAAAGGCATTTTAAAAACTCAAAGTGGTTTTGAAAAATATATGCGGTCGTTATCCAAAAACTGGAAGAACAAACAGCAATGGATCTTTCTGTATTTGGTCTGCTTGGTTTTTGGTGGCCTAAGCATTGTCGCTATTGTCAATCCCTTTAGAGCTAAGGACACTAACAG
>JAKPQD010000154.1 GCA_029572965.1 Bacteroidota bacterium | reverse complement strand
GCAATAACTATGAAGAATACGCCAAAGATGTTATGAAAAACCCCGGAACACTTGAAAAACCTTATTATTACGTCAATGTGCTTTCAAAACATAACGCCCAATGTGCTCCCGAAGGTTGCGAAGCATTGTTTTTTGTGTGCCCAGCTCCAAATATGCTGTATAAAGCTGACTGGTCAGACAAACAGGATATTGTAAACAGCATCATAGCTGATTTCTCTGAAAGAATAAAATACGACATAACCAAAGATATTGTCTTTCAGAAGATATACACGCCTGAAGACTGGCAAAACCAATATAACCTATACAAAGGCGCCGGCTTGGGCTTATCACACAGCATGTTGCAGATAGGGGCCTTTCGGCCTAAGAATTACGATGAGATATTTAAAAATACCTTTTACGTTGGAGCTTCTACTGTGCCGGGTGCAGGCCTGCCCATGGCTATCATCAGCTCAAAACTGACTGTCGAAAGGGTTTACGCCTTGGGGTGATGATAGTTTCTGCTCAAAGCTAAAACCAGCTAATAAAAAAGAATACGACTTAGCGATTTTTTTTTAACACAAGGCAAAGTAAACTCTTAATTCTTAGCCCGACATTTAAAAAATGACCCGAGCGACCCTGATACTGTCAAACTCTTCTTTAGTAAGCTCTAACGCATCTTTTACCAAAAACTGC
This sequence comes from Bacteroidota bacterium, assembly GCA_029572965.1. Taxonomy (GTDB): domain Bacteria; phylum Bacteroidota; class Bacteroidia; order Bacteroidales; family DTGW01; genus JAKPQD01. The sequence goes on along the minus strand of JAKPQD010000154.1, from coordinate 22,241 downwards.
ACTGGAATACTTGCAAAATTGGCATATTCTATTGATAAAGGCACTCCTGTCTCTGATTTTTGGTCAGTGAAAATGTAATTGAAAAAGCCAGTCAAAACAGAGTCCTTCTGAACAACTTCTCTACAAATAGCATTAGAACTGTTAAAGTCGTACCCGGCAGCATTTTGCATAGTCATTTTGGGCACTTGGTTATACATGGCTATGATTTTTTGCTTAATTACTTCTTTTTCAGAAGAACTGTACTTGCCACACGAAGCAAAAAACAACATAAAAATAGCTACCGAAATAAATTTCAAAGTCTTCATTTTATAAAAGGTTTGGTTAATAATTATGGAATTATAAAACAGCATTAAGTGTTTTTTCACTCTTTTCAACTTCTTCTTTTGAATTGTAGGTAAATATGTAATCACCACTAATAACAAGTATCCTGATGCCTGGTACTGTATCTTTCGCATTATCCATAAGCCAGAATTCCTTGTTGTAAGAAACAAGTGGCAAATAATCATCTGACATCAACATTTTATCGGCTTTCCACCACCTGATAGTATGCTTACCATACGGCAAACGGTGCCTTACAGTGCTTGTTGAATAAGGCTTGCCATCAAGCTCGTAGCGGTCTATTTTGTAATACTCACTTAAATCAGTGGCTATCGCAACATCAAAATAAGCCTGTCCCTGTATGCCCCTGTCGTAGTGCAACACTTTAAAGTTCTTATCCAGGATAAACCTCACTTCCAGTTCCAGTTTTTCATTATCTAAACCCAAATGCGAGTATTTGTGGATGATAGAATAATAAACTATATTAGTATCAAGGCCTGGAGTTGCCAACCTTTCGTTAATAGCTGCCATTGCCTGTTTTATCTTTTGCGAGTCGGCCGAAAAACCTACAAACATGTTATAATAATCCAAGGCCAACTTCAAGGTATCTGCTTCGGTAATGGTATCAAGCTTTTCAAAAGAAATAGCCTTGTAATCCCCGGGATTTTTGAGTTTTAGCTTCAAAAAGCTTTTCACCTCTTTTTCAGCAATTGTTTGTGGTGTTTTTGTACATGCCGTAACAAATACTGCAAGGCACAGAATGTAAGCAATAGTCTTCATGTTAAGTGTTTTTATGGTTAATTTTATATAGATAATGATTTGATTAGCAATCATAAGTATTTTTTGCGACAAATGAAATTTATCACATCAAAAGTTTTTATTAGTTTTAGATGAAAATTACCTATGCTATCTTTTAAAAGTAAATAAGAGATAGATGAAAGTGGTAATTTTTGAGAGACAATAGTTGGGTGCAAGATAAACACTCTAAATAACAAAATTTATTATGAAAGACAAATTTTACCCTCCCAAATTTAACGGAAGTGATTTTCATTGTCCATATTGTGGTGTTTATTCTCACCAAACATGGTTCGCATTGTATTTTATAGATGGAAATTCCTATAGAAAAATTGAAAATTCAAATATTTGCATTTGTTTTCATTGTTATAAGAAAAGCATTTGGTACGAGGGTAACATGAGTAAAAGTGTATTGATTGTAGGTGCCGGCTTAGGCGGCTTAGCCACCGGATTGCGCCTCGCAGCAAGAGGCTACCAGGTTTCGTTTGTTGAAAAGAACCAACAACCTGGAGGCAGATTGAACCAGTTGAAAATGAACGGTTTTACTTTTGATGTAGGGCCAAGCTTTTTTAGTATGCCTTATGAATTTGAAGAACTTGTCAAAGATTGTGGCATGGCCCTCCCATTTGAGTTTGTCGAGCTCGACCCGCTATACACGGTCAATTTCAGAGGCAGTAACAGGAGTTTCAGGCTGTACAAAGACATTGACAAGCTTAGCAGCCAGTTTGAAGGCATTGAGCCCAACTTCAAAGCCAAATTTACGTCGTACCTGAAAAAATGCGAAGCCATTTACAACGATACCGTCGATATTGCCATAAAGCAAAACTTCGACAGCATCCCCGCTTACCTGCTGGCATTGGCCAAAGTTAACCCCAGACACCTGTCGGTATTGCTAAAGACCTTCTGGGCACAAACAGGCAGCTACTTTGAATCAAAGGAAGCCCGGCAGATAGTGTCGCTTATCGCTTTCTTCCTGGGGCGCACGCCTTTTGATACCAATGCTGTATATACCCTGTTGTCGCATATCGAATTCTCGTACACCGGCTATTACAACGTTAAAGGCGGGATGTACGCCATAGTTGAAGCTTTGACCGAAGAATTGAAAAAACGTAATGCTTCTTTTCATTTCGACACTGAAATAGTTGATTATGTTGGGCATGACGACAAGTTAACTTCTGTAATCGACCAAAATGGACAAAAATGGGAAGCCGACATTTTTGTTATCAACTCAGACGCGGCCTATTTTAGGGGTAAAGTATTGAAACGCAAAAAATACGCTGATGTTCGTTTGGATAAAATGAGCTGGACTATGGGATACCTGACATTTTATATAGGCATAAATACCAAGTTGCCACAAGTAGAGCATCACAACTACTTTTTGGGCAATAACTATGAAGAATACGCCAAAGATGTTATGAAAAACCCCGGAACACTTGAAAAACCTTATTATTACGTCAATGTACTTTCAAAACATAACGCCCAATGTGCTCCCGATGGTTGCGAAGCATTGTTTTTTGTGTGCCCTGCCCCCAATATGCAGTATAAAACTGACTGGTCAGACAAACAGGATATTGTAAACAGCATTATAGCTGATTTTTCTGAAAGAATAAATTACGACATAACCAAAAATATTGTCTTTCAGAAGATATACACGCCAGAAGACTGGCAAAACCAATATAACCTATACAAAGGCGCCGGCTTGGGCTTATCACACAAAATGTTGCAAATAGGTGCTTTTCGGCCTAAGAATTACGATGAGGTATTTAAAAATACCTTTTACGTTGGAGCTTCTACCGTGCCGGGTGCAGGCCTACCCATGGCTATCATCAGCTCAAAACTAACTGCCGAAAGGGTTTACGCCATGTGGTAATATAACCCAAACCCATAACAATAAGCACAACGTAGCTGGATTTCTTTTTCGTATAGCTTGCCTATGTAATATTTGGTAGTAACCTGTCCAGACGCAAAAGCTTTGCGTTTTCTGAAAACGCAAAGCTTTTAAACCTGCTCAAACCAAACCACGCCAAGCCTTGATGTGCCATGTTAAACGGCCGGAGGCCGAACTAATACAAGCGACGTAGCAGGATGCTACGGACCGCTTTTATTGGCAGGCTACGATGAACGGGGGGGTGAACTTCGAAACGTTTATGTTTCGCGCACCTTGAGCGCTTCAATGGCTACCTGTACTTTAAAAGCTGCTGAATACTTCTTTCTGTTTTCATAAACACTGGTAAATTTATTCGTTTTTTCAACTTAACCAGTAGTCTGAATTTTGGGGAGTATTATGGTTTGCATTTTTTGGAAGTAATTCTTGAGAAGATATTTAATATAACTAACTGGCTTAAAAGAACATCCATAAGCGAAACTTCAGCATTGAACATACTTTCATGTCTTTTTGTAATTATCCCTTGTTTTATGTTGGCAGAACCATGGATGTTTCATCTGAAAATTTTTAATTTTACCGCTCTTTTTTAATAACGTCATTTATAAAGATATATGGAAATTCCTGCAAAATACAATGCCATAGAATCAGAAAAGCATTGGTACAAATACTGGATGGAGCATAAACTTTTCAAGTCAGTACCTGATCACAGAGAGCCTTATTGCATTGTAATACCTCCACCAAACGTTACCGGGGTACTGCACATGGGGCATATGCTCAACAACACTTTGCAGGATGTACTTATCCGAAGGGCCCGCATGAGCGGCAAAAATGCCTGTTGGGTACCCGGAACCGACCATGCTTCAATAGCTACAGAAGCAAGGGTGGTAAATAAACTGGCCAAAGAAGGCATCAACAAGTTTGAAATTGGTCGCGAAAAGTTTCTTGAACATGCCTGGGACTGGACCCACAAACATGGAGGCATTATCCTGGAGCAGTTGAAAAAACTTGGGGCCTCATGCGACTGGGACCGCACTTGTTTTACCATGGATGAAGCCCGCTACGAAAGCGTTATCAAGGTTTTTGTTGACCTATATAATAAAGGGCTTATATACAGAGGTGTCCGGATGATTAACTGGGACCCGCAAGCTAAGACTGCGGTTTCGGACGAAGAAGTAAACTATACCGACGTTAAGTCAAAACTTTATTATGTAAAGTATTATGTAGCAGACGACAATAACAAAGCCACTTCTGACTTTGTTGTCGTTGCAACCACCCGTCCTGAAACCATTATGGGAGATACTGCCGTTTGTGTAAACCCCAATGACGAACGATACGCTCATTTGAAAGGCAAGAAACTGGTTGTACCAATGGTAAACCGCATTGTTCCTGTAATATTTGATGAATATGTTGACCCAACCTTTGGTACCGGGGCCTTGAAAGTTACACCTGCCCATGACCTTGCAGACTACGAGCTTGGCATGAAGCACAAGCTGGAAGTAATAGATATTTTTAATGATGACGGTACCCTGAACGAAAAAGCCAAAGTATTTGTTGGAGAAGACAGGTTTAGAGCCCGCGAACTTTCGGTAAAAATGCTGGAAGAAAACAACCTGCTTGCTAAAGTTGAAGATTACAACAACAAAGTAGGGCTTAGCGAAAGGACTAATGCGGTGATTGAGCCAAGGCTCTCGACCCAGTGGTTCCTGAAAATGAAAGACCTTTCAAAACCTGCTCTTGACAATGTTTTGAATAACAATATCAAACTTCATCCGCATAAATTTGTAAACACCTATAAACACTGGATGGAGAATGTAAAAGACTGGTGTATATCCCGTCAATTGTGGTGGGGACAGCGCATCCCGGCTTACTATCTGCCCGATGGCGATTATGTAGTGGCCGAAACAGCTGAAGAAGCTTTAAAAATGGCTAAACAAAAAACAGGCAACAACAATCTGCAATTATCTGACCTCACTCAGGATGAGGACGTATTGGATACTTGGTTTTCATCATGGTTGTGGCCCCTTTCGGTTTTCGACGGCATACGCAAACCCAATAATGACGAGGTAAAATATTATTATCCCACAAATGACTTGGTTACAGCGCCTGAGATTTTGTTCTTTTGGGTTGCCCGCATGATCATTGCCGGATATGAATATGCCGGCGATAAACCATTCAGAAATGTATATCTGACAGGTATTGTACGCGACAAACAAAGGCGCAAAATGTCAAAATCGCTTGGCAATTCGCCCGAGCCTCTTGAGCTGATTGAAAAATATAGCGCTGACGGCGTACGTGTTGGCATGTTGCTATGTTCTCCTGCCGGTAACGACATCTTGTATGATGAAGCCCTTAGCGAACAAGGCCGTAACTTTGGCAACAAAATATGGAACGCATTCCGCCTGGTTAAAGGATGGAAAATAGACAGTAATATACCTTCACCAGAGCATTCAAAGATAGCTGTTGAATGGTTTAATAATAAACTAAACAAAGCCATTGCAGATATCGACAGAATGTACGATGAATACCGCATTTCAGAAGCATTGATGGCTGTATATAAGCTATTCTGGGATGATTTTTCATCATGGTATCTCGAAATGATTAAACCAGAATACCAGAAACCTATAGATGCTGCTACATACAAGGCTACCGTTGATTACCTTGAAAAGTTGCTCCATCTTTTGCACCCATTCATGCCATTCATTACCGAAGAGATTTGGCAACTGATTGACACCCGCAAGGAAGGTGAAAGCATTATGATTAGCCAGATGCCCAAAGCACAAGGTTACAACGAGCAATTGCTTACTGACTTTGATGTAATAATTGAAGCCATTGCCCATATCAGGAATATTCGCAAAACCCGCAACATGTCTTACAAAGATAAAGCTGACCTGTTGATACGCGACCACAACAAAAACTACAATGCAAGGTTTGAGCCTGTTTTGATTAAAATGGCCGGACTGGAAACCGTATCTATTACTTCTGAAAAAGTTGATAATACTGATTCTTTCATGGTGCTTTCAACCGAATTTTATCTAAAAACCGGTATTACCATTGACAAAGAAGCTGAAAGCCTCAAGATAAAAGAAGAATTGGAATATACCAAAGGCTTCCTTGCTTCTGTCATGAAAAAACTTTCTAACGAAAGGTTTGTATCAGGTGCCCCAGCCCAGGTTGTTGAGATGGAAAAGAAAAAGCAGGCAGATGCTGAAGCTAAAATTAAAGCATTGGAAGAAAGGCTTGCAGCACTGAATTGACAATACATCGTAAAAATAGCCAGAGCCTTGAGTTTCAAGGCTCTTTTTTTTGACTTTATTTAACGAAAACCGTAACTTGCTTAACAGGTTTTTAACAATCGAAAGCCTTGTAGATCCTACTTTTACTACACATAATTAACTTATATGCCTATGAAAAACATTGACCGCCGTAACTTTTTAAAAAGCTCCCTTATTGCTGGTGTTGGACTGGCAGTTCTTCCTTCTTTAGCTAAAGGTGCCACAAAACTTTCAGGCTCATCCCTCCCAGATATTGCGAGCATTGCAGGAACAAATCATTTCCAAAGTACCATAGATGCCATTGAAGCCATTGGAGGAATCAACAAGTTCATTCCGCGTGGCTCAAAAGTAGGATTGCTCATCAATGCCCCCGGTTGGTGGACCAAACCCGGCTCATATACGCATACCAACATTGTCCTTGCTACTTTAAAATTGCTTAACGATGCAGGTATATCGGATATTTGCTATTTGATAGACCCGGCGGCTGAATTCTTTAGCCGCTCGCCATTATCAGAAAAATATACCTCACTAATCTCTTCAATTAAAAAATGCTCTGGGAACTATGTAGAAGTAAACATCCCCAATGCGGTTAAAGTCAAGAAGGCAAAAGTAATTAAAGAATTGCTGCAAGTGGACAAACTTATCAATATACCAATAAACAAGCACCACTCAGGAGTATTATATACCGGATGCATGAAAAATATGATGGGTGCATGCTCTGGTGATACTAATAAATCTTTTCACCAAAGCATTTCAAAAGATGTAGAGGATGTAGAGCACCTTTCACAATGTATTGTGGATATCAACCATATCAGAAAACAAGATTTGTGCATCACAGATGCAACAGAAGTATTGAAAACCAATGGCCCATTTGGGCCAGGCGAAATAGCCAAAATAAATAAAGTCTTTGCCGGCTCTTCGCCTGTTGCTATGGATGCTTATGGCTGTACTTTGCTCGATTACAGGCCTCAGGATATAAGAACTAACGTACTTGCCTCAGAGCAAGGGTTTGGAAACTATGACCTAAAGAAATATTCAATTTTTGAAAAAGAATAATACATCTATGCGCTATTTAATAATATTCATGCTGCTTTCCATAAACCTAACCAATGGAATAGGCGCTGAACTTAAAAACATCCTGCCCGGTAATAAAGAAATTGATGATTGGCAGGTTGTAGATTCTATCCGTACCATAAAAGGCAACCAGTTGTTCGATTACATCGATGGAGGCGCAGAAATATTTGTCGAATATGGCTTTGTTCAGGCTGTTTCTGCAACATATAAAGACAACGCCAATCGGCAACTTCAGGCTGAGGTTTACGAAATGGCCGATTCGGCTGCCTCTTATGGGGCATATTCATTCTATTTAAATAGTGAAGGGCAAAATGCCAATGCAGGGCAGGAAGCGCAAATTATTGACTATTACTGCGTTGTCCGAAAAGGCAATTGCGTGATAGTTATTTCTATCCCTCAGGCAGATGAAGGACTTTTTAAAAGCATTGAAAAATTTGCCAGTGCCATTGCCAGCAAATACAACCAAACCAACGCTAAACCAGAGTTGGTTTCCAAAATAGAAAAGGCTTCTATTGCTCTCGGCCATATCAAATACATTGAAGGCTCAGTTGGACTGGGCAACATATATAGGTTTATCCCCGGAAGTGCCATAAAATTCAGCACAGCTGTTTCTTTTTTTATAGATAAAACCAAATGCCTGGTTTTTGACTATAACACACCTGAAGAAGCTAATAATAATGCTGCAATGGCATTACAAAAAATGCAACAATCCAACCCCGATGTAGCTTTTACTAAAACAGATAATGGATTCTTCTTTACAGACTTTAAAAACAACCAGGTAAAAGCGCTGTTGTATAAAAACTATCTGACATTTACCATTGGGAAAGATGTAGAGAAGGCTAAAATTGCGGAAGAGAAGATAGTGGAGGTGTTGAAGTAGAAGATTATGGAAGAATATAGAAGTGTATGGAAGAGAAGAGGAAGAGAAGAGGAAGAGAATAAAAACAAGAAAGCCAGACTAAATCTGGCTTTCTTCATGTTATTTAGCAGGTTTCTTCCCGGCTTTAGCGGTTGAATCTTTTTTGCAGCAAGCAGCTTTTTCTTCTTTCTTGCAGCATTTCTTGTCGTCCTTCTTGTCACATTTTTGTTCTTTTTTTGCACATTCTTGCGAATAAGCATAAGAGACTGGCACTACGGCTATAAAAGCCACCATTAATATTGATACAGCTAACTTTTTCATTGTAATAATTTTTAAAATTACAAGTACAAAGCTAACACGTATTTGTTTCATCTCAAACAACCCGAATGATTATTAACTTTAAAATAACAGATTTTAATATCTTTTATTATTTTATTACTATTGTCCGGTAAAAATATCAGCACTAAAGTCCGTTAGCAAGTTAGAGTTTGTAAGAGGGTGTGTTCAAAAAGTCAAAAGAAGCTAACCGCAAAGGTCGCTAATTTTTTTTGCAAAGTACGCAAAGTGTTAATAGTCAACATTTAAATATTTGCGTATTGTATTCTTTCTTTTTGAACTTTGCGGTTAATATTTCTTTTTACACACCTCTTGTTGAAATTAGGTTAAAGAATCAATCAATTTTAGTTTTTGCTTTGCAAGTACTCATGAATTCCTTTGGCAGCCCTTCGGCCATCTCCCATTGCAAGGATTACAGTAGCTCCGCCTCTTACGATGTCTCCGCCTGCAAACAAACCGGGAACACTACTTTGCATGGTTTCTTCGTTTACTACAATAGTCCCCCAACAAGTAGTTTCGAGGTTGGCAACAGTTTTAGGTACTATGGGGTTAGGTGAAACTCCAATACTCACTATTGCCATATCTATATCCAGCTCGTATTCTGACCCGGCTACTTCTACAGGCCTACGGCGTCCTGAGCTGTCTGGTTCGCCAAGTTCAATTTTTCTCAAAACTATTTTTTTGACCCTACCTTGTTCGTCAGCAATATATTTTACAGGGTTTCTGAGGTTCATAAACTCAACACCTTCTTCTTTTGCATGGTGTATTTCTTCCAAACGGGCAGGCATTTCGTCAAACGAACGACGGTAAATAATCATGGCCCTTTCGGCACCAAGCCTTTTGGCTGTACGAACGGAGTCCATTGCTGTGTTCCCGCCGCCAATTACGGCAACGTTTTTGCCGAATAATACGGGTGTGTCAAAACCTTCTTTATGTGCCCCCATAAGATTTACACGGGTCAGGTATTCGTTAGATGAAAATACCCCAATATAATTTTCGCCAGGGATGTTCATAAATTTAGGCAATCCGGCTCCGCTGCCAATAAAGAAAGCTTCGTACCCTTCTTGTTTAAGGTCATCAATGGTAGCTGTTTTTCCAACAATGAAGTTGTTGACAAATTCAACCCCCAACTTTTTCAGGGTGTCTATTTCTTTGTCAATAATGGTGTTGGGCAGCCTGAACTCTGGTATCCCGTATTTCAACACGCCTCCAAAATCGTGCAATGCTTCAAATATGGTAACCTTATAACCATATTTTGCAAGGTCAATGGCAGCTGCCAGTCCGGCTGGCCCTGCACCAATAACCCCCACCTTTTTATTGATTTTGTTTTCAATTTTGGGGATGAAGATATTGGCGCTACACATTTCGCAGTCTGCTGCAAAACGTTCAAGATTGCCAATGGCAACAGCTGGTTTGTTAAGTTTTTGGACATAAAAGCACTTTGCCTCGCACTGTACTTCCTGGGGGCAAACGCGTCCGCAAACTGCCGGAAATGCGTTGGCTTCTTTAATTACTTCAATAGCCTTGTTGAATTTACCGGCTTCAATGTATTTGATAAACTTTGGTATGTTGATATTTACCGGACAGCCTTCAATACAAGTAGGGTTAACACAATCAAGGCATCTGCTGGCTTCGGCCATGGCCATCTCATTAGACAACCCGAGGTTGACTTCTGCATGGTTTTTGTTTCTTACCTCAGGAGCCTGCGCTGGCATTACAACCCGTTCTTTGTCGGTACGGTCTTTTGCTTTGAGCTTATTGCGTAACTCAAACCTCCACTGTTCTTCACGTTGTTGCTTGATATATTCTGGTGTGTACATAATTCTTTTATTTTCAATATTATTGCATGTAACTATTTCTGGCAATGAGTTCAGCATCTTTAAATGTATTTAAACGCATCAGCAACTCGTCAAAGTCCACTTTATGGGCATCAAATTCTGGCCCGTCAACACAAACAAACTTTGTTTCGCCACCAACACTTATACGGCATGCGCCACACATTCCTGTTCCGTCCACCATGATAGAGTTGAGACTTGCCATAGTAGGTATTTCATATTTCTTGGTAAGCAAACTGGTGAATTTCATCATTACAGCAGGGCCAATGGTGATTGCGAGGTCAACTTTTTCGCGATTTATAACATCTTCCATGCCTTTAGTTACCAACCCCTTTTCGCCATAGCTGCCATCATCGGTCATGATAATTACTTCGTCCGAACATGCCCTGATTTCTTTTTCAAGAATGATAAGGTCTTTTGAACGTGCTGCTAAGACTGTTATAACCCGGTTCCCGGCCTGTTTCATAGCTTCAACAATAGGTAAAAGCGGAGCTATACCTACACCCCCTCCGGCACATAATACAGTCCCTACTTTTTCAATATGAGTTGCTTGTCCTAAAGGTCCGGAAATATCAGTAATAACGTCACCTACATTGAGCTTTGAAACTTTGGTGCTTGTTACGCCAACGGTTTGTACTATTAGTGTAATAGTACCTTTTACAGGGTCTGCCGAAGAAATGGTAAGGGGTATGCGTTCGCCTTTCTCTCCAATCTTGATGATAACAAAATGTCCTGCTTTTCTTTTCTTTGCAATGCGGGGCGATTCGATAACCAATCGTACAACCTTTTCTGAAAGAAATTCTTTTTCAACAATCTTATTCATAAATATATTTTGACGTATTCTAATATTCTATAAGCAAATTGGTAAGTTAACTTTAATTCATTTATAAAGGGGTACAAATATTGAAAAAAAATTCAATATCTATATAGGTTAAGCCCTTATTTATTTTGCAAAGTTTATATTGATTGATTTTTCAAATTTAACTCCATAAAAATAACATCATTGGGATTGCCATTATATCGGTCTATTTCGTAAAAACTATTTTTATGATATAGATTTATAGCTTTAAATGCATTTTGCTTTACATCTAATCTTAGGTAATGAAGCTTTCGGTGCTTAGCTTCTTCTATAACCTTTTTCATCATTAGTTGCCCATAGCCTTTACCTTGTATTGATGGCAACAAATACAAGCATTTTAGTTCGCCAATAAGTTGTTCCTTATTGTAAATAAACAAACCAGCTGAACCAACTACGTTATTTTCCTGCATCAAAACCCAAAATCCGCCTCCGGTTTTCACAAAAAACTCATCAATGTTTCGCAGGTTGCTATGCTTTCCTTCAGGTTCATATGCAAAACCGCATGATTGAAAAGCTTCATGAAAGAAACCGTCAAGTTTATCCTGGTTTGTGGCGCTATAGTCGGTTATGACGGTCATTTTTTCAAATATTCCAGATGCATAGCTTCTCCTATTTCTACAATATGCCCATCGGGATCGTAAAAGCGGAAAACCTGTTGTCCCCATTGTTGTTTAATTATCGGGTGGATGATGTTTACTTTATTGTTTACCATATTTTGGTATGAAGCATGGATGTCATCTGTTTCAAAATAAATTAGAAGATTATTTTGCCCTTGCTTTTCTTTAGTCTGTTGTTTTTGGCCATAAATGGTAGAGATTATAGCCTCTGCTTCATGGATTACGAAATGATTTTCAAAGAACACAATGGTTTCATACGATTGTTCTACATTAAGCCCAATGATTTTCTCATAAAAATGCTTTGATACTGTTAAGTTGTGAACAAAAACGATGGTATTGTAAAAAACATTCATTAGTAAATTTTTTTTGAAAAATTTTTAACCTATAAAATAAAAACACACTATATATCTAATGTAGCATTAAATATATAGTGTGTTTGCAATAAAATCATTTTTTCAGAAACCGTCTTTCCCCAAGCGTTGGTAAAGTATTTGAATGCCTGCACATGCCCGGGTGTCGCGCATATCTTTGGGTTTGTACTTTGTTGATAATGGAGTTATTTCAATGATCACTGTCAATGGCTTGCCTTTAACTGTAAAACCAACGGTTTCGACATAATCATCAGTACTATTGTCATATATTGCTTCTTCGGTTTCTTTGTTTACAATTCTAAATTGCAACGGTAAGAACCTTGGTTCAACACAAGTGCCAATCTTATAATCACGATTGGGAGGAAGTACGACCTCGTATTTATATGTCTGGTGCATCTCGACTACGGTGCTTTTTGATCTTCCAAATTGTTTGAAATCATCGGCTCCGGGGATCCAACAAAACCTGCTTTTATGAAATTCACGACAACCTTGTTTTGTAGCTTGTGCTTTACTATTTGTAAAAACAAGCATTGCAGCCAGAAAGGATATTCCAATTTTAAAAACTCTAATCATAATGTATAATTTTCAAAAACTGTTATGGTAAAAAGTTTATTTTGAAGTGGTAACAATATTGTTGCGCACTTCATTGATTGCGATTTTTAGTTCATTGAAAAGCTTTTCATCAACATTGTATTGTAGTTCAGAGCTTTCAGCTTTAAAGTGGTTTTCTTTATCTTTAACTATTGTTGCTAATTTGTCCGATTCGCTTCCTTTGTCAAGAATATCTTTTATTTTTTCTAAGTCAGAAATGATGGAACTAAATTCGGGGTCTTTTTTATACATAGAAACAAATTCGAACATGGTGGCCAAAAGATATTTTTGTTCGAAGATTTTGTAAATGATGGCCTGACAATCATTGAAGTTTGAAACGCTGTAAGATGAAAGATAAATTGTTTCGATAATGGCCCCGGCCGAAATAAGTGCAAATACGTTGTTCCTGTTTGCATTTTCAAGGATTTCGGACATGTTAAAATACAATTCGCGCGAAATGAGTATCAGTGAATCGTTATTCGTCAGGTTGTTTTGTACCCTGTCGAAGAAACTTTCGTCAATAAATTCGTAAACATTGAGCTTTATGGCCAATTCCCTAATTGTTTTAAAGTAGTCAAGGGCATTGGTTTTGTTTTTGTTTAAGTTTAAATAGGCAAAATCGGCTACATAAACTCCTAAGTTTATAGCCTGAGATTTGTTGTCCGGATATCTTTTTGCGTTCTCGAGCGAATTGGCTAATTTGGGGTTAATGGTCATTGTGTATGACATGATATCTGATAGCATCTCATCGGGGGCTGGCAATACATAAGAAACGTCAGAAATGCTGTCATGTAGGGAGTCTAACTCCATTAGTGTTGCAGGGGCTTTGCTATGGCTACATTTGCATTGTGTTAAAGATGTAATTACACCTAAAATTATTGCAATCTTAAGAATTTTCATATTGATAAGTTTTAATTTGCTTTTATTTATTAGCGCTTATTTATTTTAACATCATAAATTTAATAAAAAATATCTGAAAAGTATCAAATAAACTATTAATGTTATTATCCAGATAACAATTACATTAAAAGTAAAGGTGTCAACTTCTATAGCTCCTATTAATTTTGAACTTGCCAAAAATTGTGCCCTGCCTGTTTTTGAAAAAGGTATTTGGTAAACGGGCTCCATTTGTCTGTACATATTATTTTTTTCAATATAAAATGTTTTTAACGTCTGTCTTTGCAATAGCAATTCTGCAATGTTTTTGTTGTAATGCAAATCTTTAAAACGGAGCAGATTGTCCATCGAGCCCATAGTGTTGATTAATTTACGTGTGATATTGTCTTTTTCGCGGCTCAATGCGTTGAAGCGGTTGAGCAGGTCGTTGTTGATTTTTTTTAGCATGTCATCTGTTTTTGTTATGAGGTCAACAGACGGGACGCTGTCAAGACTTTTTATAATTTCATTGATGTCGTAAAAGACAGATAGTTGCATTAAGGCGTTTTTTATGAATTCAACGTTTTCCTGGCTTATTTTTTGCGTTTCAATAATGTTGCTTATCTTTTTTTCAATTTCGGGCAGCAAAAAATAGTAGTTATACTTCACGTTGCTTTCTTGTTTTTCAACATCAAAATAGTGTTTTTGGTATTGGTTGTACTGAAATTGCGAAACAGCTAACCCTTCGTATGCCCAGCGAGATACCATTAAATCTCCTACTAATGGTACGTAATCTGAAGAGGTTACCCATTTGTTTAATTTGCTAAAGTTGACTATTGTTCCGCTCAAAAGGATTTGAGGGATAATAACAATGGGTACCATGATGTAAATTACTACCACTGATTTGAATATGGAAGATAACAGAAGCCCTAATATATTGCCAAAGCAAGAAGTGGCAAATAATATTAACCAGAAATAAAGGCCCATTCCTTTTATTTCAAGTATCAGGTTGCTTATCAGTACAAACAATAATGTTTGCACTGCACTAAGAATGAATAAATAAGTGATTTTTGAATGTAAATAGCTTGCTTTGCTAAGCTTTAAGAATGATTCGCGACGTAAAATCTTTCTATCTCTTATTATTTCTTCGGCGCTGATAATTAGCCCGACAAAAAGGGCAACAGTAACAGCCATAAATAAAAAGGCTATCATATTTTCGTTGTTGCCAAATGAATAAGCAGTTTCGCCTTCAGCGCTTCCTGAGCGGCACAAAAAAGCAAGCAATGCAGATAATAGAGGTGAAATAAGGACTGCCATTAGTACGTATGCTTTGTTGGCCAGTTTTGACAGTATGTTGCGTTTGCTAAAAATAATAAATTGTTCAATGATAGAAGGCTTATGGGTATGTGTACGGGGTAGGGGATTTCCCTTCGCTCTTTCTTCAATGTTAGGGATATTGTTGAGGTATAACTGGTGCCATTGTTTGGGGCCAAGTTTGCGTTCGTTGGTTAGTTGGCCAAAATCATCTACCTGTTTTTCTTCCATTGCCTTAAATATGGCTTCGGGGTTTACGTTTTCGCAAGTAGTGCAATGTTCTGAAAGCGATGTGTATCTTTGTATATGTTGGTTGAAATAATCTATGGCATCAACCGGGGTGCCAAAATAAACTGGATATCCTTCGGTGTCTAAAACAATTATTTTATCGAACAGCTTGAACAAATCGGATGATGGTTGATGAATATTAACTACAATAATTCGGCCTTCATAGGTAAACTCGGCCAGGTGGTACATTATTTCTTCTGAGTCAGACGATGATAAACCTGAGGTTGGTTCGTCGGCTAACAATATCCAGGGTTCGCGGACAAACTCCAGGGCCATGTTGAGCTTTTTGCGTTGTCCGCCGCTAATAACCTGTTTCAGCGGTGAACCTACTTTTAAATCTTTTATGTTGTAAAGATTGAGTTTTTGCAAACAAATATTTACTTTGTCTGTTAATTCGGTTGGGGTAAGGTTGCTAAAGCAAAGTTGGGTGTTAATATAAAGATTTTCAAATACGGTCAACTCTTCAAGCAATAAATCGTCTTGTGGGATATACCCAATCAAGCCATCTGGCATTTGTGTATTTTGTGCAAAATTTAGCCCGTTAATTGTTATAGACCCTTGTTGTGGTTTTATGCGGCCATTGAGAATGTTGAGCATGGTTGACTTGCCTGTGCCACTGCGACCGATAATGCCTATTAGTTGTCCTGATTCTATTTTGACAGACAGGCGGTGTATCCCGTTGTTTGAGTTTTTGTACCTAAACTCAACATCTTTGACAACCATTTCGAGCTTTTGTTTACTGGTAGAAATGAATTCTTTGAAAATTTGATTGTAGTAAACCGGCTCAATGTCAGGTCCTTTTATTGACTCACCTTTGCTAAAGATGTATATATAGTTTTCAAAAATAGGGATGTTGTTGGTTGAGAGGTTTGCCGGGCCTTTGTAATAATAAAGCAAAAGATTGCTGCTTTCTATAAATAAAAAATAAATTTGGCCTTTCAGATTGTTGTGCTGGAGGTATTTAATACTGACGTTTATATTAAGTTTGCCTGCTAACAATAACAGGTTTTCCTGCTTGGGGATATTATAGAGTGTCTGGTTGATGAAGTTGCGGCAGTTGATATAATCGACCAGGTTGATTTGAATTTTCTTGACAATTATATTTAGCGTGTCGGTATAATTGTTGATGTCATCATTGGCATTGCTGGTGTATTTGAGCAAATATTTTTCAAAAAGGATGAGGTTTATAAGGATTTGGAAACGCTGTTTTTGAGATATTTTTGGGGCAATTTGGGTAAGAATGGCATACAATGCTTCAAGATGTGCTTGTGGGGGTTCGTCTTCTGTTTTTCGGTATTTTTCGTAAAAGTCATAAAACAGGTTGATATTTTTTTCAGCGATATCAATTAACAGGTTTTTTAGTATAAAAGTGCGGATAAAATCTTTTACGTTTTCGAAATGTAATGATGGATATTGGTGAGCCAATATTGCAAAGATTTCCATCATGTATTTCAGTAAGAGTTTATCCATTGGTTTTTTATACTATATCTGATTAAAAATAATGCATATATTGAAACCCGGGCTTTCATTTTCTACAAATTCAATTTTTGCTTTATGAAGTTCAACTACTTGTTTGGCAAAATAAAAATAGAGGTTGGCATTGAAATCATTTTTTTGCTGATTCCCTGTAAAAGGGTCAAAAGTGCCAGCCTGAAGCTCTGAAGGGATTTTTATGCCTTGAGTGGAAAAAATGCAGGCTACTTCGTTCCCTTCGTTTTTTACGGAAATATTAATAATATTATTGTTTTCAATAATTTTAATGAGTCCTTTAAAGATAAAAATAAGCGCTTTGTAAAGCAAATCGCGATCGGCTGAAATCTGGTAATTGGTGTTGATATTGTCTATTTGTACTATAATGTCGTTGGCCTGCAGGCTGTCGTTGAGGTCGAGCAAAGCATACTGGATAAGTTTTGCCGGGTTTATATTTGTTGTTTTTAGTGAATAGTTGTGCAGGTTAAGCTCGGTATATAACATTGCCTGAGAGGCAAAGTCTTCTAATTGCGTTACCGACATGTTGAGAATATCTAATAAATGCTTTATTGCAGAGGATTGTTCCTGGGCTTTAATGATATTGATAGATGAAACTATCCCATTTAATGGCTCTCGAAGTTGTTGGCTGACGTATTTTAAAAAGTTTGTTTTTAAAGCGTCTGTTTTTTCTAGTCTTTTAAAGGCTTCCTCCAATGCCAGTGTTTTTTCTTTTACCTTCAAATCAAGTATCTCATTGCTTTTTTTTAGTGTGTCTTTAGCTTGCTTGAGGTCGAGCTGGGTCTTGACCCTCATCAGAAGCTCTTTGGTGTTGAATGGTTTGGTTACATAATCCTGGGCACCAAGTTCAAAACCCATGACTATATTTTCAACTTCGTTGAAAGCGGTTAAAAAGATAATCGGGATTTCTTTGAGGCGCTCTTCAGCACGAATGGCTTTGCAAGCCTCGTAACCGTCCATGACGGGCATGTTAATGTCAAGCAGTATAAGGTCAAAGTCTGAAGATTTTTGAAGCAAATCAAAGGCTTGTTTTCCATCCATTGCAAAACCTACCTTATATCCCACGTTTTTGAGCAGACTGCCCAGTACCTGCACGTTTTTGGGGTTATCATCGACCACCAGTACTTTATAGTTTTTTTCTTCATTAACTTCCATTGCTACAACTTTTTGAGGTTTTCAATGATGGCAGGGAATTTTTTGAGTGTTTCGGTAACTTTCATAATATCAAAACTATCGGCATATCTGCATATATCTTTGCCATAATCGTGCAATATACTTAAAGAATGAACATTTCCTAATTCAATAATTTTATTTCCAAAAGCTTCAAACTGATCTATCATCTGGCTGTCAAGTATCTGTATGCTTTCAGGCAATAATTCTTCATTTAGCCTGTTTATTAATACGGAAAGCTCTTGTTTTTGTTGCTCTGTCAATTCTGCAGATACTTGTTCTTTGATTTCAACTTGCTTGGGTTGTTTTATTTCATATTTCAGGTGGTTCATTAATAACTCTATCAGGTTGTTCATTTGGTATGGTTTGAGCAAGAACTCGTCATACAAGCTATTGGAGTCTTTTTTATTTTTAACCTCAGCAATGGTAGAGGATGCTGCGATCAACGGTATTTTTTTTGTTTTGGGGTTATTCCGTATGGCCTGCATCACATCATAACCGCTCATATCGCTGAGCGAAAGGTCAATTAATATAATATCCGGCACATATTCATTGGCCAGTTCAATAGCTTCTGCCCCTTTTTCGGCTTCCAAAATCATCAATGAGGTTTCTTCAAACATATCAACCAGCAGTTTGCGGTTCATTGGGTTATGGTCGCATACGAGCATTGTAGCATCGATGAAGTTTATTGTATTGATGTCAACTTCTTCTTTTTCTTTCTCAGTGCCTGTGCTATTGTGTATTTCTACATCATTGAGATATACTTCAAAAATGCTGCCTATGCCAAACTCGCTATTGACATATATTTTTCCGCCCATCATTTCAATGAGTTTTTTGGTGATGGTAAGGCCTAAGCCCGTACCTCCGTATTTTTTGATATTCTGGCCTACTTGTTGGTGAAAGGCTTCAAAAATCTGTTCATGTTGTTCTTTAGGTATGCCTATGCCGGTATCTTCAACGGTAATAATCAGGTCAATGTTTTTGCTTTTGGGGTCATTGACCATTTGATCGACAGTAATAGTAACACTGCCTTTTTCAGTAAACTTAATGGCATTTCCGACAAGGTTGAACAGTATTTGTCGAAGCCTGACTTCGTCAAGTACAAGTATTTGGGGGATTTTTTTGTTTATTTCTACAATCAGTGCAATGCCTTTTTCATTGGCTTTATGAATAAACAAGGTTTCTATTTCGTGAATAAGCTTATGGATATTGACAGGGGAATATTGGAGGGTCAACATGCCAGCTTCTACTTTTGAAATATCCAGTATGTCATTAATAATGTTTAGCAAACTGCGGGCGCTTGTGCGTATAGCGTCAACCTGCGAGCTTTGTTTTTCGGAGGCGATGGAGTTGTATAAAATATCAGAGAATCCAATGATTGCATTGAGCGGGGTGCGTATTTCATGCGACATATTGGCCAAGAATTCGCTTTTTATGCGGCTTGCTTTTTCGGCAGATTCTTTGGCTATTTTCAGGGTTTCTGCATTTTTTTGTTCGGTAATATCTGTAATAACGCCACGTAAGCCTATTATCTTACAATCTTCTTTGATTTCAGTTGTAGAAATGCTGACAATGAATTCACTTTTTTCTTGATTGATGGCTTTATATTCGCCTATCAAGGGTTTTCCGGTCTCGATGTATGATTTAAAGTTTTCTTCAATCCGGTTATGTTCTTCGGGCGCCACAAAATTGAAAAATTTTATTTTTTCTTTTGTTTCGTTAAGTTTGATGCCTATCCAATCGGTAATCGTTTTGTTGATAAAAGTAAGGTTGCCTTCAATATCGGTTTCAAAAATTCCAATCGGGAGCATATCTGTGAGCTCCCGATATTTCTGTTCACTCTCGAGTATGGCTTTTTCTATTTGTTTACGGTCTGTTATGTCAAGGCAATGGCAAATGTAACCTATAAATTCGCCTTTGCTGTTATATCTTGGGGCGCCGTCATTTTGTATCCATCGGTATTCGCCGTCAGCCCTTAACAATCGGTAGTCCATGCTAAAACGGGCCTTTTTTTCAAATGCAGAGGTGAATATTTGGCTGCACCTTTCTGCATCCCGGGCGTAAATATTATCCATCCATCCGTTTTCAATTTCTTGCTCTAATGAGTGGCCGGTAAATTCGAGCCAGCGTTGGTTGAAATAGTCGGCTTTCTGGTCAACCCCTGTTGTCCAGATAAGTACCTGACCTGAATCGGCAAGGGTCCGATAGTGGACTTCGCTTTCTCTAAGTTTTTCTTCTATTTGTTTTCGTTCGGTGATATCTACAGAAATGCCAAATGTGCCAATAATATTGTTGTAAACATCATACAATGGCATTTTTGTAGTTAATGCCCAAGTTGGCGGCCCGTCAAAATGGGTTTCTTTTTCTTCAAGGCCAATGATGGGCCTGCCTGTTTTAATTATATTTTGTTCGTCTTCAAAGGCTTGTTGGGCATGTTCCTGACTAAATAAGTCAAAATCTGTAAGCCCTATCAATTCTTCTTTGCTTTTATATTGGGGGGCCACTTTTTTAAGAAAAGAGGTGCTTACTCTTATAAACCGGCTTTGCAAGTCTTTGAAGTAAATGACATCGGGGACTTTTTCCATCAATTCGTTCATCAAGTACCTTTCGTATTCGATAGCCAACTCTGCTTCTTTCCTTGCAGTAATATCGTGTGCAACCCCAATACATTGAGCAACTTTGTTGTTCCAATTATTTAGCAAGGGAAACATTTTTATCGATAACCATTTTATCTTTTTGTCTGGCAATATAAGCCTGCATTCGGTTTCGCAAGCTTTCCCTTCAGCCATCTTGTTAAGCATCTCCTTGAATTTGATTTTATCATCAGGATGCATGTTTTCATCAAAAACATTGACATCATTGTATAACCTTTCAACCGGGATGCCCCAAATTTTTTCGAAGGCTGCGCTAACATATATAATTTTTGAAAAATCAGATTGAGTTATCCAGAATACTTCATCAATGGTATTGGCTATCAATCGGAAACGTTCTTCGCTTAATCTTAGAGCTTCTTCCATTTGCTTGCGTTCTGTTATGTCGCGAAGGATAACCTGGAGAGCTTTTTCCCCTTTTAATATAAAAGGGGCTGCAGTAGTTTCAACATCCAAAACTTTGCCGTCAAGGCGCACGATTTTTTCTTCGATCAAGGGGGCTGTAACGCCTTCCTCTAACATTGATTTTATTCTTTTAATAATAATCTCGTGGTAATCGGGATGAAAGAAGTCAAACGGAGATTTGTATAATATCTGATCAGCAGTTTTTGCCCCAAACAACCTAATAGCAGCCGGGTTGGCATATACTATCATATTGTTTTGGTTGATAAAAACGGCATTATTAGACACTTCTACCAAGCCCCGGTATTGTTCTTCGCTTTCTTTCAGTGCAGCTTCTGTTTTTTTACGTTCTGTGATATCGCGTATAATAGACCAAAAACCTTCGGGTTGGTTATTTTCATCGTTTATGGTATAACTTCGGATTTCTGTGGTGATCATCACGCCATCTTTGCGGATGAATTTTTTCAGGTATAAATCGGAGTATCCTCTTTTGAGTACAATATCTTTGATGAGTTGTTGTTCTTTCTCAACCCATTTTTGAGGAGATATTTGAGAGTAATTTTTCTCCAGCAGTTCGTCTTTTGTGTAGCCGGTAAGTTCAACAAAAGTATCATTAAGCTCAAGGATATGGTCGTTGAAGTCAACGCTAACATATCCATCCCTGATACTATTGAACAACTTCTTGTATTTTTGTTCTAACTTTTCAAAGCCTTTTCTTTTATTTTCATTTTCAATGATCTTGAGTATTGCCGAAGGTAATAAGTCGAATACCTGGGGGTCTTTAATGAATAAATCTTTGGCCCCAAGTTTCATCATCTCTACTGCAATTTTTTGATCGCTAAAACCGGTCAAAACAACATAAGGGATATCTATATTTCTATTTTTCAATTCATTAACCACTACTACAGCAGTAGTATCTGACAACCTGTAATCAATAAGCAAAAGGTCAAATCTTTGATGTTCAAGCATAGTCAAGGCTTCTGGTACTGCAGTTGTCCCTTGAACTAAAAGCCCGCTACTTTCTAATTTCAGGCAAATAAGCTCATTAATAGCTACATCGTCATCTAATACCAGGATGGTAGGTTCTTTTATTTCGTTATTTGTCAAGTTTCACAAGGTTGTTTATGATAACTTAATTGCAAAGATAAAACTTTATTTTTAAACTGCAATGGATTGTCTTTAAAAATTTCTGGTTTTAATTCGTACCATTTTTCTATAGCATCAAAAGGTGTTTTTACAC
>JAKPQD010000149.1 GCA_029572965.1 Bacteroidota bacterium | reverse complement strand
CGTATTTATCCTTATGCATTTGCAAATATCTTTAAGATTGCAAAATGCAAATTGAAATCCGTTTAATCGAAAAACTGCTATAACTAACTAAATTTCAAACTTTTCAAAGAACTCTTTTAGATTTTAATGGGACAGTAATGACGTTGCAATATTAGTTATTATCAGGAAAATAGGAAAGCAAAATTTTGCCATTTTGTTTTTTTAACACTTGTATTATTTTTAACGATTAACTTTGCACCTCAAAATTTCTACCATGAAGATGATTCTTAATTTAGCAAATAAATTCTTAAAATATTTTTGCCTTGCATTGGTATTATTAGTTAACCATAGTGCCCATGCCGAGGACTATGCCATTCAACTGCTTGAACAAATGCGTCAAAAAGCCAATGAAGTAAAAACCCTTCGCTATGATGCAGTAATGAACGAACGTATTAAAGGTAAAATGGTAGAAAAAGTATCCAGTTTTAAAATTAACACCTCGCCCGAAAAAATATATGTAGCCCAGTCTTTTATTGGTATTAAGCTCGATGCCCTTTATTGCCAGGGCTGGAACAACAACCAACTTCGGGTGGCAACAGTAGGCTTTCCCTGGCTCGAATTGAACCTCGACCCTTTGGGGAGTATGGTACGTAACAACCACCACCACACTATTTTTGAAGCCGGGTTCACGTATTTCGTCAATATTATTGGCCAAATTGTTGACGACCCCAACCGTCAGCTAACTATTACTTATATGGGAAATGTAAAAAGAAATGGCATTTCATGCCAGCGCATCAATATTTGCAATAAAAAATATGCCATCATCAAATACCAAATAAAAGCCGGAGAAAACCTGACAACAATAGCAAAACGGCTCAACATCAATGACTATAAAATCCTTGAGCTAAATCCAGAAATTGACGATTATACCGATGTCAAACCTGGCCAAATAATTAATATCCCAAATACCTATGCCAAATCACTTGATTTATTCATTGATGAAACTATTATGCTCCCTGTACTTATTGATATTTACGACGAAAACGGCCAATATGGTTCTTATGGCTATAAAAACCTGGTTATTAACAAACCTTTTGCAGCCGACGAGTTCTCTATTACTTATAAAGACTACCATTTTAAAAAGAAATAGAAAATTTTTTTACAATACTTTGAAAGCCTTAGGGGTAAACCATTGTTGTCCGGTAAAAAACAGGTCGCTGCTATGCAGCTTAGAATCATTTGGTGTATTTGGTCATCCTACAAACAGTTCGCAGCTACGCTGCTATTATTTAGTCGAGTAGCGACGTCCTGTTTGTAGTAAAATTAAACATCCTTAAAATTAAGCCCCAACGGGGCTACCTGTTTCTAATCAACGATATTACTAATATTTATAAGTATCTATTTTATTTTACCGGACAACAGTGGGGGTAAATCTTTTTAGTATAGTCATACTAAATACCGGAGATAAGCGCTGAAACTAATTCCGGGAAAATTCTATTTCTATAAAATAACTTTTGCTGTAAGAAATTGTTATTTTTACACAAATAAAAATATGACAAGCCTCAAAAAATCAAATAAAGATGTTTTTAGTTTGTTGGCCAAACTAAGCGCCAAAAAACTAACCATAAGTATTGCATTGGCATTCATTGTTATTTTTCTCGCTCAATGCAATTTGTCAAAAGACAACCCCGAAGGATATGTAGAAGAATACTATTCAACAGGCGTGCTTAAAACTTCATACACCATAAAAGATGGGAAACTCAATGGTGTTGTAAAAAACTATAACGAAAAAGGCCGATTAATATCTACTGTAGAGTATAAAGATGACAAAAAGAATGGCAAACTTGTCAATTACAATTCTAAAAACGGGAAGCCCATGATTGTAGCTTATTTTAACGACAACATACAAGAAGGCCCGGTTACTCAGTATTATGACGAAGGCCAGCTATTCAGGACAAGTACATACCTCAATGGCAGAATTAATGACACGGTAAAAACCTTCTGGCCTAATGGAAAAATAAAAGCCATTAATGTTTATAAAATGGGAATGCCAGCTATTGGGCTTAAAGAGTATGATAAAAATGGCCAATTGCTCAAACAGCCCCAGCTTGTCATACAAGAAATTGACCAAACCGCCTTGCTTAATAAAGTTATACTAAAAATTAGTGTTTCGGGGGATTGGGAAAATGTTGACTATTATGAAGCCAATTTAGTAGAAGGTAAATATTTTCAGGAAAGCGCAATAAATGCCCTTATGGACAAAAATGGGGTTGTTACTATTGATTATCCGGCACCTAAAGGCAATACTTACATGGAAAAACTTAGCATTGTAGCCAAAGTAAAAACAAGGTACGGCAACACGCTGATACTACATAAATATCACAATCTATCCATAATGAACTAATATCGTTTACTTCATCCAAACAGAATTTAATTTTTAAGAAATAACAGCTTCTCCCGTCTTTAACGGGAGAACACTATCTCGATTTATCAGGATTGATTTGTGCTAAGCTTCGCAAAGCTCGCAAGCTGCAGGCCAATATCATGGCTGTTTTAGCATCTTAAGCGAATTAGTTAACCGATAATGCCCCGGGGCCAGTTTCAATCCTCTTTCAATGTATTCTCGAGCTTTTTTGACATTGTTGCGTTTAAAAAACAATGCAGCAGGCTTGGTATAAGCTTCGCCTATCAGCTCGTAAAACTGTTGTCCAATATTATATTTGAGGTAAGTATTTTCAAACTTTAGCAGATAGTCGTCCCCCTCTTTGATCTTTTGGTGCGTATAAGCCAGTTGTGCTTTATATAAGTATGCAGCGGCCAAAAAATAATACATCTTGGTATTAACAAGTTTCTCGCCGTATAAATCTACAGTTTGCTCCAGTTTGGCCATAGCCGTATCTTCATTCATGGTTTGCAATGCAGCTGTAAAGGTTTCAAAAAAGATATTTTGAACCTGATAATTCTCCGGCTGTAGCAAAAAAGCCTGCTCAAAGTAAGGGTAAGCCCTTGCATAATCCTTATTGGCCAAATACATCCGCCCTGACTCATAATGATATATATAACTGAGCTTTTTTAAAACCGTTGTATCGGTAACATGTTGGTTTATGTATTGAAATACTTTTGTATAATTAAAAGTATCGGTTTTTTCAATAAGTAACCGATTGGTTATCCTCAAAAATTCGTCACAATAATTATCTACACTTATCAATGACCCTACAAAGTTGCTCAAAATTACATAATTTCTCCAATCCTCTTGCCGGGTATAGTTTGCCTTGTTCAACTCATTTAATATACATGACAATATAAGGTACTTGCTCTTTTCGGATGGATATAGGTAATATGATTTTAAAAAGAACATTAAAGCACTATGGTAATCTTCATTATCTATAGCCTTAACCCCATTGTTGTAGTAAAGCAAAGCTATTAGCTGCTGAATGTTAATATTTATGCGGGCATAGTAAAATTTATCAAACACAGCATCTTTCCCTTCTTGCGAAATCTCTGAAAGGGTCACCAATTTTTGGGCCAAAAGGTAATCCACAAATTTATTTTTAAAACTCTCGTTCAAAACTAAATACCCCTTTTGGGGATCGGTGGACTCTATTGCAATACTTTTATTTTTGGGTAAAGCTACCAGAAAAACATGAACAGCACTTTCTTTTATTTGATAATCAATATTTAACGTATCAAACAACAAAGCATACAACAAGGTAGCTGTAACACAATTGTAATCTCCATTTCGAAAAATATCTTCAAACTCCGGATTTATCTCATATTTTTTAAAAAACTTGTTATGTGTTTCCTTATAAAGCACTTTTACAAGCTTCTCAGGCTTCAAAGCCATTACATTTTTCTTCCGTATTCCATCTATATATTGCAAAAACCGGGAATAAGCATTTTCGGCATCCAAAGGCCCTGCAATGGAGCCTTTTGTATAAATAGCTGATAAAAAATATTGTCTCAAATCCATCTTGCGCGATGTATCAAACAAAGCGGCTTCAATTGTATCTGAAAAGTACAAATAATCTTTTTTTACAAATTGTCTAATAACTCTCTCTGCATGAAGGTTTGTTCCCAGCAAAAAAAACAACTGAACTATAATCAATCTATTCTTAAAACCTTTCATCCGAAAAATTTTACCAACCTTTTATTGAATAATAACAAACCTAAGCTTTCCAAAATCTTTGATTTCAAAATTAATCAAAACAAACTATAAAAAAAATCGTATATATCATTGACAATCAATTGCTACTTTTTAATTAAATGTTAATCAAAAAATATTTTTTATTAAAAAAAACAGAGTAAAATTTGCAGTATTAACCCCTGTAT
This sequence comes from Bacteroidota bacterium, assembly GCA_029572965.1. Classification (GTDB taxonomy): domain Bacteria; phylum Bacteroidota; class Bacteroidia; order Bacteroidales; family DTGW01; genus JAKPQD01. Next base: position 4,207 of record JAKPQD010000149.1, on the reverse strand, counting down.
AAATAATGTTTAATGAATATTCCTCTTGAATCAATAAGAACTGCTGAAGAAAAGGAAATTGCAGCGTTGAAAGAAAAGCTAAGGGTTCTGGAACAAGAGAATAAAACTCTTCGCGAACGTGAATTTGCCTTACTTAAGGCTCTTCCTGAGATTGTATTTTTGGTTGACCTTAATGAACGTTTTATTTTTCTGAACGATTTTTGTCGTAAGCAATTTGAGATTGAACCCGACAAAATCCCTTACAATATCAATATAAAAGACCTGCTCTCACCTTCAAGTATTTTCAAATTAAGGCGTACCATTATTAAAGGCTTTGAAGAAACACTGTTTCATATTGACGAATTAAAAGGCATTAAAAGCAGTGGCGAACAATTCCCATTTACTGTGTATTTCTCAAAACTGGTTGAAGAAGGATCGTTGATTGGGTTCATTGGCGTGGGCTTTGATATCACCAAAATAAAACATATTGAGACTCAGCTTACCGAAGCCAATAAGGCTAAAACGAAGTTTTTATCTATCATTGCACACGATTTACGTAATCCGTTCAACGCATTACTTGGATTTAGCAACCTATTGCTTACCAATTACCCCAAATACAGCCAGGAAAAGGTACTTGATTTTGTTAAACACATATCTAATGCTGCCAATCAAGGGTATCAGTTGCTTGAAAACCTGCTGGAATGGACCAGGGCAAATGCTGGCAAGATTGAAATAATACCTGAAACTTTTGATATTTCTAAAATAATTGTAGAAACATCGCATATCATTGAGGAAGTTGCCAACAAAAAAGAAATACAAATACTTCACAATTATAGTTCGCCGCTAAAAGTAACCGCCGACAAAAACATGGTAAGCACCATCATCAGGAACTTGTTGAGCAATGCCATCAAATTTACATACCGAAAAGGCAAGATTGTAATCCGTGTCTTACAGGATACTGAATATGCCATTGTAGAAGTGAAAGATAACGGCGTAGGCATACCCGCAGAAAACTTAAAAAACCTTTTCGATATTTCTATCGAAACTTCAAGTTTAGGCACCGAACGCGAAAAAGGTACCGGACTGGGGCTCAATCTTTGCCAGGAGTTTGCGTTCCTCAATAAAGGGAAAATAGAAGCCGAAAGCATTGTTGGTCAAGGAAGTACCTTCAGGTTATACCTGCCGCTTTTTCATTAAATTACCCTTCTGTCAAAGAGCCTTTGAAAATATCAACATTTGCATATTATGCCGCGATGTCATAATATTGCAACCTAAAAACAAAATACAATGGCAAACAAAGTTTCAGAAATACTTGCAGCTTCAAAAAGTACCCGGTTTTCATTTGAGTTACTTCCACCTTTAAAAGGACGCAGTATTGATGATATATACAAAGCCATAGACCCCCTGATGGAATTCAACCCCATCAATATTAACATCACCTACCATCAGCACGAAACTGTTTACAATACTTTGCCTGATGGCTCTTTAGAAAAAAAAATTGTTCGCAAACGTCCGGGTAATGTTGCTTTATCAGCAGCCATCAAATTTAAATATGATGTAACTGTAATACCTCACCTCATTTGCGGAGGCCATACCAAAGACGATATTGAAGATTTACTGCTCGACTTTCATTTTCTTGGTATCAACAACCTTTTAGTGTTGCGTGGCGATGCCCCTAAAGGCCAAAAAGTATTCATGCCCGAAAAAAATGGCCACGAGCACACCACAGACCTGGTAAAACAGGTAATGAACATGAATAAAGGTATTTATGTTGACCCAGCCATCAAAGACCCACAGCCTACCAACTTTAGTGTAGGTGTAGCCGGTTATCCCGAAAAACACGTTGAAGCCCCCAATATGGAAACAGACCTCAAACACCTGAAAGAAAAAGTAGATGCCGGGGCTGATTACATCGTAACCCAATTATTTTTTGACAATACCAAATTTTTTGCTTTTGAAAAAGCTTGCCGCCAATTAGGGATCACCGTCCCGATTATTCCGGGCATCAAGCCGCTTTCAACACTTAACGATATAAAGTTGGTGCCCCAGATTTTTAGTTGTGATATCCCTCAAGCCTTTTACAAAGAACTTGAGAAATGTAAAACTAATACCGATGTAAAGCAAGTAGGCATTGAATGGGCTATTTATCAAAGCAAAGAGCTAAAAGCCCACAACGTACCTGCTATCCACTTTTATACTTACGGGATATCTGACAATGTCCAACAAATTGCCCGGGCTACCTTTTAATCTTAGCGCCTGTTTATTGCTTTAAGGCCGAATAGTTAGTAAATTACATTAAACAATTTCAAAATCAGCTTGTCTGGTCCATAACAAGAGAGCTAACCCACTAAATATCATATTCATCGGCAAAAAGTTGCTCTTGATGATTAAGATTGGGGCTTAATTGGACAACCTACACCACTACACCACTACACCACTCCCTGTTCCATCATAGCATTGGCTACTTTAAGGAATCCCGCAATATTAGCCCCTTTAACATAATCAGTGTATCCATCGGGCTGTTTGCCATAATTCATGCAGTTTTGATGAATATTGTGCATAATCTGCCGCAGGCGCATATCCACTTCATTTGCCGGCCATGCCAGTTTTGAAGCATTCTGAGACATTTCAAGGCCTGACGTAGCTACACCTCCTGCATTTGCAGCCTTTCCCGGAGCATATAGTATTTTCGACTGCTGAATAGCATGTATTGCCTGAGGGGTACAAGGCATATTTGCCCCTTCACACAAGCATTTACAGCCATTTTCAATTAGGTTCTTTGCATCATTCTCATCCAGTTCGTTTTGTGTTGCACAAGGAATAGCCACATCACATGGCACCTCCCAAGGATGCCTGCCGTCAAAAAACTTTGCACCTGAAAACCTGTCGGCAAAAGGTTTAACAACATCTTCATTGCTGGCTCGCAGTTCGAGCATAAAATCAATCTTTTCGGCATTCATACCTTCCGGGTCATAGATATAGCCGTCAGGCCCAGAAAGAGTAATGACCTTTGCCCCTAATTCAGTGGCTTTTTTAACAGCCCCCCAGGCAACATTGCCAAATCCTGATATGGCAATCTTTTTTCCTTCAATGCTTTGACCTATTGTTGCTAACATTTCATTGGTAAAATAAACTACCCCAAAACCAGTAGCCTCAGGACGCACAAGCGAACCTCCCCAGTTTGTCCCTTTACCTGTCAACACTCCATTGTGTTCCATGGTAAGTTTTTTATACATACCATACAAAAAGCCAATTTCGCGGCCACCAACACCTATATCGCCAGCCGGCACATCAGTTTCCGGACCAACAATACGCCATAGCTCAAGCATAAAGGCCTGACAAAAACGCATAATCTCTGCATTGGATTTTCCTTTAGGATTAAAATCCGAGCCGCCCTTTGCCCCACCCATAGCAAGCGTAGTAAGGCTATTCTTAAAAATTTGTTCAAAACCAAGAAACTTCAATATACTCAGGTTTACACTCGGGTGAAACCTCAATCCGCCTTTATAAGGGCCAATAGCATTATTAAACTGCACCCGATATCCGCGGTTTATCTGTACATGCCCGGCATCATCCACCCACGAAACCTTAAAAGTAAGTATCCTATCTGGCTCAATAAGCCGCTCGATAATGTTTGCTGCTTCAAACTGAGGATAAGCATTGTAAACTTCTTCAATAGAAAGCAACACCTCATGAACTGCCTGAATATATTCAGGTTCATTCGGATAACGTTGCTTAAGCGCTGTAATTACTTTATCTGCTTGCATAACTATATATTTTAGCACCCCTACCCCTCCTTATAAAAGGGAGGGGGGGTGGGGAGGTTACACCATTACTATTCCTTTATTAGCCCTGCCATCGACTTTACAAACCAGCTCTTTGGCAAAGCGAAAAACTTTTATAAAATCAGTTTCGTAAACAACTTTTTCAGCATTTTCGACAGCTCGTTGCATAATAAGCGCTGGATTATCTGTCACCGTTAAATAAGCTGTTCCCATTGTAGTTAAATTCTGAAAGAAATGAGCCCCCTGGCTTGGCTCAATGTAAAACTGACTATTTTCAAATTCAACAAGAATAGAAGCATTAATTGTCAAGTTTCACAAGGTTGTTTATGATAACTTAATTGCAAAGATAAAACTTTATTTTTAAACTGCAATGGATTGTCTTTAAAAATTTCTGGTTTTAATTCGTACCATTTTTCTATAGCATCAAAAGGTGTTTTTACACC
>JAKPQD010000260.1 GCA_029572965.1 Bacteroidota bacterium | reverse complement strand
GCGCTTACATTCATCATTCAGTGTTTGCGCTTGTTGTAATATTGCTTTTATTTTGCTATCTACTGTTTTCATAATTAATATTTTTTAAGTTAGAAGGTTTAGTTTTCATAATTCGGCACTAAACAAAGCCGAGAAACGTTAGCCGCAATCCTAAAGACAGTGCCTCTCAACAGATGCTATTGTGTCGTGAATTGCTCCACCGTGAGAAAATAAAGCTATCTTTTCAACTTTAAATCCTCTACCTGCACCCATTGTATTTGAGTGGTATCCAAAGGTTATTACTTTACCGCCTTCTTTTAAAACATTCATCACTTCATCTTTCATCTGCTTAAATGGGCTACATCTTATTCCCTTGTACATTTCCATACTCTTACGAAAAGCATAAGGTGGGTCAAGTAATACTGTATCAAACTTTTCACCTTGCCACGTTCTTAAAAATTCAACAGCATCCATTCTGTAATCTGCCAATGCTTCTTCGTCAAGGTCGTTTCTTATTTCATCAATATTTAGCTTTGTCCTACCTGCAAAAAGGTTCAAAGTTTTCCCTTCGCAATTACGTTCAGTCCATTCCCTTATTGGCTTTACTGAAAAAGTGTATCGGTGTAGCGGACACTTTATGTAATCAAACGCTGGCACAGCAGGTAACACTGTATTGCCAAAAGTGGGGCTGACGTTTTTCAATTTATCTTCTGTACTCATATTAAACATTTGTTTTTCAATTTAACTTCGGTGGTTTAATGCCCCACCTTCGGCAATACTTTTACGTTATAGCCAATGCTACGAAAGTGCTTCGATTGAACATTCTCTGTAATTCGATGAATTAAAAAGAAAAATCCCAACGCACTATTTTCGCCAATCATAAGTTCCTATTTTGCACCCATTTGAGTTAGGTTTGTAAATTACTAAACACAATGGTACTGGTAGTCCGTGTGTTGCTTCCTTATCTTCATTTGCATAGTTATAAAACTTAGGTCTGCCTTTTACAAACCTAACTTCGTCAGCAGCTAAACAAAGTTTGTGAAACCAAATTGTGTTGGTTCGTGCTGGTATTAGAAATACACTCGTTCCACCATTTTTAGCTGCTTCCTGTCCTTTTTTAAGCCATTCAGGTACATTTCTTCCGTAAGGTGGATTACACCAAACTATCTCATTATTCCAATCTTGTTTAAGTCCGTCAGTTTGTTCATCCCAATATCTTTCCACCTTACAGTTTTCTGCATCAGCAGCAGCATCTACTGTAAAGTTAAATTCATTGTTCAATGGCTTAAAAAAGTCCCAATGTGTACTCCAATCGGTTTTCACACTATCAAATTTGTTTTTGTCAAAAATTCCCATATCTATTTTTCTTTTT
>JAKPQD010000388.1 GCA_029572965.1 Bacteroidota bacterium | reverse complement strand
TAAAACCCATTTATGTTTTTGCTAAGTGTTTCCAGTTTTGACATGATTTCATTGACACGGTTTTCATAGCTTTCAAGGACTGCTTTTGTTTTATCATGATAACACTTATCGAAGACCTTCGGGGCCCGAAGCAAAAAAAAGATAAATGCACCTATAAAACCAACAAAAACGCACATAATATTAAACAATACCTCGGCGCCGAGCTTCTGAATAAAACTCAGTAGTATTTCACACATGTCTCATCTCCTTGGGGCCCACATCGAAACCCACGTTTGTAGCGTTACATCGCGATCGAGAAAGAGTGACTTTCTGCCGACCCTGAAATTTGTATCCCAATCTTGGCTTCGCAGACTGTAATAACTTTTTTTTAGTTCTGGCTTTGTTGCGATAATGGATTTGGCAACTTTATTCCAAGCCCATTTGTCAAGATCAACGGTCTGGCGGGATGCTTGTGCCGTATATTTTGCTACGAAATAAAACTTTTTGAGTTGATTATTAATTTGCACCATCTTGTGAGCTGGCGTGGAATCAGATTTAATCACTGACTCAATCTTGTTTTTGATATCTTTAATAATCTGTTTTTTCACCAGAACTTGGAGCTTGTCCTTCTCGGCCGATATAGTCCAGTGAAGTACATCTTGTTTTTTAACGCGTAGGTCGTGCCAGTTTACTCCCGGAAAATCAAAAGTCTTTGTACTTAAAAATAGAATTTCATCCTCCCACCACATAATGCCGCAATTATGATTTTTGGCGGTGTCAACCGCCTGTTTGATCAGGTCGGGAAAAACAAACGGCCCGAAGATCAGGCGAGAAAGCATAGGTAACGCCGTGTGTCCCTGACAATGGGATAGATAACCCGAACAAAGATCGTGAAATGCAGAATCGCTGATACCGACAGAAGAAAATTGCAAAACAGGATTGTGCCAGGAAAGGGGTATCCTGCCAATATGGTAGCGGCCATATTTGTTGATATGTGCACGGAACCAGGACAAAAAAATAGAGCTGCCCCAACCAGGGCGATAATATCCCTGGGTACGACATGCTATAGGAAGTAGTGCAAGCCAAACGATATATAACTCTGTTACCAAGTCGATAATGGCTCGGCCAGAATGCACTGACTGTGTCCAATATTTTTCCACAAGGTATTTAGCGCCTTTTTGAAAGCTGTCGCGCTGGTAATATTCGTAAAGATTTTTGAAGTCTGTTTGCAATGCAAGTTTGGCCTGCGCGCGCCTGACAAGATATATGTCCTGCTCGTTTGCTTTTATATCATCAATTTTGATTATCGGCATTTATTGTATTTTTCCCGGCAAGTTCGTCAAGTTCTCTTTCGGCTTTTTGTACTTCTTTTTCGATGACTTTTTCAATGTCATCTTGTAATGCAAAAACGTAGCCATATATCCGACAATCTTTTTTGAGTTTTTGGTATCTGTTGTATAGATCAGATGACACCCGAAATGTAATACTTGTCTTTTTCAAATCTGTTTTCTTTTTTAGCATTTAATTGTTCCTCCAGTAGTAATAAATTGGTATGTATATATTATCGTCTGTATTAAACGAAATCTTAAATCAAAATATTGCATTAATATGAAATAGTTATCTCCTCGTATAGAAGTGGATATATATAAGCAAAATGAGCTTGCGAATATTGCGGCTGAAATGTAAAAAGTTAACATGTTGTTGATAAATTCAAAACCACGATAGAGCTGTGGTAGCGCTGATTATGGGTTCAGCGGAATCAAAACCCACGTTAGCTCTCGGGTCGAGAGCAGCGATCTTTGACAACTGCACTTGGTAAAGTAATTTGACAATGAGTGCGGATTATTATTTTTTCCAGGCGATAGCCTGTTTATATATATACCATTGTTAAATAATTCCAGAAATCCGTGTAGCACTAATCCATAATCGGGCCTGCCAAGCCGTATATTTCTGACACATAAGCCACGTCAGGAGTTAAGATTGTGGACTAACTGGAGAGCCGGATGCAGCGAAAGTTGCCCGTCCGGTTCGGGGACCAACTTAGTGAGCTACCCCATTAACATGGGATGTGATACTTGGTTGAGTCCACTCATAAATTTAACATACAAGATGTGGTGCGACTGGATAGGTTTTAAAGCGTAAGCCAGGGCAACCCTGGTCACGGGATAGCGTCTCTCTGAGATGCTATGACGTGTAAGGACGAAAGCGGCCGTGCTTGACGAAACTCGTTGGCAGCGAGAAATAAGCAAGACACGGTTATAGCAGCTTTTGTAAAGGGGGCGACCCCGATCCGATCCGTCATGGATAAGAAATAAATGAACCTGCGTCTGAAAGTCACGTTTAGTAACTCTGGAGTAGCTTGATCTGTGACACTTCGTAGAGTGAAAGGTACATAAGCCGGGAATGTCCCGGCGGTGAAAAGCGTGGCACAGTGGGGTCCTAAAACGGATGATGCGTTTCAAAACTGAATCGGCGATGTAACCAGTGCAGTTTAAGGCTGCGTTGGACACGGAGGACCCATATTAACCTCCCTCCCACAAATGGGCAACGAATACGACCGACCTTGCGTTAATAGCGTAAGGCATCTGCGGCATGGGTGGCTCCATGACAAGGTGTAAGCGATGGTTATTCGGCTGTTAACAACAGCGGGCGAAGGGGTCTAGTGGTGCGATAGGATATTTTTCTGGAATTAATCTTTATTGCAGTTTCAAAGATGGGCCGGATTTTCCTCTCAAAAGAGGGATTTCCGGCCTTTTTTTAGAAATATTTCATACAAAAAAACAACAACAACGCCTTATATACGTTGTTGAGTTTTTAAAGTTTGTATAGTTTTTAGGCTTGCTAACTACATGATATAACTCAAAAATCTGGGTGAAAGGTGAACGTTTATGGGGTGAAAGGTGAACAAATATAATTATCTGCTTTTCACCATTAAAAAAATTTGTTATTATATTAAACAATTATTAGCAAGGAACACATAATTGAAAAATAAAGAAGTGATAAAACATAGTGCAGCTATTCAAACCTCTCACAATAAAATTAGTCTTTTACAGAAGAAGGCATGGAATATATTGCTTGCAAACTCTTATGACAATTTGCTCCAAAAAGAGGTCTTCGAAGTAAAAATAAAAGACTTAGTCGATGTTTTATGTTTTGAAAGCAAAAACGAAAAACATTTAAAAGAATCATTAAAGGCATTATTGGCAACTGTAGTTGAGTGGAACGTTTTAGACAAAGACCATGAACATGAATGGGGCGCAACAACTATGCTTTCCAGTGTTAAAATAAAAAAAGGAATGCTTGAATACTCATTTAGTCCATATTTAAAAGAAAAGCTGTATAATCCCACTATGTACGCTAAAATAAGCCTAACAATTCAAAGCAAATTTAAGAGTAAATATGCGCTTATCCTTTACGAGTTGTGCGTTGACTACTTCATAAGAAAGCAAGGAAAAGGGGAAACGCCCTGGATAAGTACTGATGATTTTATAAAACTTGTTGGTATAGAAAAAGAAAAAAGCTTGCAAGAATTTAAGATTATGAAACGGACCATTATAAACAAGGCCATTAATGAAATTAATGAAAAATCAGATATTTTTGTAACTGTAGACTTAAAAAAAGAAAGTAGAAAGGTTGTAGCATTGAAATTTTATATATCACATAACACAAACACACATAATCTGCTAACAAGGCTTATAAAGCCACCGAAACAGGGTGAACTATCTTTTAAAACAGATGAAGAAGAGAAAAAGGAACTATACGAAAGGATGACAAATGCCTTTACTTTAAGCGATCGGCAGGCCAAAGAATTATTAAACACCATGCACGATTACGATGAAATTAAAGATATCCTTGACATGGTAGAAAGAAAAATAAAAAGAGATGAGGTCATGAACATAGGTGCTTACACATATAAAGCGCTTAAAGACCACTATCAGCCTCGAAAAAGCATTATCGCAATCGAAAGGGAACAAGAATCAGAAAAAAGGCAATTAGAAGAGAAGAAAAAGGCAAAAGAAAAAGAAATCATCGACAGACTTATCGAAGAATATGAAAGATACAAAGTTCAGACAGTAAAAGAATATATTTCCGGTCTTTCAAAAAAGAATCAAGAGGGCATAAAGAAACAGTTTGAAGAATCACTCGATAACTTTCTCAAAGGCATATACAGAGAAAGCGGTTTAGAAAGTCCTATGATAAGCCCGTATTTTATAGAATTCATGTCAACTAATTATATGGAAATACTCAACTTTCCTTCTTTCGCTCAGGAAAGAGGTTTCTTGCTGGAGCAAGATAAAGAAGGGTGGAAGATGGTGAATATAAAAGAAATGTTATTGTAGAAGTAACTAACTTACTTACTAAGTTAGTAAGTAATTATTCATAATTGTTAGCTCTGAACCTTTTCTTTAATTGCAACAAGTATATAGTCGTGTAAGCTAAGCCCGGAAGCCTTTGCCTTTTCTGCAGCGGCATCCGCTATGGCAAGACAGCAAGAGGTAGCGATATCCACAAAACTCAAGGAAATATACTTCGAAGAATGGTTCAGACCTGAAATAGTCATTAATGCGCTCAAAGAAACTATGAACCAAAGCCCCAAATTTGCCGTATTTGATGCGTTTGTCCACAATGGAATAGTATGGACTCACCCCAACGCAATATTTTCATCTGTGCGCAAATACGCCGAAATGAACGGCATAATTGATATAAAGCTATACCTATCATCAGAGCGACCTGAAATGATGGCTACAATATTCGACAAACTTCGTAGGGCTGGTTACATCCATAACAGCGTTAGAGACAACAGTATCGGTTACCACTGTTACATCAACTTCTACCGTTACAAAGACAACAAACGTAAGAGCATACCATCTTGCGGGGAACGGCTTCGAGCGAATTAGCTGTTACGGCAGGGACAACATTATACGTTCATACCAGACTATTTTTTAATTATAGGCCTCGCTGTAAAAAACTGCAGGCATTTCTGCAAGCCAACTACAACGATATAACACTGGCGATAGTCCAGATACGTTTCTTTGCCGTCAAAAATGCATCTGAGCGACCATTCCATTATGTCTTTCCCTTGGACCTTTTTTTCGTGCTTCGTCACGGTTTTAAAATCAAATTTCTTGCCGCCTATCATCGTTGTACCTTCCACCGATCTTTTAGCTACAACTGCCTGCACATAAGACAAAAGCTCCAAGATTTGTTGATAGTTTTCAACGGGGTATTCAAATAAATGACAATAAACACTATTTCCGTCAACGACCTCCATTCTAAAAAAATCTGTGTCATAAAGATATGTATCAGTTTTGATTTGTTTTAATGCCTTACGTATCAATGCGTCCTCCTGTGTTTTCGGATTTTGAAATTCTTTCCCTCGCCTTTCTTAGCCTCCTATGAAGCTCTGCGTTTTCCCCCGCGATCCTTTCGTAGTCTCGTCGCAAATCGTAAAACCCATTTATGTTTTTGCTAAGTGTTTCCAGTTTTGACATGATTTCATTGACACGGTTTTCATAGCTTTCAAGGACTGCTTTTGTTTTATCATGATAACACTTATCGAAGACCTTCGGGGCCCGAAGCAAAAAAAAG
>JAKPQD010000387.1 GCA_029572965.1 Bacteroidota bacterium | reverse complement strand
TATCCGCTATCCTATTCGCTTTTTAATGGCGCGCAATATGAAGGAAGAACAATGATACCCATTGTAGAGGACTTTGTAAGGCGGTTTGTATTGAAAGATTATGTCATTGTAGCCGATTCAGGATTAATGAACAAAAAAAATATTGCGCTTTTAGAATCCGGCAATCATAAATATATTCTTGGTGCAAGAATCAAGAACGAATCCGATGAAATAAAGAAATGGATATTGTCTCAAAAAAAACAGGACGGCTTATTTCACGAAACTACAAGAGAGAATGTCAGACTTATTATTGGCTATTCTGATGACCGTGCAAAAAAAGATTACCACAATCGCGAAAAAGGTGTAAAACGACTAAAAGCGGCCTACAAAAGCGGAACAATTACAAAAGACAACATCAATAAAAGAGGATACAACAAGTTTTTAGATCTTTTTGACAATGTGAAAGTCCAAATTAATCAGAACAAAATCAAAGAAGATGAAAAATGGGACGGGTTGAAAGGATATTTGACTAATACCACGCTTTCAGTAACAGAAGTGTATGATCAATACAGCGCTCTTTGGGTGGTCGAACGAGCGTATCGTGTAACAAAAGGAACAATAGAAATGCGACCGATGTTCCATTTCACACCAAAACGAATTGAAGCGCATGTTTGTATATGTTTTGTTGCTTATAAAGTGTACAAAGAGTTAGAGCGGATTTTAAAACTAAGCAATATAAATATGAGTGTGGATAAGGTTTTGAACATAGCAAAAACAATAACAACACTTAAAATTAATTTGCCCCTCAGCAATAAAACCATGATAAAAACAATGCTGATTACACAACAACACAAAAAAATTGCGCCACTGTTCGATGAAAATTTCTGGAAATCATTTTAGGGTGTCCCAGTGGCGAAGTCAGGAAGGGCTGGACAATTAAGTATAGACCATGGGTATTGGTCTACAAGGAAGAATATCAGACGAAGAAAGAAGCAATGATGCGGGAAAAGCAATTGAAAACATCACAAGGCAGGTTATTTATCAGAGGTATCATTAGGTAGATCGTCGGATTCATATCCGCCAGATGGCGGACACGAGTTCAACTCTCGTCCCCGCTACACATTACTTGGCCTTGAAAAATCAAGGCTTTTTTTATGTATACTGTTTACGTTTTATATTCTGAAAAGCACAATAAGATATATGTTGGTTTTACCTCTGATATTGAGGGACGAATGCTATCACACAATGTTCTGGGAACAAAGGGCTGGACAATTAAGTATAGACCATGGGTATTGGTCTACAAGGAAGAATATCAGACGAAGAAAGAAGCAATGATGCGTGAAAAGCAATTGAAAACATCACCTGACTTCGACAGTTTCCTGTTCTCGATTTTATAAACCACAGATATACAGCATACTATAATTTCCGGGACACCGAAATGGGTGTCCCAGCAAAAAAATAGCATTACTTTTACGGTATGTTTATCCGTAAAAAATCCAATCCGAGCGGAGTCGTTAGTGTTCAGATTATTGATAAAAGCACCGGACATTATAAGGTCGTTAAAACAATTGGCAGCAGTTCTAATATTCGCACTGTCGAAGAGCTTTGCAAACAAGGACGACAGTGGATTGCAGATCACCTTGGAGAGCAAGATGTTTTTGAGGTATTCAACAAAAAACAAGAAGAATTGCAGGTTACAACTCATCTGCTTTCCAATATAGAAAATATTCTTCTAAACGGAACGCAGCTCATTTTGAATCAGGTTTTTAAAAAGATTGGATTTGATTCTATCAATGATGATATTCTCAAACATTTGGTGACAGCTCGCTTGAGCCAACCATCAAGTAAGGCCGGAACAGTTGATTATTTAAAATCTCACTTTGATGAAGATGTCGAATTGCACAAAATCTATCGTTACCTGGATAAGCTGCATAGTTCGCAGCAAGAAACGGTTCAACAAATAAGTGTAGAACACACCAGAAAGATTTTAGGTGGTCGAATAGGATTGGTGTTTTACGATGTTACAACACTGTATTTTGAAACGGATGTAAGCGATGAGCTACGTGAAACAGGCTTTTCGAAAGATGGAAAACATAGTCAGCCGCAAGTGGTGCTTGGGCTTTTGGTAAGCCAGGATGGCTATCCGCTATCCTATTCGCTTTTTAATGGCGCGCAATATGAAGGAAGAACAATGATACCCATTGTAGAGGACTTTGTAAGGCGGTTTGTATTGAAAGATTATGTCATTGTAGCCGATTCAGGATTAATGAACAAAAAAAAT
>JAKPQD010000386.1 GCA_029572965.1 Bacteroidota bacterium | reverse complement strand
CTTATTAAAAGAAGGCTTTTCAATATTAAGTATTGCTTTGCCTAGTACAAGATTGTTTCTCCAAATTGATTGGAAATCCGTCGAACCTTGGTGCTTTTCTTTTGCCGGTGAATTCGAAGATTGAGCTGGTTTTGTTTTTTGTTGAGCGTTTACTGCAGATGATAATAGAATCACCAAGCTTAGTAAGGAGATTATTTTTTTCATAATGTTGTTTCCGTCACAAGTATAGGAATTTCTTATTGATTTTTAAAAAGTCAGGTCAAAACCTATGGCAAGAGCATCTAAACTATTTTTAGTATGTACAGTAACGTCAAGTGGAGTAGCTAATTGTGCTTTCACATCTTCTGAAGAATAGAAAGTATGCATATACCCCAATGTTACGTTAGCAGTTTTACATGTTTTGATGGTGATTCCGGTATTAATGTTCCAGTTATCAGTTGGAATCGTTTCAAATGCACCGGTTTTGGTAAAATAGCCTTCCTTATCAGAGTATTTGAAGTCAGTATATCCGCCACCTGTACTCCACATTAGCTTTGGTGTAATATTAAACGTAGCAGCAAGATTTAAAGAAACAGCATCTCCTGCCAATTCCGAATAGTTTTCAATGGTTGTACCGTTAGAATATTCTCCCCAATTAGCATTTTTCTGGAAGTAGTAGTTAACGTCTCCATAAAGACATATGGATGTAGATGCCGCATAAGAAGCTCCCCAAGCAAGTACAGCAGGTAGATCTCTATGTGATTTTGCACCATTTGTTGTTACGCCTAAATCATCTTTAACTTGAGTAGTTTCAAAATTAAGGTCAACAGCAGTTTCGTAACGAAGGGTAGTTCTGAATCGAGGACTAGCTTCATACATCATACTAATAACTCCTCCAAAACCGGTTGCCTTATCTTCTGTGTTTAGTTCAAGAGGTGCATCTTCTAATCCTAATGGAGAAGAAGTTAATGTCACTCCGGCTTTTGTTGTGTTTTTGGCGTCAATATATCTTCCGGCTATTGCCATCGAGATTTTATCGCTTAACGAATAAGCCATTCCCATTGTAGATGTTAAATACATGCTAGATGCCTTTAAATACTGGTCTTTAGTTGCTCCGTAAGCCCCTTGAGCAGCCATTAAAGCTTGAAGTCCCACAAGATCGGTGTTGATTGACCCTGAAGGATAATTGGCAGTTGCGCCACCTCCGGCAATAAAAATGCCTGTAAATAATGCCCAGCTTCCCGATTTATAGGTAGCATAGAAATTAGGTAGAACGGCATCGTTTCCTGATTGTGTTGCCGTTTTCTCTCCTTCTCCCATTCCTAAATCCCAGCTATGAGTTGGCTTTCGGAATAAGCTTTGGTTGCCGATGTTGATATGAAACCCATCAGAAAGTTTAACTGTTCCGGCAGGGTTGTAAATAACGATATCACCGGCATCGGTGGCAGCATTGCGAGCAGGTGTTCGAACCCATTCTGCACTGCTATTAATCAAGTTGTCGTGTTGGGCAAAAACCTCATTAAATGTTGCAACATTTAATAATAAGAATATGCCGAATATTTCCCTTTTCATAGATATATGATTTTGATCATTCTACGAGAGAAAACAACCATTGTTTCAATATAGAGGTTTGCTTTTAATTTTAATAAAAGCAAAACAAAAGAGTACAAGCCACGTAGAGGAAAATCCAAGACAGATTTCATCAAACAATGACATGATTTTGACAAAATGATTAAGTAAAAAACGAAAGAATTATTAAAAAATGAGCAGATCGGAGCTCGTTTGGGCAAAGAAATATATCCAAAATCACAAAACCTTACCGAATTTTAAAGAATAATTACAAAATAATTGCCACTTGTTCGCAATTTATCACATTGATTATCAATATCATTTTTGCCAACTAGCAGAAATATTGGGTAAAAAAAACAAACAAACTTGCATTGTAATTATAAGTGCCTTAAATTGTGGTTTGAATTAAGAGTTATAGTAGTTTGCTAATCCCTCTTTATCCGGCAATGATTGCAACGTTTTCGGGTGATTTTTAAGAAGGACGCAAAACAAAAAAAGGGCCAATAAATAACAACTTAATGAATTCGAATTACATTAGTACCAACTTTTTTAAATGCTATTTATTCTGCGATATATATATATTCGTCAGAGTGAAATTTGCTGCTGTTTTCGTAAATTAATTAGTAAAAAAACTAACAAACAAATAAATAAATAAAACAAATCACATGACTAACAAATTTAACCAAGGGTATCAAGCTTCTGCCGGAAGAAATTTCGGAAGTTGGCTGATGCTGGTTTCGTTGGTAGTATGTTACCTGTCTTCAACGGGTGCATCTGCAGCAAACCGGACATCCCTGTCAGTGAATAATGCTAGAATTGTCGGAGGCCCGGCTTTTCTTGATATTATTCCCGGGCAGTTAGTGTCTTCTGAATCAACACGTTCAGAAGAAAAGATCAACAGTGTTAGTGCTTTCTCGGCATCTCGAAAGAATGCTGTGGAAGTTTTAAAAAATGGGTTTATTGGCAGATTATCTGAAAAGGTACTTTTGTCTGCGCAACCGGCATCAAATGAGAATTATGTGATGTATGCCGCCGGTTCTTTTACCAACGAATTCATTCTTCGTTATACAGCACTTAGCTCCAAAATGGAGTTAGTTGCGACTCTATATACATGTGTGGAAAATCATGGTTCTAGCGAACGGTTCCAAGCGTGAAA
>JAKPQD010000384.1 GCA_029572965.1 Bacteroidota bacterium | reverse complement strand
TTTCTTTGTGAATCCAAAAGGTAAATTAAAAGATGAATACTATCATTATCAACATGATTACTTGGTTGATCTCTGGCATAAAGCCTGTGGTAGAGTAGGCGAGGCTATAGACATGTACTCTGGATTAAAACATTCAAGTTGCAGCCAGTATATCAACGAAAAACACTATTCTATAGATCAGGTTCAAATGTTGACTGACCATGCCAGACGAGAAAGTGTCACGAAATACGCTTCAGTTATGCTTGAAGAAAAACGAAGATTGATGGAGGGAAGATAATATTTATTAGACAAAGAAATTTTATGGAGGCGATCTATGAAAAAGAAAGATTTGATTAATGAAGTGGCAAAGGTTACCGATTCAAAAAAACAAGCATTGATGGCAGTGGAAATTTTTATTAACACTATAAAAAGAACTTTAAAAAAGAGAGATAAGATTTTCATTTCTGACTTTGGCACTTTTAGTGTTGTTAAAAGAAAAGCGAGAAAGGGGAGAAATCCTAGAACGGGTGAGGCAGTCAAGATAGCAGCCAGATTTACGCCAAGGTTCAAAGCAGCAAAGGCGTTTAAAGAGGCGGTGAAGTAGTTCTTTTATTAAATTAGTTTGTCTGAACGAATACTTGCCTTTTCGGGCATTGTGCAATGATGATGCCTTTGCAATTCTTTTTACCGATTACCTTTTGCTCGATTGTGGGTCTTACACAACATCTCACAGTTCTTGGCTGATGTTGCACCTCCCTTGCTCCAAGCCGCTACATGGTCGGCGTCCATTTCGCTCAACTTCCAAATCTTGTTTTTGTTGGCATCATGCCCAATGGCACAATTCGGACAGTTTGATTCACCTTTCGCTTCAGCTTTTTTAGTCTGAGATGCATAAACAGATTTCTTTGTTGCTTCATCAAAAACTCGGACATTCAGTAATTTCGTATCTGTTGAACCACCAAGGATGTACTCAAAAGTTCCCTTTTTGTTTTGGACGTATGAATCACCGTAGAGCTTTTGCACTTCTGCTGATACCTTTTTCGGGTCGTAAGCTTTATTATGATAAGTTTCATAAAGTCTGCCCCATTCAAGACCGCACATCTCGCTCTCTACATCAATAAATACAGTCGAAACCCAATCTATGACACTAGTGAAATAAGTTTTTAGTTCATTTATGTTTTTGTCATAACGATGGCTACTCATGTAAGCAACAATATTTCCTTTGCTTACCCAGTCCAACGCCATCTTTAAAAAATCTTGTCGATCTGCACTGCCTTTTATGTATGCACGCCATTTCTGTATGTTGGCGTTCTGACTGTTGCTAAACTCTGCTTTTGCAAGCGTTACAAAAGGTCCAGAAAAAATAGCATTGTTAAATTCTTGATCGTTTAGTGGAACGCCTGCAATATTGATTGTTTTGAACCACTCTTTTATCTCACTTTCTTCTCCTTCGCATTCGTAAATAGTGAGTTTAGTTTTTAAAATCTTAGCCTTTTTGTCTGCAGCAATACCATCAAAGTATTGCTCCATGCTGTTTTCATCTTTGAAGGCAAATTTATTGGTAATATAACGTCCGAAGCTGGTAATACGCTGTTGACCATCCAAAATTTCAAATTCATCTTCACTAACTTTCACAAAATATATTAATCCTAGGGGGTAGCCTTTAAGCAGGGAATCAATTACGGCCACATCCTTTTTGCCGTCTGCATAGATATAGTTACGCTGGTATTCCGGTTGTATGGTTAGCTTCCCTGAAAGTCCAAACAGTCCTTTACCTTCTAGCTCATTATAAACAAAGCCTTCGCATATATCTTTTACTGTGATGTCTGTTCTTAATGTCGTTTTCATTTAATTTTCCTTTTTTTTATAAAAATACGTTTGTATAGTTTTTTACCGTTTATATAGGGTTCATTATGCTTTTTAAAATGTGGTATTTTATATTTTTCATCAACCACTCCGTTATCACTTGCACCAATGATTTCAAACTGATCAGGGTTATATTTATCTAAAAAAGTAATGGGTAATCCCATCACGCCATCATAATCACTGGGAATAGCATCGGTATAAGGAACCTCAATTGCATCGTAATTATCATATTTTTTATACTCTTTTCCTTTAACATTATTATGGGAGCTGAACTTAATATTATCACTCATGGTCATTAGTGGTAATGGTTGGTGTCTCTTGCCATGATCTATATTAGTAAGCCAAAGACAGTTGTTGGTGGCAACGATTCGATTCCCTTCCTCATTAATTCGTGCTTCTGTACCATACAACTCATATGATTCAGGCACAATAAAACCAGAGATCCACCGACCCATTCCAGTACCTAGCCAGATTTTGTTCTCTTTAATTAAAGGGAAAACTTCTTTATATGAAATAGCATTAATGTTTGCGATGATTAAGAAATATTTATCATAGTCAACAAGTTGTTTTATATACTCATGAAACAGACTAAAAGGTGGATTAGTTATTACAATGTCGGATTGTTTTAATAAAGAGATGGACTCATCACTGCGAAAATCGCCATCGCCGTCTAATGGTGTCCATTCATTATGCTTATTTTTCTTTAGCTGTAACGCTACATCCTTCAAGCTAAATTCACCATCACCATCTATATCACCAACTTCATTAATAATAAATTTGTTGGCAGTTATCTTCGGACGACCTTTTGATTTTGTGAGAGTCTTGTCATTACCAAACAATTCAAGTTGCGTATTGGCAATTGGCGAAGGTTTGTAACTGGTAGTAATAAGCTGCTTCAAACCAATTCGTTTAAAGTTTAAAACAAAGTAACGAAAAAAATTACTCTCGAATGGGTCATCACAGTTACAATAGACAACTCTACTGCGAAATACATCAGGATTGTATTCTAAATATGCTTCAATCTCTTTCTGAATATCACGATATTGTGTATAGAATTCATCACTTTTTGATCTTTTAGCATTATGTAATAATTTATTTGTTGCATTTCTTGCCATGCTTGGTTCCTCTTTTCATGTATAACGATGAAATCAGCAGTGAACGTATCGAGTCCGCTGTATTGATTTATTATATTCTACTTCTTGCTGTTATCGGTACATGGCAAAACAATTGGTACCGAAAAACGTATTCTGCTCACTAATGAATTTTGATTATCTGATTGCCCCTGAGAACCAACACCAACTGCGCCCATAAAGACACCTATACCGCCTTTAGTTTTTGTTCCCTCTGCAACAGCTACAGCCACATCAAATTCTATTGTTTCAATTGCTGCTCCAGTTTCTTGATCATATTTCGCCTGAACGTTGGATGAATTCCAACCCCACCGTCTAGGGTTAACTGTCGCACCATTTTCAATGCCATATTGTTTTGCTTCGTTTACACCATCGATTATTTGCTTAATTGATTCGGATACAAATTCCTTCAGCTCCATTTATTATCTCCTCTATTTTTGATTACATAAACGAAAAGCTAAGCCGGAGCCGCGCCTCTGGCGCGGTGATTGGCTTGAGCGACCTTGTTGGTTTTCTATTGTATATGCTCCGGCAATCCGATCCGCGAAATATAGTATGAAAATCTTTGACTAATTTTTTCGAGATATAAACAAAAGTTGTGTTTAGGAAGATAGGTGGTGTATCCACCGGCTGGTTGTTTCGCGACAGTCAGTCGGCCAAAAAATAAAAGGAAAGGATACACACACCATGAGAAAAGGTAATGTAGTTCAGGTCAATAAG
>JAKPQD010000381.1 GCA_029572965.1 Bacteroidota bacterium | reverse complement strand
TTTATTAATGTGTTGTTGCGTTAGTTGTGTTTTACGTTTTTCCAGAGCTTCTTCAATGCTATCTTTTAATTCATTTGAAAGTTTTCCTGTTTCAATCCGCTCTTCCTGTGGTAGTGTACCCAGCGAACGCAAAATCTGTGTTAGTTCGCCTTTGCGTCCCAATACCTTAACGCGTATTTGTTCCAGCTCATCTATCGAGGCAGCTTTTTCAATGGTAGCAACGGTTTGTTTATACAGGTTTTCCAGTTGTTGTTTCATATATATCACCTGATAATAAATAATAATGGGCACCTGAAGATTTCATTGTGACTACTATGAGCATGCAGTGGTGTTAGATTAGCCTGCTCCATTAATATTACAATAAAAAAACAATTTTCAACAATGCCCGGAAAACAAAATGAATCATGAGTAACTATCGCCAAAAAAATGAGTATGGGCGATAGTTACTGTCAAAATAAATTTTAGAAATGTATTACAAATCCACTGTTTATAAAAAGTCAACAACATTACCTGTAAATTTTAGATAAATAGGGTATATGGTTGAAAGTAAATGGCGCACCAAACGAAATCCAGCCGCCTATTATCCAGTAGCGAATAAAATCTGAAAATGCCGCAGAAGGTAAAATGACCTTGATGCCCTCTTTTAAAAGAAGCAGTACGGTTATCCCAATGAAATAGTTAACCAGTGCAGGCGCAAGTTTAAATGATGGTTCGCCAAAACGATTTTTACTGCCAAGTAAGCCAATAGAAAATCCTGAAAAAACACCAAGCGATTTAACCGTTGCATCATCGGGGAATGCAAAAGCTACTGCAACAGGCACCATGACAAAAATAATAATGACAGATAGTAATTGTAAATTCCACAATTTATGAAAATAGGGGATAAGCAGCACTGCGCATGTAAACACAACACAGCCGATGATGATACCGCCGGCTACATCGCCCAAAAAGTGAACCCCGAGGTAAAGCCGTGAATACGAAATTGCAATTATCATAAAGACTGCAAAGATGGAAAATAACCTGCGCCTGATTGTATATGCCAGCAAACCCCAGAAAACCACGGCATTCTGTGCATGCCCGCTTGGAAATCCAGGACTTGATGGAGGGCAGTATACACTGTTAAGCCGGGCAAT
>JAKPQD010000380.1 GCA_029572965.1 Bacteroidota bacterium | reverse complement strand
ATTCTTGTAATACTCATTACAGGTATCGGTTGTAATGGTAAAACCTGCGGGTACTGGTAAACCTAACAAGCACATTTCTGCAAGGTTTGCACCCTTACCGCCAAGCAGATTCTTCATGTCTGCTTTTCCTTCGGCCGTCTTATTCCCAAAGACGTAAACTCTCTTTACTTTCGACATCTATTTTCGAGTTTTTAATTAAACTTAAAGGGTTTATTTTACTTTATTTCAACAAATTCTTCGTGAACATACAAAAGTATTAAAAAAAATGGAATAGGGGAACAAAAGTTAGGTTTTCACACCTTTTAACATCCGCAATCGATTTAGAACTATTACGGCTTATCATTTTCTTATCAATTTTTTATTCCTACATTAGTGCCATGGTTAAAACCGTGTTACTTACTAATCGGATTTAAACATTTGGCTTACTTTGATATCAAAATTGAAAACCAAAACCAATGCGTATGAGAAGAGTAATTCTTTTGTTGCTTTCAGTTTTAGTTGCCGGGCTTCAGCTTTTAACAGCACAGGTAGCCAAGCAGCAAATTACCCTTGACGATCTTTTTAAAAAGGGGACATTCCGTGCAAACAGCATTTGGGGGTTATCGCCCATGAACGACGATGAGTTTTACACAGCTTACAACGACAAAAGGCAGGTGGCAAAGTTCAAACTTGCCACAGGCGAACAGGTAGATGTTCTTTTTGACCCATCGGCGTTTGATGTTGCTGACCTAAAGGCAATGTCGGGCTATCAGCTTTCGGCCGATGAAACTATGATGATGGTTGAAACCAACCCACAACCAATCTACCGCTACTCCTATAAGGCCGAAAATTATATCTATAACATTAAAACCAAGGAGTTAAAACGATTGTCTGAGAACGGCCCGCAGATGAATGCCACCTTTTCGCCCGATGGTAGTAAGGTTGCGTTTGTTCGTAGTAATAATATCTACATTGTTGATCTGCAAAACTTCGAAGAAATTCAGGTGACAACCGATGGCGAGTATAACAGTATAATTAACGGTGCAGCCGACTGGGTTTACGAGGAGGAGTTTGCCCTTACTAACGGAATTCAGTGGTCGCCCGATTCCAAAAAACTTGCATTTTACCGCTTTGATGAGAGCCGGGTAAAGATGTTTAACATGACCATGTACGGACGTAACCTTTACCCTGAAAACTATAGCTTTAAGTATCCTAAGGCAGGTGAGGAGAACTCAATAGTTACTATCCATATTTACGATGCCATTGGCAAAACCACCCGCCAAATGGATGCCGGCCCTAATAGTGACCAGTACATTGCCCGAATTAAGTGGATGCCCACATCCGATAAGCTTTGCATGATTAGGTTGAACAGGCTACAGAACCAGATAGACATTCTTATGGCCGATGCAGCAACGGGTAATTCCGAGGTTGTTTTTACCGAAACCAACAAGTACTATATCGATGAGGTAACCGACGATTACCTTACCATTACCCCCGACGGGAAACAGTTCATCCTTACCTCGGAGCGCGATGGCTTTAAGCATATCTACCTTTACGACTGGCAAAGCAAGGCCATTCAGCAAATCACCAAGGGATCAAGCGAGGTGATTTCAGTTTACGGATTCAATTCCAAAGATAAAACCATATACTACCTTGGATACGACCAAAGTCCTTTACGGAGGGCTGTTTTTGCCATTAATCTAAAAGGTAAAACGCAAAAGTTATCGCCCAACAGTGGGTTGAATAGTGCTGTTTTTACTCAAAACTATAAGTACTATATGGTATATCATTCTTCCATTACATCGCCATTGAGTGTAACCCTTTACAAGGGAAATGGTAAGCAGGTCAGGGTAATGGAGGATAACCAAAAACTTAGGGAAAAACTGCTGCTATACGACATTCCCAAAAAGGAATTTTTCACCTTCAAAACATCAGAGGGAGTAGAACTTTATGGCTACATGGTAAAACCCTTGAATTTTGACAGCACCAAGCGTTACCCGGTGATGATGTACCAGTATAGTGGTCCTGGCTCCCAGGCGGTTATCGATAACTTCCGTATTGGTTGGGATGAGTACTTGGCAACCCTAGGGTATATGGTTGTTTGTGTGGATGGACGCGGAACTGGCGGCCGAGGTGAGCAGTTCAAGAAGATGACCTACGGGCAGCTTGGCTACTACGAATCAATCGATCAGATTGAAACGGCTAAATACCTGCAATCCCTTCCGGTTGTCGATGGAAGCCGCATTGGTATTTGGGGGTGGAGTTACGGTGGTTACATGTCGAGCCTTTGCCTTTTCAAGGGTGCTGATCTTTTTCGAATGGCAATAGCCGTGGCACCCGTTACCAATTGGCGCTATTACGACTCAATTTACACCGAGCGCTACATGGGCTTACCCCAGGATAACCCCCTGGGCTACGATAATAACTCGCCAATTAACCACGTTGACAAGCTAAAGGGCAAGTTCCTTTTGATACACGGCACCGCCGACGATAATGTTCATTTTCAGAACTCAATCGAAATGATCGAGAAGCTGGTTCAGGCTGGCAAACAGTTCGATGTGATGGTTTACCCCGACAAAAACCACGGCATTCGGGGTGGGAACACCACCATGCACCTTTACACACTAATGGCAAACTACATCAAGGAAAATCTTTAGTAGTAATACAAGCATCCAGAGAACGGCCGGGACAGTTAAGTTCCGGCTTTATTTGTAATATCTTATGGGGAACTCGACATTCAATTACTGTTTGCATACCTTATAATAAATAGCATCTGTTGAGTGAATCTGGTACTTAAAAGGGGGAGTAAAAAAGAATAGGTTGTATTAAATTCAGCTAGTAATACCATTTTTAGGTAAGCAAAAAAAATAGCGATTTTTTGTTGTTAATAATATTAAAAATTAAAATATGTTTATAAATGCACAAATGTTATAAAATATATTCAAAAATTTGCTTTTTTGTTGGGGGGGGAGTAAATTTGCATTTAGATAGTTGTTTAACACTAAATGCAAAACAGCGCACAGGGAATAGATAAATTTACTACGTTTGTACCAAGCCCACCAGGTGGGGGCGGTGCACCCGGATACACCACAGGGGGGGAAGGGTGTATGCAATAAAATTCCTATTTCTTAACTTAAAACTTAAATTAAAATGAAAAGAAAAAGAATAAAATTAGCAATGCTGTCAGTATTACTTCTTTTGGGATTAATTGTATTAGGATACCATAGCAATAGTTTAAGGGCTAACCCAGTAAACCCTGAATGTCCAAATGGATGTAAGCCATGTGGTCAATACTGCTATTGCAATGGTGACCACCCTAATCTGGCCGAGGCTGTTTGGAAACCAATTGAAATAGAAAAAAAATAATGATTTAATGTGGGAGTACAAAAACCGGGTACTCCCTTCAAAAATATTAATTTTGAAAAAGATTAGCCTTACACTATTACTGGCCATGCTTGTTATTGCAGGATGTAACAAGGACAATAGAACCAAAACATTTAACCCTGACAAACGAATCGTTTCTTTTAAAGAAAGAATTAAGGATATCCCATTTAGCGAGATAGTGCAAGTTGGGGGTATAGAAATAACAGACTCAATCATTATTGTTGAAGATTACAGCGGTTTTAACGATAGGGTTTTCTACCTGCTAAACAAGAATGATTTTCAGCCAATCACCAAATCCTTAAAACTTGGCAAAGGCCCAGGTGAAATTACGCGCGCCGGCTTTTTTACTACGGACATCTTAAAACGAAAATTATACTTAAACGATCATGGCAAAAATGTGGTATGGGAAATACCCCTTGGTAGCATGATAAGTAACCCCGAATACTTACCCTCTCAAAATTTACGACGCAACCCTCTGCTATTATTACAAGAATACTATCCCCTGGATGATTCATTAATGCTAGGCATCGCCATGCATCCACTATCACCTGGCACATTTGAAATAAAAACAGTAAAATGGGATGTCAGAAAAAACACTATCATTGAGTTTGGCTATGAGCACCCCGAAGCTCAGGGCATCTATTTATCCACAATGAGTTTTGGTGTTTCCCTTAAGGACAGTTGTTATTTTAAGGCGCACTACTGGCTTGACCTGTTGACAATCTGCAACCTTGATGGAACATTAAAATTTAACATTTACGGACCCGACTGGGGTAAGAATAATAAGCTAGGTTCTAACATATATTTTTTCGGAGGGGTAAAACCATATCACGACTTAGTACTTGCTGCTTATGTAGGCGACAAAGCCACTATTACCGATGAAAACAAAAGGGAAAAAGGCAAT
Organism: Bacteroidota bacterium; assembly: GCA_029572965.1. Lineage (GTDB taxonomy): Bacteria > Bacteroidota > Bacteroidia > Bacteroidales > DTGW01 > JAKPQD01. Next base: position 1,146 of record JAKPQD010000380.1, on the reverse strand, counting down.
TCCCCAAGTAAAATATTGGTTTTTACACAAGAAGGAGACTACATTGCAACAATTGACTTAGGTATAAATTTTACAAAATTTGCAGTTGACGAGGAAAATAACCGTATAATACTGTCATCTGGGGCAACAGATGAACCATTAAAGTACTTTATCCTTGACCCCCAGGAAATTCAAAACCTAAAAATCATTTAAAAAACGTATTTTCATGTTACGAATTTTCAACCTATTCGTATTGACTATACTTTTTTCATGTAGTAACACTAGCTCAACACGCAATAGATGTTCCGAAGAGCCAGACACCCTAATAGGCAAACCTATTCATTTTCCCAGAACTCTTATGCAAGTAAAAAACGGTGGGCTAGTAAATGCAGATTCTGCAATTAACATCATCGAAGGCTCAAACTACATGGTTAGCATTATCGATGCAACCTGCGTAAAGTGTATTTATTATAGGTTAAACATACTCGATAGCCTCTTTCGTACTAATCTGCCACCTTATGTGGGAAAAGTTTTTGTAATAAACATTGAGGAGACGGCTATACCATACTTTTTCAGTGAGCTGTATCCAGCTATTAACGCACAAGGAATTTTGCTGCTCGATACTGCCTTTGCTTTTGAGAGGAGCAACTCCATTCTCTCTTCAAACAATAACCATAGAACCTTTATGGTTGATTACCATGGTAAAATAGCACTATACGGCGATCCGCTGCACCAGCCCCAGTACCTTGGTCAATACCTTAACGCCCTGAATTATAGGTAGGCTGTTGGAATTCTATGTATTCCACAAGATTGGGTAAACAGCCTCAGGAAATGGCAATTTATGAATATATACAAAATACTCCATAGATGTTCTATAACATATATAAAAATTTGCTTTTTTGTTGGGGGGGGGTAAATTTGCATTTAGATAGTTGTTTAACACTAAATGCAAAACAGTGCACAGGGAATAGATAAATTTACTACGTTTGTACCAAGCCCACCAGGTGGGGGAGGCGCACCCGGATGCACCACCGGGGCGAAAGGGTGGAACCAAAAATTATTTTAAAACCACAAAAGTTAAACTACTATGAAAAAAGTTTTTTGCATTTTAGTATCTGCAGGTATTGTTTTTTTTGCAATAACCCTATGTACAAGCAAAAGTCTGAA
>JAKPQD010000377.1 GCA_029572965.1 Bacteroidota bacterium | reverse complement strand
ATCAGAATATTTGGGTATCGAACAGTTTTCAAGGGTGTTATATAATGAATAACTTGGGTAAAATTCATTTCCATATTTCCAATTGGTTGGATATTTATGTGTGAAAGTCATTTCAGTCCCTGAATATTTAAATACAGAGTCTTTTAGGTCGCCAAAGGAGAAAAATACCGAGTCGGTATTGATGGCGGAAATTTTAAACTTAACCAGGCCAGTTATTTCATCGGCAGAAATGATATTCATTGAACCATTTGCCGGACAGGTATTATAAACATTTACATATTGGCTGGTCGTATATGTTTCACTATTTACTGTTAAGCCTTCAAGTGTTATTGTATAGTAACCTATTTCGGGCATAGTGTAAGTGAAAATATTGTCTGTACTGGTTTTTATAAGGATATTGTTAGGGTCTCTTACTGTCCATGTTAGCGAGTTGAATGTATTACAGTTGGTAGGTTGTGGAGTGAAGGTGTAGTTGGCTCCATAATTGTTGACATAAGTAAAATCAAAATTACATACAGGTGTTACATAAGTAATAGCCCCAATGTCAGAGCCTTCATAAGCTCCAATACATGGAGAGCCTGGTTTTAGACTGAAGTCACTGTTTAACATGGGGTCTGAGTATATATTGCTGGAATCAAGACTTGAAGGATAATTAGTTACATTGTTGAAAAAGCAATTGTATTTCACATTTTGGGCAGTTCCGTCAATTGCATAGTCGTAACCTTTGAAAATATTCCCTTCAATTGAGATGTTTACAGCCTGAGGGACATAAATGGCATAAGAACCTGTAACTGATAAGGAACGTACAAAGGTGTTGTTAATAATTGTGGCTGACAATGAATTTAATTCCATTCCAGAATTTTCAAAAATACTATTCAATACATCAGCAGTTATAGTATTGTTTTTTGCTAAGATATAAGTGCTATTCTTAAAGTGGTTATCAGAAATATAAACAGTTCCTGCTCCTGAAAATTCTATAGATGAAGAATCAATCACCAGGTTAATGAATGAAGTATATTGATTGGTTTGGGCAAAATCAAAAATCAGTTTAGAGTTTTTAATAGTCGCTCCATTTGTATTGATAGCAGAAATACTGTTAATACTTTGTGAGGCAATGGAAATGGTAGTTGTGTCGAAATCATAAGTACCATCAAATAAATAAATATTCCAAGAGATGATATTGTTGTTACAATTGTCTAAGGCTTTTTGAAGGGTTTTAAAAGGCATATCATAGCTTCCGTTTCCTGTAAGGTCACTCCCGCTGGGCGATATATAAACAATCTGGGCAAACAAGGTGCCGGGTACCCATAGCAGAGCCAGCATTATCGCTTTTATTGCCAGGTTTCTTAAAGTAGAATGTGTTTTCATGTTTTAATATTTTATGGTTAATTTAGATTTTTTCAAATTTTAAAGATACAAAAGTATTCTGCTTTATGCAAATTAGGTTAAGATGCTGAAAGTAAATAATATAGGTACTTGCTTTGTTTTTTTTAAGAGAAGAAAGAAATATATACAAAAATTCCCGCATAGCTTATGCTACACGGGAAACATTGTGTAAATGAGCTTTTAATATTTTGATTCGGTGATGGTAATATTGGCGGGTAGTTTCCATACTGTGTCGTTGATGGCTACGTTTTCTTCAAACGAAACGGCTTTGGCTTCTACATAAAAAGTAAATGAGCCTTTAGATATAGATTTCTGATAAAGGGTAACGCCTTTATATCCGGCATAAATTCCGCTGATAGATTCTGACGCATCCATAGAATACCTTTTGCAGACTTTTCCGGCTATGGTAGTGTCGCTGAGCATTTTGAAGTTGTATTCGGTTTTTTGTTTTTCGGTCCAGTTAAGGTCAAACTTCATTTCTGTACCATCTGCATAAGGAGAAGATGTTTTCGTTCCTCCATTCTTAATACTTATCTGGTAGTACCAGCCATCTCCTTTTTCCATGGTAATGTCCGTAAGAGCTCCTTTGGCATCGTATTCATATTTTACTTCTTTGCCACCGTATTCGTCAAAAAATACCTTGTAGGTAGTGGTTTCATCTAATATGTCGGAATATTCGGTAAATTTGATGATACCCGACTTTACTTCGTATTTTTTCAAAAAAGTCACTTTCCCGTCTGTACTTTGTGGGGTGTCTGTTGTGCCATCTTCACTGTCTTTGTCGTCATCTTTTGAGCAGCTCATTAATACTAAAAAAAGGCAACTCAGTAAAAAAAGTAATGTTTTTTTCATAATCATTAGGTTTTATTTTGTTTTACAATCTTTTCATTGTTTTTAAAATCCTGCATGTAAAATAACAATGAAAATGATTTTCAAACACATAATAAAACTTTTACATGCAGGTAAAACAAAAAGGTTATTAATTTGGATTAAGGTTTCTTTTTGATTTCAATGCAATATTAGGTTATGAAAGGTGTTCAGAATATACCCCAAAAAGGGGATTTTTTCTTTTTATAAATGCTTTTGGTTTGTAATGGCTTTTTTGAAGTGAGAATGTAATTTCTTTTGTTTACTTTTATTCAATCTTAAACCAATAAAAACTATGGAAATGAAAAAATTAGTATTGATGGGTACAGTGTTGTTCTGTGCATCAATAGGGATCAATGCCCAGAAATGTAACATGTATTTTCCTTCACGGGAAGGATCGGAGTCGGAAATGACATCGTACAATGCGAAAGATAAAATTGAAGGTGTTACCAAAACCGTGATATTGAAGAAAGAAACCGGTGCCAATGGTGTTTCTCTGCTGTTTGAGTCGGTATATTCAGACAATTCGGGGCAAGAAAAAGGCAAAGGACAATACAAGGTCAGGTGCCACAATGGTGTTTTTTACTTTAACATGGAAAGTATGATGCCCCAGCAAAATGGCGATCAGGCAAGCATGGAAGTAAAGTCTGACGAACTTGAGTTTCCGGCAAATCCTCAGATAGGTCAAACACTGAAAGATGCCAAAATGACCATGGTGATGAAAAGTGGTAACGTTACAGTAATGGAAATGTCGATGTCTATTACCAACCGTAAAGTTGAGTCGTACGAAGAAATAACTACTCCTGCCGGTACATTCAATTGCTATAAAGTTACCTACAACGTTAGAACTCATGCCATGTTTGATGTGGAAGTTAAGGCTGTTCAATGGGTTGCTGAGGATGTTGGTGTCGTAAAGACTGAGAATTACGATAATAAAGGTAAAAAGGTCAATTATTCGCTACTGACAGCTTTTAGGCCATAAGAGATTCAGTATTTTAAAAGGGGGCTGTGTTTTATGCTGTAAAGCATAAGCACAGCTTTTTTGTTCCAAAACAAAAAAGCAATACAATTGTTATATTCGTAAAAAAGAAAAAGCATGAAACACATAGTCAATACAACCTGGAAAGGTAATATGCTTTTTGATGCCTTAGTTAGCGGGCATCATGTGAAGATGGACGCAACTCCCGAACATGGAGGGAATGATGAAGGCTCAAGGCCTAAAGAGTTGATGCTGGCTTCTCTCGCTGGGTGCACTGGTATGGATGTGATATCAATCCTCAAAAAAATGCGTGTTGAGCCTGAAAAGTTTGATATTGCTGTCGAAGGTGAACTTACAGAAGAAATGCCGAAGCATTACGCAGCAATGCACATTATTTATAAGTTTTGGGGCAAGGGCCTGGATAAAGAAAAGCTTCAGAAAGCTGTTGATTTGTCGCAGGAACGCTATTGTGGAGTTTCGGCTGCGTATAAAAAGGCAATGAAAATTACTTTTGAAATACAGGTATTTGAAGAGTAGATTGCAGTTTTTAAAGGGCTATCATACTTATCTGCCTATATTAGCAAGTCCGTGCCACAAGATGTTGAAGTCATTGATAACTTTATAATCTTTGGCATACAAAAAGTTAATCTTTTCTATTGTTTCTGAAGATAAGTCTTTTTTGAGCAATCCGTCCACAGGGCTTAATATGCCTTTCTTTAGTTTTGGCAGCGAAAACCTGTTTTGGGTTTCATCCGAAGTGTAACCTATCCATGTCCGGGAGCCTGCAAGCACAAGAAGAATGTTGTAAAGGCCTTTGATTTTGTTTTTTACAAAAGGAAAAATGAAAATGTATGTTAATAAAAGGCAAAGAGAAATAGAAAAATCGAAAAGCCTTTTTGAACGTAGGTTTTCAGGCCTATTTACTGCATTGATATTGATTAGATAAAGGTCCCCGGCAGTGTTAATTGAGTTACTTCCAATAATTGAAAGGCTTTCTGGTGGGGCAATCTTAAACTCGACACCAGATGCCGAAAAATTAAGCATGTAATTTATAATGTCCTGTGATGATAGGTTTTTGGCACAAAAGATTATCTCATCGGCTTTATAAATATAAATAATATCTTTAAGCTGTGATGAATTGCCAAGATAATCTGGTGATTCGTTGTTAGTTTCATCTATAAACCCTGTTATGTCATGGATTAACGAGGTTTGTAGGAGGAGTTGCCTTACTCTTAGATACTCTTCATACTTACCTACAATGATTATCTTCTTTTTGTTAGTGTTGTATAACCTAAAGTCTTTGAACCCTGTCAAATGTAATATAGTGCGGATAAAACTAATAGTGCCAAGGCTCCATACAGCGCCAAGTATTATCATTAGCCTCGAGAATCGGTAGTCGAGAGGGAGTAGTCCGTAAATAGCCAGAATAATCAGGGTCCCAATGCCTATGCCTTTGAAAATGTTTGTAATTTTTATTGGTTTGTCATAGGTTCCTGCTAAGATCATTGATATAAGCCAAATTAAAATGTACAAAGGTACAATGAGCCCTATGTAAAGGAATGGGTAATGGCCTCCCTGTTCGTACTTCATTGATTCTGAAAAAGGGCGTATGACAAACAGATAACCCGCATAAATAGAAACAGCATCAATCAAAGGCAAATACAGCGCTTTAGCTACACGTTTTACAATGGATAATAATGCCCTAAAATATATGGCAAGGTGGATAAGCAGGTTAAACATCTTAAAGCGCCTGTTTGAAAAGTGTTTTTTTGCAAAGATGATCATGGCCTGGTAAAACACCAGTACATAGTTCAGGCTCCCTTTTTTGGTGCTTTCCCCTTTGTAGTGTATGATGGTGGTATCGGCAAAATAATAGTTTTTATAACCTGCTTTGATAATACGATATGAAAGGTCTATATCTTCACCATACATGAAAAATGAGTCGTCTAAAAGTCCTGATTTGTCAAGAGCTTCCTTGCGCATAAACATAAAAGCCCCACATAAAATGTCTGCTTCATTTGTTTTGTCCTTGTCAAGATATGACAAATGGTATTGTCCAAAACGTCTGTTTTGGGGGAATAGCCTGGCCAAGCCAAATATTTTATAAAAAGCAACTTCCGGAGTAGGTAAAGCCCTTTTTGATTCTGGCAGGAAATTTCCTTTGCCATCAATCATTTTTACGCCAATTGCCCCTGCCTGGGGGTTGTTTTCCATAAAAGCAATGCACTTGCTGAAGGTATCTTCCTGCACAACGGTATCAGGATTGAGCAAGAGGACGTATTTGCCTTTTGAAATCCTTATGGCTTGGTTGTTTGCGTACGAGAACCCTGTATTTTTGTTGTTGCAGATAAGATTTACCCAGGGGAATTTCTCTTTCACCATGGAGCATGAGCCATCTATAGAGTTGTTGTCCACAACAAAAACTTCCGCATCAATACCCTTAATTGCTTTATAAACAGAATGCAGGCATTGCTCCAGGAAGTATTTTACATTGTAATTTACTATAACAACCGATAGTTGCATAATGGTATGTTAAAAAAGTGTCCTAAAATAGTATATTTCTGCGATAAATAGAGGTTAATTTGCATTTTTTAAGCGTTTTTATTTAACAAGTATTTTGTAAAAATTTTCCAAACCTCATTTCTCTTCAATCGAAAAATCCATACTTTTACCTGTGTTTCCCAATTAAAATACACGGACATGGACAAAAAGAATTTTTTTGTAAAATCGCACGGTTTAGGCAATGAATACATTGTCTTCGACTGTAGCAATATCACTTTTGACATTAATACCCCGAATATTGAGAAAATTTGTAATATCCATTTTGGTATTGGGTCTGATGGTATTTTGTTGGTAGAGTCTTCTTCTGTTGCTGATTTTAAGTTCAGGGTTTTTAATCCTGATGGCTCCGAGGCCGAAAAGAGTGGCAATGGTTTACGTATATTTGCTAAGTACATATTTGATTATGGCTATACCTGCAAACGTCATTTTACAATCGAGACTATGGCAGGTATTGTTGAAGCTACAATTAACAAAGAGCGCAATGGTAAAGCCGAAATCATTACCATAGACATTGGGAAAGCCATTTTTGAGCCTAAGCAGATACCTGTTAATTGTGACTTGCCTGAGTGTATTGACTTTCCTCTTACTATTGATGGGAAAATCTTTAAAATAAACTGTATTTCGGTGGGAAATCCGCACTGTGTCATTGTTACTGATACCCTGGATGAACAATTGGTAAAGGAATTTGGGCCGAAAATCGAGAATCATCCGATGTTCCCCAACCGAATAAACATTCAGTTTGTTAAAGTGTTATCAGATAAAGCTATTCAGATGCTTATCTGGGAACGCGGAGCTGGTTTTACATTGGCTTCTGGCAGTTCGTCAAGTGCAGCTGCAACCATGATGCACAAAAAAGGCCTTGTAGGCAAAGAAATAGATGTAAATATGTTAGGCGGACAGTTGCATATTTCGGTAGATGAGAGTTGGAATATCCGCCTTTGTGGCGAGGTTCAGCAAGTGGCTGAAGGATGGCTGAGTGAGGAGTATGTTGAATCGTTGATTAAAAATATATGAGTTTGTCTTTTAAATACTGTAATTCTTTAACCGAATTTAGTCGTTTTGTTACCAAAGAGGTAAATGTAGGTGGAGTTTGTATGGGAGGCTCTAATCCTATTAGGGTTCAGAGTATGACTAATACTCCTACCCTTGATACAAATGCAACTGTTGAACAGTGTATCAGGATTATCAATGCTGGGGCGGATTATGTGCGAATTACTGCTCCAGGTGTGCAGGATGCCCAGAACTTGGCTGCTATAAAATCATCCCTTCGCAAACGGGGTTACAAAACTCCGCTTATTGCTGATATTCATTTTAACCCTCAGGCTGCTGAAGTAGCTGCTGCAATTGTAGAGAAAGTGCGTATCAATCCCGGTAATTATGCCGATAAGAAGCGGTTTGAATTATTGGAATATACTGACGTAGAATATAAGTTAGAATTGGAGCGGATACGCGAACGTTTACTCCCTCTGCTACGCATTTGTAAAGAGCATGGGACAGCTATACGTATCGGGGTCAATCATGGCTCGTTGAGCGACCGTATTATGAGCCGATATGGCGATACTCCAATGGGAATGGTCGAGGCTGCGATGGAGTTTCTTCGTATTTGTAAGAATGAGGGCTTTGATCAGCTTGTAGTTTCTTTAAAAGCTAGTAATACACGTATTATGGTGCAGGCATACCGCTTGCTCGTGGCTACGATGATGGCTGAAGATATGAATTATCCTTTACACCTTGGCGTAACAGAAGCTGGCGATGGTGAAGACGGCCGCATTAAGTCGGCTGTTGGTATAGGTGCTCTTTTAGCAGATGGATTGGGAGATACCGTTAGGGTTTCCCTCACAGAAGTGCCTGAGTTGGAGATTCCGGTGGCTAAAAATCTGGTAGATTATTTTTCTGGTCGAAAAACCAATCCGGCTATTGATGTTGTTTGTGAAGAACAAAAAAATCCTTTTGAATATAAAAAGCGCGAGTCTATTGCTGTTGAGAATGTTGGAGGAAATAATACTCCCATAGTTATTGTTGATTACCAGTCAGATATTACCAATGCTGCGCATCTGCCTGCTGAATATGTTTTCTTTGCTACAAGAGCTGAAAGTATTGTCCTGAAAGACAATAAACGCTATATAACCAGCATGAACGACTGGTTTAAATATTTTCGTGAAAAGAAAAATGTTTTTCCTTTTTATACCGCCGCCCAGTATTTATTCTATGGCCCCAAACATCCGCATCTCAATTTTGTTGTGTTGTCGTTGTCTGAGATGGATGAACGAATGATTGAAGCTTTGAAAGATGATCGAAGAACGGTTGTTATTGTTGAAACATTTAATACTAACGGGGTTGCTGAACAACGAGCGTTGTTGTATAAAATGTTGGCGGCATCTTTGACTAATCCGGTAATCATCAACCGCAACTATTGTGAATATAACCTTGAGATGTTTCAGATAAAAGCTGCTGCTGATGTCGGGTTGTTGCTTATTGATGGGTTGGGTGACGGGATATGGATTAGAAATGCTGCTGAAAGTGTTCAAAAGTCTATATGTGCATTGTCTCTTGGTATATTGCAGGCAACCAGGTTGAGGATGAGCAAAACTGAATATATCTCTTGTCCTTCGTGCGGGCGGACTATGTTTGACCTGCAAGCTACTACAGCCCGTATTAAGCAGCGTACAAGCCATCTGAGGCATCTGAAAATTGGCATCATGGGTTGTATTGTTAATGGCCCAGGCGAAATGGCCGATGCAGACTATGGTTACGTAGGGGCAGCTGCCGGAAAGGTTACTCTTTATAAAGGAAAAGAGGTGGTTCGTAAAAATATACCTTCGGAAGAAGCGGTAGATCAGTTAATCGACCTTATTCGGGAGCACGGAGACTGGGTAGAACCTTAGTCTATAAAAATGTCATCTCTGATTAAGCTCAAAAGGCCTGCCTTTTCACCTTCTTTAAGCATAAAAAGTATAGCATCTTTGCCTTTCGGGCCTAATGAAAGCGAAAAATCGTTTACATACAGGCCTATATGTTTTGCAATGGTGTCATCTCCCATGTTTTGTGCATGTTCTTTTATATATGCTTGCGAAGATTGTTTGTTTTTGTTAGCAAAATCAAGGCTTCTATATATAATATTGTCAATGCTCTTCTTTATTTCGTTGTTAAGGCTGCGTTTTACAACAATACAGCCCAAGGGAACAGGCATATCAAATGTTTTCTGCCAGTATTCGCCCAAATCGACCACTTTTTTTAGTCCTTTATCCTGATATGTAAAGCGACTTTCATGTATTATAAGCCCTGCATCAACCTCACCTTTTAAAACCGCATTCTCAATGTCGGAAAATAACATTGGCGTTTTGTTCTTAGCATTTGGAAAGGCTATTGAGAGGAGCATGTTAGCAGTGGTATGTTTGCCGGGTATTGCAATGTGAAGTGAATTTATATCTTTTGTTGTAAAAGGCTTTTTGCTGATAAGTAATGGCCCATTATTTCTGCCTAAAGCGCTTCCACTATTAAGTATTTGATATTTGTTAGCAATAGAGGGGTATGCGGCAATGCTAATTTTTGAAATATCATAAGTAGCAATTTGTGCAGCACGATTAAGCTCTTCTACATCTGCCAAAAAGCATTCAAAACTAAGGGCTTCCATTGAAATCTTCCTGTGGGCAAGGGCATCAAATATATAGGTGTCGTTGGGGCAGGGGGAATAAGCTATGCTGAGGTTCATTCTTTGGAATTTATTTCGGAGAGTAAAAACATTACATGGTTTGAAAGTGAGATGATGGCTTGAGGAACGTCCCATTTCTTGACATCGCGCGGTTCTACTTTGTTAGATATCGAACGAAGTTCAATAAATGGCGTTTTTGCTTGCAGACAGACGTAAAATACAGCTGCACCTTCCATTGATTCAACATCTGGCTGATATTTAATCCACCTGTTGACTATACAGCCTTCACTTCCAGAAGTAGTGTTTACAGTGATGCCTGTAACATTAGGTATTTTTGAAAATATTTCAAATTTTCTGAAGGTAAATGGGTTATTTAGCGCTCCATTGACAAACGGTGGCGTGTTTTTGTCAAGAAATCCCATTTCAAATATATTCTTAAATTGACCGTTGTCGTCAATGCCAATGTCAGCAAAATATTCCTTTGTAACGTTTACCACATCGCCATTTCTTATCTTTTCTGAAAAAGAACCGGCAATGCCCATATTGATTACCAAGTCATAATGTTGTTCGGAGAGTCTTTTGGTAAGCCTGTAAACATTGGCCGGGATGCCAACACCTCCAATGAGGATGTCGATGTCGAGCATATTGAATTTGCCAGAAAAAGTCCATGCATTAACCTGGGTCAGGCCTTGCAAATTCTGTTTAAGAAGGTTTATCTCTTTTTCTGTGGCAGAAATAATAAGTATTTTCTTCATCCTCCTTGTTTAACTAATATGGAAATTTTAATGTTAAATTGAATGTAAAATATCTTCAAAAACCAAAATCTTTCAGCTGCTAAAAAATAAAATACTAATTTTGGATAATAGATTTTTTGTAAAAAACTATCGATATACAAAATAAAAAAACTTTCGGAGTTTAACGAAGAAAGTTTTGATAAAAAATAACAAACTGAATGAGTCTGGTATATTTGACGCGCCGTGAGAGATTTAATGCTGCACATCGCATGTTCAGGCCTGAGTGGGATGATACGAAAAATCTTGAGGTTTTTGGCAAATGCTCCAATCCTTTGTGGCACGGTCATAATTATGTTTTATATGTTACTGTAAAAGGGTTGCCCAGCCAAGAGACTGGATGTGTTGTAAATCTTAGCCACTTAAGCCAACTGATTAGAAATGAAATAATTGAAAAACTCGACCATAAAAACATTAATTTAGAGGTTGACTTCATGAAAGGTAAAATAGTATCCGCTGAAAACCTTGCTATTGCAATATGGAATGAGCTTTATGATAAAATAGCAGCCTTAGGTATTGAGCTGCATTGTATAAGACTTGAAGAAACTGAGAATAACACCGTTGAATATTATGGATAATGATTTTATACAGATTATGGGCGAAGGTACTATCAATGATGATGAGTATGCCAAAATTGAACAATTCAGTGCTGCCCGTACTCAAAAACTTGAAGAGCTTTATAAAGGGGTATTAGACGTTATTGATCCTGAGCCAACACGCGAAGGGCTTGAGAAAACCCCTATTCGGGTAGCAAAAGCCATGCAATTTCAAACTCAGGGATATAATATTGACCCTAGAAAGATTTTACAATCGGCTACTTTTATTGAGGATTATAAGCAAATGGTTATAGTTAAAGATATTGAGCTTTATTCGATGTGCGAGCATCATATGATACCTTTCTTTGGTAAAGCCCATGTTGCCTATATCCCTAATGGCAAGATAACCGGGCTTAGTAAAATTGCCCGTGTTGTTGATGCTTATTCTCGTCGTTTGCAGGTGCAGGAACGCCTCACTATGCAAATCCGCGATTGTATTGATGAAGGCTTACGTCCTTTGGGGGTAGCTGTAGTTATTGAAGCTAAGCACCTTTGTATGATGATGCGCGGTGTGCAGAAGCAAAACTCTGTTACAACTACTTCTGCATTTACAGGTGCATTTCTCAATGATACTAAAACCCGCGAAGAATTTATTCACCTTATTGGAACAAAGCTGCATTAAGCTATGAAAATAGTTTTTTTGGACACAAAAACCATGGGCAATGTGTCCAATCTTTATCTTCTTGAACAATTTGGCGAGGTAGTTTATTATCCGCTCACTCCTGCTGAGTTGACAGCTCAACGTACTGCAGATGCTGATATTGTCATTACCTGTAAAGTGGTAATTGACCAAAAAGTAATAGATGCATCCCCTTCATTGAAGCTTATTTGTGCAGCAGCAACAGGAATAAATCATATCGACTCGAAATATGCCATTTCAAAAGGGATTGAGGTGTGCAATGTCTCAGACTATTCTACAAACAGTGTTGCTCAGACTACATTTGCCCATATACTTTCCTTGCTCAACCATGTTCGATATTATGACCAATTTGTGAAAGACGGTTCGTATAGTAAATACGACATGTTTTCGCACATGGATATGGAAATAGGCGAAATATATGGGAAGACATTTGGTATCATAGGCTTAGGGGCAATAGGCAGAAAGGTTGCTCTTATTGCTAAAGCTTTTGGGGCTAATGTTTGCTATTACTCAACATCTGGAAATAATAATAACCCTGATTATAAAAAGGTTTCTCTTGATGAACTTCTTATAATTTCTGATATTATTACTATTCATGCTCCTTTAAATAACAATACCATTAATTTAATTGATATTGATAAACTTAAGCTAATGAAACCTTCTGCCATCTTGATTAATGTAGCTCGTGGAGGTATTGTTGTCGAAAAAGACTTGGCTTTTGCCATTGATAATAAGATAATAGCTGGCGCTGCAACTGATGTATTTTCGGTTGAGCCTGTAAAAGCTGATAATCCTTTGTTGCATGTTTTTAATAAAGATAAAATAAGTTTCTCTCCGCATTGTGCCTGGACAAGTATCGAAGCCCGTACTAAGCTCATTGAGGGTATTGCCCAAAATATCAGGCGTTTCCTTTACAGGTGATATTGCAACGTTGCATTTATTCCTATACTGTAGGGATATGTTTTTATGTTGGTGCTTTTGTTAATTGAGTTGAGGAAGTACCTGAGCTGAGGCCCAACAACAAAATGTAATTTTGAAGTCATAGGGAGGTCAATGCCCCATTCGATAATGCCTGCAAGATTAAATGGAGCGGCGTTGGAGTTTGTTCCTATGTTTTCTTTAATACTTCCATTAAATAGCTTAACTCTGTTGTTAATGACAAAGTTTAGACTTGCTCCTCCTGTAAAACGAAAGTCAATTAGTCGTGTGGACACTTTATAACTTGCCAATATTGGCACTTCAATGAATGAATAATTGATGAGATATTTGACAGTGCTTACCTGTGACTCGCTTCTATAAGTTGCTTCTGATTTTACATTTGCATAAGCCTCTGAATTTTCAAGTTCTTTTGCTTCAAAGTTCCCCATAGAATTAGCTGTAGCTTCATATTTAGGAATTGAAACAGAGGAAGTCCAAGATGCATCATCTCCTGCTAAATATGTGTTTCTTTTTGTGCTGGGGACAGAGGCATTGGGGATTTGTTGCCCCATTTGTGTGTATGATATGCCTGTTTGAAAGTACCATCTGTTGTGTATTATACCAAATGAGAGCCCTCCTGAAAATGAATATATTGGTTTTTCTGATTTGTCATATGTTGTTGTTGATATGCTTGTGTTGTTGTAGCCAATATTACGGTATGCATAAAGAGGAGTCCAGTTCACACCAATAAAATATTGAGTTTTAGATACGTTTTCAGTTTCTGGTCTTTCTTTTTCTTCCATAGCGTAGAGCGTGTTAAGACATAGCTCATAATTTAAAGTATTTTTAAGGTTAGTTATGCTTTTACTTTCTTGATAAGCAAGGAGTGTAGTTTGTCCTTGCTCATATACGTCTTTTTCTACCTCGGTATTTTTAGTAATGACAGTTGTAGTTTCAATATTAGTCTTTTCTTCTAATATGTTATCGGCTGTATTTTTTGAATTTGTAAATGTTATTGATTTATTATTTGCGTTTTTTTCTGAAATAACTGGGTTTTCAATAGTTTGATTATTTGAAACGGTTTTTATTTCATTAGTTTTAATTTTTTTTATTGTATTAGTTTTGTTATTACTGGCAATAGAGTTGCCGATATCTTTCTGATGGTTTATGCCAATATAAAATCCGGTTCCGATGCCAACTAACAAAGCAAGAGATGCGGCCATAGCCCAATATATAGAGATAAACCTGCTTTTTTTGTGGTTGTGCAAAGCATCTTCGATGTTTGACCAGCTATCCGATGGGGGAAGGGCTGCATGGTCATACAGCTTTTCTTTAAAAATCCTATCTATATTGTTTTCAGACATATTATCCTGCGTAAATATTGGTTCCCAATCGTGTTAAAATCTTTTTTTTCAGTATTTCTCTTGCTCTTGATAAATTTGATTTTGACGTACCCTCAGAAATAGAAAGCATAGATGCTATCTCTTTGTGCGAAAACCCTTCAATAGCATACAAATTAAAAACCATCTTATACTGAGGGGTGAGCTCTTCAATCATTTTCATCAGCTCATCTCTCGAAATGTCCGAGTCTGTGAGTTCTTCTCTGTCATCATTCTCTTCAGGCAGCAGGTTTGGGCTCAGTTCGTATGTTAACGTGTTTTTATTCCTGTAGCAAGCAATGGCAGTGTTGACAAAAACCTTACGCATCCAGCCTTCAAAATTCCCTTTAAACTGAAACTGCCTAATTTTTTCAAAGACCTTGATGAATGCATCCTGAAAAACATCTTTTGCTACATCCCTGTCTGGTGCATAGCGCAAGCATACCGCCCACATCCTACCGCTAAATAGCTTGTATAATGCTTCCTGCCCATTTTTGTCACCGGCCATGCAAGCTTTGATGATATCTTCCAACTCTTTGTTCAAACTGCGCTTATAGTATTTTCAATTCAAAGTTATAACAAAGTTGCCCTTTCGTTTATTGTTTTTTAAAACCGATGTTATAGCTGTCATTTAACTACTTTGCAGTTACAGATATCTTATCGGTATTTGCCTTTTTGAATGTTAGATACAGATTTAAATAATGGTTGCGTCATTTTGGAGGCTGATAATGTTTTTTTCTTTTAAATAATTTTTTATAAGAAAATCCTTTGCTAACTTTATTAGATTAACGGTGAGAAATGCAATTGAAAATCCCTAAATATCTTGTTGTTTTGGTTGTTATGGTCATCTGGGGCTCTGCAAAAGGCCAAGATGCGCATGACCTTGAAAACCTTGCCCGTGGGTATGAACAACAGGGAAACACTATTCAGGCTGCTGCTTACTTTAATAAAGCCGGCTACTCATACTGGAACAGCGGTCATGCTGATAAAGCGGTTGTTGTATTTCGCAAAGCTCTTGATTTATACATTCTGACAGGAAACAATGTAGCTTGTATTACTGTTGCCAATAATTTGGGCTTTGTATATAGTGGAGATAACAGGCATGGCGAAGCCAGGAAAGCTTTTATGGAGTCGTTGCGTTTTGCACGCAAAATGGGCAACAAAAACGAAGTGATGAATTCTTTGATAAATATTAGTAATTCAAATATTGAAGAACAGCGCTATAATGAAGCTGTTGAAAATGCAAAGGAGGCGCTTGCTATTGCCAATGAATTGTCGATGCTGCGTTCTATAGCCCGTTGTAATGCCCTCTTAGCAGAGGCTAATGAAAAACTTGGGAATTCCTCTGAAGCTTTCAAGTATTACGAGGCTTATTCGTTGATAGACAAAAAGATGAAAGCCCAGGAGATTGATGAAATCAAATCTAAAAGCGAAGAAGAAATTGCTAAGGCTAATCTTGAAAAACATGTAACCGCTCTCGAACTGAAAGTGAAAAAAGGAGAGCTGAAAGTAGTGCAGGATTCACTTTTTGTTGCTATGAAAATGGCGATGCAAAGCCAATTTGAGGTTGAAAAACGAAATGCAGTAATTAAGGAAAAAGAGTACCAGCTAAAGCTTGAAAAGCAAATCAGACTAATGCTCGTTTTGGGAATTACAATTGCGCTTGTCCTTGTTGTAGCATTGGTGTTTTTTATTTTTAGAAAAATTCGAGATAATAAGATTTTATTATTACAAAAAGAGGAGATTACGGCCCAGCGGAATAAACTTGATTTGCAAAACAAGAAAATAACTGATAGTATAGAGTATGCTTTGCGCATACAACAGGCAATGCTGCCCAATTTGTTGAATGTCGATTTTGATATGGATGTATTGTATTTGCCTAAAGATATTGTATCCGGCGATTTTTATTGGTATTACAATGCAAATGAAGTTAAGGTTAATTATCATTTTTTTGCCGTTGTTGATTGTACCGGGCATGGCGTTCCAGGGGCTTTTATGTCTATGATTGGCAACAGGTTGCTCAATGAAATTGTAGCCACACGTAAAGTATATTCTCCAAGTCAGGCTTTGCAGATGATAAATCAGATGTTGCACAAAGAGCTTCATCAAGATATTAGCCAAAATATGGATGGAATGGACATTTGCCTGTGCCGTCTTGCAGCTATTGACAAAGAGCATTACGAACTTGTTTTTTCGGGGGCTAAACGACCGCTTTATTGGGTTACTGCTGCCGGTGATGCTGTTTTGATTGAAGGTGATTTTATCACTATTGGCGGTATCCAGGGCTCGGCCAAAAAGTTTACTGAAATCCATAAAACAATCAGAGTGGGAGACTCGTTAATCCTTTATAGCGACGGGATGATTGACCAACCTAATGTGTTTAGGGCCCGTTATGGCAGCGAACGGTTTTTGGACTTTATTAAGGCGAATATAAAAGACCCGGCAAGCAATTTGTTGGGTAAACTTCACGATAGTTTTAAGGAATTCAAACAAGATGAGGAACAAAGAGATGACATTACGGTTTTTGTTATTAAAACTGAAATAAAATGAGTAAAGAACAAAAAGACAAACGGTTTTATCTGTCTTTTGAGGGCCCATTCAATATGAGAATTATTTCCTCTTCTGGCAGATATTTTATCGAAAACCTTTCAGATGCTTATGAAACCCGGATAAGTCTTTACAGGGTTTTTATTGAGATATGCCAGAACGTTGCATTATATTCTGCAGAAAGGTTTAGACAAAGCAATAATAACACCTTGGGTATAGGCAGATTTGTTGTTGAAGAAAAAGAAGATGGCTATGTTTGTTCCACTTCTAATGCCATTCAACCTGAGCATCGAGAGAAACTTTGTAAGTATTGTGAAAATTTAAACAAGTCTAATGCTGATGAGCTTATCAACCTGAAATCAACATTGAGGCATCAGTCTTCATTAGTTGCTACAGGGGCTCACATTGGCCTGATTTCTATAAAATTGTATTCAAAAAATCAATTGAAGTATGATTTCCTGAAATCTTCTGATGATGATATTTCTTTCAATATTTCTGCATTTATATCAAAAAGTTAATTTTAAAATTGTGCATGATGGAAAACCTTTATTTAAATATTTATCCAGAGTTGGTTTATTATCCAATAGTAGATTTTAATTATCTTACTGGAGAATGTGTAATATCGGGCGAATCATACATGGAAGAGACTTATAAATTTTATCTTCCTGTAATAAACTGGCTCAAAACTTATATAGCTGAAAAAAAACCGGTTGTTTTTACAGTAAAACTAACTTATTTCAATACCAGTTCGTCTCGCATGATTTTGGAAATACTACTTATCTTAAAACAATATCAAAGTGAAGGTGGAGAGGTGAAAGTTGTTTGGTTTTACAAAAGCAATGACCCGGACATGTTGATGGATATTGAAAGCTTCATCAAAGAAACCGGATTAGCAATAGAAGCTGTGAAAGTTGATAAGATGTAGGAGCGGAAGAGAATAAGATATAATGAGTTGATTTATAGTAATTTAATCTTTCTCATTATACCTTATTCCTTTCAGCTTTTATTTTGTCTCTGTTATTCTATTTTATTTTCACTTGTAAAGCTTGAAGCAGGTAACCCTTCATTGTTAAATAACATCCCTTGTGACCCGTTTTTAAAGGCATATCTGACCTTTACAGGTTTTAATACTGCTGCACTATTTAGTATTATTGTGTTTTTGGCAATACTATAATCAGCAGGATAGAAAATTCCATCTTCTCCGGCTATTTCAAACTCGTTAGGCAGTCCTTCTTTGATTTTTAATCCAGATTCGGCATTAGTAAATGTAACAATAGCTTTGTTTGCTTCAAAAGATACTTTCTCAAACAATGGCCCTGAGTATTTTATGTTCTTTTTATAGTCTTTTGATAGCGCCCAAAGAGCTAAGCGTTGTCCTACATCGGTTTTATTGCAAGGGTGGATGTTGTGCACATTTCCTATGTCAAGAGTTACTGCCATCCCGGTGTTCTTTACTGATAAAGTCCTGCGTTGTACATCGCGTATCCAGGCACTCTCAATGTTATTTTCTCCTGAGTATAAATATGGGGCAATTTGTACATAGTAAAATGGCAAGTTTTCCTGAGCCCAACTTTGTCGCCACCCATTAATCATAGCCGGAAACAATCGAGAATATAACTCAGCATTACCAACATTTGATTCACCCTGGTACCAAATAAAACCTTTAATGGCATAAGGGACAAGGGGGGCTATCATAGCATTGTACAGGACTGAAGGTTGATAAGCATTGGCTGCATTGCTTCCTCCGGGCCGGTTATAGCCTTCCATATTTTCATGCGGATAAATAAAAAATTCATCATTAAGATATTCTGCTACCGGAAGATATTTCCATTCTCCGGCAATACTCATTTTAATGTTTTCGTTTTGTTTGTCTCGGATAAACATTTTTTCTGTTGTCCCATATATCCCGCCACCTCCCTGGTTATCAACTATTCTAATGGCAATGGTATTAATACCTTTATGGGCAATGTTTGCCGGAATCGGATATATTCTGTCTTGTTGGTATGCTCCGGTTTTTTCTATCCCGCCAATTCGGATGCCATTAAAATATACAACATCCATATCGTCAATAGGGCCAAGAGATATTTCAAGGTCTTTACCTGCATAATCTTCTGTAAGGCTTATGTTGCGCCTAAACCAAACAGCACCGTCAAATGCGCCCAGTTCTGTTTTTTCTATATAGCCAGGTAATGTCATGGTTTTCCAGTTTATGTCGTTGTAGTTAACAGTGCTGCATGCACTATCATTGAAATTTAGGTTTTCCCACTTTTCTTCTTCTGCTAATGCAGCTAACTTCATTTTGTGGTGTTTGTTGACCCAGATAATAAAGTTGTCATATTCGAGGCTAAGTTTTTTTAGGTTCACAAAATACTCAATATATTCGGGTATTTGTTGCAATGTTTGCCCGTCTGTCCATGATTCTATCGGAGTCCCTCCCCAACTGGTGTGAAGTAACCCGATTGGTACTTTTAATTCTTCGTAAAGTCTTTTCCCAAAATAGTATGCTGTAGCACTGAATTTACCTGCATGTTCTTTGTTGAATAAAGTCCATTCGCCTTTACAGTCCTTTTCAGGCGAGAGTGAATATCCCCTTTTTACTGTAAATGTACGCAATTGGGGATTGTTGGCATTGGTTATCTCTTTAGCAGAGCCCATTATAGTGTCTTTAGGGGGCCAGCCTGTTAAAGGCATTTCCATATTAGACTGTCCGGAACACAACCATACTTCTCCAATTAAAACATCTTTTATTTCTATACTTTTGGTTGAACTACAAATAGATAATGTATAAGGCCCGCCTGCTTCAGGCGTTTTTATGGCAGTTATCCAGTTCCCTTTATCATCAGCCGTAGCTTTTGCTTTTGCATTCCAGCTGCCAATGATGTTTATTTCAGAACCGGGTTTGGCTGTACCCCATATAGGCGCTTTAGTTTTTTGTTGTAATATCATGTGGTCAGCAAATATACTGCCCATTTTAAGCGATTGACTTTTAATATTATGGCTCATTGCCATGAGAGAAAAAATCAGGAGGATAAAATTTCTCATACTATATAAATTAAGGTGTGATTATTTAGTCTGGCAAATATAAAATATTGCGTATTCAGGCCATGATTTATCAAGTCTTTTTATTTGTTAGATAATTTATAAAAATAAAAGGTCAATAAACAAAATTAGGTAGAAATAAACATTTATATTTCTTTCAGAAAAATATTTTTTCTTGCAATTAGTTATTATGATTAAATTTACACCCATAAAACTTAAAAACAAAAAATATGGAAAATACCAATTCGTCTCCCAATCGTAAACTAACGATGATACTTACTATTTTGGTTGTTGTGCTTGCTGCTTCATTAGGTGTTTTGTATATGCAATATCAGAAAAAAATGGCAGATAATGCAATAGTACAGGAAGCCCTTGAGGAGCAGAAAGAATCTTTGACCAGTGAACTTAAAGATATGATGTCTGAATACGAAGGCTTGAAAAGTGATAATGATAGCTTAAATAATCAGATAAACAAACAACAGGACAGAATAAAAAACCTTTTGGCTATAAATGCCAGTAACCTTGAAAAAATTAAGTTGTATAAAAAAGAACTGGCTACTTTGCGTGAAGTAATGAAAAGTTATATCATTCAGATTGACTCGCTCAATACAAAAAATCAAAAACTTGTAGCAGAAAATATTGAAGTAAAAACAGCTTTAGATGATGCTCGTAAAAATAATGAAAGCCTTTCGAAAGAAAAAGCCGATATGTCGTCTAAAATAGAGGTTGCTAAAGTGTTGAGTGCAAAAAATATTACAGTTTCACCACTTAACCGTCGAGGGAAAGATACTGAAAAAGCATCTCGTACAGCAAAGATTAAAACATCTTTTACTATTCGGGAGAATTCTCTTGCTTCTGCTGGTGAAAAAACAATTTATATAAGAATTACCCGTCCCGATGACCTTGTATTGGCCTCTTCAGAACAAGATGTGTTTGAATATGAAGGCAATAAAATAGTTTATTCTGCTAAACGTCAGGTTACCTATCAGAATGCAGACCTTGATGTTAGTCTTTATTGGGATAATGCCGGAGAACTTATTGCTGGTACTTACAATGTTGATCTTTTTTGTGAAGGTAAACTTATTGGAAGCTCTAGCTTTTCGTTGAAATAATTAAGTTTTAATATACAATATTTTAAAAGGCTGTTTCGTACTAACAGCCTTTTTTTATTGAAATAAGCTTTTAACCCAAATTAAGCATTAAAAATGCTTATTCGATTAAGAGGTTGTAATTCAATAGCTTAATAAAAATTTTTAAGATAATTTCTAAATCAGCTTGTCTCGTTTATAACGAGAGGATTAACCCAACTAAATCATATAGTTTGCCTCTAAAAAGCCTACTAATGATTAATCTGGGTTTAACTAATATCTCAAAAATTCTTTTATCACAGTGAGTGTTGAACTTTAAAAATTCCTTTTTGAAGAAAACTGTAAACTTTCCCTGCAGACTCAGCAAGTTTTTGCCAAAGGCTCAGGGCTATTTGAAATTTTCTCTTTATTGTGTAAAGGCCTATTATAATCTCTTTAAGTTAAATTTACAGGGATAGATGTAGTTATGGCTTAAAAATTTTTACAGCTCTTAGTTTTGCTTTCATCTTCATTATTATTTACTTGTTTTTGTTGGTCTTTCAGATTTTATATTTCTAATAATTACAATCAAAGGTTTGTTTAAAAGCTTTGTTAGATAAAAAAAAGTCAATACATAGGTGATTTTCGTCAATTTTTTTTAACTATTTGTGTAAAATATTGTAAGTCTGAAAGTTCCTTGTATTGCTTTTACAATAAGCAATAGCGGTGTTTTTTAAGACCAACTGTTAATGTTATCAGGCTTTTTTTTAATCGAACATATTTGCATTTTTTACGTAAAAAATGTTAATTTTCGGCCTTGTTTTGTTAATAACTTGCCCCGACTGGGTTTGCATTATTTCAAAATTAGGAGTAAGCGATATTTTTTTTCAGATAAAATTTAGACATTCGGAAGGCTAGTTATTATTAATGTTTTAAGAATTTTGTAACTTAAAAATAAGAAAGAATGAAATCTTTATTGAAACTTTCGTTATTTATTCTTTTGTGTACCATAGTTACCAGCAATATTTTTGCACAGTTGCCAACTATTGCCTCGGTTTCTATTGATTCTGTTTCTTGTAACGGTTTTTCCGATGGAAAGATACAAGTGAATATAACCGGAGGGCTTCCTCCTTATCATTATACAATTTCTACAGGGACAGGAGGTGTTACTACGGATACATTTTATGTTTTTAGTGGCCTTCCAATGGGGACTTACTGGATTGTTGTTGAGGATGCCAATGGCGATGGCGATATTATTTTTGGAGTTCGGGTCAGACAGCCTGATGTTTTAAGTGTTAGTTTCCCTGTGTCAAACTATTGCTTGAATGTTCCAACACCTATTGATGCTTTAGTGTCGGGGGGAAATAAAATTTATTCATACTTTTGGGATGGAACTGCTGTAGATAATGGTTTCTTAAATCAAGATGATATTGAAGATCCTACTTTTACCGGGAAAGTTGCAGGAAATTACAATTTAAGGCTTACTGTTATTGATAATAAAGGTTGTACTAAAGCAACTGCCCTGTCGGATATTGAGGTGTTTAATCTTCCTTCTGTAACATTCGGAGGAGTATTGGCAGATCAATGTGCAAACAACACAACATACACTCTTTCTGGTGGAAATCCTGTTGGAGGTTCTTATTCTGGGCCTGGAGTATCAGGAACTAATTTTAATGCTTCTGCATCTGGAGCGCCTGGAACTAAAATTATTACATATACTTATACAGATGCCAATTCTTGTACCAATAGTGCTTCTAATACCATTGAAGTATTAGCATTACCTTCAGTTTCTATTAGTGGTACATATCCTGATCAGTGTGTTGCTTCTACTACTTATACTTTAACCGGAGGTACACCTGTTGGTGGAATTTATAGCGGGCCTGGTGTTTCAGGAACAAACTTTGATGCATCGGTTGCTGGTGTTGGAACGCATACGATAACTTATACATATACTGATGGTAATGGTTGTTCAAATACAGCTACAAAAACAATTACAGTAGTCGCTGCCAATACAGCAGGTGCAGCATCTTCAACTCCTACATTGTGTATCAACACAGCCTTAACACCTATAACACATACCACAACAGGAGCCACGGGAATAAACCAAGACGGGGTGTCAGGAGCGAATGGTTTACCAGCAGGTGTATCAGCTCATTGGGC
>JAKPQD010000375.1 GCA_029572965.1 Bacteroidota bacterium | reverse complement strand
TGGGATACCTTGTTCTCTAATAGTTCCTTCATCAAACCAGTAACAATAAGATGCCATCGATTGGACCAGAGCTGTATCGTGTGTCACCATCAAAAGAGTAGTTCCTCTATCCTGGATTTCTTTCATTTTTCTTATACACTTTTGGACAAATCTCATATCCCCTACTGCCAAAGCTTCATCCACAATCAGTATATCTGGCTTCACATTCACCGCCACACTGAATGCTAAACGCACATACATACCACTGCTATAGCTTTTAACCGGCTGATACACAAAATCGCCAATATCGGCAAAGGATAAAATATCATCAAGCATGTCATCCATTTCTTTTTTGGTAAACCCCAAAAGCATGCCATAAAAATACACGTTTTCAATGCCAGTCAGCTCGGGGCTAAAACCTGTACCAAGCTCCAGAAGTGATGACACCTTGCCATTTATGGCAAAACTACCACTGGTGGGCGTAAGGACACCCGAAAGAATCTTTAGAAGCGTGGACTTGCCACTGCCATTTTTACCAATAATGCCAACTGTTTCCCCTTTCTTCACCTCAAAGCTCACATCATGTAATGCATAGTAATCACGATGATATTTTTTGCGCAAAGGATGAATTGCTTCTTTTAACCGGTCCTTACGCGAATTATATAGAGGATATACTTTAGTAAGATGCTCCACTTTTATGGCTACATTTTCCATTTTTTCAATTAATACCAATCACATTATTTAATATTTAAATACCAAATCCTTAATTTGCACACTCACACCCACACTCACACTCACACCCACACCCACACATTTTTTTATTTGACATTCCTGATATGGTTTAAAAAATTAACGTTTAAATAATAAATATTATGAACTACAAGGCAAGTCTTTTTATGAAAATTATTAATACTTTTGTTCGTCAAACAAATATTTTTTTTGATTTTATAGAAACCCTTTTCAAAATGCGGGAGATACTTTATCAGCTCACAAAACGCGATTTTATTTCAAAATATATTGCTTCATATATAGGGATCTATTGGGCTTTTATACAGCCATTCATTTCAATCTTTGTCATGTGGTTTGTGTTCACTTTTGGTTTTAAGCCAGGGAAAATGGAATCATCTATTCCTTTTATTGTATGGCTTGTGTGTGGCATGATACCCTGGTTTTTTTTAAACGAGGCCATAAATGGTGCCACACGGTCTTTGGTTGATTACTCATATCTCATAACAAAAATCAACTTCCGCAGTAGCATTGTACCAATCATCAAAATTTTAACCTCTCTTGTACTGCATTCCATGTTTATAATCCTTTTAGCAATTTTTAGCATCGCATACGGTTTTTATCCTGGCTGGCACTGGATACAAATTTTATACTATCTTTTTGCAAGCATTGTACTAATAATGGGCATTACGTGGTTTACTGCGGCAATTACTGTATTTGTTCGTGATATGGAACAAATAGTATCTGTTGGCATGCAGCTTGCTTTTTGGGCAACTCCCATTTTCTGGAATGAATCAATGTTACCAGGTAAACTTACATTGGTTGCTTTTCTTAACCCTTTTTACTATATAATCAAAGGCTATCGCGATACGTTTATTTACCACAAGTGGTTTTTTGAAGAGCCAATACTTACTCTTTACTTCTGGGGCTTTACTCTCTTCTTTTTTGTCTTTGGCGCACTTGTCTTCAGCCGTTTAAAACCTCATTTTGCCGATGTGCTATGATGTATTTTTTTATTACAAATTTTATAACATCAAAAGTAGTACTGTAATGACTTGTATTATGCTGACTCATCCTGTTAAGTCATTTCACAACATTTATAGTAACGCTTCTTCTTTATCAGGTTTACAAGTAGCAATAAAATCTAATTCCTCTCTTAAATATAAATTTGCCTTATGACCACCTAAAATTTCACCTTACCCACACCCACACTTCCAATTTCACATCCATCTACACCAGCACATTCACCAACTCTACTTCAAAGCTCCGCCCTCTCGGTTACAGGTTTTATTCCTGCCCAAGTCAATTTTATTAGTAAATAGCGCCAAAATGATTCCACAAAAACGCAATTCCTTTGTATTTTATGCGAGTAATTATTTTACTCATTTTTGTCAAGTACATTATCATTACATTACTCCCTTTCCCACTGAAAGTTTACTATATTCCTTTCACTCTTGCTAAATTCTATTCCTATAAGATATATCTCTTTGTATTTGTTCACATACTTTTCATAATATCTTTTTTCTTTAACTTGCTGCAGCGCTTTGCCTTCCCCCTTTTCATCTACTACCTTGAATTCTACTATATAAGCCCTTTCTTCTGTTAAAACTGTTAAATCTATCCTTCCTTTGTTGGTTATATCTTCTGCTTTTACTTCTAATCCACTGCCATTGAATAGGGCATAAATAACTGATGCATAAAATCCTTCATAGCTTTCTAAATCATTTTTCCTATACCAATCTACAGGTATGCTTGCAAAAAAGCCATATAATACTTCTTTTAATTTTTCTATGTCGTTTTCTTCTATCAGGTCGTATATGCGGCTTTCTGTTCTTTCTTTTGTTACTGGACTTGGCGTTAAATAATCTAAAAAAGCATCATTAAAGCTTATCTTTACTTCTATGTTTGGATATGTTAGAATGTATTTTAGCTTTGTCCCTTTTCTTATTATCATCCAGGAATTTAGTCTGGTTTCAAGGTGAAGCCAGGTGACACAATGGTCCTTATCTGAAGTCCAAAAAGGCACATGTCAACAGGAAAAGTTCTGGACAGGGGCCTTTAAAATTTTCGCGCGCCGGGCCGAAATCG
>JAKPQD010000374.1 GCA_029572965.1 Bacteroidota bacterium | reverse complement strand
AGCAAAATATCAGGCGATTTTCTGGCTCAAGATTTGCGAGAATGTCTTAACCATTTAGGCGAAATAACAGGTCAAATCTCTACAGATGAAGTACTTAGTACTATTTTTTCTAAATTTTGTATAGGAAAGTAAAGTTGTTTTCCTTTGATTAGCTAAAGCCTTTTATTTATTGACTTTAAGCCACAAAGATAGTTATTTATTTTCACTTTTTTTGCTGTTATTTGTTGTTTATTTGCTGCTAATTTGTAACTTTGCAAAATAATAACCGCAAATAACCGCAAAATAGCAGCAAAATGAAAGTACATATCAGACAGAGAAAGCAATCCAAAGCAGGCAGCATCAGTTTATTTTTGGAAATCTACAAGGGGACTACTACAACACCAGAGGGCAAAGTCAAAAACTTAAGGGACTATGAATATTTAAACCTTTATTTGATTGACAAGCCAAAAACACCAATTGAAAAGCAGGGAAATAAAGATACTTTGCAGCTTGCAGAAAGCATCAGAGCCAAAAGAGAGCTTGAAATCAAAAATGGACTATATGGCTTTGCCAATGAGTTTAAACAAAGCACCAATTTTATAGACTACTTCACAGACCAAATGGAAAAAAGGAAGGAGTCAGAGGGGAACTATGGAAATTGGGACAGCGCACTAAAGCACCTGATTAAATTTGCAGGGACTAAAGTACTATTCAGAGAAATAGACCAAACTTTTTGTGAAAATTTCAGGGACTATCTAAAAAATACTGCCACAACCAAAAGCGGACAGCCTTTATCATCATCATCAGTATTATCATACTTCAATAAATTTAGAGCCTGCCTAAAGGAAGCTGTAAGGAAAAAAATAATACTTTCTAATCCTGCTAATGATGTACACAATCCAAAAGTAATTGAGAATAAAAGAGCCTATTTGACAATAGATGAGCTAAAGGCTATTGTCAAAGCAGAGTGCAGATATGATGTATTAAAAAGGGCTTTTCTTTTTTCCTGCTTGACAGGCTTAAGGTGGTCAGATGTTAATAACCTGAAATGGTCAGAGCTTCAAAATACTAATGAAGGGTGGCGCATCACATTCAATCAGCAAAAGACTAAAGGACTTCAATATTTAGATATTTCAGAGCAAGCCAGAGGCTATTTAGGTGAGCAAGGCAAGCCAAATGAGAGAGTTTTTACAGGCTTGAAATATAGCAGCTATATGAATGTAGAACTAACCAAATGGATAATGAAAGCAGGCATCACAAAAGATATTACTTTCCATTGTGCCAGACATACTTTTGCAGTACTACAATTGACTTTAGGAACTGAAATATATACACTTTCCAAACTTTTGGGACATTCAGAGCTTAAGACTACTCAAATTTATGCAAAGATAGTTGATGAGAAAAAAAGGGAAGCAGTAAACAAAA
>JAKPQD010000372.1 GCA_029572965.1 Bacteroidota bacterium | reverse complement strand
AGAAAATCATCCTCGTTCAGGTAGCGTCCGAAAACGGGCATTGGGTTAAGGTACTTTATAACCCCACGACCAACGGTTGTCATACCTGGAATATGGCAAATAAAGCGTTTACGCCCAACCGGTTTTTTGTAGAAATGGTTTACCACCTTAAGCAGCGGCAAACTCAAAAGCCTTAACCCCCTGTTTGTTGGGTTAAAGTCGATTTTATCCCAATCGACCTGCATGCCAAATTGTTGGCAAAAATTTTCCATGAATTCCCTGTTGTTTCTTTTAAAATCCTCATACAGGTAAACCATTACCTGCTTTTCGCCAAAAAGATTGATATAATGATCAATTAACCGACTATAAACCAAATGCTCAAATCTAAAAACCTCACCGGAGTATAGCCATCTTTTAAAACTATATGTACCCCCATTTTTGACATATTGCTGGTATGCCGATGGTATGAGCGATTGCTGGCGACGGATAAAAATAACCACCATTGCATCAGGAAACGATTTTTTTAGCTTATGAGAAATTCCATATGAGAAGTACCCATAGTTAAACCCTGAGTTTATAGCAGTTGCAAAGAATTCAGAGCTTATTAGTAGGTTGCCACCTCCAACAAGAAATTCATCTCTTACATATTTTGGATTAAAAGCAAAACAATCGGAATTTAGAATTAAACGATTGGCCTCGCGCCACGAAACAAACTGGAAATTTGAAACGTTAGGAAAGAAAATATCCTGCAACCAAGTGGTTGCTGTTTTGGGATAACCTATGTGAATAACCACTTTCGACACCTAAAAACAATTTTTAGTGTAAATATAGTGCCTGAGCGTTACAATTTATCTAACTTTACGTATAAATATATTAATTTTATTGCTACTTTTGATTTAGATAAAAAAGTAAATTTTTGCTGTTAATTCACTATCATTAACTTGTACTTAGTGGCTCAATTTTTGTAATAAAGTAAAAAATATATACCATGAAAGCGAAAAAGTTGCTTTTAACGCTTATGGTTGGTTTAGCAGCAACCATAGGCCGATCACAGAATGGATGGGTTTGGTTGAAACAGTTTACTCAGTCGCCCAACCCAAATCAGGCAAGTGAACTGGATATATACCAGATAAGGTATGCCAAATCAGGGAATATATATGTTTTGGGATCGTACAAATCCCATTTTGTATTGGATGGTAACACTTACAATGGATATCCGGATCAATCATCCACCAAACTTGACATATTTCTTGCAAAGTTTAATACCACTGGCAATGTTGTTTGGGTAAGGACCATGGGAGGAAGCGAGGGTGACCAGCCCGATGACCTTACTATTGACGCCTCTGAAAACCTGTACGTTTCTGGTTTCTTTCAGGGGACCTGCGATTTCGGAACTGGGAATACTCTTACTTCCGATGGGGGTAACGATGGCTTTTTAGCAAAATACAACTCAAATGGAGTTTTGCAGTGGGTACGTAAAGCTGCATATGGTTCATCGGGAAACGAGCGAGTATCTGCAATCACCGTTGGTAAGGATGGTAATCTTTACGTTGCCGGTATGTCGCAAAGCACTTCGTTTACGGTAGGCGATGGAACTAATGGACAAAACTACACCAACGCTGATAGCAACCGCGACCTTTTTACTGCCAGCTTTACCCCTGCAGGCGTTTACCGCTGGTCAAAGCAAATTCCTGGCAACAACAATTCATCGCTATTTAGAGCAATCG
>JAKPQD010000367.1 GCA_029572965.1 Bacteroidota bacterium | reverse complement strand
TTTGGCAAAAAAGCGGGTTTGGTTATTAATTTAATGTTTGTTTTCTGTTTGCTACCATTTTGCTGACGTCGGGAATATGGTCTTATTTTCCGCTTCTTCGCCAAGCACTCGGACGTTATGTGTAATTGCTATCATTCCGTTTCAAATAAAGTCCCGTTAGAAAAACTTTTATTAAAATCCTCCACCGCACTTTTTTTAGATACTTTCATATTGTCAAGCAAGGCAAAGTTTATGTTTGGTTTTCTTGCCCAATCATCGTTGTTATCAATAGGTCGTTCTTTTGGCACTAATATTGGGCTTTTGTAAACAATAACATTTTTTAGGCTATGTCTTTCAATTAGTTCGTCTTGCCTACCCCCATAACTTGCAGTCAGTACTAAGTTTTCGGGTATATCGTTTATTCTATTTACCCAGTATTGTAATGATTTTGTGTAAGCCCACATTTCAATATTAGGATTATCTTTTGCAAGTTGCACCCACATATCAAAATATTTTTGGTTAAAAAAGTCGCCACTCATGTGTATTCTTATTGACTTGCAATCTTTTGGTATTATAGGTATGCCACCATTTTTAACCAAGTCAAAATTTCTCCACCTATGCTCCCTAACCGCAGGAAACCTTTCAGCGCTTGCAGCATAACACCTATACGCACCTTTTTCAACGTCAAACTTGCCTGATACCCTATCGACAGTAACCTTACATTCTAAGGCAAATGGGCAGCTACTACCAGTTGGTAAATTCCATTCATACACTACTCCCGTATAGTATGTTTTCTTTTTAATAAATTTTCCTTCACTCATTTTAATAAAAGTTTTCTATTCGTTTTCAAATCAACATTTTCGGTAAATAACCGCAACTACACATAACACCACCTATACGCAAGTTTTGTGAAAAACAAAACCTGACGTATAGCTGTAAACGTTAGTGGCAATGCTACCCGAACACACGAGTAACTGCCAATTCATAATATTTTACCTCTTTTTCAATTCCAATAAAAGAACGGTTCAACTCTTTTGCACCTAAACAAGTTGTTCCTACTCCCATTGTATTGTCAAGTACATAGTCATTTTCGTCTGAATAAGCAGCAATAAGCCACTTTATTAACTCCAAAGGTTTTTGTGTGGGGTGAATTTGGTCTTGTCGCCTCCATTGTTGCGGAAAGTCTAAAACTGTTATTGGGTGTCTTGTTCCTTTATTGTCGGTTTGCACCCCAGCAATCCCATATTCCATATTGTTTACTTTGTTTGGTGTCCATTTCCTTTTATATGGAGTTCCTTCTGTTAGTTGTGGGTAATAATATGAGGCACTTTTGCCAAACACCATTATCATTTCGTGCTTTTTAAGTGGCATATATTTAGCAGTCAAAGGACTTCCACATTTGCTTTTCTTCCAAACCATATCATATCTAAATAATTTTTCGTTACTCAAAGCAAGTTTAAAAGCAAATAATCCTGCACCAAACAAAACAATATTCCCCTTTGGAGTTAATATGCGTTCATATTCAGTCCACAACTTGTTTAAGTCTAACACACTATCCCATTTATTTGCGGTCGTTCCATAAGGCAAATCTGCCAAAATAAGTTGAACCGATTTATCAGGAATAAGAGGTAAAACATCCATACAATCAGCATTGAACAAAGCACTGCCACTAACACTGCATTGCTGCAATGGCGGCAGACTGCCAAACTTCAACTTGTGTGCTTCTATTATCTTTTGTGCTATATTCATCTTTTGTTCTTTTAATCCGCCACTGAC
>JAKPQD010000365.1 GCA_029572965.1 Bacteroidota bacterium | reverse complement strand
GAGAGTGCCTATAAAAACAACCGAGAAGAATTTGACGGTATTTTGGACTACATAATCGGGCTAAAAGAAACGGTAGCCGTTTGTTTTGACAAAGTAGATAGATTATCAAGAAATGTTTTTGATATGCGAGTTGCTACTCTTTACGAGAAAGCACTCAAAGACGAGGTTGAGCTACATTTCCCCTCAGACGGACAGATTATCAACAGTAAAATCTCGGCGGTTGAGAAGTTTCAGTTTGGCATAAGTTTAGGGCTGGCTAAATACTTCTCAGACGCCATAAGCGACAATGTTAAACGGGCACAGGAACAAATGATTAGAAGCGGTGTATTCCCTGGCAAAGCTCCTTACGGCTATCGCAACATAGATAAAGAGGACGGCAACAAATGGATTGAGATTGACCCAATAAAAGCTCAGGTTGTTGAAAAAATGTATGAGTGGTATTCAACTGGTAGTTACTCAATGAACGAGATAAGAGCCGAGCTAAAAAAGGTGTTTAATGTTGATTTCTCAAAGGGCTATATTGATGCAATTCTTAAAAATCCCTTTTACTGCGGGACAATGGTTTACAACGAGAAAGAATATCCCCACTATTACGACAGAATAATTACCCAAGAGCTTTTTGATAAAGTCCAACAAATTAAAGCAGGACACCATAAAAAACACTTCAAATACGCTGGTTTACCCTTCCTATACCGAGGTCTAATCAGATGTGCCGATTGCGGTTGCCTGATAACCCCTGAAAGGAAAACCAAGAAAAGCGGTAAGACTTATCATTACTACCACTGCACCCAATACAACGGCAGACACGGGGCTGAATGGCTGACAGAGGACGACCTAACCAAACAGTTCTCAGCCGTCTTTGACAAGCTACAAATGCCACAAGAAGCGGTTGATGATATTGTTGAGGCACTGCAGACCAACCATAAGCACAAATCAGACTTTTACCACGACTTACTAAACCGCTATCAGACTGAACACCGAAAATATGAGACAGGCATTGAGAAAGCCTATGACGACTACCTGCTCGGTAGTATTACTAAGGATAAGTATGAGGAAAAACGAAAAGAGTATCGGGCAAAACAAAAGGATATTACAACGAAAATCGGCAAGCTAAACTATGCCGATGAGGAATACTATTTGACCTCAGAATACCTGCTAAAACTGGCTTCTAACGCCAGCAAATTGTTTGAAAGTTCTGAAGTCCACGAAAAACGGCTACTTTTGAAGATGACACTTCAGAACTTAGAGCTAAATGGCAAAAAAGCCCGATACGACTGGACAAATCCATTTGACAAGATAGCTTTTTACGCCTCTCGTCAATCTTGGCTCCCCCTAAAGGACTTGTTCTGCAACCACGAGCTAGAGTTTGATATAAGCCTCGCTGACCTCAAAATTGCATTTGAAAATCTTGGGTTAAGCCAACCAATGCCCGTATTTGCTATTCAAAATGAACCCAACAAGCCTTTTGCTTCCAGACTGGCATAAAACCACCATCTTTTGGAATGTATCTAACCGTCTCGCTTTCTCCAATGTTCCAATCAATCGTTTTATGTAGTGTAAATCCTCGTCCTTCATAATCGTCCTCAATCCAGATGTTTGCCCCCTCAGCCCTGAATATAACACGATTATCTTTCAAAATTAGTGCTATATGCGGGGTATGGTTCATCGCTACATTGGCACTTATTATCCGTTCTTCCTTTCCGTCATCATCCACATCAAATTTTCTTTCATCCCAACCCTTGTCAGTTGATAGCTTGTATAGGTCTTTTTCAAACTCAGTAAGGTTAAATGGTTCATCAATTTTAACCACTTCAGGGTTTTCTATTAGTTCAGGTTTTCCCGCAACCATTACTTCATTTGCTAAAGTGGCAAATTCTGTATACATACCACCCTTAACTGTATATGGGCAACTAAACACATCTTCGTTTTCAGGATAGACATACTTAACAGTGGATTTTTGTTTACCAAACTTGAAGGCAAAGAAACCAACCGCTAATAGTGCCAAAAAAACAAAAATCATCTTTTTAATCAAGCCCATATCAAGACTATTCTATCAAAAATTGATAAAATATGATAAACAAGAATAAATGGATAAAAATAAATGGATTTTAGCTATTTTGATATTCCTAACTTCAATAGGTTTCCTTATTTTCCTAAATAATAAACCCCGTGAGATAAAAGAAAATACGACAGACATTGAAGAAGTTAAGGAAACTCAAGAGGCTTGGTGTGATAACCAAAATGAAGTTCAGGATTTTGATAAAGCAATCCCTATTGTATGGACAGCACGCTTAGATGGTTGTTTGGTAAGTTGTCAGGGAGCGTCATTTACAAAGACTGTAGATGATGGAAAATACCCTCGTTTCGCAGGATATTATCCAGATACGAATGGTAACTATTATTCGGACGAGTTTAATCCTATACCAGAAAAATATCAGGCAAAAGGGCTTATCTTAAAAGTGTCTGGTGATTGGATGGGTATTCAAGAAGACCATCCACAAACTGTTTTTGATGGAAAATGTGTCCCAATTGTTAACATAAAACAAATAGAAATAGTCAATTAGTTACTTTGTGAAGATGTAATGACTTATGACATACGAAGAAAAACTACAAGAAATCGTAAATAAACTAAAGGACGAAAGAGACCTTACTAGAAAGGGTCACAAAACAAAGGTTGCGTTTGACGATGGAAGTTTTACAAAAATCAGAATTAAAGATATTTGCAAAATTTTACTAAAACTTCAAGATGACGAAGGTGCCATTAAGATATTGGATGGCATTGAGTTTGCCGATAGCGTTCCTACAGAAAATGTTATTACTCCTTCAGATGATGATAGCTACGAAAGTGTAGGAATAATCATCGTAGAACTAGATGGGAAATTTGATGGTTGGTATGAAAAGCGTCTAATTGCAGACAAGAGCAGGTTGGAAAATTTATCGGAAACAAACTTTAACAACATAAACCACATTATGCACTTGATTGAGGAGCAGTTAGAGTTAGACCAATCCGAAAAACTTACAATAGATTTCATTTCTTCAGCCAGAGAAATTGAAGGCTATGAGCCTGAGGATGTGAACGACATAATCAATACTTACACAAGGAGTTTGACCTATCTCAAAAACATAGGTGTAGTTAAAGATTTCACTACTGCTTATATGACATTGTCATCAGAATTAACTTTGGATATAGCAAGATTTTTTGAGGTATTGGAGCAAATAAACAATGTTGAGCAAAGACGCAAAAATATCAAAAACGAAAAACAGGAAGAAAAATCACTCAACAAAGCACCAGACAAAACTACTGTTCTTTATGAGATTACATACACAAAACAAAGACAGGTATTGATGAACAATGCTCAAATCAGCAAACCAGACTTTAACAGCGAAAACGACCTTGTTTTTTCATTCTTATATGAACACCCGAATAAAAGAATAGGGATAGGAGAAATTGAGAAAGCTGTAGGAGGAAAACTAACTAAGTCATTACACAAGATAGTTGAAAATCTGGGTTTTGAAGGAGATACAAAGGAGGTTTTCTTTAGCGTATCAAAAAATGCTATTGAGTTCAGAAATCCGATAACAAAGAAGGATTTAGAAGAAATGAAAAAGCCTCTTATAAGACTTGTAAAAGGCGGGGGCAAACTGGTAATTCCTCACTAAACATCCCCTTTTGTCCCTTTTTATACCTAAGAATACCTAATTCTTCCTACCACAACGACAATTCTCCTAGTGTCTCCTAGACTTTGCTTAATGGAAAACGGCAAGGTCAATCAGCTTGAGAATATCAAATCCCAGACAAAGGGTTTAGTTTTGACGCCCGAAGAAAAGAAACGGCTGGCAGATTTCTTTGCTCTGCTTATAGAAATTGACCGCAGGGAAAATGTAACGAAAACCTATGACAAACCGATTAAGTGAAATTCAAATCATACCCATAAAACCACAAAACGGCTTAGTCGCTTTTGTCAGCTTTGTGTTGGATGAAAACCTTTATCTTGGCTCAATCGGCATTGTAACCCGTCCTCAAGGCGGTTACAGGCTCGTTTACCCGACCAAGAAGGTAGCCGAAAAGAACCTCAACATTTTTTACCCAATCAGCCGAGAGTTTGCATTAGCCATAGAAAAGGAGGTTGTAAAGCAGTTTGAAGATGTAATGAAAAAATATGATAGACACAATAGTTTTAACTCTTAAAACAGGTATGTATACGATATTTGAACCTGACAATTTTAGTCCATCAACCAGAGGGCTTACTGACCCCACGGCTGGCTATTACCGCCTAGGTGGTAGGTCTAACATCACTTGCAAGCAAAACCCAACATCTAACGAGCTTAAAAAGGGTATCTATAAACCCCGATTAACCGTTACTAAGCGAATAAACCGAGAGGGCAATTTTGAAATACCGCTTAAAATTGAGTTTTCCATTCCAAAACTACTCTACGGCAATAACTTTGACGAGCTAACTGACGCTGATTTTCCCGCAGTCATCCAAAAACTCAAAATCGTCTTAAAAGAAATGGGTGTTAGAGTATTTGAGCAATTTCTAATCAATGCTCCCGTCTCATCAGTCCACTACTCCAAAAACATCGCCCTGACCGATTACACAACGCCCTATACCTACCTATCCCAGCTAACCAAGCTCAACATCAATAAGCGACTGGACACCAACAGAACAGACTTTAGGAACGAAGGGCACAGCTTCAAGTATCGGGCAAACTCGTTTGAGATAGTTTTTTACGACAAAATCAAAGACTTAGAGCAAGCTAAAATTAGCGAGAAACGGGCTGAAGAAAATGATAACGCTTTACAGCTTGGTTTATTTGATTTACTGACCAAGCAAAAACCGCTTGAGGTGTTGCGAGTTGAGATAAGACTAAATAGACGACAAAAAATCAACCAAATCCTCAAGAAAATAGACAAAGGAGTAGAACCTACTTTTACCAACATATTCAGCCAAGACACAGCTAAAAAGGTTTTACTTCACTACATCAGCGAAATTGAGGAAGCCTACCCGCCTTTACTGGCATATCAATACGACAGTCCTAAAAAGTTTTTTACTGGCTTCTTAACCGCAAATCCCAAAATCAAGCTAACACCTATCTTGAAAATGCTGGGCTTGAGGGTTTTGCTTGAGGAAATTGGCATAAGAGAATTTAGGGAAATGACCAAGCGATATGGTAGCTCTGCTTGGTATAGTTTGAATAAAGAGATGAAAGGGCTGGGCAAGACTGGCGAGGTTGGCGTATTTTCACTACTTAGAAAACAGATAACCGAGTTTGAGCCATTAAAACTACTTGCAAACCAAAACGAAATGTTAAATAATGTTAAATATAGCTAAAATGACAGAAGAAAAATACTACACCATAGAAGAAGTGGCAGAAATGCTGAAGGTCGTTTACCTCACGGTTTATCGCTGGATACAGGACGGCAAGCTCAGGGCTTATAAAGCTGGCAAACAATACAGAATAAAAAAAGAGGACTTAGATTATTTCCTAAACAAGGTTAAGACAAAATATGAAGTATAAACAAACCATACAAAAAGATTTATCGTTTGTTGGAGAACGACTAATGCGTGGTAGACACAAAATTCACCCTTACCCAGCGATGCTTCATCCACTACTGGTGGATTATTTGCTAGATAAATATGCAAATAAAAATGATGTTATTTTTGACCCTTTTTGCGGTAGCGGTGTTACCTTACTGCAATCTAGCATTAAAGGACACAGGTCGTTTGGGTTTGATATAAATCCGCTTGCTCTGCTGATTGCAAAAGTAAAAACTCAAAAATACATAATAAAAGACTTAAAAGAAGAATTTTCTAATTTGAAAAACAAAATTATAACTAACAGAAAAACAGATATTCCCGATGTTGCAAATATAGATTATTGGTTTACTAAAGAAGTTGTGTCGGATTTAGGAAGAATAAGATATGTTATAAAAAATAATAACTTTAGGTATAAAGATTTTTTTATCACAACCTTTGCTTTTGTTTGTCGCAACCAATCTTTGACTAGAAAAGGTGAATTTAAGCGATACAGAATTAAATCGGAAAAAATCAGCTTGGTTGAAAACAAAGTGTTAGATAGTTTCTTTAACCATACCGAGGAAATGATTGAGGAATTTGAGAAAAGTGATAAACCCAAACAAGACAGTAAACCAATGCTAGCTAATTCTGAGAATAAAATTGACGAGAATGTGCAATATAATTTAGTCATTACTTCCCCTCCTTATGGTGATAGTAGAACTACTGTTGCATACGGAGAATACTCAAGTTTTGGTTCAGAATGGACAGATGACCTTCATAGTTATGGTTCTGTG
Source organism: Bacteroidota bacterium (assembly GCA_029572965.1). Classification (GTDB taxonomy): domain Bacteria; phylum Bacteroidota; class Bacteroidia; order Bacteroidales; family DTGW01; genus JAKPQD01. Next base: position 1,403 of record JAKPQD010000365.1, on the reverse strand, counting down.
AAATACAGAGTAGATAAAGAGAGCTTAGGTAAAAGTGGTTTACTAAATGAAGAAATATATAAACACAAAGCTCTTACAAATATACTCAAAAAAATTAAGGAAAAAGATACAAAAAGAGCAAATGATGTTCTTAATTTTTTCAACGGATACTACAATGCAATTAGAAATATAGTAAAAAATCTTGAGAAAAAAGGTAGGGTATGTTTTGTAGTTGGTAATAGAAATGTCAAAGGTTATCAGATACCAATGGACCAGATAACAGCTTCTTTCCTTGAAGAAATGGGGTTGTCGTTTGAGAGTATATTTATAAGAGATATTCTTAATAAAGTTATGCCTTCAAAAAACTCTCCTTCAAACAAAGTTGGGGCAAAGGTTAAAACGATGTCAAATGAGTATATAGTTGTTTTTAACAAAAAATAAATATGAAGTTATCAATTAAGCAAATTCAAGAAAAGTTATCTGAAATTAAAAAAATGGGTTATGTAAAAAATCTCAGAAAAGGTCCTACGGGAATAGGATATACGCTAGAAACATTACTAGAAATAGACGAAAACAACATAAGCTCTCCTGATTTAGGAGAAATAGAACTAAAAGCACAAAGAGAAAATCATACGGGGATGACTACTTTATTCACTTTTAACAATAAGGCGTGGAAAATGAACCCCCTAGAGGCAATTAAAAGGTATGGTAGTAGAGATAAAGATGGAAGATTGGGTATGTATTACACAATGGGGATGACGCCCAATAGTGCAGGATTATTCTTGTATGTTGACGATAAAGTGGTATCGGTAAGAAATGTTGACGGGAACATAATCGCTGAATGGCAACTTTCGGAAATTGAAAAACGGTTTGAAGCTAAAGTTAAAAATGTATTGTTAGTAAAAGCGAAGGTTGAAGAGCGTGATGGTGTTGAGTATTTCTTATTTGACAGAGCAAGACTTTTGTATCACGGAACTACAAAATCAATTCTGAAAAATCAATTTGAGAACGGGCAACTTCTAGTGGATTTGAGACTACACGACAAAGGAACTATGGCAAGAAATCACGGGACGGGATTTCGTGTGTATGAAAATAACATTGATGACCTTTATGAAAAAGTTGAAGAAATTGAATTTTAGGTATTTATGAAAGCAGTAATAATTGCCAGAGTATCAACAGAGGAGCAAAAAGACGCAGGAAATTCCCTGCCAGCTCAAATAGTTCGCCTTGAAACCTATTGCGAAAGAAAAGGATACCAAATTATCAAGAAATTCAGCTTTGATGAGAGTGCCTATAAAAACAACCGAGAAGAATTTGACGGTATTTTGGACTACATAATCGGGCTAAAAGAAACGGTAGCCGTTTGTTTTGACAAAGTAGATAGATTATCAAGAAATGTTTTTGATATGCGAGTTGCTACTCTT
>JAKPQD010000249.1 GCA_029572965.1 Bacteroidota bacterium | reverse complement strand
GCCATAATGGATACATGCCGGGGAAGGGTTTCAATAGGTGAAATGAAAATCCATTTAGGCGGATTATATACAGTAATGCCTCAATTGATTGATGCAAAACGAATCATCATCATAGGTTGCGGAACTTCATGGCATGCCGGCTTAGTAGGCGAGTACCTATTTGAAGATTTGGCAAGAATTCCGGTAGAAGTAGAATATGCCTCAGAATTCAGGTATCGAAACCCTGTTATTTACAAAGATGATATTGTGATAGCCATTAGTCAAAGTGGCGAAACAGCCGATACACTTGCTGCTATTCAGTTAGCTAAAGCTGAAGGAGCAACTGTTTTGGGCATTTGTAACGTTGTAGGTTCAAGCATTCCCCGAAATACCCATGCAGGAGTTTATACCCATGCAGGCCCTGAAATTGGTGTAGCCTCAACAAAAGCCTTTACCTGCCAGGTAACAGTGCTTACCATGATGGCTATGCTTATTGGCAAAGAAAAAGGGGTGATTCCTATGGAAAAATATCACAGCCTGATTGCCCAATTAGCTGAAGTCCCCGAAAAAATTGAACAGATATTGAACAATAGCAGTGCTATTGAGAAAATAGCTGAAATATATCATGAAGCAACAAACTCATTATATTTAGGCCGTGGATATATGTTCCCTGTTGCGTTGGAAGGTGCATTAAAACTTAAAGAAATATCTTATATCCATGCAGAAGGTTATCCTGCTGCCGAAATGAAGCACGGGCCTATTGCCCTTATCGACGAAAGCATGCCTGTAGTATTTATTGCTACACGGGATAAGTCTTATGAAAAAATTCTTTCGAATATCCAAGAAGTAAAAGCACGTAAAGGTGTTATTATTGCTATTGTTTCGGAAGGTGATACAGTAATAAGGTCTTTGGCCGACCATGTGATTGAAATTCCTTATTGTGAAGAAATGCTTATGCCCTTGCTGACAGTAATACCACTTCAGTTGCTTTCATACTACATTGCCGTAAAACGTGGTTGTAATGTTGACCAACCCCGCAACCTTGCAAAATCAGTAACAGTAGAATAAAGCACTATTCTGTAAGAGCTGTATTAATGAACCTGATAAAAGGCGCCATGATGGCAAACTGTTCTATAATCTTTTCAATCATTTTAGGAGAAGCCAACAACTTATCATCAAAGGAAGAAGAAACTGTATAGCTTTTGTATTTGAGGTAATCGATATGCTCAAAGTCTTTAGGAAAGCCTAAAGGGGCTTTTTGTAACTTCATATCATTGTCCAGAGAAGGAAATGCTTTTTTGAAATTTTTGTTTTCAACAATTTCAAGAAACTCATCAATGTTGTCGTAAATTTCTTTACGCAGCTTCTTCAATACAGGTGGCATGGGCATGTAAACGCCTCCAGCCAGCATGTTACCGCCTGGCTCGACATGAAAATAATACCCGGCAAGCCCGCTATTCTTTCCTCCTTTAACCATGTAAGCCCCCATGTGGGTTTTATACGGAGTTTTATCGGCAGAAAACCTAATATCGCGATAAATACGGTAAGTACACTGCGAAACTTCAAGAAAGGCAATATCTTTATCAATTTTTCCCAGCTCAGAAATCAAATTCATGGTAACTTGCTCAAACTCAGTTTTAGCATTGTTGTACCAATCTTTGTTAGCCAAATACCACTCACGGTTATTGTTTTCTTTTATGGCCTTTAGAAAAGCCTGAACATGGTGCATCATTTGCTTAATTTTTAATCAAACCCAACCAATCAAATATAAGTGTATTTATTGTCAAACGAAAAGAGTTAGATTAAATTATCCCAAATTAATCATTAGGAGGCTTTTTAAAGCCGAACTATATGATTTCATCTCGTTATAAACGGGACAAACTGATTAAGCATTTTTTTTAATGCTTAATTTGGGATTATGAAATTCTGACACTTGATTTTGTCTTATTAAAAAAATAAAGCCCATTTAATCAAATGATTAAATGGGTTTCTTGGTAGCCCCGCCAGGAATCGAACCTGAATTTAAAGTTTAGGAAACTTCCGTTCTATCCATTGAACTACAGGGCCTAATGTAAGTGACAAATTATCCAATGACAAATGACAAACTTAAATAAAATGTCAAATTTTGAGGTGCAAATATAAATGGATTTGTTTTTATAATCGCTACAAAAGGAATTTTTCTCCTTTAATTAAACGTTCCGGCAAGATACATCCTGGTTTTTTCTTCTTTTGGGTTGTTAAAAAACTCTTCAGCAGTGCCATGTTCAACAACCTCGCCTAAATACATAAACACCACATAATCTGCTATACGTTTAGCCTGACGTAATATATGCGTAACAACAACAAGTGTGTAGTTATTTTTCAGCTCCAGAAACTTTTGTTCAATTGCCTGGCTGGATATTGGATCAAGTGCCGACGTTGGTTCATCGGCCAGTATTATTTTGGGGTCAACAGCCAGCCCACGTGCCAGGCACAATCGTTGTTGCTGTCCAATAGATAATGCCGAGGCCGGTTCATTCAAACGGTCTTTAACTTCATCCCACAAACTTACCTGTTTCAGGTAATGTTCAACACGTCTGGCAAGAATGGCTTTACGCTTGCGCCCGCTCATACGCAACCCAAAAGCAACATTGTCAAAAATGCTCATTGGAAGCGGAAAAGGACGCTGGGCCAATAACCCCATTTGTTTACGAATTTCTGTAATATCGCGGTTTGTATTGAGTATATCTTCTTGATTAATAAAAATATTGCCTTTTACATGCACATCAGGATTGAGGTCGGTAAGCCTGTTGAGAGTTTTCAACAAGGTGGTTTTACCGCAACCTGATGGGCCAATAATAACAGTAATTTTATTGGTTGGCAAATCAAGATTAATGTTTTTCAGGATTTGTTGTTTGCCAACGGACAAATTCAGCTCACGTATTGATATTAGCGATTCCTGGGTCATTTTATACTGTTTTTTTTGAATTTATGCGAAAAGTACCTTGACAAAAGGCTGATGATTAAGACTATGAAAGTTAAAAGTACCGCGGCTGCATAAGCCCTGGCTTTTACTTCTTCAATGGGCGAACTAAGCTGAAAGAATATGGACAAAGGCAATGTTGCTGTTGGTTGCATCAGCCCAGTAGGTATCCTGTCGGTAAATCCTGCAGTAAATAGCACAGCTGCAGCATCCCCAATAGCCCTGCCAAAAGATAGCAGTAATGCTGTAACAATCCCAGGCATACATTGACGAACCATAATCTTGTAACCTACTTCAGTACGGTTTGCTCCTAAAGACAATGAAGATTCTAACAATCCACGAGGTACAGTTTTCAAGACTTCGTCTATTCCCCTGATGATAATAGGTATAATAAACAAGGCGACTGTAATGATTCCGGCAAGCAATGAAGATTTCAATCCTAACCATATCATCAACATAAAGCCAAACGCGCCATAAACAATTGAAGGTACCCCCCAAAGCAAGTCAAGCAAGAAACGCACAGCATGAACAAAGCGTTGATATTGCACTACATGGATATTGATAAAAAGAGCTACCGGTAACCCAATAATAATAGCCAGTATAACAGCCCCAAATGACAAATAAACAGAACCAACAATAGCATTGGCAATACCTCCCTCATGACCAAAGTAATAACCGCCTTTAGGAACAGAGGTAAGCATTTCCCAACTCAATACCCAAAGCCCCTTGTGTAATATACCGTACAAAATAAGAAGCAATACAATACTAATAAGTATCGTAGATACAAACATCAGCACCCTGAAAACATTCTCTTCTATTTTATTGCGTTTTTTCATTTTCTTCATTTTACCACCCCTACCCCTCCTTTGAAAGGAGGGGAAAGATTTCTCCTAATTCACTGTTTCTGATCCCCTCCTTTACAAGGGGAGGTTAGGAGGGGCTATATAATCCGTAATTTGTCATCCGTAATTAGTTATATTTTCTTCTCAAACCTGATAATCGTCAACCTCGACACCAAATTAAACAGAAGCACAATAACAAACAATACCAAAGCCGAAAGCATCAAAGCCGAGTCATAAAGTGGAATAGAGAGCATCTCGCCATAGTTGTTAGCCAATAATGCCGGCAACGGATAACCTGGCTGAAATATACCTTCAGGAATTTTAACTACATTGCCGGTTACCATCAGAACTGCAATAGTTTCACCAAAAGCACGTGAAATGCCTAATCCTATAGCAGAAATTATTCCGGGAAAAGCTTTTCGCAGGATAACTTTTTTTATAGCCTGCCATCGGCTTGCTCCTAAAGACAATGCAGCTTCGGTCAGTTCTTCAGGTACTGTCTGAAATATTTCAATCATCATATTCAGAACAAAAGGCAAAATCATAATAGCCAACACTATTGAACCTGCCAGAATGCTATAGCCCGAAACTGTATAGCCAAAGAGCTTAGCAATATATTGCACTGCCGGAACAACAGCAATTACTCCCCATATACCAAAAATAACTGACGGAATGCCTGCCAGAATATCAATCACCGGGTGAGTGACTTTTAGCACCCATTTTTTTGCATATTGTGTTAAGTGAATAGCAGAAAGCAAACTTATAGGCAACACTATAACAATAGCAAAGAAAGTTACAAATAGCGAACTGGTTATAAAAGGCAATAAACCAAATTTGCTACTCTGTGGCTTCCATTCCGATGAAAACAGTATGTCCTTGATAGGGTATTCATGGAGTATAAAGCTGGACTTATATATGAGACCAGCCCCAATGATGAAAGGAAGCAAGATAACTATTGCAATAGCAATTATCATCCATGTTTGATGCAGGTTGTCCTTAACTTTTCTCAACCTCATTGGGGTTGTATAATTATTTTAGACTATCATTACTACTTAATCCTTTACGAAGAACAAACCTGACTTTAGAAAGTTCATCTATTCGTTTTTTTTCTGATAGTTCAACATAACCTGCCATCTTAACATATTGTTGTCCATCAGTAAGTACCCACTTCAGAAATTCTTTTACTACCTTATTTTCAGGTTTACCTTTACTTACAAAGTACAGTTCGCGGGCAGGAGGCGAAGGGAACTTCCCTTCACGGATGGCTGCGCTAAGGCTATCAAGGTTTTGATAAAAATGTTCTTCTTTGTCAATAATCCTGTTTTCGTTCAGGTCAAGAGGCACCACTTCTATTCCTTTATTATAATGCCTCGATTTAATGTCATAAACATAAATGATATTGTTATAGCCCAATGACAAAGGTTCATTTTTAACAGCATCAGCCATTCCCGGATCTCCAAAAACACCTACCCCTTGTAATGCTTCCTGATTCATGCCAAGATAACGTCCAAACATTTCTCCGGCACCACAAGCATCAGAACGGGTAAATAAATGCACATGAGCCTTAGTATTGCCATTATAAATTCTTTGCCAGTCAGACAACCTCCCATCAATAAAGATGGCTTTGAGTTGTTTTTGCGTCATCCCTCTTTTACGGATACTGTCTGCATAAGGGTTTGATGAGCTAAAAACAGGAACAACAGCATCTTTTACAACACCAATATACCATGCGCCTCTGTTTATTTCAGCTTCACTCAACGGCCTTGAAACCATTCCAAGGTCAACCATACCACTCAAGGCATCTGTCATTCCTTTGCCTGCACCACCAGCAGAAACGTCAATAGTTACGTTTGGGTATAATTTCATAAACTCTTCTGCCCATTTGGCAGTGATTGGATATAGGGCAAAAGCCCCGGAGATGGTTATAGAACCTTCTAAATCACTTTTTTTGTGATATTTCGGATTGTTCGTGCAAGATGAAATGATAAATACCACAAATAATATCCATAAAAATAGTGTCTTGTTTATCATGATTAATTAATATTAAGGCTATTGAAGTCAATAAAAGTAACCTTTTATGAAAATCATTGTTTAAAATAAATATTATCTCAAATTAAACATTAGGAGTCAAAATTTTGCCGATAATGGAATTTATTAAATTACTAAATTACAATTTCTTAATCGATTAAGTATTTTCTAATACTTAATTTTGGATAATTTAAGAAACAAAGATAAAAATAGTTTAATATCTTTTAATATTTAATTTATTTAAATCCAGAAATAAATTACGAAATCTAAATTTCAGAAGCAGCTAAAAAACTTTCTTTTTAGAAATAGTAGCAACAAAATCTTTTAGATAAAATGGTTCAAAATAGGCTACATCTTCAACTTCATTGGCCTCAAATTTTGCTAAAGCAGCTTTGCACATAGAACGGGCATGAGGCCTGATGTTGTTGACAAAAAAAGCATTGTCTGATACAATGATGTTAGGAAGTTTGTCGGCACCGCTTCCCAAAAAGTATATTCTCTTTTCTTTGAGCAAATTATCATAAGAGGTACTATTGATTACTTCAGCCTCAATGTCAGATGTAGCATTAAAAGCTGAATCAAAAAACCTCCTGTAAACTTCCATCCTACGTGCATCTATCATAGCACAAATCATACTTTCAGCCGAGTCAAAAGTCTTTTTATTTTTAGAATAAAATTCGGAAATAATAAACTCATTGACCAAAATGGTAAATGTATCAACAGCAATTAAAGGTATTTTTAATGAATAGCAAATACCTTTTGCCGTAGAAACACCAATCCGCAAACCTGTATATGAACCAGGCCCTTTGCCAACAGCAACAGCATTAAGTTGTTCATAGCTAATTTTGCAATTGTGTAATAGTTTATCAATCAGCAATGTCAGGCTCGATGCATGCGACTTATCTTCAGTGGATGCTTCGCTGCCCAATATTTGCAAACCGTCTGCAAGGGCAACACTACAAAGTTTTTCTGATGTTTCTATAGAAAGAATTAAAGGCATCTGCGCATCTGCTTATTTATTTGAAAAAAGCATTTTTTTATCTACCACCTTCACAACATCACCATCCTTCAGTTTGCGGGATACTGCACTATAAGGGGCAACCACTACTTTATCTTTTTCAGACAAACCGGCTAAAATTTCTATAAAATTGTTATCCTGAATCCCCGTCTTAACTTTCTTCAGCTTGACTATCGATTGGCCGTTCAAAACAAAAACAGCTTCCTTGCTGTCAATTTCTTTTTCTTCTTTTTTCTTTGTTTTATCATCATTATTTTGCATTGCCGAATCCGATCTTGAGGTAATTGCTTCAATTGGTACTGACAATACGTTAGTACGATACTCTGTTTGGATATCAACATTGGCAGTCATCCCGGGTCTAAAAGGATATTTGCGGTCAGCATTAATAAGGTCTTTATATGACTCTGGCAGCATCAATATTTTTACTTCAAATGAAGTCACCTGGTCAGACATAGCACTGGATGACGAACTCGCCGAATTGGCAATTTCTGATACTACCCCTTTAAACTTATTCCCTAAAAAGGCATCTACTTCAATAATGGCGGTATCATTAACAGCAACACGCACAATATCGTTTTCGTTTACTTCAACCTTTACTTCCATTTTGTTCAGGTCGGCTACCCGCATCAGCTCAGTACCTGCCATCATTTCAGTACCAACAACACGTTCGCCTTTCTCGACATTTAAACGGGTGACAATACCAGTCATCGGAGCATAAATAGAAGTTTTGTAAAGGTTTTCTTCTGCTTCGGTAAGGCTGGCTTCTGCGCTTTTTAGGTTGTATTTTGATGATTGAACATTTTTTTCTGCCGCTAAAAGTTCGGCTTTATTTGATTCAAAATCAGTTTTTGCCGTTTCCCACTCGTGCTGGGATATAGCCTTTTGTTCCCAAAGTTTTTCGTTACGCTCATAGTTTAGCTTAGATTTGTTAAATAGTGCTTCGACCTGCATTTTACGGGCTTCAGCGTTTTCAAGACCGGCCTTGGCAGAATTGACAACAGCTGTAGCCCTGTCTCTGGCCGAAATATAAATGTTAGGTTTTATTTTTAACATTAATTGGCCTTTTTCAACTTTTTGCCCCTCTTCTACATATACTTCAATTATTTCACCCGAAACATCAGCACTGATTTTTACTTCTGTTTCCGGTTCTATTTTGCCATTTGCAGTCACCAATTCATATATCGTCCGTTTTTTTACCTCTTCAACAGCAACTTCAACAGGCTTTTCTTTTCCTATCAATCCGGCTTTGCGTCCAACTATAGCAATAAGTATTAAAAAAATAACAATTGATAATAGTATCCAGTTTTTTTTCGACATATTCATGTTTTTGTGCTTAAAATAGTCAACGAAAATAAAAAGAAATATGTTCTTTTGTTCTAAATTCTTCTTAATTTTTGAAAAAGGCATTACATATCATCTCAGACATTGGGTTGGTCGAAATTATCAAACGTCGCCAAAACAGGCGTATTATTGTCAAATCGGGCAACCATCAGGTCTGCCTGAGAGTCAGTGTCCCTTATTATGTTTCGTTTGATGAAGCCCTTGGTTTTGTCCATAAAAATATTGATACAATACGTAATAAACTCATCAACCTCAAAAGCCATTCTATAATACCTGCTGTTATAAATGAAGGTTTCAATTATAAAAATGCCTTTTTTTCGGTTAAAATCGAAAGAGTTTTACCATTATCACCGAAAAAAGAAGTTGAGCTTTGTCAGAATGGCCGCGAATATATCATCAGAGTGGATGAAAAATTAGATTTGCAGAATGAAAAGATGCAGGAAAAATTACTTTTTTATTTTGAGAAGATTATCCGCAAAGAAGCTAAGCAGTATCTGCCAGATAGGCTAAAACAACTTTCAGCATTACATAACATCCCTTTTCACAGTGTCAAAATCAACAATGCCCGTACCCGGTGGGGCAGTTGTTCTTCAAATAACCAGATAAACCTTACACTAAAGCTTATGCTTTTGCCTGCACACCTTATAGATTATGTATTATTGCATGAGTTAGCCCATGTAGTACATAAAAACCACAGTCCAAAATTTTGGGCTTTTTTGTCAAGTTTGACAGATGATATTTTGCAAAAAAGAAATGAATTAAAAAAGTATAATTTATAAAATATTGATTATTAATAAGTTACTATATTGCTATGACAAATTGTTAAAAAAATATAATAAAAAAATTGCCTTTTAAAAAAAAAATATGAAATTTGTTTTCACAATTATCTATTTCAATTATTTTTGCAACGTTATTAAATTTAAAAACTAATGAAAAAGTTATTTTTGTTATCAGTTGTTGCAGGATTAGTAATCACTGCATGTGGACCAAGTGCTGAAGAACGTGAAGCACAAAGAATCGCTGACTCTACAAGACAAGCTGACTCTATTGCTGCAGTTGAAGCTGCACAAAAAGCTCAAGCTGACTCTATTGCTGCTGCTGCTGACAGCGCTGCTGAAGCTGCTAAAGGCAAAAAGAAATAATTCTGGTAGAGCAGAAAAAACAAAGGAGTGCAAAAGCACTCCTTTTTTTATATTTTAATTGGCTTTAATTTTTTTCTCTGTACTGGTGCTGTTTTCCTGATCGATAGCAACCACCTCCTGCCAGTTATCCCCTCTTTTGATACGCGTTATTTGCATTTCGCTAACGCAAAACATTTTGGCAATTAACTTTTGTTTTACTCCCCGCTGTAACATTGATTTTATCAAGGCAACTTCATCTGTTTTCAGTTTTGAATAAGTAACCACTTTTCCTTTTTTCCCGACTTTGACGGTTTGATTTTATAAAACAAAGATATTCAAATAGTTATTATTTTGCTCAGGCACTACACTTTATTTTTGGCAAAGGCGGTATGGGACAGTACTGTACTGCATTTCAAGGGTTCTATATATGCCAGGTA
>JAKPQD010000248.1 GCA_029572965.1 Bacteroidota bacterium | reverse complement strand
CATTTCAGTTTTTTTGCAGTTTCAAAAACATTGCCTACATTTGCCCTCCCAAACAATCAGGGTCCGGTAGTTCAGCCTGGTTAGAATACGTGCCTGTCACGCACGGGGTCGCGGGTTCGAGTCCCGTCCGGACCGCTCCATGGGAAGCCAATCAGTTGATAAATAGCTGGTTGGCTTTTTTCATTTTTACTTTTTGTCATTGTTTTGTCATTCTGTGATAAGCTAAGTGATTTTGCTTCTTCCAGAAAACATTTATATCGTTGTTAAAAAAGCTGTTCATAACGATTTTGGCACCCCCCGATATGCTACTTTATTCACTCTAATTTTGTACCACAAATTTAAACTAATATGTTATGATAATAGAGTTTCTGCCAACAAACCAGATCAACCGAGTACATTGGGAGTATTCATTAAGGAGAATCAATGCAAGGATTGAGAGCCTGCCAACAAGTGAAGAGAAAGTTATTTTCTTACTAAACTTGTCTAAAGCCTTGAAAATGAACAATATTTCAAACTTTGACTGTTTTGTCGAGGCTACTGGTCATTTTGACGATCAAACACAGGATAGCGTCAATGATTTTATACAGGAGGAGATTAATAACATAAGGGAGCAGAGTAATTTGAAGATAGCGAAGACCAAACAGGCCTTATCACCTGACAACAAGATTATTGAAAGAAAGCAGATAGATATTGAAATTGTAAAAAGCTTGTTTAAGAATTTAAAAGGTTATTTCGAACCTTACGATTTTAAAAGCTTCTTATATGTTATAAACGGTGGCGAAAAGCCAATTGGCTTTACATGTTTAAAATGGTTGCGATCAAAAGCTTTACTAGCTTATTTTGTTGACAAACTACATTGCGAACTGATTAATAAATACCCTGATGATAGAACACAATGGAAATCATTCGAAAATGATTTCCAAGTAACCAATCTTAGAGGAGCAAAGAATGATTGGGTCAAAACCGGGAGTCTTCCAAAAGGATATGAAGAGATTGATGCTATGTTTTAACCTTCACACATAAACGGCTAATAAATAAATAATTAGCACCCCGCATTACCCCTACAGTGGACTACTGTAGGGGTTTTTTGTTTCTCATATTACATAAACTTGCAATGTCAAACAATTGCATGACTGATCAGCATGCAAGGAAAGACAAAAAATATAATATCACGATTATGAAAGAAAATATATTTCTGCTCAACGAGCACGATTTGGTAAGCACCCTGAATCGTCTTAATCAAGAGGCCTTCGAGCGTGCTAAGAACGAATTGGACGCGCAACGTAATGAAGTTTATCTCTCTCCTAGAAAGGTGGCTGAGATGTTGGACATTCATGTAACTACCCTGTACAGATGGGAGAAACAGAATTATCTAATTCCAATACGCATTGGTACCAAGGTCCGATACCGCAAGAGTGATATCGAGAAACTACTCGGTAATAGATCCGATAAATAAAGCGAGAAAAAAATTGGATTATGGTAAATAAAGGATTCATAAAACTTCCAAGGCACATCATTGAAGACAGCCATTATTTTTCCGAACCGTTTACTAGAACACAAGCGTGGGTAGACCTGATAATACTTGC
>JAKPQD010000335.1 GCA_029572965.1 Bacteroidota bacterium | reverse complement strand
AACCGATACAATAAAGGCAGCGAACAGGAATTTTGGCTAAGTGTATGGAGCGGTAACACCGTAAAAGTAAACCGTAAAACAAGCGACCAATACAATATACCGTTGCCCTTTATTTCCGTTATAGGAACTATACAACCGGGAGTACTTAATGAGTTGGCAGACAATAGAACTGAAAACGGTTTTTTAGATAGGTTGCTGTTTGTTTTTCCCGATAATTTGAAAAAAGAATACTGGAGCGAAACAGAATTAAAACCTGAAATAGTTGAGAATTGGCAAACCATTATTTCAAACCTTTTGGACGTTTCAATAATTCAGGACGAAACCAACAACCCACAGCCCGAAATATTGAGGTTTACACCCGAAGCAAAGCAACTTTTATTTGAATGGCAAAGGGAATTAACCGACCAAAGCAATAAACCCGAAAATGAAGCCTTAAGCGGTATAAACGCCAAAATTGAAATGTACGCTGTTCGGTTGGCTTTAATACTTCAAATGGTACGGTACGCCTGTAATGAGGGTAATAAACAAGCTATTGGAATGGAAGCGGTACAAGGGGCTTTAAAGTTGGTTGAGTACTTCAAAAAAACAGCTATTAAGGTACATTTTATTGTATCAAATGCGAGTCCATTAGATAAGTTGCCAACCGACAAACAAACCCTTTACATAGCGTTGCCCGACACCTTTACAACAAGTGAGGGCGTACAGGTTGCTGAAAGTATGGGAATGACTGAACGGACTTTTAAACGGTTTTTGAACAACAAAGAAGTATTCAAACGGATAAGACAAGGCGAATATGAAAAACTATATTAAAAACAGCGTGGCACAAGTGGCATTATTGGCACTTTCCTTTATTCATAAGGGTTTGGCGTGGCATTTTGTTGGCACTTTGTTGGCACAACTGTCATTTTCTAAATTAGTTTGTGCCACTTGTGCCAAGTTTGTGCCACTTAAAAACAGCCTGAAAGCCTTGTTATTATTGAATTGTGCCACTTGTGCCACTTATGCCAAACAACAATTTTAGAAAATGAATACAGAATATAGATACATATTAGAAAAAGGTAGTAAAAAACACCATTGCCCCGAATGTGGTAAAAAACGGTTTGTAAGGTATATTGATACCCAAACAGGCAACTATCTGCCCGAACAGTACGGACGTTGCGACCGTGAAAGCAAATGCGGTTATTTTCTTAACCCATACAAAGACGGTTACGCAAAAGCAGTTTGGGAACAGGAACAGGGCGACCGTTCGGAAATTCCGAACAACTGGAAGCCAAAGCAAAAAAAGGCAATACCACAGCCCACGCCTGAACCCGTATTTTTTGACTTTGATACATTCAAACAAACATTACAGCCCGAACGCTATGAAAAGAACACGTTTATACAGAACCTTTTTTACAAGGTGCAATTCCCTTTCGAAGTTGATGATGTTACAAAGGTTATTCAGTTGTACCGATTGGGGACGGTTGTAAATGGTTACAGGGCAGGGGCAATTACTTTTCCTTTTATTGATATAAAGGGTAATATAAGAGCCGTTCAGGTTAAGCAATTTGATGAACAGAACCACACCACAGGCACTGACTTTTTACACTCAATAATCGAAAGACATTACGCCCGGAGCAATAAGCCCTTGCCTGAATGGTTAAAAGCATACACGAAACAGGATAAAATTATTACTTGTCTATTTGGCGAACACCTTTTAAGCAAATACCACAGCAACCCGGTTGCATTGGTTGAAGCCCCAAAAACAGCCGTTTACGGTACGTTGTATTTTGGTTTGCCTGAAACACCTGAAAGCTTTATTTGGTTGGCAGTTTACAATAAAAGCAGTTTTTCATTTGACAAGCTGAAAGTATTGCAGGGGCGTTTTG
>JAKPQD010000329.1 GCA_029572965.1 Bacteroidota bacterium | reverse complement strand
AACAATAAACGGCGGCACCGTTTTGCTAAAAGTAAAAGATAACGGTAATGGTATTGATGAAGACCTGCAATCAAAAATATTTACCCCAAACTTTACTACCAAAACATCAGGTACTGGCTTAGGATTGGCCATGAGCAAGGGTATTGTTGAACAGGCCAAGGGAAAGATATGGTTTGAAACTGAGGCAGGAGTGGGAACTACGTTTTTTGTGGAGTTACCGGTTGCAAATTGATCTGCTATTACCCTTTTCTTTTCTGAATATAGTTTTCAAACTCAGTCAACCCCATACTACTCAAGTTCTGCGCTTTGGTTACCATGGCTTTTTGTGCAGCCAACACGCCATAGCGGGTGTCTTTAAACCCTTCAATAGTATGTGCATCCGGGTCGATGGAGATGAGTACATTTTTTTCCAGCGCATAATCAATATGCCTCCAGTCAATATCCAGTCGGCTTGGGTGGGCATTCAGTTCAATCACCACATTATTGGCAGCGCAGGCATCAACTATTTTTTTATGATCAACGGGATAGCCTTTGCGGCTTAGTAATAAACGCCCGGTCATATGGCCAAGTATAGTGGTGTAAGGGTTTTCAATAGCGGTTATCAGGCGTTGCATAGCTTTCTCTTCGGGCATTTTTAAAATACTATGTACCGAAGCGATCACCAGGTCAAAAGTAGCCAGCACGGCATTGGGGTAATCCAGGCTGCCATCATACAAAATATCACTTTCAATGCTCTTAAATATCTTAAAGCCCGTTAGTTTGCTGTTAAGTACATCAATTTGCTCATGCTGGGCCTGTATTCTTTCCTCGGTAAGCCCGTTTGCATAAAAGGCGCTTTTGCTATGGTCGCTTATAACCAGGTATTCAAAGCCCTGTTCTTTGGCAGCTTTGGCCATTTCTTCCAGTGTATTGCTGCCATCGCTCCAGTTACTATGGCTGTGGATGATGCCTTTTATATCTTCTGGCTGTATTAACTGTGGTAATGGACCTTTTGCAGCCCGTTCAATAATTTCGGGCGTTTCCCGTGCACAAGAGGGTATAAAACTAATTCCGGCTTCTTTAAAAACTGTTGAATCATCTGCGGCAGAAGCTTCTGAAAATCCAATACCAGGGAAACGGAATATGAATTCATTGATAAACTCCGGGCTGCCGGAAGTAAAAAAGCATTTCTTTTCAAAAGCTTCCGGTGCGCTATATAATCTCAGTTTAAGTCCGTTCAGCAGTTTGTAAAGTATGCTGTCGGCATTTTCTTCCAGTAATTCGGGTGGGTTTGCGGTTAAAAACTTGGGTTTTATATCTTCCACAGAACTTTTAATCACGTACTCCAGTTCGTCAATGATCTCCAGTTGCCTTTTAAAACCACCTGTTAAAAAAACATTTGCGGCACCAAAAAGCTTTTGCAGATAAGAGGTTATCTGTGGTTCTACAGCTTCCACCTGCGGGTATAAATTACTGCCCTGGTTGCTTAAATAAAATTCGATGGTATCAATTACGTTCTGCTGTGTTTTTTCTCCAAAGCCTTTGTAAAGTTTCAGGCGGTTCTCTTTACAAGCGTATAAAAGTTCACCAATACTTTCTATTTCCATCTCTTTCCAGATGGTAGAAATTTTCTTTGGGCCAATACCTTTTATGTTCAGCATTTCTATCACTCCGATCGGTGTTTTTTCTATTAACTCCTGCAAAATTTTTAATGAACCGGTTTCTAAAATCTCAATTATTTTTTTGGCAGAGGAGTCTCCAATGCCTTTTATGGATGCAATTTTTTCTTTGGGAGTTTCGCTTAATTGCTCAGGTAATTTTTCAATATGAAATGCTGCAATTGCATAAGATTTTGCCTTAAAATTATTTTCTGCATGAATGTCTGTTAACTTGCTTAAAAGGCTGAAAATCTCGGCAATTTGATAATTATCCATTTTTAAAAATTGTTAACGTAAATGTAAGAAGAATAAAAAACTGCCTGCTGAAAAAATAGTTTTTGCTGAAAAAAAATGACAACAGAGCTTGGCTATTATACAAAAGTGAAAATATTTTTCAATGAAAGATAGGTTGGGAATAATTAAAAAACATGCACTTTGTTGATAGAAAAAAAACTGTGGAATCTACTGAACTTGATTCTGCATAAATGCAATAGTAGTAACATGGAGGAGTAAAATGTGCATCTGTTGAAACCCGCTACAGTAAAGGGTTTAATGAAAAAGTCCCGATCATTGATCGGGACTTTAAAGATATTCTGCTTTTTAAAAGCTGAGAATTACTTCTTCTTAGGAGCAGCTTTCTTAGCAGCTTTTTTAGGAGCAGCTTTTTTAGTTGCTTTCTTAGCAGCTTTTTTCGCAGCTTTCTTAGGAGCAGCTTTTTTAGTTGCTTTTTTAGCAGCTTTCTTTGCTACTTTTTTAGCTCCTTTTTTAGGAGCAGCTTTTTTTGTAGCCTTTTTAGCGGCTTTCTTAGCTGGCTTTTTTGCAGCTTTCTTTGCTTTTTTAGTTGCCATTTTAAAATTATTATTTGGTTGAGATGTAAACCTACTATATGATTATTTGATTTCGAAACATGTAACTACAAAGTTATTAACATATGAAATTGTTGAAATTGTTAATATTGAAAGTGCGTTTTCTGCAGCTGATTTCAATATTTTTTATCATCAATTCGTTGCTCGTAATTTTGCATTTTCATGAGCGAACAATCATCTAGTTTTTGTTTTTGTTTTTTTAGTTTTTAAAGTTTACAATCTCGTTTTCAGAGGGGAGTTTACGTTTGTTTGATAAAAAGGTTTCATTTTTATTTAATCACATCATCGTTAAGAATTGTTTTCTTTCTTGAATTTATTTTAGATGAAATCGATTTGAAATGATGTCGATAATGTGCTTGAAATATTTCGTTAACGCATCACAGTGATTGTTGATGATGTTAAAATCAAGTTGTGATGTGGATGAAAATTTCTTCCTGAAATCAAAAAAAGTTTGTTGCAATCGATCGATTTTAACCTTCTGAAACGTGGTTAAATTGTATTTCAAACAGTGATTTATAGGGTCCGTTTTTCGTTAATAATTCTTGATGTGATCCGCTTTCTATTACTTCACCATGATCAAGAACAATTATTTTATCGGCATCTTGAATTGTCGCTAATCGATGTGCAATGACTATCGATGTTCTTCCTTTGGTAAGTACAGAGGTGGCTTGAGTGATGAGTTCTTCGGTTGTTGAATCTACCGATGAGGTTGCTTCATCAAGAATCAATACAGAGGGTTTGTAAACATATGCGCGAAGAAATGAGATGAGTTGTCGTTGCCCCATCGATAAAACACTTCCGCGTTCTTGAACTTGATATTGGAATCTTCCGGGTAATTGGTTGATGAATGTCATTGCTCCAACTGCTTCTGCAGCTTCTGTCATTTCTCGTTCTGTAATATCCGGATTATAAAGAGAGATGTTATTTCCAATTGTGTCGGAGAACAAAAAGACATCTTGAAGTACTACAGCTATTCGACTTCTCAAATGATGGATCTCGAATTCTTTTATGTCAACTCCATCGATTAAAATCTGTCCTTTGCTGATTTCGTAGAATCGGTTTAGGATACTAATGATGGTTGATTTTCCTGCTCCGGTGGCTCCGACAAATGCAACAGTTTCTCCGGGATTCACCAAGAAGCTTACATCTTTCAAAATCCAATTTGGCTGCTTGTTGGTTTGGTCTTGATCATCATAAGCAAACCAAACATTCTTGAATTCAATCGCACCTCCGATATGTTGTGGAGCATAACTTCCGCCGGCAGCTGTTAGTTCCGGTTCGTCCATCACTTTGAAAATTCTTTCAGAACTTACCATTCCCATTTGAAGGGTATTGAACTTATCGGCTAGTTCTCGTATCGGACGAAACAGCATATTGATGTACATGATGAATGAAACCAAAATCCCAAAGGTTAATTGATCTCTTATCACAGCTCCCGATCCCCACCAAACAATTAGTCCGATAGATATAGCCGACAATATTTCAACTACCGGGAAAAAGATCGAATAATACCAAACTGACTTTATGTTGGCATCTCGGTGTTGTTGGTTGATATGGTCGAATTTGCGGAGTTCAGTTTCTTCGCGGTTGAAGATTTGAACAATTCGCATTCCGGTTAAATGTTCTTGAACAAACGTATTTAATGCTGCAACTTGGGTTCGTACATCTCCAAATGTTTCTTTGATTTTGTTTTTGAAAATATTAGTGGCAATCAATAAAAGTGGAATAGTGCTTAAGCTTATTAATGCTAATTTCCAATCTAGCGTAAACATTACCGTTATTATAACTATTAGCTGAAGAATGTCGCCAATGATTACTATCAAACCTTCCGAAAAAATGTCGGCAATTGTTTCCATGTCCGATACACTTCTCGTGATTGTGGTGCCTACCGGTGTCTTGTCGAAATAGCTTAATCGGAAATTGATCATTCTTTTAAATAGGGAAATTCGTAATCCTCGAATAACTTCTTGTCCTAATAAATTGGTGTACCACGAATGCATGAACTGGAATAAGGATTGTATAATTAGCAATCCAAACATTAACATGGTCATTTGCAGTAATGCCCCTTCATCATCGTTCGCAACATAATTGTCGAGGGTGTATTGCGTCAAAATTGGACGTAATGGTGAAAGCAATGCTAAACCGATTGTGAGTGCTACTCCAATCCAGAAGATTTTCTTATACGGTTTCGTGAATTCGAAAATTCGTCTGAACAGTCCTTGATCAAAGGCTTTTCCGCTAACGCTCATATTTTAAAAGGGGATTGTGCAGGATGAGATAAATAAGGATAGGTAATTTGTTCAAGAAATAATGCATGGGCAGGGACTGCATGCCCGGCTAATTTTCTGTCGCCACTATTCAATATATGAATAAACTCTTCTTTTGACATTTTGTTTTTACCTGCTTCCATTAATGTTCCGACAATGGCTCTTACCATTCCACGTAGAAATCTGTTGGCGGATATTTTGAATTGAAATCCTGAATCAAGTTCAATCCATTGGGCTTCGGTAATTGTACAAAGATTGGTAAATTGTTGACCGCCCGCTTTACTAAAACATCCATAATCGGTATGAGTTAATAGCAAGTCGGATAATTCTTGCATGGCTGAAATATTCAAGCTAAACGGACAAAACCAAACATGTTCAGGTTGAAAGATGCTTTTCTTTTTGGATATGTAATAGCTATAGCTGCGGGACGTTGCATCGAATCGAGCGTGAGCAGAATTCTCAACTTGGTGAGTTTCGAAAATGAAAATATCGGAAGGAAGAATTGCGTTGATTCGTCGCGAAAATTCAGGAAGCGATTCAATAGGATCAACAAAATCGACATGCGCATAAAATTGGCTTGCGTGAACTCCAGCATCAGTTCTTCCACAACCCATGGTTTCTACAGGTTGTCGGGTAAGTATCGAAATTGCTTCATTCAATTTCTCTTGGACTGAAGGTGCATTGTTTTGCACTTGCCATCCATGATAGTTAGTTCCTTTATATGCTAATTCAATAAAATAACGATGCATATGCAAATTTAGGTATTTCTCGGTGAATCCGATGTTTTTAGGTGTTTGTATTCGTAACATAGGTACAACTTCTGCGTATAATGAATTCAATCATTCCATAATGGAAGAAAAATTGACGGCTTATGATGCATTTCACATTGCCCTCTTGGGTTAAAAAACATTACCTTGAATTTAATTCAATCGACGAAGTTCCTCAAGAGGTTTTCGATCGGATTAGAAAGGGGTTCGAGCGATTGCATACCGATACTCCATTGGTGAGTATTGTAGTGATAGCTTATAATGAAGAGAAAACAATATTAAAGTCATTGTCGTCATTATCTGAATTGGCAAGCAAATATCCTGTTGAGGTTATTGTAAGTAATAATAATTCGAAAGATCGTACTCAAGAAATATTAGATCGTTGTGGGGTGAAATCTGTATTTCAACCTTTACAAGGAGTCGGCTTTGCACGTGATGCAGGTTTGCAAATTGCAAAAGGTGTTTATCATCTTTGTGCAGATGCCGATAGTATTTACCCTTCATCATATGTTGATGAAATGATTAAACCTATGGTTGATGGCAAGGCGGTTGCGACTTATGGTCGTGTTTCTTTCTTGCCTGATGGTGAAAAATCGCGACCTGCTTTAGCTTTATATGAATTCTTTAAAGATATCGCCATTGGACTCCGTGCAGTCAAACGTCCAGAGTTAGTGGCAGGTGGTGCAAGCTTAGGTTTCTATACCGAACAAGCTAAACAGATTGGATGGAGAACTGAC
>JAKPQD010000233.1 GCA_029572965.1 Bacteroidota bacterium | reverse complement strand
CTGATCTTATCCTTGTTCTTTCAATCTATTTAAACCATCAAAACAATGAGCGTGATCCAGCTCAACCTTATTCTTCATTTGGCGTTAGCAATTTTATACCAACTTTTGAGACATAACCTTTAATTGCATTTGTCAAACTATGGTTTCCCGATTATTTTATTAGAAATCAAACCCAATAAAATGAACTCTTACTTATAAACCCTTTTCCTGTTATACTTGAAATGGAGGTTTACAAATATATGCATCTGATAGAAAATAAGGGGGTTACTTTTTACCTTGCCACCCCAATATTGATGAAAAATAACTTGACTGGGATTAACAAGATGAAGATAATGAATTTTTAAGTAAATTCTAACATAGATTACGAGAAACGAGAACAATAAAAAGTGCTCAAACAGCATGAAAAACAACGAGTTGAAAATTGCACCAACATTTGGGGCTCAACAGGAGAAAAAATGTATGCTACTGAAAGCATTGTTCAACAATATGAAGACATTCTTGATTATTTACCTTTACGGGATGATGCACACGGGTTTGAGGTGGTATCTCGGTTAAAGATAGAAGAAGAATGGGAAGCCCTGTCCGAACAATATAAACAGCGGATTCTTGCTGTGGATAAGACGGTGGTGGAGAAATATGCAGAGAGCTTTTCTTATCCGCTCTGGAAGGAATATATAGCGACGATTAAAGCAAGATTGTAAGATACAAATTTACTAAGGCAGCTGCAGGATAGTTACCAGAGAGCTTAAAATGCGTTTTTTATGTTTATTGATTTATGCTGGTTTGCAATAATGTTAAAAAAACACACTGTTGAGGTTGGCCAGGAGGTTAATCTATCGGGTATAAACCATCCAGGCATTGCAAGACAGATTCCGGAGTAGCCGGAAAACTCAGTTCGGCATCTTTTTTTGCTTCTTTTACCGCTGCCTGCAAAGCAAAAAACAAAGAAAGCCCATAAATTAAAGGTGGTTCCCCAATTCCTTTGGAGCCAAAAACACTTGCCTCTTCAGTAGCAGAGGGTATCATTTCTATTACCAGTTCTTCTGGCAGATTGCGAATTCCGGGAATTTTGTAAGTGGAAGGATTGGCACTTAGG
>JAKPQD010000207.1 GCA_029572965.1 Bacteroidota bacterium | reverse complement strand
CTACTAGGGAAGAATCAATTAAGGCATTAACTTTCGTCATATCTACGGGGTCTTTTGCCAGTTCCAGCATTAAGGAATGTTTGATATTTTCAAATTGATTCCTTAACTTCCTGATTTCTTCATCCCGTTCAAAAGGAGGGTGACCAAATAGGGGACGAGGACCTCGCATTTCTTCTTTTCTTACAGGTGGTTGAGGATGAGGGTGAAACCAATGCAAATAAATGAAACTGCCTATAAAAGCAAGATTGAAACTGACCGAAATCAGCAAGATTATTATTAGCCAGCGTTTATTCACCCTCTTCTCCATTTTCTGTTATAGTGTCCAGAATTGTGTTTTCGCCAAATTCACCATAGGCAATGGAAGTGTAGGTAGTGGTTTCTTCTTTTGTGGGACTGGCAATTTTATAGCTGACTATACCAACCTTTACTCCAGCCCATAAGCTTAAAGCAATAGTGAGCATAGCGGTAACTGGGGCAAGTTTATAGCGACGGAAAAACCCTGGACGGCAATTATCAAGACGGTGCACCTTATCCATAATTTGTCCGTGAATCCAGGCAGGAAACTCTTCTTGGGGCAGGGCAGAAAGCAGCAGCTGCAGTTTTTTGGCTTTTTCCAGAAAAGCTTTGCAGGCAGGACATTTATCTAGATGGTATAAAAGTTTTAACCCAGAGCGCTCATCCAGTTCGCCATCAAGCTGTTTTTCCAGATAGCGTTGGACTTTACTGCATCTCATTTTTCTGCTCCTTTATCAAATTTTGTTTCCAATTACTATACTCTTCCTGGCTCAGTATCCTGCAAAATTTTTTTCCTTAAAATCCGTTTTGCTCGCACCAGCAAGGATTCTACTGCTTTTATGCTGATTCCCAAAGTGGCGGAAATTTCTTTGTAGGACATTTTTTCATAATACTGTAATTGAATTACGGCTGCCAAACGCGGAGGCAAAGTAGAAATGGCATTTTTTAGAACTGTGTAATCCGTTTCGTTTGCGATAACCGTTTTTTCCGGAATACAGTTAAATTTCTCCGGCTCAATATTTACATAGCGTGCTTTTTGTTTTAGAAAGCTGAGGCATTTATTATGGGCGATTTTATAAGTATAAGCAAGAGCAGTTGCTTCGTCTATACGTTCCAGATTTTTATAAACCGCTATAAATACGGTTTGGACAATATCCAAAGCATCTTGTTCATTATTACATAAAGTTAATATATAATTATAGATACGCTTTTCATTAGCAGTTAAAAATGCCTCAAAGTGTTCTTTCTGCATACCCGTTTTTTACTTATTATTTCCTTAGTTTGCTGTTTTTTAACTTGCAAGAAACAAACCAAACCTGATACAAAGCTTGTAAATGTAGCT
>JAKPQD010000202.1 GCA_029572965.1 Bacteroidota bacterium | reverse complement strand
CCTGTACAAAATTTGGCAATTGATGGCACTAACACACCATTCAATTTAATTCCTGCCGGTGTTCCAGCAGGTGCAGGTACAAAACTTTATTTCTTGACGATTGAATTTTTCCAAGAGGTAAACCGTATTCAATACTCGTTAAAAAATGGTGCTTACAACGTATTAAACATTGTTGAAATAGCCTAATAGCTTTCTTTCTTATCGGTTAAATAGAAGCCCTGCCCTTGTGGTGGGGCTTCTTGTTTTAAAGCTATAGCAAAGCCCTAAAAGGGCAATGCTGAAAGCTCACGAACACCTGATGGATAACACCAAACGAAGCAACCACAAGGAAGCTGATAAACCCTGATGCCGAAAACTGGCGGATGGGATAACCGAGACCTGCGGATGTAACGCTGATAAGCAAAAGGTGAAAGCTGCAAGTGCTGATGAAGGACCTGCGGAGTAAATGGGCAAATGCCTAACTGGCTGCCTGCTGAAATACGTGGATGATTTTGCATAATGAAATCATTTATATGCTTCTCTCTGCAAGGGGGATTAAAAAACCAAAAGGAAACGGAATAAATGATAGCCTTGTGCGTTGGCTTTGTGTTTATGCCGTAGTCTTTTGGTTTTTTTAGTGTTGGCTTTGTGCGGTTGCCCCCCTTGCTATCTTTGCTTATAAATTTTTTATTGGGCAAAAGCATTTCCCCAGGTTATCGCAGCCTATACGGCTACCTTTTAAAATACCTGTACATCATTGCTTTTTTTACATCAGCTAAGAGTGCCAAAGTTTCGTACATCTGCTTTTCTTTTCGTTCAATTATTTTGACCTTATGTACATCCTTTACAAAGGCATATTTATTTTTACTGACTTCTTCGGCTTGTACCTTAATCGTATTTTTAAAATCATCAATTCGTAAAAATGGAATGACTGAACCAACAAGGAACTGATGAAAATGCTTTGCTTTCCGCAAGCCGAAAGAAAGGGTTTTGTAAAAATCCATATCATCTGAATTTTTGCAGGAAATTACAAAGCAATTGGGGCAAGGTTTTTCAAGTGGTTTGCCACTATTTAAACCTTTGCATAAAATGTAAACATCAAAATCGCTTGTTTGATTTTTTGGATTGAATGTGTGAATTTTTGGACTGTGCATAATACTTGCTTTAAAATTTGTATCTGCTTTTGCCCTTGCCTGTGCTGTGCTTCGCTTACGCTCCGCAACACATATATAATTTGACAAAGAAAAAAAACAGAAAAAAAAAGAAAGCATTCTGATAGGTGGCGTGGCTAAAAAACCAAAAGGAAACGGAATAAGTCCCGAAGGGTGAAAGGCAAATACCAATAAAAAATAAAAGATTATTTGCCTTTCATTATGCCGTAGTCTTTTGGTTTTTTTATCAGCGTGGGCTTGTGTGAGCCACCTAATTTTGCTGCACTTTTTATTTTTATTTTTTTATCCTCTTTTCAAAACTGTATTTAGGATTTCAATAAAAATTCCACTGATAAAAACCGATTGGCTTAAATCAAAATCAATAATCAAAAAACGAAATGTCTTTAGTGCGTTAGACTGGGGCTATATGTCGCAGAAAAAATAAAGCATACCATACTGTGGTAGCGTAGGGAAAAAGCAAGTGTATGACTGAATGGAATGTTGCAAAAAGTGCGGAGGTGCTTGGAGTGGCTTATAGCTTTTGCTTGTGTGTGATTGCGTTTTTTGTAAATTATTTCAACACAAAAAACATTGTAGCGTAGGCAAAGCAAAAGCCAAGACACGGAAAGCAAAGGGTTGGTTTTGCAATATGGAATGAGGGAATACTCTTGCTGTGCGGTGCAAAATAAATGGTGAAATGAATGGAAGTGTAATGTAGTGGAAGGTAGTGTAGCGAAGCGAAACGCTGTAACGAAATGGAACTGGAATGAATGAACCTTTTATTGCACATTGCCATCAACAACTAATGCTTTATTTTTTTCTGCACCGCTGAAAAGGGTGGTTGGGGTGTGTGGCTTTACTCACTGCTTTTCTATTGTTTTATTGGTGTTCGTGAATTTGCTTCGCTGCATTTGGGGGGCTGTGCGGTGGGAGAAAAGACGGCTTCCATTTTATCAAAATGGCTATGGTATTGGCTATTTAACATAATGTTATTATGTGACAGCCTGTGCGGTTGGATGCTTGCATAAGCGATGGCAAAAGGCTGTGCGTAGCGAACACATAATGCCACATTATGTTATTTAGCTTCAGGCAGTTTTTATACTGGCATAAGCGGAACGGTGGTGGTGGTTGGAGTGTAGCGTTTTTTTGTTGCTATGCTGTGTGTTGGCTTGGCTCTTTGGCTGTGGAGCAAAGCGGAACAGGCAATGTGCCAAATGCTTGGGGAGCATTGCCACAAAAAATATGACAGTTAAAAACTGACTGCAATACCATAGAGTGCTTTGAAGCGTTAGCCTTGTGCGGTGGCAAAGCACTAAGCCGTCTTTTCTGTGCGGTGGGTCGGGGGGGTGTCAATATTTCGCTTGGTTCAAAAATGCTTTCAATGTAATAGTCGTTATGCTTAACCCTTTTGCTTTTATTTGCAAGCCATTATCCGAAGTAAGCATTATGGGGTTTTCACTTTTGTATCTTAAAGCAACTGAAAGGATAAAATTGTCGGGTGATTTTTTATTAAAGTCATTTGGTAACAAAGCAAGGTCGGCTGTGTCCATTTTG
>JAKPQD010000199.1 GCA_029572965.1 Bacteroidota bacterium | reverse complement strand
TCCCGGTTGTATAGTTCCTATAACGGAAATAAAGGGCAACGGTATATTGTATTGGTCGCTTGTTTTACGGTTTACTTTTACGGTGTTACCGCTCCATACACTTAGCCAAAATTCCTGTTCGCTGCCTTTATTGTATCGGTTGAAATTTTTAAACCAACTTGCTAATTCATCCACACTTACGCCTAAACCTCTTTTATTATAGCTGTGAACACTTACAAGGGCTTCGGGTGTAAAGTCGCTAACTAAATACTGTTCCCAAATTGGCTTTACAGGTTCGCTATACCCCTGCTGTTCCCTTTCTTCTTTGGTAAGTGCTGCAATGGTTTCATATTCCTGTTTTTTTCTTTGGTATTCCTGAAACTTTAAATTGTCCCTTTGTTCAATTGGCTTTATTGCCCATTTCAAAGGGTGTGTTTTGTTCGTTCCTGGTCGCCCTACAATTGCAAGATATAAAACAGCGTTCTGTTCGTACCCTCTCATTATTTCGGCTCTGTGGGTGTTACCTATGGAAACAGAAACAGCGTACAATATTGAAGCCCCTATAAAATCAATAGGAAAATTTAGGCTTTCATTTGTGGCTGTAATTATTTCTTGTATCGGTTCGGGGAATGCCTCAACCGGGAAAGGGTTTTGTTTCGCTTTCTGTTCAGCTTCAACGGTCTTTCGTAGTTCCTCAGCGTGGTTATGTATTACGTCCTCTGTAATTGGGTTCAAATCCTCATTGTCCCAAATGTTTGTTGGTATTGCCTTACTCATCGCCTTTGGGTTTTGAAAGTTCAACAATAGACTTAAACAATTCGGGGTTGGTGGTTAGGAACTGAACGCCTGCACTTTTTGATATTGGGCAAATACCCAACCTTACTATTTTAATACAGTCCTGTTTTTTCCATTTAGCAACGTATCGGGTTATATTGCTTCGCATTATTCCCGTTTCAACCTCAACCATTAACATAGTTTTGGGCTGTTTGTAAAATGCTGCAAATACCCTTTGCATTTGTGGCTGAAAATGCGTACTTTTGCCTTGTCCTTTATGCGAAAAGACTTTAGGGCTGTTCAGTTGGTTACTTCCCATTGTTCAGCCCTTTTTTATTGTTCAACAAATACGCTTTGGCTTCCTGCTCAATTTCAGCGTTCGACTTTTTACGCCCCTCTTTAAGATATTCCAGCAATTCAGTACGGGAAAAGTACAGGCGTTTGCTTCGCTTCATTACAGGAATTTCCCGTTTTGAAACCTTTGAGTACATAGTCGGTACTGTAAGGCTCAAAAATTCAGCGGCTTCCTGAATGGTTAAAAGCTGTTCGGTTGGTCGGTGGGTTCAACCGTTTGGGGTTTGTGTTTAAGGTCGAGTATTAAGTTTTCAATACTGCTTAACCTTGCTTCAATTGCTTCAAATGGATTATTCATTTTGTACAAGTTTTTAAATTACTTGCACAAAGGTTTCACGGTTGCAAAGTGGGTAACCAGTTACAACCAGTTACAAATTTTATTGATATTCAGCTTCGTATATCTTTTTTAATATTGAAACCTCATCTTTTGCCCGTTCCTGTTTATCTGTGGGCAATAATTCAATAATGCTTTCAATTAGCTTTATTTTATTGTCAAGTTTCTTTGGTGTACAAAGGTTTGGTTTCCCTTTTCTATTTGCTGAACTTGAAAAGTATGTAAACCTTTGGAATAGTTTTTC
>JAKPQD010000198.1 GCA_029572965.1 Bacteroidota bacterium | reverse complement strand
TTTCTTCCAATTCAATATTAACAAACTTAAATAACCTAATTTGACTCAGATTCTGCTGAGTTCTGTTGACTTGGTCAACAGAATACATTTCGTTTGGTTTTAACTGGTTAAATGCCTCAATTACATCGAGCTTCACACCCGTGTTCTGGTGAAAAACATAGTACACACTAGCCCTACATATTGTATCAAGCTCACCATTATCACGGTACGAGCTAAACCTGAATGGGTCATAGTTCGGATAAATAAAAACATTCCGAAACTTGTATCGCTTAAACCTTATGGGTTTCAGTTTTCCATTCTCATCGGCCCGGAGTGGATTTTTTATGATAAGGTTAAGGTCAACCCTGTTGTTCCTGAAGTTAGTATCGGCAGTAAAGGTTATGAAATTCTTACTAAAAGTGAAGTAGCCATTTCGTTTTAGCATTGTTTCAATTCGCTCCCTTTCGGCTTGGAGTATATCCACATCAAACAAATCGTTTCTTTTAATTAAGCGGTTCGCGGTGTCGGCCAACACAAGCTGGCGGATTAAGGTATCCTCAATGAAATAGCCAACTCTCCTCACCTTATAGGGCAAATTGGGATGGATGGTATAAAAAACATCGGCCTTTTTCCCGTGAATCCAAACCGAATCCGTTACCACTGCATTATAGAAACCTTTACTTTGAAGGTAAAGCTTGATGTTTCTTGAACTACCCGACACTGCCATACTATCGAAAAGCACTGGATCCTCACCAATGGTTCTTAGCCCACTGTTAAGCCAACCTGATTTATGGGGATTTGATAGGCTGTAAACCCTTAGGTGGAATCTGAAACCCAAAATCTTCTTGTTAGGTTTTTGTTTCACGTATGGTAATAAATCATCGGGTTTTACCTGCCTTGAACTTGTTTTTATCTCTACTTTGTTGAGCAAGTGCATATTCTCCGGCACATGCTTGGTTACGGAACAACCTGTAACTAATAACAGTAAATATAAATACAGTACAAACCTTAAAGGCCGATTAATTTTCTGAAAACTGAAAGTCACAGGCATAATCAGAGTTAGGTATTATGAACTATACAAATGTAATTATAACAGCAATTCGCCATCTATTTTTTACAGCAATAGTTATCGATTTATGACCAAATTCATCAAAATCAGGGCAAAAATAATGTTCGATTGTGATATGCTAAGAATTTTTGAAAATGCTGATAATATTAGAAAAATGTTTTATTTTGCCCTAAAATTAAGGTAGATGTTATCAAAAAATACCATTAAAAGGGTAAAATCGCTACAACAGAAAAAATTCAGGAATGAGCTTGGCCTTTTTATAGCCGAAGGTACTAAACTTGTAGATGAGTTGATCAGTAGCAATTTTGAAATTGAGGAGATTTACCATACCGAGCAATATTTAGTAACAAATGTTAATTGCTTGGTACACAAAGTAAGTCAGTCCGAAATGGAACGGATAAGCGGGCTTGTTACACCAAGCCCAGTGCTTGCCGTAGTTCGGTTCCCAACATATAAACTGGAT
>JAKPQD010000196.1 GCA_029572965.1 Bacteroidota bacterium | reverse complement strand
TTTGCATCAAAAAGGAAAGACAATATCGAAGTAGAGGCCCGAAGCCATGTTGCCATGTTTCATACCGATTTCTTTACGCTCGACCCAGATGAAAAAGTAATTGAATCTAATATCAAGAAGGCATTATACCTGGCTGATGGTTCTGCTAAAAGACAGTACGATAATCTTAAAGAAACCTCTTATTACTCCGGTATTATTTCTGGCAATATTAGCCAACAAATTTCTGTAGATAGTATTTCATTAAGTATGAATGCCGAGCCGTATTTGTTTCATTGCTACGCCACAATTAAAATCATAAGGCCCAATAGCGTCGTTACCCGCAATCTAATAACCCAGGGCTATTTAAGAAATGTTTCCCGCTCTGACCATAATCCTCATGGATTCTTAATCGAAAGATGGAAGACCATTGAAAATAGGGATATAAAAACTGAAACAAGATGAAAACCATGAATAGACAAATCAATAAAGAAGCACTGACAGATAAAGCTGCTAACGGAATAGCGAAAGGCATTTTAAAAACCCAAAGTGGTTTTGAAAAATATATGGGGTCGTTATCAAAAAACTGGAAGGGCAAACAGCAATGGATCTTTCTGTATTTGGTCTGCTTGGTTTTTGGTGGCCTAAGCATTGTCGCTATTGTCAATCCCTTTAGAGCTAAGGACACTAACAGCAGCTTGATTCCAAAGCCCATTGCTGTTCCAAAAAGTATCCATCGACAAAGAAATGGTTTTGCAATTACAGAAAGCGAGTTTCAGCAAGTGCAGGAGTATAAGGCAAAGCATCCAACCCTACAGAAAGAACGGCCAGGTCTTTTCGATAGTTTAAGCTTGATTGAAGAAGTCTATTATTCACAAAAAAAATAAAACAATGGAAAACAAACATTCAGTAAAGTTTTTGAGGCAGCGGAAAATGATGGTGGTATTACCGTTGTTGGTGCTTCCATTTATCACAATGGCTTTTTGGGCATTGAGAGGCGGTAAAGGAACTGGCAATGACGGTGACAAAAATAAAGTTGCAGGTCTTAATCTTCAATTGCCCAATGCGAATCTTAAAAGTGATAAAAATGAAGATAAGCTTTCATTTTATATGGAGGCTGATGCTGATTCATTGAAAAGAGCAGAGCTTTTAAGAAGTGACCCCTTCTATAAGGACTCATTACAACCAAAGGTTTCTTTGATGGACGCTACACAGCATTTAAATAATCCATCAACATCAAGGAATGGGTTAAACAGTTCAGTTTATCAATCTGGAACCGATGCCAATGAACAAAAGATATATCAAAAGATAAATGAGATCAATAAACAAATTAATGCTCCGGAAACTACTGCATCTTCTTTAAACAATACTGGGGCACCTTATCAAAACAATGAGCAGTTTACAAACGATGTAGACAGGATGCAGGAGATGATGCAAATGATGGATGACAAACAGGAAACTGACCCGGAAATGCAACAATTAAATGGAACGCTGGATAAAATTTTAGACATCCAGCATCCGCAAAGAGTAAAGGACAAACTGAAAGAAAAATCGTTGCAGCAAAAGGAATCTGTTTTTGCGGTTTCAAAAATTCCAACCCAGGATAATGTCAGTTTGTTAGATACAATAAAGCATAGAACAAAAGCGACGGTAGGCTTCTACGGAACAAGTGAAACTTCCAATAATTCAAATGATGAACCATCAG
>JAKPQD010000184.1 GCA_029572965.1 Bacteroidota bacterium | reverse complement strand
TCTTCGCCTTTCTTTTCAAGTTTCAACGTATCAACAACAAAGTCAACCCCTGCGCTGTAAGCATAGCACACAATGCTCATAGCGTTAGCAATAAACAAATCTGGGGACATGGTGTGCTGGTTATTAATAAGGTCTTTAATTTGCGTCATATAGTCGTACTCCTTCCCCTTTAAGGTTTCAGGGATCTCCTCACTTTCGGCTGGTGGGGTTTCTAAGTACCGTACCACCGTGTCAATGGCTTCTGATACTTTAACATTGCCTACCGTATGATTAAACTTATCCGTTGTACTTTTGTGTTGTTTCAGCACCTCAATCGCTTCACTCAGTTTCATTCCGTTGTCTCCTATTGCGTTTATATCTCTGTTTTGGTGTTATAAGCGTATTGTGTTTACATATTGTTAGGCGTAATGCTAAGACAGCCCTCCGAAAATGTGAGCGATTACATCAACAGTCCAGCCGTTTCCTAACATTCGTCTTGCCTGTGTGTCGCTTGCTATTTTAGTATATCCATCTGGTACAGTTTGCAATCTTTCCATTTCAATTGGGTATAGCTTTCTGTATTTCCAACTTGTATCTACTATAAAATCCAAAGGGCTTTCCACTGTTACAAGGCAATTTCCTTTTTGCTCTTTCAATGGTAAATACATTTTAAATTCCTTGCTTCTTGGGGTTGAATCTCTGCCTGTTTCAATTCTAATTTTTCGCCTCATTTCCTTCCCCTCATCGGTTCTCGTTTCATAAAAAGTATATGGTGCTTCTTTAAATAAATCAATATGCACCTTTTTACCATTTACAGCATCCAATATCATTGTTCGCTGTTTCTTTTCAATACTATTCCAAGCCACAGCCCCATTATAAGATGCTGTTAAAGCATAGGCTTTATCTTCTGTTGTCATTCGGCAATCAATAGCACCATCAATAATAATATCCTTTAACAAAATTCCTTTGTCA
This sequence comes from Bacteroidota bacterium, assembly GCA_029572965.1. Classification (GTDB taxonomy): domain Bacteria; phylum Bacteroidota; class Bacteroidia; order Bacteroidales; family DTGW01; genus JAKPQD01. The sequence goes on along the minus strand of JAKPQD010000184.1, from coordinate 1,006 downwards.
GAAGGTTGCTCAATGTTTGGTATGTTAGTCCAATAAAGCCTTCTTCTATTTTGAGCAGATACAAGGTTTGAGTTTATCTCAATCGGCTCTACTCCCAAATACTTTGAAATTATATCTTGGCTTTCCTTTTTCATTCTTACGTTTTCAAGTAAAAAGTATTTAGGTTTTAATTCATTCAGCAACCTTGCATATTCAAAAAACAATTTGCTTCTTGGGTCTTCAAAGTTTAATTGTTTACCTGCAAAACTAAATCCTTGGCAAGGGCTTCCACCTATCAATAAATCTACTTGTGGTAAATCTGTACCTTTAATTTCCGTAACACTTCCGAGTTGTATTGTATTTGGATAGTTGTGTTGTGTTACTTTGATGGCGTGTTTATCAATCTCCGAAGCATAATATTTACCATAGGAAATGCCTGCTCTGTTGAGTGCAATTTGTCCGCAACTCATACCATCGAACAACGAAAGCACTACGCCTAACATCGGTTTTGTGCAAGTGGGGGTTTCTGCTGTATTCATCATTTGTTTTTCAATTTAAGTTTAGTGGTGGGTTGAAACTTTCGTGCTTTAATGCCCCACCTGCACAAAGCCGCAGAACGTTATGCAAGATGCTAAAAAGCCCACGCTGGAACATTGCGTTTTTTAATGTGAGTAATACTTTCGCCATTGTAGTGCTTATGAAATATACGCCTTGCCTCCCCCTCTGTTTCAGCTTCAATGATTGAGCCGTGAAATGTTCCAGTTACAGCCCAACAAAAAACACCTCGCATAACAGGCAGTTTTGCGTCATGCTGCGGTTTAGTGGTATTATTTACATTCGTTTCCATATCAAAACTTGTTGTTAAGTGAAGCGTTCGGTTTCAAAATGCAGCACGAACGCAAAGCTGCTGTGGCGTTAATTCCCAAAAAACAAATTAATTTCAAACTGCCGTGCTTTTTTCAATGCCGGAACTTCATGCCATACGCCGTTTGTGTCTTTATAGTTGCACCATTTTAGCCATTCTTTT
>JAKPQD010000146.1 GCA_029572965.1 Bacteroidota bacterium | reverse complement strand
GGGGTAAAACGATTGAGAATAGTGTACCATGTTTCTCGGACAAAAAGAGATCATTTTATCGATCAGACATTTATAGTAGCATGCGGACTGTGGAATTATTATATGGCAACAAAATAGGAGTTATGCAACAAGTCTATTATTTTAAAGTAATCAACGTTGAGACTCTAAATCGTTATGCAATTATTAAAACATTAAATATATTTTCTTCCTTTGGATTTACAGAAAGTTTAAATCCTAATTGCATGGAACAACAATTTATCATTATATGCCAAATAATATCATTATTTATTGTTCTTTCTATTTTTATAAGTAATGTTGCAAATATTAAACTAAAAAATATTAAGCCATTGTAATCCAGCCTACGCCATCCTTGGCTTAGGCTGCTTGGTTGCTACCAATGCGGTGCGACTGCAGCTAACAAAGCATAGCCGCTCCGCTCCTCGCTCGCTACGACTCGCTGCGGTGCTCGGCCTCGCGCTTATCCCGCCAGCCGCGGCGCGGGTTGGGGGAGGTTCAAACGCACCTTCCAAGCAGAGCACTTCGGCAAACTGGCTAGCGGCTAGGTTTGGCTATGATTGAGACGTTAAGCGAAACTGACAACAGACTTTGGCCTGGCAACCAAGTTTGGTTAGTTGGAAATTAAATCAAGACTGAGGAGGGGGTGTTTCTAACATGAAAAAAATATTATCAATATTTGTGTGTTTGACATTTATTTTCATTTTTTCAGATCTGATTGGGCAATATACAGACGTTGAATGTTTTTATCGAGAAAAAAGATGCACAAAACATTGTAGGCAAGACTATAAAGGTTCTAGACAAATGGAATGTATAGATAATTGTGAGCGAGAATTAAGAAATTGTCAAAAACGCCTACAAAGTGAGTATGAGGACAAGTTGAAGATAGAAAAATAAAAGATCCAAAAGAGTATCATGGCCAAGCCTTCACTATCCGTGTCTCTTGTGTCAACATAGTTGACCCCTGAAAAATTCAGGAGAGAGCTATGAAATACAGCAAACGCATGAAGGAGTCGGTTTTAAGAAAGGTATTGCCGCCTGAAAATCGGAGCGTGTCAGATGTTGCCATGGAGATGGGC
>JAKPQD010000140.1 GCA_029572965.1 Bacteroidota bacterium | reverse complement strand
CATCTGCAAATATCTAAAGGACGGGTTATTGTTTGGTCTTCTGTGGCTGCAGCCGCAGCTTCTGTAATTATTTTATTATTCAGTATGCCTGCCGATAATCCGGATAAAGTTGTCCAAAAGGTTATAAACCTTCCAAAAAATGAAGTTGTTGCGGTTCAAAAAACTGCTGAAGCTCCTGTTTTAGAAAGCAAACAGATAGCTAAAATGCTAAAAAACCCGAAAAAAGAGCAATTTGCACAGAAAACCGATACTGTAGAGGCTGTAAATAAAAACCTGCGTGAAGAAGAAATTGTCTTAGAGCCTATATTAGCTATTGAAGCTAAGCCTCTTGAAAATATAGAAGCTGAAATAGTTGCTCATTTACCTGTACAATATCTTAAAACCAATATGCCTGTTGGTGTAAATGAACAGTATGCTTTCAGAGACATCACTTTACCTGAATTGGTAAGCAACAGGTTTAATGAATTTATTAAAGACAAAAGCATTGCCAATGACAATGTTGTAAACTTCTGGTCAGTAGCCAACTTTGCTTTGAAAAAAATTAACCAGGCAGCAGGTACTGATTTGAAGCTCAAAAAAGCTTATGATGAAAAAAACGGCAAGGTGATATACGTGATGAAAACAGATTTATTCAGTTTTTATCGCGAAAAACAAAAATAAGTGTAACAAACCGCAGAGCTCGTAAGTCATACTTCAAAACCGATTAAAAATATGCTTTTTGAAAGAATGTATAAAAGTTGATTGTTGAACAGAAAAAATTATTTACAGATGAAAAAAATATATTTATTAGGAATTGTTTTTTTGGTGGCAGTTGTTGGCAAAAGTCAGGATGTTGGCAACACAGCTTTAATTAACAGAGATGATAATGCCGTGGTATCTGAAGATAGCTCAAAAGCCGCGTCAGGTAAAACTGCAAACGAATATTATGCTGAGAAAGATTCGGACCGGCAAATATTAGGAGATAGGCCTAAAGTAGTAAAAACAAACGGGGACACTACCCGCATTGCCCTTGGTAAAAAAGGCATCACTATCGTTGAAAAAAATGGCAAAACTACTGTTCAGATTGATAATATTGAGAATGATAAAGACAATAATGATAACAGCAACAATGATAGTTACCCTGAGGTACCGGAAGCTGGCTTCCCGCGATGGCAGGAGCATAAATTTCATAGCCCGAAATTTGAACCTCATTGGGCCGGCATCGAAATTTTCCTCAATAATTTTGTCACTTCCGGTTTGTCTTTGAACCTGCCCAAAGAGAGCCAATTTTTGGAGCTGGATGCTGCCAAATCTATCGGGGTAAGGGTAAACATTCTTGAATTTCCTATTGCCATTACCAATGAACAAGGTTTTTCTACTGGTTTGGGGTTTGAATTTAATAGTTACTATTTCTCCAGCGACACAAACAATATCCAAAAAAGTAACGGCTATATCGTTTATAAAAACAAACCTGCCGGGGCAGGAAATTATTCAAAAAATAAAATTAAAGATACTTATCTCAACGTACCATTGTTTTACGAAATTCAGTTTCCGTTAGGAAGTAGCAAAAGGCCTTTGTATTTTTCTTTTGGGGTTATTGGCGGATTAAAGCTGGGTTCAACCACCAAAGAATACTATACCCTCAATGGAGAAGACAAAAAAGACATAACCAAAGGCGATTTTTACATGTCTCCTATCCGCCTGGCGTACCAGGCAAGAATAGGATACCGCCGTCTTCACCTTTTTGCTACTTACTATGATACTCCATTTTTCAGAAAAGGCAAAGGCCCTGAAGTGCATCCTTTTGATATAGGCATTATGCTCCTCAATTGGTAGTACCCTGGTAGTACTTTATATGCAGTGCAGCCTGTGTAAAAGTGGGCTGCACTTTTTTTACAATAGGATCGTCTTTAAACACTTTTTTTATTCAACTCAAATTCAATATTAAAAAATACTTAATCTATTAAGAAATTGTAATCCTGCAATTTAATAAATTGCATCAAACAATTCTTAAATCAGCTTTTCCTTTTTATAATGGGAGCGTTAACCCCACTAAATCATATAATTCGACAAAATATTGCCTTCTAATAATTAATTTGGGTTGAAAAAAATTATATCAAAAGAAAAACGTGTTTTGTGTGTCAAAATAACATATGCTGTTGAATAAAATAGAGAATATCCCGTTATATCGGTATTAAAGTTATATGGACGATTTTTCATTTCTGTTAGAGCATATCAAGAATAATAACGAACAGGCTTTTGTCAGGTTAGTAGAAGCCTATAATGGTATGGTTTTTCAATTAGCTTTTTCGTTTTTGAAAAATACCGAAGAAGCAGAAGACCTCACCCAGGATGTTTTTCTTTCGGTATATGAAAATATAGGCCAATTTCGCAACGAATCATCTTTAAAGACATGGATATACCGTATAACCGTCAATAAGTCGCTAAACAGGCAGCGAAAGCTCAAATGGTGCCGCTTTTTTCGCCCTATAGGATCAGTTCCGTCAGATGATAAAAACCTGATTACTGAAGATACTAATCCGCAATATGCCGTTTTAAACAAAGAATTGAAGGCTAAGCTTACTAATGCCATTGACAATTTGCCTGAAAGGCAGCGTACGGCTTTTACCCTTTACAAATATCAAGACCTGGGGCACCAGGAAATAGCCGAAATTATGGGTTTATCTGTTTCGGCTGTAGAGTCGCTTATCCATAGGGCAAAACAAAATTTGCAGGCAGCTTTGGCAGAATTCCGATAATTTTATGCAAGAAAAACGAAATGTAATTGTCTATTATATAGAATATTTAAAAAATGAAATGTAACAAAAAATATGATTTTTTTGCTTATCAAAAGAGAAATATATCTCCTGTTTTGCTACGCGAAATTGAAAACCATATTGCCGGTTGTGACAAATGCAGAAATGTATCTATGCAGGTAAAGCTTTTAGAAATGGCTATAAATGAGCAAAAGCTCATAAGGCCTGACGCTTTTATGTCGCAACGCATTGTGGCTAAAATAACAAACAGACAATCGTTTGCAGGTATTCTGAGGCCAATGCCTGCATTTGCAATAATTATTTTATTGGCATTATTTGTAGGAATCGGAATTGGCATTTTTGCCACCAAATCATCACAACAAACTATTGAAGTTTTTAGTTGGAACGATCAGGAGCAGGAAGTAATAGAAATGGCATTTTTAAACGAAAACTGATAAAAATGGGAAACAACCTAAGTACAAATAAAAAACTTATATGGACAATTATTGCTCTTGCCTTATTGAACATAGCAACAATAAGTACTGTTTTTTGGCGTTTTTACCATGATGGACATGACAGGTTTGAAAAGCAGCGCCATGAAAGGCGCGTTGAAAATCCCGACAGGATGAAATATTTTATAAAAGACAAGCTTCATCTTTCAGACCATCAATTTGCCCAATTTGAAAAATTTGACGCTGTTTTTAAACAACAGACAAAACAATGTTTTGATAAAATGGAAGACATCAGGCATTCTATGCTTAACGAAATGACATCAGAAAAACCCGATACAGCACGGCTTATGGCCTATAGCAATGAATTGGGGCAACAACATATCATCCTGAAAAAACATCTTATTGAAATGTACTTTAATCTTAAAAGCATTTGTGATAAAGAGCAACAGCAAAAATTATCTGCAATTTTTAAAAATATGATCGCACGCGATAATATGCAACCTTCTATGCGTGGCATGAAAAGAAAAACAGATGGTTGCCGTTCCTCTAAGCACGAGTAAGCCTTTTGTTTGTTTAATTGTTTAAGGTTAATGTTTGGTTTTCCGGTCTGTACTTAGTAAGTATAGGCCGGATTTTTTATAAACCCAACTAAATCATATAGTTCGGCTTTATAAAGCCTTTTAATGATTAATTTGGGATTATAAGGGTGAAAGAATTAAGGCGTTATGAGTTTTTTGAGCAACTTTTTTCGATGAAAAAGTTGCAAAGTGACTTTATATTTGTGCTATTCAATTCTTTTTAAACAACAATTGACAATGTTATTTTTCATTGAACTGATGTTAGTATATCATAAATTACCTTTAATACGTAGATTTATAGCATATTAAACATTTTTTTCAAAAAAAGCATTGTAGTTTTTTGTAAATATGAAATTTGATTAACTTTGCAACGCTAAAATTTAAAGCTATTGACCCATGGTGTAGTGGTAACACAGCAGATTTTGGTTCTGTTATCCTAGGTTCGAGTCCTGGTGGGTCAACGCAAGCCATTGATAAAAATCAGTGGCTTTTTTGTTTTATATGGTTTACCACCAGCTTTAAGCGTAAATATTTTCCAAGCTGGTTACTTAGCAACGCGAGCTGTTTCAAACGCTCTATTTAGGCATAAAAAAACACGCCGCAGCGTGTTTGTCCTATCTAACCTAAGAATCAAATAATTAAGAAACCTTTTTTCCAACCCTTTTCCTTTCGTTCTCGTTAAGGATAATTTTACGTAAACGGATTGATTTTGGGGTTACTTCAACATATTCATCTTCTTGGATATACTCTAAAGCCTCTTCAAGGCTGAAGCGTACCGGAGGGGCTATCTTCATCTTTTCGTCCGAACCGGTGGCACGCATATTGGTCAGCTTTTTGGTCTTGGTAAGGTTGAGGCAAAGGTCGTCAGGACGTGTATTTTCGCCAACAACCTGGCCTTCGTAAATTTCTTCGCCGGGGTAAACAAAGAAAATTCCCCTGTCTTGAAGTTTGTCTAAGGCATAAGCAATAGCTGTCCCTGTTTCCATAGCTATAAGCGAACCGTTGATACGCCTTTCAATGTTCCCTTTTAAAGGTTCGAAATCTTTAAAGCGGTGCGACATAATGGCTTCACCTGTAGTTGCCGTAAGCAAATTGCTGCGCAACCCAATGATACCCCGAGAAGGAATGATAAAATCAATAATAACACGCTCATCCCGGCGTTCCATGTTGACCATGTTCCCTTTTCGTTTGGTTACCATGTCAATGACAGTACCCGAAAATTCATCAGGGACATCAATAGTCAAGAACTCTACAGGTTCGCATTTTTCACCGTTTATTTCTTTTATGATTACCTGGGGCTGTCCAACCTGGAGCTCATAACCCTCACGACGCATGGTTTCTATAAGGATTGACAGGTGCAATACCCCGCGGCCAAATACAACGAACGAATCGGCCGAGTCAGTTTGTTCGACACGCAAAGCAAGGTTTTTTTCCAATTCTCTGTCGAGACGTTCTTTGATATGGCGTGATGTAACAAACTTACCATCTTTACCAAAAAAAGGCGAGTTGTTGATGGTAAACAGCATACTCATGGTAGGTTCGTCAATTGATATAGGTTTCAAGCCCTCTGGATTGTCATAATCTGCAACGGTGTCGCCAATTTCGAAGCCTTCAATGCCAACGATGGCACAAATATCACCAGCATTAACTATTTCTACCTTTTTGCGCTGAAGCCCTTCAAACAGGTAAAGTTCTTTAATGCGGCTTTTTACAATAGTTTTATCACGTTTTACCAGTGAAATGGCCATACCTTCTTTTAGTGTGCCACGTTGTAAACGGCCAATGGCAATACGGCCAACGTACGATGAATAATCCAGCGAAGTAATCAACATTTGTGGAGTACCTTCAGTAACTTTAGGGGCAGGAATGTATTTGATAATAGCTTCTAATAAAGCCACAATATCTGTTGTTGGTTTTCGCCAATCATTGCTCATCCATCCGTTTTTGCCCGAACCAAACAAAGTTGGGAAATTCAACTGGTCTTCGTTTGCGCCAAGATGGAACATCAGGTCAAACACTTGTTCCTGAACTTCGTCAGGCCTACAGTTAGGTTTGTCAACTTTGTTTACCACTACAATAGGTTTCAATCCCATACTAAGCGCTTTTTGCAATACAAAGCGGGTTTGGGGCATGGTGCCTTCAAAGGCATCGACCAAGAGCAGCACCCCATCGGCCATGTTGAGCACACGTTCTACTTCGCCCCCAAAATCGGCGTGGCCTGGAGTGTCAATGATATTAATTTTGGTATCTTTGTATATCACCGAAACGTTCTTTGCCAAAATGGTTATACCACGTTCGCGCTCCAATTCGTTGCTATCCATAATCAGGTCGCCCGGGTTTTCATGATCTTTGAAAATTTTTCCAGCCAAAATCATCTTATCCACAAGAGTTGTCTTACCGTGGTCAACGTGAGCAATAATAGCAATGTTACGTATATTTGTCATCGAAAAAAAATGAAGTTTTGATACCTTACAAAAAGCCCGCAAAATTAATCAAATTTCATGAAATCCGGGTTAAATAAATTTAATTTGTGATAATATATTTTTTTTCAATCTGAAAATTATTTTTACCTTTGCCGTTTGTAAAATTTTGGGTATTTGGAAAGAAGTAAAAGGTTGATAGTGAATTTCAAAGGTTTGGCTGATGGAAAGCATCAGTTTACTTTTGAACGAAAAGATGACTTTTTTGCCGCTATTGAATACTCGGAATTTGAAAAAGGGGAAATAGATGTTAAAGTAATATTGGACAAAGGTTTCAGCAATATCACGCTGGATGTTTCTATAAAAGGACAAGTGATGGTGATGTGTGACAGGTGCCTTGACCCGTATTACGAAAAAATAAAGTTTGACGGGACGTTGTATGCGAAATATGATGATGCCGGTACTGATGCAGATGAGGAAATTATTTTGCTAGGTAAAAATGACTTTGAAATTGACATCACCCATTATGTTTATGAATCGGTATGTTTGAGCTTGCCATACCAGCGTGTCCACAAAAAAGGTGCATGTAATGAACAAATGATAGAGCTGATTAAGAAACATAAAAGTAATTGAGATATTAATTTTAAAAATTTAAGACAATGCCAAATCCGAAACACAGACATTCGAGAACGAGAAGAGACAAGAGAAGGACACATTACAAAGCAGTAGCTCCTACCACTGCAACTTGTTCGAATTGTGGCGCTGCAGTTTTATACCACAGAGTATGCCCGGAATGTGGCTACTATCGTGGAAAAATGGCCGTAGAAAAAGAAGTAGCAGCTTAATCATACCCGCAAAAGTATGATAAAGGTCGGTATAGACATATCTGGAGGGGATTTTGCACCTGAAGCAACAGTGAAAGGTGCAATATTGGCTCAAAAAGAGCTGCCTTCAAATGTCAAGCTTGTGTGCATAGGAGACAAGGCTCAGATTGATGCTGTATGTGTACGCGAAGGTTTTGACAATTCGGTTTGGGAAATAGTCCATACTACCGAAAACATTGGTATGGGCGAACATCCTGCCAAAGCGTACCAACAAAAAGAGAATGCTACCATCCCATTGGGCTTTAAACTTCTGAAAACCGGCAAAATTGATGGTTTTGCCAGTGCCGGGAGTACCGGGGCCATGATGGTTGGCGCCATGATGGTTGCCAAAGTGGTTCCCAATGTTATCAGGCCTTCTATAGCTACATTTATGCCTACAGATTCAGATATTCCTACTTTGCTTACCGATGTAGGCATTAATCCTGATACCAAGCCAGATGTGCTTTTACAATATGGTATTCTTGGGTCGCTTTACGTGCAGCATGTTTTTAATATAAAAAATCCCCGGGTAGCTTTACTTAACATTGGTTCGGAAGCTGAAAAAGGCAATTTGCTTACTAAAGCAGCTTATCCGTTATTTAAGGAATGCAAAAGCATCAATTTTGTTGGAAATATTGAAGGACATGACTTTTATTCCAATGAAAAAGCTGATGTTGTAGTATGCGATGGATTTGTTGGTAACGTAGTCCTCAAGGGTTCAGAAGCTTTTTATGAATTGCTGAAGAAG
>JAKPQD010000136.1 GCA_029572965.1 Bacteroidota bacterium | reverse complement strand
TTCCACCCGAATACCCAACTGTGGTATCAAGTATGCCCTTTACTTTCTTAAAGTATGCTTCAACACCCCAGAAACAACCGCCGCCAATTATTATCTGTTCAAACCCTATAGGCGTATTCTCAAAGAGGTAGATATAATCGCTATACCCTTCTTCTATAATTTTTTTCACCGGGATGAATCGCAATGAGGCAGAATTGATGCAATACCGCAATCCCGTAGGAGCAGGACCATCGGCAAATACATGCCCTAAATGGCCATCTGAGTTTTTGCTGCGCACTTCGGTACGTATCATTCCATGTGAGGGGTCAGAGCATGTAATAATAGCATTGTTGTTTACTGGTTTTGTAAAACTTGGCCAGCCGGTACCCGAATCAAACTTATCAAGCGATGAAAATAGCACATCTCCTGATACTATGTCAACGTAAATGCCATGCTCTTTGTTGTTCCAATACGCATTGTTAAATGGTGGTTCGGTGCCATTTTCTTTGAAAATAGAGTATTGTTCCGCTGTTAGATTGTTAGGTTTCATGCCTGTATCCCTTGAAGCTTTTCTGTAAATATAAAAAACTATAAAAAACTATAAAAAACAATTCCTTTATGGTTAGTGTCATCTCTAAATATAGTGAAAACAATAAAAAAGTCAATCAAATAATATAATCATTATAATATTGTAATTATTATTTTGGCGATAGTTATCGGTAATAAGCCTTCACCCTTAAAAACTTAAGTGTACAGCCGGGATTTTTTCAACGTACATAATTGCTGTCTGGAAGAATGCCGTTGCCCTGTGACAGAGCACGATTACCGGCAATGAAAAAAGCGACAGCAGTAAAAAACATGAAATTTAACTGAATATTAACATATCCTTCAAATCTATTTTATATCGGACTGCTTACTTACCATCAGATTGTTTTAAAAATCAATACAATTAACTATTAGTTAAGGAGGTTGTTTTATGAAGTTTGTAAAGGGTTTTGTGTATATGGCTGTGATGACGTTTGCTACAGCAACGTTTGCTCAGGAGGCTGTAAAAGAAGAGATTAAGGATATTAAAATTTCAGGGAAAGCGTATTTAGAGTGGAATAAGGAATTGAGCAATTACGATGATACCACCGAGCATCAGAACACATTTGAGATTAAGCGTGTGTACCTTGATTTTAAAAAGGAATTTGACAGTGTGTGGAGCGCACGGGTTACAACCGATGTTGGGCAGGTTGAATCAGAAGGTGAAGCTGAAGTTACAGATACCGCGTCAGGAAATCCTGAAACAGTAGATGTTAAAGCAAAAAGCGATCCGTATACGGTATATGTAAAATATGCCTATATACAGGCTAAACAAAAAATGGAT
>JAKPQD010000228.1 GCA_029572965.1 Bacteroidota bacterium | reverse complement strand
TGCTGCCCTCCTGAACAATTAGGGTTTGTACCACAAACAAATGGCGAGCTGCAAGTTTGAGCTTCGGCAAATGCCGAAAAAGCACTAAATACAATACTTAAGGTTAATAATCTGAAATCTGAAATCTGAAATCTGAAATCTTGTAACATTTTTTTGGTAATCATAAAATGGTTTTTAAAGGTTAATAATAATATTATCAAGTATTAATGTCACTAAAGATAAAAAAGTAACCCGTAACTATCAAGTTTTTTGCTATTTAAAATCACTGTTGCCCGGTATAATAAAATAGATACTTATAAATACCAGTAATATCGTTGAATAGAAACTGGTTGCCCCGCCGGGGCTTGATTTAAGAGATGTTTAATTTTACTACAAACAGGACATCGCTAAGCGACTAAATAATAGCAGCATAGCTGCGAACTGTTTGTAGGATAACCAAATACACCAAATGTTTCTAAGCAGCATAGCAGCGACCTGTTTTTACCGGACAACAATGATTTTTTATTTTACTAATCACCTAAACAGCCTGTTAAAGGGGTATTTAACATTATGGTAATGTTAATATAATAAAGCCGTAAACCCAATTATTTAAAAAATACCTAAATTTGAGATAAACCAAAAACAATAAATATGAACAAAGATGATGAACCAAGGAAAGCATATAAAACCATTGTTCTATCGGACATACATTTAGGGGCTTCAGAGTCAAAAGCGAAGGAGTTAGTACGTTTTTTGAAAAGGCATACTTGCGAAACGTTAATCTTAAATGGTGACATTATAGATGGTTGGCAATTAAGACGCGGAGGTGATTGGAAAAAGAAACACACCCGTTTTTTTCGCGTTGTATTGAAAATGACCGAAAAACAAAATACCGAGGTTATTTACGTCAGGGGCAACCACGATGATTTTTTAGATAATGTTTTGCCTTTCAGTATTGGAAATTTCTCTATAGTAAGGGATTATATTTATGTGAGCCACGGTAAGAAGTACTTTGTGCTTCATGGCGATGTATTTGACAGCATTACTACTAATATGAAATGGCTTGCCAAATTAGGGGATATAGGTTATACCCTTTTGCTCAAAATTAATAAAATATATAATAATTATCGAATCAAGCGAGGAAAGCCTTATTATTCGTTGTCAAGAGAAATAAAGGCCAAGGTAAAATCTGCTGTTTCGTATATAGGTGATTATGAAAAGGAACTGGTTGACCTTGCCCAGTCGAAAAATTATGCTGGCGTGATTTGTGGGCATATTCACCATCCGGCGATTACACAATACGATAATTTTGTTTACATGAACTCTGGAGACTGGGTAGAGTCTCTAAGTGCTTTAGTAGAAGATTTTGATGGCAAATGGAGCATTGTGACTTATGAACAATTTGTAAAGGAAATTAATGAAGCTGAGAATAATGATAAAATTCAAGATACAGAGTGAAAAAATCTGAATAAGTTGATAAAAAGCTTTTTAATGGTGATTTAATTATTGGCTAAAATGCCCAAGGTGTAAATAAAATTATTAAACTTGTCCCCTGTAAATAATACTATTGAAACAAAACTATCTTGATTATTTAACATGAAGTTTTTATTTATTGTACAGGGAGAAGGAAGAGGGCACATGACCCAGGCTATTTCTTTAGCAGATATATTAAGGGCCGAGGGCCATGAGGTAGTTCATGTACTTACCGGAAAAAGTAAAAGGAGAGAATTACCTGCATTTTTTTTTCAAAAAATCAAGTCTGAAGTTACCTTATTTGAAAGCCCTAATTTTGTTATTGATGCTAAATCAAAAAAAATAAGCCTTTGGAAAACAATTGTTTATAACGTATTCAAATTAGGGACTTTTATCAAAAGTTTGAGACAGATCCATCGGATTGTAAAAACTACAAAACCCGATGTTATTATTAATTTCTACGATCTTTTGTCTGGCCTTTATTCATTGACATACAGGCCAAAGCAAAAATACATTTGCATAGGTCACCAGTTTTTATTGAACCATCCCGATTTTACCTTCCCTAAAGGCTATGCTGTGGATAAAATCCTGATGAAAATAAATACAGCATTTACCTCTATCAGGGCTGACAGGCATTTGGCGCTTTCTTTCAGGCCTATGCCAGATGTACCCGATAAAAAGATATATGTTGTCCCGCCACTGCTCAGGGTTGAGATTACAAGGTTGTTGGTCGAAAATAAAAAGTATATACTTGGCTATCTTTTGAATGCCGAGTATGGCTTAGAAATAGAAAACTGGCATAAAAACCACCCGGAGCTTGAGCTTCATTTCTTTTGGGATAAAAAAGATGTTCCGGAAGAATATACAGTTCATCCAAACCTTACATTTCATAAGCTGAATGATGTGAAATTTTTGGAGATGATGAGCAAATGCGGTGCATATTGTAGTACCGCCGGGTTTGAGTCAATATGTGAAGCTATGTACCTGGGAAAGCCAATTATGATGGTGCCTTCATACGGACACTTTGAGCAGGCTTGTAACGCACTTGACGCAACCCTTGCTGGTGCAGGTATTCAGAATGTTGTTTTTAATCTTGACCCTTTTATTGAGTATATTCCCAATCATAAAGACATATCGGGTGAATTCAGAAAATGGGCTGACAGCTCGCGCAGAAAGTTCATTGAGCTGCTTACTTCAAATTAAGATATTGGATAATATTTTTTAAATTTGGCCGTTTTCAGGAATAAATAATCATTGGTATGTCCTTAAAAAGTTTATTACTTACATGTTCTTTCATTGTAGCTGTTTACAATGTTGGGTTTACACAAACCGGTGGAGTAGGGACATACAAATTTCTTGAAAAAGCAGGCTCTGCACGTTCAGCATCTTTGGGTGAGAAAAACATTTCGGTTTCTGATGGCGATTTAAATATGGTTGCCAATAACCCTGCTTTATTAACAGAAAGTTCTGCATCCAAGCTTGCATTGAATTATTTGAGTTACTATGCGGACATAAGCATGGGTTATGCAGCTTATTCGCTCAAACAAAACTCAAAAGCCTCATTGGCAGCAGGTATTCAGTATATCAATTATGGCTCGTTTGATGGGCGCGACGTAGTAGGCAACGCAACAAGCTCCTTTAATGCTACTGACATGGCATTGAACATTTTTTATTCGAGGCCGATAGACAGTGCTTTTCATATAGGTGTAACCGTTAAACCTTTGTTGTCATACTATGAAAAATACTCATCTATGGGAATTGCATTTGATGCAGGAGCTACATACACTATGGACGAAGGAAGGCTTACTTTTGCTGCAGTTATACGCAATGTTGGGTCACAAATAAAGCCTTATGTTTCGGGTAAGTATGAAGATTTGCCATTTGAAGCTATGCTAGGAGTATCGCAACGCCTTCATCATGCGCCTTTCAGAATATCATTGACACTGCACAGTTTGCAACGCTATGAAATGACTTATGACGATGTATTTGAGAATGAGAGCTCTTTTGGAGAATCTGCGTCGGATAGCAAGGCAGAGAAATTTATGGAGAATGTACTCAGGCATGCCATCATCGGGGTTGAATTTTTGCCTTCAAAAAGCCTGTTCATCAATGGTTCGTTCAATTATCAACGCCGAAAAGAAATGATGCTTTTAGATGCTCCCGGGGCTACAGGATTTGCTTTTGGAGGAGGATTAAATTTGCGTCGTTTTTCTTTTTGTTATTCTTATTCACAATATTTTGTTTCAGGAGGGGCACATACGTTTTCCCTTCAGTTAAATCTTGCTCCTCAAGAATAGTTTTATCATTTCAGAATACTGTTAATAGTTTCAATAGAGATACCGCTCTTTGCGGCTATTTGTTTTGCTGTAAGCCCTTTTTTCTTCATGTTTCTAACAAACACTTCCATTGGTTCCCCAATTTCTACAAGATGTCCATCGGGGTCGAAAAAACGTATGGTTTGCTGCCCCCAAGGTTCCTCATTTATTTCGTGAAGAAATTTTACCCCGCGAGATTTTAGCTCTTCAAAGTCTTTTTCTATCTGGTCGGACTCAAAATATAGTTCAAACCTGTTATTATTGGACGAAGTATTTAGTTCTTGGGCAATAACATGGGCTTGATTGACCTGCCAGAGGCTTATACCAGATTTAAATGAAATATTTGTTCCAAAATCAAGTTCAATCTCTTGCTTAAGAAGTTGAATATAAAAGTCTTTTGAAACGTTTATGTTGCTGACAAAGACTACAGAAGAAGTGAATTTTAACATTTTAATGGCATTGATGAATTCTGCTAATTTAGGCTATTTATTTATTTTTTCTTAACTTTATAAGTAAGCTTATTTGCAGCGCTATAAGCTTTACTTGCAAACATAAAAATGCCTCTGCTTATGAGCCCCCAAGAACTGCAAGAACGGATAAAGCAATTGGAAGCTGAAAACTTTCAGCTAAAACAGGCTGTTGAGATGCAGGATAATAAGCATGCTATCAGTTGTATGTCTTTGATAAACAGCAGTGAGGATGTAATATTAGCCATAGATGCAGTAAATTTCAACATTTTAATTTATAATTCTGGGATGGGTGAAATCCCTCGCCTTTAGGCGAAGCATTTTTTATTACTTTAGCAAAAAAGAAAAATGCAAACGTATAAAAGCGGTTCTCATACTCGATATGATATAAAATACCATATAGTATGGA
>JAKPQD010000122.1 GCA_029572965.1 Bacteroidota bacterium | reverse complement strand
AATCTGCTTTACATTGAGTTCCCCGTTAATCCATGCATTTGCATCGGGGATGGTTTGAACGCTAACGTTTAGGTTTAAACACTTTTCAATAATCTTGTTTTTTCGGTTTGGATCAAGATTCTTGGTTGCAAGAATAACCTTGGCAACGTCGTGCTTCTGGATCAGGTACTCAATTTTGCCGATATTGTAAATCTCAATGTTTTCTATCTTATTCCCTTCCTGCTTGTTGTAAGGGTCAATAAACCCAACTATTTGAATACCTGTAAGGCTTTCCCTGTCGATAGCGCGCTTAACAGCCGCAGCAAATTGTTCAACCCCAACTATTAATATCTTTTCGCTATTTAGGTCAGAATTTCTAATGGTGTAGTAAAGTGTTTTGTAGAAAAGTCTTGACCCAACCATTAGTATTATGGTCAAAAAGTAATCAATCAGTAAAATGGAGTTTGGAATGATAAAACGGCTACTAATAAAAAAGTTGATGAAGTTGATGACAAAAAGTACGAAAGTACTTACGCTTGTTACAACAAAAATTCTTTCGGCATCCTTGGTACTAGTGTAGCGAATAAGACCTGCAAAGGTACGGAACGATAAAAAGTGAACCGCTCTGATAAAAAGAACTAAAGGGATAACCGATTTTAGCAGTATTCTGTATTCCTCTGAAATAGAAAACTCAAACCTGACAAAAAACGAAAAGGTTATGGAAAATAAGCATATAACCAAATCGATTAAAAAAACTATCCACCGGGGTGTATGTTTTGGAGGGTTTATCATTTTTGAGAATTTCTTATGCAAAGTTACACAAAAATTTCTTATCGCATTTTTACAATTTTTATGCCATAATTGAAAGTTAGAACCGTATTTTGGAAGAGTATACGTATAATCGTACGATTTAAAAAAGATTAAGGTATACTTTGAGTAAAATAAAATAGTTACTTTTACGCACAAATTGATTAGCTAACTGTACTATGCGGCTCTATACTGATACACTGGTTAAGCGATACAAGACTCGTACTGTTGTTAAAGGTGCAAGCGTTGAGGTAAGTCAAGGGGAGATTGTAGGGTTGCTTGGCCCTAATGGGGCAGGCAAAACCACAACTTTCTATATGATTGTTGGTCTCATTAAGCCGAACTCCGGCAGGATTTTCCTTGATGATGTTGAGATAACCGACGAACCGGTGTTCCGTCGCGCACAACGCGGTATTGGCTATCTTGCACAGGAAGCTTCTGTTTTTAGGCAGCTAAGCGTTGAGGATAAC
>JAKPQD010000227.1 GCA_029572965.1 Bacteroidota bacterium | reverse complement strand
TCATAATATTGGTTTTTAAATTATTACAAAGATAATGCTGCCCTGCTACATTTCGCTCCGGCTACGCCTGCGCTTCATTTCGCAGGGCAGCATTATCTGGTTACTTTTATGAGTGTTTACACAATCTTTTTTATACTACCGAATTATCAGGATTATGTTTTGTATTCTAATTATGGATGGATGCGTTTTCCTTTAATGCAACACAAATCAGTAGATACAGTTTTATTGAATTTGCCTTATGATGAATATTGTAAAACAATAAACAGTCAAATTGCCTTGAAAAATGAAGAAGTTAGAAGTATAAATTCTTTTAGTTCTAAGGACTCTTTTTATCTATTTGAAAAAGTAGAAAAAATGAGTATTGAAAGAGGTCAAATTATTAGCTCGCAAGATTTTTTTTATTTATTAAAGCAAGCGATACCAATAGAAGAACCTGCTTCTTTTATCCCTAAATATTCTGTTCAGTGTAATCCTTTTGATAAGGGTCAAGACAAAAAACGGAAATGGCAACTGAATAATAATGATTATTTCTTTAGCGACCGAGTTTTTACTATACATGGTTATTGGTATCAATTTGATAGGAATATTATAGAAGATTTAAAGAAACTATCAAAACCTATTTATTGATTTTATAGTCTATATTTAACTACATATCAATTAATTGCCTTTGGTTAGCTTGTCATTTACCCCCCGTTCGGCTAAGGCTCTGCCTTAGTCGTAAGTATTTCATCAGGCTGTAGCCTGAATTGTTACGTTCGGCTGATTCCGTGGCTCTTCATCCTGGTCAATATGGATGGCCGTGTGTACGACCCACGGTTGGGGCGGTTTATGAGCCCTGACCCGTACGTGCAGGCCCCGTTCAATAGCCAAAGACCTGCACTATCAGTTAAGAGCCTGTTTTTTTTTAATTTACCGCTGAACGCTATTGTCCAAATTGGGCTTATAAAACCTTTTTACTGAATGGCAAAATGCTATTTCATTCAATGTTTTTGATTACACCAAAAAATGATTAATTTGCGGCAGTAAAAACATTTACGTTGTATGATAAAACATTTGATGCGGGTTAAGCCTTTTGAGCAGTTGATGATTGAGGCCAATCATGAGGGGCATGGGTTTAAGCGGGCATTGTCTGCTTCAAACCTTGTATTTTTAGGCATTGGTGCTATTATTGGAGCTGGAATATTTGTTTTGACAGGTGAAGTTGCTGCTCATTATTCGGGTCCTGCTGTAGCATTGTCATTTATTATATCAGGTATTGCTTGTGCATTGGCAGGCTTGTGCTATGCAGAGTTAGCCTCAATGATACCTATTTCTGGCAGTGCTTATACTTACACGTATGCCACTATGGGAGAGTTTTTTGCCTGGATTATCGGGTGGGACCTCATTATTGAGTATCTTTTTGCAGCATCAACGGTCAGTGTTGGTTGGTCGGGATATGTGGTAAGTTTTTTGGCCAACTTCGGGTTACAAATACCACCGTCTCTTACCACAGCTCCATTTCTGTACAATGATGCTACCGGCGGTTTTGAAATGTCACCGTATGGAATTATCAACCTTCCTGCTATTTTTATTGTTTTGGCCGTTAGTACTCTACTGGTTGTGGGTATTAAAGAGTCTGCCCGTTTCAACAATATTATAGTAGCTGTAAAAATAACAGTAATTACTTTGTTTGTCATTGCCGGAGCTGCATATATTTATACTGCCAACTGGCATCCTTTTATTCCGGCCAATACAGGACATTTTGGTTCGTTTGGCTGGAGTGGCATATTTAGGGGGGCAGCGGTTATATTTTTTGCTTATATTGGTTTTGATGCGGTTTCAACAGCTGCCCAGGAAGCTAAAAATCCTCAGCGCGACCTGCCTAAAGGAATTTTAGGTTCATTACTGATATGTACAATTTTGTATATTATTGTATCTCTTGTCCTTACCGGTATTGTCCCTTATACAAAACTTGGAGTACCCGATCCTATTGCTGTTGGGGTAGATGCTATTGGCTTAAAATGGCTCTCCCCGCTGATTAAGATTGGGGCTATTGCCGGGCTTAGTTCTGTTATATTGGTTTTGCTTATGGGACAACCCCGTATTTTTTATGCTATGTCTAAAGATGGGCTTTTACCTTCAGCTTTTTCTAAAGTGCATCATAAATTTCGGACGCCTTATATGTCAACTATTATTGTGGGTTTTATTGCCATGGTTTTAGCCGGGCTCTTTCCAATAGGGGTATTGAGCAAGTTGGTTTCTTTAGGTACTTTACTGGCTTTTGCTGCTGTGTGTATAGCTATTTTAGTACTCCGCAAAACTCAGCCCAATACTCCAAGATTGTTTAAAACACCTTTTGTCCCCGCCGTTCCTATTTTAGGGATTATTTGTTGCCTTGGCGTTACCCTGTTTTTAAATGCTTATGCCTGGATTGCCATGATTATTTGGCTTTCTATTGGTATCGTTGTTTATTTTTTCTATGGATATAAGCATAGCAGGTTGAGAAATAATGAATAATGAATAATGAATAATGAATTTGTTACCAAACCAATAAAACTTAATGATTATGAAAAAACTATTTGTGTTTGTGGGAATATTATTGATGTGTACAAGTATTTTTGCCCAAAGAAAAGGTTTTGCCATTGGTGCACGTATTGAAGGTGATGAGCCAAACAACCTCGGGGTTTCGTTGAGGGGCAAAATTCATAGAGCCGGCATGCTCGAAGGTATTGTACATTTTTATGACGGCTCTGTTGGTGCTACTGGGCTCTACGAGCGTTATATTAACTTGTCGTCAAGCGGCACTTTCGACTTTGTTTATGGAGGTGGTGCCCATGTTGTGTTTACTGATGATTTGGGGGCCGGTATTGCTGGTATTGTCGGCCTTTGCTATACTTTTAAAGAAATACCCGTGAATATCTCAGTAGATTGGAAACCTGTACTTGACATTGTCAGCGATGTTCATATGCGGGCCAGGCTACTGGGTGTATCTATCAGATATACCATGAAGTAAACTGTACTTTACAATAATACAAACCGGTTAAATCTTTATTAACCGGTTTTTTGTATCTGTATTTTCCAATGAAATAATTTTTAAAAACACTTATCTTTGCGGCTCAAAAACAAATATTTACTATGAGTTTACCCGGACTTAGCGAACAAGAACGTTTTAGACGTCAGTCGTTGGATGATTTGAGAAAGCTTGGAATAGAGCCATATCCGGCTGCTATGTACGTAACCAATGTTTCGACCAAAGAAATACTGGACAATTTCAAGCCTGAACTACAAAATTTTCAGGAGGTAAGCCTTGCCGGACGTATCATGACACGCCGTATAATGGGTAGCGCTTCTTTTGCCGAAATACAAGACGAAAAAGGCCGTATTCAGATATATTTAAAACGTGACGATATTTGCCCGGGCGAAAATAAAGACTTATATAATATTGTATTTAAAAAACTCCTTGATATTGGCGATATTATTGGCGTTAAGGGCTATGTTTTCGTTACCCAAATGGGCGAAATCAGTATCCATGTGAGAGAACTTACCATTTTAAGCAAATCGCTTAGGCCATTGCCTATTGTAAAAGAAAAAGATGGTGTGGTTTATGATGCATTTACAGACCCCGAGCAAAGATACAGACAACGTTATGTTGATTTGATTGTTAATCCTCAGGTGCGTGACGTGTTTGTTAAACGTACCAAGATTATCAATACCATGCGCGAGTTTTTTAACTCAAAAGGTTATTTGGAGGTAGAAACACCTATTTTACAACCTATACCTGGTGGAGCTTCTGCTCGTCCCTTTATCACCCACCACAATGCATTAGATATTCCTTTGTATATGCGCATTGCCAATGAGCTGTATTTAAAACGCCTGTTGGTTGGCGGTTTTGAAGGGGTGTATGAGTTTGCCAAAGATTTCCGTAACGAGGGAATGGACCGTACGCATAATCCTGAATTTACCGTGATGGAAATTTATGTAGCTTATAAAGACTACTTCTGGATGATGGATTTTACTGAAGAAATGCTCGAACGTGTGGCTTTGGCTTTGCATGGTACAACACAGGTACAGTTTGGCGATAAGATAATCGACTTTAAGCGACCTTTTGCCCGTATTAGTATGACTGATGCTATTAAAAAATATACAGGCATTGATATTTCCGGAAAAGATGAAGACCAGCTTCGCGAAATTTGTCGTCAATTGAATATCCCGATTGACGACACCATGGGTAAAGGAAAACTGATTGATGCAATTTTTGGCGAAAAATGTGAAGGAGAGATGGTCCAACCTACCTTTGTTACCGATTACCCAATTGAAATGTCGCCACTTTGCAAGCGTCACCGCAACAATCCAGAGCTTACCGAGCGCTTTGAGCTGATGGTCAACGGCAAAGAGCTTTGTAACGCATATACCGAACTTAACGACCCAATAGACCAGCTTGAACGTTTTCAGGAACAGTTACGCCTTTCAGAAAAAGGTGATGACGAAGCCATGTTTATTGATTATGATTTTGTAAGGGCCCTTGAGTATGGTATGCCTCCTACATCTGGTATGGGTATTGGTATTGACCGCCTTACCATGATCATGACCAACCAGCTTTCCATTCAGGATGTGCTTTTCTTCCCTCAAATGAAACCTGAGAAGAAAGCAGTTAAAGACGAGCCTGCTGCTTACGAAGCATTAGGTATTCCGGCTGAATGGGTGTTGATTATCCAACAAATGGGCTTCAATACTGTTGATATGCTTAAACAAGCCTCTGCCGGTAAACTTTTTAATGACTTGTGCGGATACAACAAGAAAAATAAGCTTGGACTGGTCAATCCAACAATGGAACAGGTGAAAGCCTGGTTAGCATAAGGTAGGGCAAAGGACAAAGATTAATGAAGAGCCTGATATTTCAGGCTTTTCTGTTTCAACCCAACTAAAATCATATAATTAGCAAGATATTGTGCCTTCTAATGATAAATTTGTTTTTTTCAACAAATTAAAATTTTAACGGATTGAAAATACTTCATTTGTTAATTTTCAAATTCCCGAATTAGTATTTTATTCAAATCTGCCCATCCTAAGCATGTTTATTTCCTGCTCAGTCAGAAAGCGCCAAAAGCCTCTTTGTAAGCCTTTTTTGGTTAATCCGCAGAAGTAAACCCTGTCAAGACGGACAACTTCATAGCCAAACTTTTCAAATATCCTGCGTACAATGCGGTTTTGACCTGAATGGATTTCAATTCCGACTTCTTTTTTGTCGCCTTCGATGTTGAATTCAACAGCATCAGGTTTTATAAACAAGCCATCTTCAAGCTCTACTCCATTTTTGATGGCCCAATAGTCTGTTTGTTTAAGATTTTTATCTAAGCTTACCTGGTATATTTTTTTACGGTTTTGGCTGGGGTGGGTAAGCTTACGGGTAAGCTCTCCATCGTTAGTAAGTAGTAATACTCCTGTAGTGTTACGGTCTAAACGTCCTACAGGATATACCCTTTCGTTACAAGCCCCTTTGATAAGGTCTAAAACTGTACGCTTGGCAAAAGGGTCTTTTGAAGTTGTAACGTAGTCTTTAGGTTTATTTAATAGAATATAGACAAGCTTTTCTTTTCTAAGTCTTTCGCCATTATAGCGTACATCATCTTCAGGTTTTACTTTGGTCCCCAGTTCGGTTACCACTTTACCATTGACAGAAATTAAGCCTGATTTGATCATGTCATCTGCTTCGCGGCGCGAACAAATACCGCTGGCAGCAATGATTTTGTTAAGGCGGGTGCTGTTATCTGCATATAATCTGGGCTTTTCGGCAATAGACTTCCCGGTTTTAAATTCTGGTTTAGTTCTTTGTCTGGTATTGAAAGTTTTTTTGAATGTTTCTTCTTTACCTTCATTTAGAGGCCTTAGGCTTTTGCTAAATAAAGCCTTGTCAGAAAAGCTTCTTGATGGGCGCTCTTTCTTTTCAAAGGTTGATTTATCTGAAAAACGGGAGGCTGGTTTACTGTTTTTTCCGGCAAATGGTTTCTCTGAGAAATTTTTGGCTGTTTTTCGGTCGCCTGAGTGGCTTTCTGATCTGTCAAACCCTTTGCTGGCAGATGTTTTTAATTTTACTTTTGGTTTTATAAAATTGCTTCTTCTCCTGTTCATCTTTTTTTGTGCAAAGGTACAAAGAAAATTGGTCATAACACGAAACTTCCCGGGATGCTTATTTTTTTAAGCATGCCGGGAAGCAATATATCTAATAGTTAGTATTTATTGAATCAAAAAAAATTTGTTCTCATTCAATCCGCTTTTGGAATAAACCCTGCAAACATACGGGCCTGCTGGTACATGTTTTAATGATATTGAGCTGTTTGAGGCAGTAATATCAGAAGATAATACCATGGCTCCCTGCATGTTGTAAATGCTAACAGTTGCTTTATTTACATTGTCCGGGAGTTTTACCGTTAATTTTTCTCTGACAGGCACAGGGTACAAATTTATGCCCTGGTTTTTTACCTGGCTTATACGTGTTGTTGAGAATGTATCAGGAAGTTCAGGAAGGCTAATCAGACGCTTGGCTATGCTGATAAGTTTTTGGCTGCCGGTGAAAATATCGTTTTTTGATTCTATTTTACGAACATACCATTTTACTTTCCATTTGATGCTGTCGCCGGCATTAACAGATACATAAGCGCCTTGGTTTTCAAGCTCTGTATATGCATGGTTATCGGCTGTATATACTTCTATTTCAGCTTCACCTGTTGCTGCATTGGCAGCTTCAATGTTTTCAAATTTTTTCAAAAACAAATAATTCTCTTTGTTGGCATGGGCCAGCCAGCCTTGTCCGTCGCAGAAAAATTTGTTGAAATTGCTGCCCGAATTAGTGCTGTCCTGATGATACCATACAGTATTGTCAGCAACAACAGCATTGGTTTTCATGTTTCCGGTAACTTCAGTGGTGCCTTTCCCAAAAAAAGTAAGCCCTTCGGCCAATACCCTTGTAACTTCCCAAGGGGCATATTTTTTAGTTGTTGTATTATGGTTGATAAGAATATACGTGATAGTAAAAGAAGTATCGCGGCTATCGGCTTCAAATATTTTTGTAACGCTCAATTTGTGGGTAGCATTGGTTTTACCTTCCATTTTGAGCTTGTTGCCGGTGATTTTTACAGCGTATGCTTTATTGTCTATTTCAGCAATAGGGGGCCAGTTCCAAAATGATTGTGGCGAAGGCCAGAATGTAGAACCATTCATATCCTGGGTAGAGCCGGTGTACAATATTTCTTTGTTGTCGGCTTTGAATGATACAATGCGGGCCCCATCAGCAGTATCTATTTCAACAGTTACATTGTTAAAAGCAAAGCCATATCTTTTTCCTGTTAGTTTTTGGGGCGCAACGCTTTGGGCAGAAGTACAAACTTGCCAGATGGTTAACGTAGCAAGCAGTATTAGTTTGTTTGTCATAATTGTTTTATTATTGTTGATTTTAGCAGTTTGCAATTTACAGTATAAATACGCGGCTCTTTTTAAAAATATGTTAATTTGTCCATTTTCTGCATATCCGGGCTTGGTCAAAAATGTTTCAATTTGTTCAATACAGCTAATGATTAAAAAACACTTTTCAGTGTTAATATTTTTTATTTGTTACTTTGTGAAAATATATTTTAGAAAGTAGTAAAAACCCTTAATTTTATCAGTCTTTTTTCGCTATTTTTGAAGTTACCAATCGAAATAAAAAACTCATGGGTCAGGAAGAAAAGAACATAAAAGTACTGGTAGTTGACGACTCAGCTATTAACCGGCATGTGCTTATAGAGTATTTGAAAATAAAAGACGTTGTATGCGATGAGGTTGAAGACGGAGAACAAGCCCTTACTTATCTTCAGGGCAATAAGCCAGATGTGATATTACTTGACTTGATAATGCCCGTTATGGATGGCTTTGAGGTTTTAGATATTCTGAAAAAACAGGGAAATACTATTCCGGTTATCGTTATAACTGCATATTTAAAAGGCAATACATTTCAGCGTTGTAAAGAATTAGGTGCAGCTGGTTTTTTAAACAAGCCGGTAAAGATGCAAGAGCTCTATAATTTAATTTCGCAGGTGTTGGATCAGGGCAATGCTAATCTATAATATTTCACAGTTTTGCAAGAGAAAATCAAAATACTGGTTGCCGATACTTCAAGATTGATGCTTTCAACCATCAAGGGTATTTTTGATAGAAATCAACCGGATTATTCTGTATTTATTGCTACAGAAGGTAAAGAGGCCTGTCAGAAAGCTTTAAACATTAAGCCGGACTTAATCCTTTTAGACAGTGAGTTGCCAATACTTGATGTGGAACGGGTTGTACGTATTTTGAAAAGGGTTGCAAAAACCCGTAATATCCCGATAGTGCTGATGTCAAACAGTCAACAGATAGACAGTCTCTTTGATGCCGGGGTCGATGATTTTATTTTCAAGCCATTTGAAGAAAAAGAATTTCTTTACAGGATAAAATGTGCCTTACGGCTTGGCCGGAACCTGAACAAGATGATGGAGCAAAACGAGTTGATGGCAATTCAGGCCAAAGAAATGCAACGTCAATATCGCATGATGGAAGAGCAAAAGAAAGACATTATTGACGATATTACCTATTCGAGGCGGATACAGAATGCCATTATGCCCGAGCGCTCTTATTTATTGACTCTTTTGCCCGAATATTTTTTGTTTTATAAGCCTAAACGCATTGTAAGTGGCGATTTTTATTGGGTGGCACAAAAAGACAATAAGGTTATCCTTGCCGCCGCAGATTGTACAGGGCATGGCATATCAGGGGCTTTTCTTACCATTGCTGGTACTGCCTTTTTGAATGAGATTATTAACTATTCATTTATTGATGCAGCCGAAATATTAAACCACTTGCGAAACCATGTGATGCGTTTATTACACCAGAAAGGCCTTGAAGGCGAGGCGGCCGATGGTATGGACATATCGCTCTGTATATTTGATTTTCAGCAGATGGAAGTACAATATGCCGGGGCTAATAATTCTATCATGCAGGTGAAGAAAAACAAAGAGTTGCTTGTATATTCGCCAGACAAGATGCCTATTGGAATTCATGAAAATTATGATAAGCCTTTCAAGAACCAGCTTATTAAACTTGAAAAAGGAGATATGATATATATGTACACCGATGGATATGCCGACCAGTTTGGAGGCCCTCTTGACCAAAAATTCAGGAATAAAAGGCTTCAGCGGTTGTGCCTTGAAGCTTCAGGTTTGTCAATGGCTGAGCAATATCAACTTTTTGAGCGTACTATTGACGAATGGATAGGTTACAGGGATCAGATTGATGATATGCTGGTTATTGGTATCAGGGTGTAGATAAATCGGTCAAAATGAGAAAGATTTTTGTAAAAAGTATTTAGCAATAGATTAAAATTTAAAAATGATACTATATTTGTCAGTATTGGAAATGATTTTCAATAGCCTGATTAATGTTATAGCACATGCTAACAGAAATAACCAATAAAAATATTAAACTTGCTTATAAAGGCCCTTTTTATATTGATATATTGTCCGAGTTGGGCAGTTATCTCCGAATGATGTATAAATCTAAACCAACCACCTGTACCAAACTTTATCGGCTTTTTTTCGAATTGACCCAAAATGTTGCCAAATATTCTATGGAAACCAGCAATGTCAATATTTATAAGTATTCAGGAGTAGGTAGTTTCATGGTGGAGGAAAATGGGCAGCAAGTGTTTATAAAAACATCTAACCTGATAAAAAATGAGGACGGGCCTATTTTAACTAAGTACTGCAGCGATATCAACCGCATGACCAAAGAGCAATTGAGGTTGTATAGAGGTGTAAGGCGTAAACCCCAACCTGAGGCCAAAGATACAGGAGCATACATTGGGATAATCCAAATTGGTATTATTTCACAAAATGAAATTGAATGCGTACTTGAATCAATATCTGATAAACATTCGATTTTTACTATTTGTGCAAAAGTTAATATTGAATAAAATAGTTACTTCATCAGTTTTAGATGTAATAAAATTAATAATGGATAACATAATTATTACGGCAGACAAAGACACCCCTTATTTCCCATCAGTTACTTTTGATGCAGAAAAGGGAGAATGTACGATAGCAGGGGAGTCGTACATGGAAGACTGCTACAAGTTTTACACACCACTTATTGATTGGTTGACAGAGTATTGTAATACTCACACCGCTATCGTGTTCAACTTTAAATTGTACTATTTCAACACCCAGTCTTCACGAATGGTGCTAAAGATTATTGAAGTATTGATGCATTTTAAAGAAAAAGGAGGCAATCCTGAGATTAACTGGTTTTATTACGAAAGTGACCCGGATATGATTGACGAAGTAGAAGACTTCAAACGCGAATCAGGCCTCGAAATTAACCTTGTTGCCATAAACGGCTAACGCAGATTTTTTTAAAATGAAAAAGATAATTCAAACCAACAAAGCCCCGCAAGCTATTGGCCCATATAGTCAGGCTATTGAAATAAACGGAAGTTTGTTTGTTTCAGGCCAGATACCGGTAGATCCGGCAACTGGCAATGTTGTTAAAGAAGATATTATTGAGCAGACGCACCAGGTGTTGAAAAACCTTTCGTCAATACTGTCAGCAGCCGGTTATAGTATGTCAGATGTTGTGAAAACAACCTGCATGCTTTCTGATATGGCCAATTTTGCAGCTATGAATAGCGTTTATGCCGAGTATTTTACCAGCGAGTATCCTGCACGTTCCACATTTCAGGTGGTTGCACTACCTAAGGGAGTCTTGGTAGAGATAGATGCTATAGCCATGAAAGGTTAACAGCTCTATCGTTTAATTCCTTTTATAGTGTATTTTTTTTGATCAACGGTAGCTTGAAAAAAATATAAGCCGGGTTGTATTTTATTGGTATCTAAAGTCAGGATATTTTCTTTGGTTTGCCAATTGCCCAACATTTGCCCATTTATATTGTAGTACCAGATATTTTTTATTTCTTCTGAAGAAGGGAGGTGTAATTTTAGTTCATCTCTGAAAGGGTTGGGCGAAATAAAAAATGAGCTATCCGGCAATGTATCCTGAACATAATATTCATACGTGTTTATTGTAGCTAGCAGACGGCTTTGCGGGTTAAGGCTTACAGATTCTATTTCTTTTGAAAAAGTAAAAGTATAGTTTTGTGAAGGGCTTGAAATGTCTATAGATATAATGCTATCGGTTTGGTCTTTAAATATCAGCATAACCGTCAGTTTTAGTTGTTTAAATTGAGTGGTACTGTTTGAGGAGTATTGTTTGGCCTCTATCCAAAATTTGTTTGCAGATATTTTTTTACTAACATCGACAATGGGATAACCTGCCCCGTAATACCATTGGTCAAAGAAGGTTTGCAGGCTAATACCGGAAACCGCTTCGGCTATTTTGATAAAATCCCGGGTTGAAGCTGTTTTATAGGCATAGGTAGATAAATAGGTGTGCAGGATTTTGAAGAATACCGTATCGTTGGCTATTTCGTGCCTAAGCATGTGCACAAGCATGCAGCCTTTCATGTAGGTAATGCCATAGTTGAAAATATTGAGCGGTTTCCATTTTTCAGCATCATTGATAAAAACAGTGCCATGACTGTCAGACCTGGCTTGCTTGGCACAATTGGATATCCAGATATCTGCGTTGTCTGCATTAAACTCAGTATGGGCAAGATATTGAAGGTAAGTGGCAAACCCTTCGTTGAGCCATATATCTTGCCAGTTGCTACAAGTAACATAGTTGCCAAACCAACTGTGGGCAAGTTCGTGGGCTACCAGGTCAAAATTAAAGTCGCTGAGCATAGTCAATGTCTGGTTTTCCATTCCTCCTGAAATGGGGGCAGTAACGTGCCCATACCCATCTTTTGCAAAAGGATAGGGGATGCCGGTTATTTTTTCAAAATACTTTATAAAATCAATGGTCCTGTCAATTTCAGTTTTGTTTTCTTTTAAAAAATCCGGTGTGTTGTAATAATAGTTGCGAAACAATATGCTATCGCCTTTGGTGTTGGCAAACCGATAGGAATACTCCTTATAATCGCTAATTGCTATTGCTATTAAGTAGTAAGCTATAGGGTAAGAGGTTTTCCAGGTGTAGCTGGTATAGTTGTCAGGTTTATCGGATTTTTTTATTAGTGTACCATTGGCAATACCAACAAAGCCTTTAGGTACATTCAATGTTATTTGTACACTATCAGCTTTATCGGTCAAAAGTTGTTTGCAGGCAAAAAAATCCAGCGATGAATATGGTTCTGAAAGCGTGTATAATATTTTTTTTGAATTATAACTGCTGATGCTGAGGCCTCCAAAATCGCTATATGTTGCAGAATAGCCTTTGTAGTAAACTGTAACCCTGAAAAGCTTATTGGGCGATATGGACAGCGTTGGATTAGCTTTTATCCAATGCTGATAATGGGTAAATGCACACTTCTGGCCATCAATAGTGACCGAATCAACTGTAAGTGAGCTGTTGAGCTGAATAAAGAATTTTGTCAGCGGTTTGTTTGTGTTTTGGGCCAGTATTGTTGTGTGCCCGCTAATGTATAGGTTGTTGGTTCCGGCATTCAATTCAATAGAATAGTATTTGGCATCGTAAGCAGAACTATCTGTGTAATAGCTATAAACGCTGTCATTCAGGGTTTGTGAATAAAGTTTTGTTGAAATGATAAGAAAAAGGAATAATATAAAGCGTAGTTTTCTCATCTATCCTGACCTTTTATCTACTAAGATAAGGAACTTTTGTGTAAAAAACTCAAAAAAGGCAGGATTGTTTAACCCTGCCTTTTGAAATAAAACTAACCAATAAAAAACCTTAAAACACAATTTAAGAACTAATTAATCATATCATTTTGCCTCATTTTACCACTATTTTTACAATTTCTCTATGTTTGCCAGTATTTAAGGTACATATATATATTTGTCCTTTTATAAAAAGACCGTCACAACTGATTTCCTGAAACCCTTTAGCCATATTTTTTATGTAAGCAGCTGCTACATTTCTTCCCAACATATCCGTAACACTAAGGCTCACGGAACTGGATTCAGGGATATTACATTGTATAACAGCTTTATTGTCTTTTATTTGCGAGAGCAATATTATCTTTTCCTCCAAAGCACTTATGCTTTTTATCCCAACCCTGTCATTGGTAAAGGTATGCATCCATAAATACATGTTTTGTACATTAACCTCAAGGTAATCATGTCCTCCGGCAAAAGTGACAAATTTTATATTTTCATTTCCAGCTGCATCCAGCTTATTATAAGCTGTTTGGTTAATACTTAGCAAGCCATCGTTTGTTCCTACTACAAAATACACGGGAATGTCTGTCAATCGGCTTATTGTTTCGTCGCTGGTCATGCTGGCATCGTACCAAAGAGCGCCAGCGTGGATGCCAAGTGCTGCCCAAATGCTAGGGTCTTTCTGCCCTATATACCATGCACCAAAGCCACCCATGGAATGTCCACACAGGTATTTCCGGGTTTGGTCAATATTGGCCAGTTTTTCAAAGTTCCCTATGCATTCAGTTATATCTGTTTCTGAAATACCCTTGTACCAAAGGTTTCCGCGTCCCCAAGGGGAAAGCAGGTATCCATCTTCAAAAGCAAAGCTTCCGGAAGACCCATTTCTGTATGGATAGGAGAGGTAGTCGATAGAATTATTTGCAACACTCCACAATCCGTGCAATTCAATATACAATGGGTAGGTGTTGGCGGGGTTCCAATCTTTTGGAAGTTTCATCCAGGTGAATGAAATAGCCCTGTCTGTTGGGGAGGTCCATGCTATGATGAAAGAGCGTTGGCGTGCCAGGTATGATTCAAGTTTAGAAGGGCTTCCATCGGCTGCTTCGTCGGCAAAGCATTTATACATCGTTGACAATAGCGTACTGTCGTTTTCAGAAAGAACTTGCTTTGCGCCAATGACGTTGAGAATAGATTGACAACTAAGCTTCAGAAAGCTGTTTTCAGTACTTTCAGAAAGGGTAGTGAGTTTGTTTTTCAATTTTGCTACTTCATCCACGGCTTTTGCTGTGTTTAAACCATTGTAAAACTGAAATAAACTAAATGCTAATAAGAACCTGAGGATAGTATTCATGGCAAAATTCTTTTAGTTTGTTATATAACAATCTTAAAGAACTATACCCTTATTGAAAATATGAATAAAGTTTACCCAGGCTTTGTAAACCACCCCTGCGGTAGCTTGTTGTAATTTATATTTACTATCCAATGCCGTTTAGTTAAGGCTCTGGCAGGTTTTGCGAAGGCTGTCAGGTCAGATGTGAAACTAACCCGACAGCGTTTTTCAGACCTGTCGGCGTTTTTTTAATACTTAATTAAACGACATTGATTTACTAACCCCTAACTCCTAACTCCTAACCCCTATCACCTAACTATTAGGAATAATCAGCTTAAAGCCTTTGCCGTGAATATTGAGGATTTGAATGCCCGGGTCGTCTTTCAGGTATTTTCTGAGCTTGGTGACATACACGTCCATACTGCGGGCGTTGTAGTAATTGTCGTCCATCCAGATAGATTTTAGGGCAAAATTACGTTCAAGCACAGCATTTTGGTTCATGCAAAGCAACTTGAGCAAATCAGATTCTTTGGTGGTAAGCTTTTGCACTTTGTCGTCCAGGGTGAGGGTTTGTTTTTCGGAGTCAAATGTATAACTGCCAATTTGGTAAACCTTTTGGTCTTTGTCCATGTTTTTTGTCCTTTTCAGGATAGCCTCAATACGAAATATAAGTTCTTCAATATTAAAAGGTTTGGTAAGGTAGTCGTCTGCACCTATTGAGAAGCCTTCCAATACGTCTTCTTTTAGCGATTTGGCGGTAAGGAAAATGATAGGCAGCTCTTTGTTATATTTACGTAATTCGCGGGCTACAGTAAACCCATCCATGATAGGCATCATGATATCGAGTACGCAGATGTCATAATGGTTGCGTTCAAGGCTTTTCAAGGCTTTTTCACCATTAGTGACTAATTCTGCATCATAATTGCGGGCTTTTAGATATTCGCGAAGCAAGTTGCCAAGATTTTCGTCATCTTCGGCTAATAAAATCTTTATTTTTGGCGTATTCATAACTTTTCTTTTTTGTTATTTTTTTGATTGTACGGAATATATATAGTAAATGTACTTCCTTTATTTATCTTACTTTCTACATGGATTGTGCCACAATGGGCATCAATTACTTTTTTTACGTAACTTAACCCTAAGCCAAAGCCTTTTACATTGTGTACATTGCCGGTAGGTACACGGTAAAACTGGTCGAAGATTTTTTTGAGGTTTTCCTTTGTCATTCCTATCCCGTTATCTTCAATGTCAATAAAAACGCCCGATTCGTTATTTCTTGTAGAAACAATAATGGTTGGGTCTGCCGGACAGTATTTTAGGGCATTGTCCAATAAATTTACAATAATATTGACAATATGCATTTCGTCGGCATGAACTAAATCTTCTTTGGCATTGAGATTGGCCAGCAACTTACCGTTACGGCTTTTGACCTGAATAGAGAAGTTATTTGTTACTTGTGTAATAATGTCGTTGATGTGAATATCTTTCATTCTCAGGCGCAAATCGGCCTTTTCAAACATGGCCATCTGCAATACTTTTTCAACATGCATGCTTAGACGTTTGCTCTCGTCAAATACCAATTTGCCAAGGCTTTCAATATTTTTTGCCGAAGAAGGGATATTAGTGTCTGCCAGCATCTGCGAGGCCAGAGATATTGTTGCTATTGGGGTTTTTAGTTCATGGGTCATGTTGTTGATAAAGTCTGTCTTGACATCAGACAAGCGTTTTTGTTTGATAATGATATGCAGGGCAAGAGAGATAATTAAAATGATAGAAATAGTAAGGGCCAAAGATGAGGCTATCAATATCCATGACGAGCGATAAAGGTATGTTTGTTGTCCGGGAAAATAAATAACCAGAAAATACGGCTGGTTGAAAATGTCGTTGGGGTACAGCCTAACAATGAAGCGTTCGGCATTAACAGTGTCGCTGTAATTGTTTGAACCTAATGCTATAACTCCTTTTTCATCCTTAATTGCATACTCGTATGGGAGTTTAATGCCTTTTAGCATAAGTTCTGCATTGATGATGTTCTCAAGGGTTTTGACTGATAGCCGTTCGTTAATCTTCAGTTGATTGTTGATAAGGCGGTTTACGATGCGTTCAATCATTTCGGCTTTTTTTTGAATAGATTTTGAGTATTCGTCAATACAGGCCTTAGAGGTGGATACGTGTGGGGCAGTTTGACCGTTTTCTGAAGGTATGGCCGAAATGGCAGTTGAAACATCGGTATTGTTTTTGATATGGCTGTTTTGGTTATGGTTGTATAAAAGTTGGTTTGTTTTTTTAGAAGTTTCTTCTGAAGCCGAAGGTATTTGAGTTGTGATATGAAAAACCGTTTCTTCCTGCTCTAAAGAATTTACAACCGTTGACAGGGCTCCATTTACTTGCAGTTTGAATAACTGATTGTTGATAATAAGCGATTTTCTTATCCATAAGGTTTGGATAAGTATCAGACATACCAAAATGGCTGAAAGAACAGAAAGTAATATCCAGAAATGTTTTCGTTGCATAATGAACAAAATTAATTGAATGTATTGAACCATCCGATTGGGGGACGTTAAAGTGTGTTAAACCCAAACAAATAGCTTTGTTTAGCCTCTGATAATGGCCGATAGTTTTGAAGGGTTTGATTCTAATGAATTCCCAATCACAATAAGATTAGCCCCGGCATTAGCAGCTTCGGTGAATTGAGCATGTGTCTTGATGCCTCCGCCAACAATAATCGGGATGTCTATATTTTTCTTTACTTCCGAAATAATTTCCGGAGAAACGGGCTTGTTGGCGCCACTCCCGGCTTCGAGGTATATTGCTTTCAAACCAAGCAACTTGCCTGCAATGGCAGTAGCCACAACAAGCTCAGGTTTGTTGGCAGGTATAGGGGTGGTATTACTTATGTATTGGACAGAAGTTACGTTTCCGCCGTCTATTAGTATATAGCCGGTAGGAATAATTTGCAGGTTACTGTTGTACAGGCTTTTGGCTGCAAGTACATGGTTGCCGATAAGGTATTCGGGGTTTCTTCCCGAAATAAGGGATAACAACAAAATAGCATCTGCGTTATTGCTAATTTGTATGATGCTTCCCGGAAAAAGAACTACCGGGATGTCTGTCAATTGATGTATTGTAGAAATTAGTTGTTCGGGATTTTCAGAAACAAGGCTGCCTCCAATAAATATAGCATCTATTTTGCACTTTTTGCATTGCTCAACAATTTTTGAAATGCTCTGGGCATTTGCTTTTTCAGGATCTACCAATACTGCAACAGCAGGTTTTGGGCCTCCTGTAAGTAATTGCCGATATAGTTTGTCTGAGCTGTTCATTAGTATTTATTTTGTACACCAGGCAATAATGTACCCATCTATGCTGAAGTAATTTACATCAAATACTTCGCGTCCAAATTTGTTTTCAACAATACCTTTGGTTACACCGCATTCTTCGATGTTAAAAGGCTCAAGGGTCAGGTTTTGTTTGAAATTAATATCTTGCTTGTCGCATATTTTGTACAGCGCTTCTTTTGCACACCAATGAATGTACAGGTGCCTTCTTTTGTCAAGTTCGTCAATATATTCTTTATCATTGATGAATTTATGAGCTACATTTACAATCTGGTGCGACATAAATTCCAGGTCAATTCCTACTTTCTTGGTTTTGCTTAATAAGATAGACGTGAAATTTAAAGAATGTGAAATGCTGATATTATATGAGTTGTCTGAAAGAAAAGGTTTTCGGCTTTCGTTATATATAATACGCGAATTATTTTTTAGCATTTCGTTAAGTAAGACCCTTACACTAAGCCATTCTATGCGCCTTTGCATACTTTGATATGACATAAGCATATCATTTTCTTCTGTTGTAAGTTGTATTTTGTTGTAAAGCGTATCAAAGTCTTCTTCAATGAGCCACATGCCCAATAAACAATCTTCCTCCACGTATTTTTTTAAATACAATCCCATGTTATTCCCACTTTAAAGTATTGATAAGGTGTTCAACATCTTTCCTGAAATATTCAATAGAAGGGGCAAGTGAGTCTTTATTAGGTTCATTTTTAAAGTATAATGAGCCTCTTAAAAAGTGACGATTGCTATCGGTCAGGAAAAACTGGAGCGACGTAGCTGTATTGCCTTTAATGTCATAAATAATCCCATATACTTTGACTGAATCTCTTTTAACCAATATTTCGTCTATGGCATCTGCTTTTATAGTATGTTTATAAGCCATTTTTCTGGCATCTTCAATGTATAGTGATAAGTTTTTGTTTATTTTCTTATAACTTAGATGGAGTTGACTGTTGTAACTTTTGAAATTGATGGTAATCCAATAAGGCTCAGCATTTTTTAACGTATCTTTTTCAACAATCCCATAAGTGGGGTATTCAAAAGTGTAAGGGTATTGGCCTTTTAAAATAGTATATGATTTTGTTTCAAAGTCAGTTCGCAGATACCCTTTAGGTTTTGGGGTGTCAGCTCCATTGCTACAGGCATATAAAATAGCTGTTGCTGAAATTGCCATTAAAAACAATAACTTTAAAACTTTGTTCATGTATTTGTTTTTGAGGCGATAAAATTACAATTTTTGCTCATCTGTGAACCATGATTTTACAAAACAAATTTGTATGACAAAAGTTTTATTTGTTTTTCGCTTTATATGAGGGATATTTGTTTTTGTTTTGTCTTTTCGAAATCAAAAACAGTCCATGAAACGAGCATGTTTAGAAGTAACCACAAACACGTATGAACCCCGGTTTGTCGGGACGAGTTTTCCTTCGCAGGGCCCTTGGGGGGGCATCCGGCTTTTAAAAAATAATTTTGTTCGGATGAAAAAATCTATTCCCTTTATTTTGCTTGCTTGCTTATTTATTCCGAATATTCAAAGCCAGACAAAACTTGATATTAAATTAGATTCAATATTTAAAACTACCGGATTCGTTGGGTTGGGCATATCTGTTTATACTCATGACAGCGTTCTGTATCAAAATGCTTTTGGCTATGCCGACAAAGAGAGCAAAATCAAATATACCGTTAATACAATCCAGCCAATAGCCTCGGTTTCAAAGACCCTTATTGCTGTGGCTTTAATGAAAGCCCGGGAAATAGGCAAGCTACAACTTGA
Organism: Bacteroidota bacterium; assembly: GCA_029572965.1. Taxonomy (GTDB): domain Bacteria; phylum Bacteroidota; class Bacteroidia; order Bacteroidales; family DTGW01; genus JAKPQD01. The sequence goes on along the minus strand of JAKPQD010000227.1, from coordinate 65,224 downwards.
TGAGGATATTAACAAATACCTGCCATTTAGGATTGAAAATCCTTATTGTCCTGATAAGGTAATAACAATAAGGCATCTGGCAACACATACCTCCGGAATTAAGGATACACGAGAATATGAGAAGGGATATATATTTACAGAGAAGATCCAGCCTATTTACCATCAAATGCCGTTTGGGTTGAGAAAGTTGTTGGTGAAAAAATATGTAAAGCTGTACCTTGGTAACCAGGAAATGGGCATGGAGGAGTTTCTTTCCAGTATTTATGTTAAAGGTGGCAAGTGGTACAAAAAGAGCAATTTTTCTAAGAATAATCCGGGCGAGAAGGTGCAATACAGCAATTGTGGGGCAACACTGGCTGCTATGATTGTCGAAAAAGCTACAGGCATGGATTACAGGGATTTTGTAAAAGAGTATATCCTGACTCCCCTTGATATGAAGAGTTCTTGTTGGTCTATGTTGAACCAAACTCATAACATCAAATCATCCCTTTATTTGATGCAATACAAAATACCTTATTACACAATTGTTACTTATCCTGATGGGGCTTTTGTGACCAGTATTAGTGACTTTACAAAGTACATGATGGCTATGTTAAAGGGGTATAGGGGAAATCAGAGCATCTTAGGCCCTGCAAGCTGCCGCGAGATGTTTGCTTATCAGCTTAAAAAAGAGTTTAAAAGTGGAATTTTCTGGGAAATAAAGGAAAATTCAATTGGTCATAATGGCAGCGACCCTGGTGTGCTGACTTTTGCGTATTTCTATAAAGAAAAAGACCTGGGATTTGTGATATTTACCAATACCAGCGAAGCAAAAGACTATATCCAGAAAATCAACAAGATGGTGAAAGCGCTAAAAGAAAGCTTTTACAAGTAATAACTAGCCCCTATACACTAACCACTAAAGTCTATTAAAGCTTTACAATTATCTTGACCAGTTGAATCTTTCTTTTGTCGGACTGTTCGATGATGAAGGTGATATTTTTGTGTTCAATGATGGTACCTTTAGCGGGTATTGTGCCTTTCATCTCAAGCAGCAGCCCGGCAATAGTTTCAAAATCCCCTTTAATATCGTGAAAAACGTTGGGATTAACTCCCGTAACTTTGAAGAAGTCGTTGAGCGGTATTTTGGCCTCGAAAAGCCATGTATTTGCAGCTATTTTCTTGTATGGTTGTTCTTCGGCAGTATCTGATTCGTCCTGTATCTCGCCAATAACCTCTTCCAGCACATCTTCCATAGTTACAAGGCCGCATGTCCCGCCATGTTCATCAACAACAACTGCCAGGTGCATCTTGTTTTTCTGAAATTCAGCAAGTAAATCGTCTATTTTTTTTGATTCCGGAACAAAATGTATAGGCTTGATCAAAGCATGCCAGTTAAATGAGTCGTCTTCGTCAAGGTAAGGAAGCAAATCCTTTAATATCATCACCCCTTTGATATTGTCAACAGAATTCTCGTAAATAGGGATTCGCGAGTATCCTGTTTCGATAAAAGAAGAAAACAGCCTTCGATAGGGCGTATCTATAGATAGGGCTACCATATCCATCCTCGAATGCATGATGTCAATAACACTGATATTACCCATTTTTACAATGCTCTCGAGTATTGATTTATCTTCTTTGAGCGATTCTGAAGTAATTTCGATAGCAGCGCTCAAATCATCCACAGATAGCTCGGGCTTTATATTATTAAGTCTCTTCTGAACCAATGCTGTAGATTTAAGTAGTAGTATGGTAATTGGATAAAACAGGAATGACAACAGATAGAAGGGTATAGCCATCATGCGCGATACTGCCACAGCGTTATCTATAGCAAATATTTTTGGAAGAATTTCCCCTACAAACAGTATCATGAAAGTTATTACCACAACCTCAAAAATGAAGCCTAATAATGGGGCCTGAGAGAAGTCAATCAGCGATTTGGAAACGTATGTAGATAGTATTACAACCCCAATATTGACCATATTGTTAGCTATAAGAATATTGGCCAAAAGTTTTTCAGGGTTATCAAGGCATTGCAAGGCCTTTTTTGAACGGGTGTCAAAGCTTTGTCTCATTTTGTCGAGTTGTATTGGCCTTAACGAGAAAAAAGCTACTTCAGATGCTGATATAAGCCCTGAACATAACAAAAGTATGCCAATTGCTATAATCCCAAGAATAGTATCAAAAGTCAATGGATGAAAATAAACTTGCATAACACTTTATTACTTAACAAATGTAAGTATTTTCAACAAAACACTGAATGCAAAATTAAAAGGGCAATAAACAATTGTAAGAGAAGTTGTTTATTTTTTTAATAAAACATTTTTGATGATTTTTTTTAGTGTGTCTTTAGGTTGCAAGCCCATAGTGGCTTGAGGCTGCCCTTTAACTGGAATAAAAATAATGGTTGGTAAACTTTGTATGCCTAAAGAATCTGATAATTGACGTTCTTTGTCGGTGTCAACTTTGTAAACTATTATTTTACCATAGTATTCTCTTGCTATCTCTTCAATGATGGGCGAAAGTTGACGGCATGGCGCACACCATGATGCATGAAAGTCAACAATAGCCGGCTTTTTACCTTCGTATTTCCATTGTTTGTTAATTTCGTAATTGAAAACCTTTTTTTTAAAAGTTTCTGCATCAAGATGAATCACTTTACTTTTGGGCTCTATTGCAGTACAAATGTTATATGCTGTTATAGTGGTTAAAAGTATGGTTGTAAAAAGTTTTTTCATATTGTTGTGCCGCATATGTCAGACTGCTAAAGTCTTTCGTTTTAACGTACTGGAGAATAACTCTATTTTTTACGCAAAAGTACCTTTTTAGTTGTAAAAACTCAAAGCTTTTTTGACAATGGAAGCAGGAGATAAAAATTATAATTTACAAATGTTTTTCCCGAAAAGGGAATATCTTTATTGTAGAAAAAATGTTTAACCAATTTTTTGTGCTTTACATTTTCTAGTTTGAAAAGCAAAATGTTGAAAAAAAAGAAATTATGTTAGCAGATCATGACAGACATTTGTTTGAGGAAGAGCAATTACACTTTATTAACCATATCTCAAAAATCAGTTCATTTGAAATCCTGAAGAATATTTTCGATTCTTTTTCTGTGCCTTCTGCCATTTTAACTCCTTCACGAAGAGTTGTTTACGCCAATTATTCGTTATGGCATAAGCTGGGCTTCAATTCTCTCGAACAAATTATGGGAATGCGTCCGGGTGAGGCTATTTCTTGTGTTTATGCGATAGAAAACCATGTTTGTGGAGTTTTTCGTCAATGCAACTACTGTGGGGCGTTGAATGCCATCAAAAAAGTTCAGTCCGAGAAAGTAGAAGCTTCAAGCGAAATGCATGCCACTATATTTAAGAATGGCGAAGAAATTTATTTTGATTTCAGGGTAGTAGTATCTCCTGTTTTTATGGATGATAAGCTTTATATGATATTAAAGCTTATTGACATTAGCAATGAAAAGAGGCGTAAGGCCCTTGAGCGGATTTTTTTTCACGATGTACTGAATAAGGTTTCTCAAATAAAGGGAATGTTTGAGATTGTCAATAAAAAATGGGCTTCAAATAAGCCGGATGAATATCTGGACATGATTTCGGGCTTAATAGGCGATTTATCTGAAGAGATAGTTTCGCAGCGTATGTTGTTGTCTGCCGAAAATGGTGAGCTGAAAGTGAATTTTGAAGGTATAATAATACAAGGCTTTATCGAAAGCGCAATTCGTCAATGTTCATTTTTTAATAATGTTCAGAATGCTGTATTTGATTTTGTCCCGTCTGGCAAAGCTTTTATGGTGTTTTCCGATAGAACCCTGCTTAACCGCATTATTACCAACTTGTTAAAAAATGCAATGGAAGCTGCTTATCCTAATGAAGTGATAAAAATTTCGGTTTATCAGGAAGATAGTAAAGCAAAAATCGAAGTTTGTAACAAAAGGCTTATTCCGCAGGACAATATCAGGCGTATTTTTCACCGTTCGTTTTCAACAAAAGGCGAAAACAGAGGATTGGGAACATACAGTGTTAAGTTATTGGCCGAAAAATATCTCAAAGGTAAAGTGTCAGTTGTATCAACCGAAGAGACTGGTACAATATTTACGTTAGAATTGCCAATAGCTAAGTAAGCTTATGTATATTGATTTTCATACACATTACTGTAATGAAGATGCCAATGTTTTGGCTATTGAAAATATTACATTCTTTCGGGATAAAATAAATTCAATAAATCCACAAAAATTTTATTCTGTAGGCATTCATCCATGGTATATACGTGACGATTTCAGCATCTCAGAGCAGATGAAACAAGTCAAAGAGCTTGCTATTAATCTCAATATCCTTTGTATTGGAGAAACCGGGCTCGATAAAATCAGGGGCGCAGAATGGAGCTTACAATTGGAAGTTTTTAAGAAACACATCGAACTATCCGAAATGTTGGGGAAACCGTTGGTCATTCATTGTGTAAAGGCTTTTGATGTTATATTTCAACTTAAAAAGCAAATAAAACCTCAGCAAAAATGGATTATTCATGGTTTTCAGGGTAAAGCTGTTTTGTACAAGCAAGTAATAGATAATGGTTTAATGGTTTCTATCTCTAAAAAGTTTTTCAATGCTGAGTTTATTGAAATGCTTGACAAGAATAGCTTCTTTCTTGAGACAGATGACAGTCAGAACTCTATAGTTGAGCTATATCAATCAATTTCGTTAAGGCTTGGCATTTCAGTTCAGGAATTAGAAAATATTCAGAAACTGAATTTTAGTTCTGTATTTGGAAATCCTATCATTAGTCATCAGTAATTTGTCATTTGTAATTGAAATTAGTCATTAGTCATTCGTAATCCTCCTTTGTTTATTTCTCGTTGACAACTATTTTTTTTGCCTTGGGTGAAAAACCGCTTATCGTCCTATTTTTGTTGAAAAATACAACAGTGACAGAATCCGGGAATTACGCAGATACGCCATTAATGAGGCAATACTATAGTTTCAAGAGTAAACATCCTGATGCTATTTTGTTGTTCAGGGTAGGTGATTTTTATGAAACTTTTGGCGAAGATGCTATAAAAACTTCTGAAATACTTGGTATTACTCTTACCAGAAGGGCAAACGGGGCCGCATCTTTTGTTGAATTAGCAGGTTTCCCTCATCATGCCATCGAAACATACCTGCATAAACTGGTAAGAGCGGGTCAGCGTGTTGCAGTCTGCGAACAGCTTGAAGATCCTAAGCTAACCAAAAAAATAGTCAAGCGTGGTATTACCGAAATGATTACTCCGGGCATTACCTACAATGACAATGTTCTGGAACGTAAGGAAAATAATTTTATTGCTTGTTTGCACTTTGAAAAAACATTGACAGGTATTGCTTTTCTTGATATATCAACCGGTGAATTCCTTGTTGCCCAAGGGACTAATGAATATGTTGACAAGTTGTTGTCCAATTTTCAGCCTAAGGAAGTGCTTTTTGAAAAAAGTAAAACAAAGGATTTTGTTGACAACTTTGGGAATAAGTTTTATACGTACAAACTTGACGACTGGGTTTTTCAATATGACAACTGCCATGACAAGTTGCTGAAACATTTCAATACTACATCGCTAAAGGGCTTTGGCATACATGAAATTACGGCAGGAGTTGTTTCTGCCGGGGCAATACTGCAATACCTTGAGCTAAACGAGCAAAATCAAATAAGCCAGATAACATCTATTTCGCGAATTGAAGAAGAAAAGTACATGTGGCTTGACAAGTTTACCATTCGCAACCTTGAGTTGGTGCGTAGTATGAATGAAGATGGAAAATCGTTGCTGGATGTGATAGATAAGACGTTATCTCCAATGGGGGCACGTATGTTGAGGCGTTGGTTGATGCTTCCACTCAAAGATGTTGATTCTATTAACCGCAGATTAAACATAGTTGAGTATTTCATTTCGCAAAGCGATATACGTGATATTGCCGCTGAACATATCAAAGTTATAGGCGATTTGGAGCGTCTTGCTTCTAAAATAGCCGTTAGCCGCATTAATCCGAGAGAAGTAATTCAGCTTAAAAATGCCTTGGAGGCTATAATTCCTTTGCAACAAATATGTGCTGAAAGCGGCATGCCTGAGATGGTAAGAATTTCAGAACAGCTTAACCCTTGTCGTTCTGTTATAGAGCGTATTTCAAAAAGCCTTGTTGAAGAACCTCCTGTACAGATTGGAAAAGGCACAATCTTTAACCCTGGAATTAATGAAGAACTGGATGAATTGAAGTCCATACAAACTAAAGGCAAAGATTATTTGCTGCAATTGCAGCAACGAGAGGCTGAACGAACGGGTATCCCTTCTCTCAAAATAAGTTTTAATAATGTTTTTGGCTATTTTATTGAGGTTCGTAATACCCATAAAGATAAAGTGCCTGCCGACTGGATTCGAAAGCAAACTCTTGTCAGTGCTGAAAGATATATTACACAGGAGCTGAAAACATACGAAGAAAAGATACTTGGTGCTGAAGAACGTATCACTGTTCTTGAAAGTCAATTATTTGAAGAACTTATTCATTTCTTAAGTGAATATGTTCAGGCTTTTCAGCTTAATGCTAACCTTATAGGGCAGCTCGATTGCCTTTTGGCTTTTGCCTTTGTGTCAGCAGAGAATGGCTATTCCAAGCCTGTGGTCAATGATAGCGATGTACTCGAAATTAAAGAAGGCCGCCATCCTGTCATTGAAAAACAATTGCCTCCGGGAAACAGCTATGTGGCTAATGATGTATTGCTTGATACTGTTGAACAGCAGATTATGATTATTACAGGGCCAAACATGTCCGGAAAATCGGCATTGTTAAGACAAACAGCATTAATTGTAATCCTTGCCCAGATGGGCTGCTACGTTCCGGCTAAAGCTGCTAATATTGGCATTATCGACAAAGTGTTTACCAGGGTAGGGGCTTCAGACAACATTTCTTCTGGCGAATCTACTTTTATGGTTGAGATGATTGAAACGGCCAGTATTTTGAATAACCTCTCGGCCAGAAGTCTTGTTTTGCTTGACGAAATTGGCCGAGGTACCAGCACTTACGATGGTATATCTATTGCATGGGCTATTGCCGAGTACATCCATGAACATCCTACGGCTAAAAGTAAAACTCTTTTTGCTACGCACTACCACGAAATGAACGAGATGGAAAACTCTTTCAAACGTATCAAAAACTATAATGTATCTATCAAAGAGCTGAACAACAATATCATTTTCCTTCGTAAACTGGTGCGTGGCGGAAGTGAACACAGCTTTGGCATCCACGTAGCCCAAATGGCAGGCATGCCTAAGAGTGTTGTTAAGCGTGCAGGTGAGATACTGAAAGAACTTGAAGATTCGCAACGTAGCGATAAACCTCAGCGTCCGGCTCCTGAGACTACAGCCAAGCGGGAAGGTTATCAATTGAGCTTTTTTCAGTTAGAAGATCCTGTACTCAAACAAATACGCGACCAAATTAAAAACCTCGACATAAATACCCTTACACCACTGGAGGCGCTAAATAAACTAAACTACATCAAGCGGATAACGGGGCTTTAAGACAATTAGTGAATTTGAAAATGTGATAATTAGTAAATGAATTGAAAAATACTTACCATTTTCAAATTAGCTAATTAACTAATTCCCAAATTGTTTTAAAGCCATTTTTTATGTTTTTTTTAATAACTGCATGGGCCGTTAGATTATCAGGATTATGGCTTTCTTTTTCTAATAAAATAAGCTCTTGCTGCTCTTCATCGGTTAATCTGTTCCATAAACTACCTTTTTTAACTTCATTAGCTTTTGAAAGCATTTCATAAAATTTGGATAAGACATCATCATTGTTGATGTTGTCAATCAATTTATGAAATTTGGTTTTAAGTTCTAATGTTGTCATAGTAAAGATATTATTATTCAAAGTTACTACATTAATTTGCGAATTAGCTAATTTGAAAATTTGCTAATGGTTAAAATTGCTTTTTACATTTTCAAATTAGCTAATTCGCAAATTTTCAAATTATTCCAACAGGTCTGGCCTGAGCTTCTTTGTGCGTTCTATCGATTGCTGGAGGTTCCATTCATCAATCAATTTGGTATTGCCCGATAGTAGTATATCCGGCACTTTCCAACCTTTATATTCCGCAGGTCTTGTGTAAACAGGAGGTGCAAGGAGATTATCCTGAAATGAATCAGACAGGGCAGATTGTTCGTCACCTATTGCGCCGGGCAACAGCCTGACAATGGCATCTGTCATGACTGCTGCGGCCAGTTCGCCGCCGGTAAGCACATAATCGCCAATAGAAACTTCGCGGGTAATGAGATGGTCGCGCACACGCTGGTCAATGCCTTTGTAATGCCCGCAAAGTATGAGAATATTATTCTTGGTCGAAAGCATATTTGCCATTTTCTGGTTAAACTTTTCGCCATCAGGTGAAGTATAAATGATTTCGTCGTATTCACGTTCTTGTTTCAATGCACTTATAGCATTATCAATAGGTTCAATGGTCATTACCATGCCAGCACCACCACTAAAAGCATAATCGTCAACTTTTCGGTGCTTGTCATTAGAATAATCGCGTATGTTGTGTATATGAATATCTACCAACCCTTTTTTACGGGCTTTTTGTACAATAGAATGATCCAAAGGCCCGTGCAACAGGCCCGGTACCACAGTAAGGATGTCTATACGCATGTTATCAGTTTTTTGCAATATTACAGCATTTTTTCAAGTCCAAAGATGATATTGGTCATTTTGAAAAGGCTCAAATATTAAATATTTCCTACCTTTAGAAATCAGTAAAAAGAACCAGATGGAACCTACAGGTGAAATTCAAATTCTTGTCAATGAATTGAACAACAGGTTGATGTATGTCTTAAGGCATGTATTTTCAAAGATGTTAGGGCTTAGGCCTATCATTACCAACGATGAAGAGAGCTTTTTAAAATTCCAGGGTTTTAAATTGAACTATTCGCGTACGAAATATGCTGATGAGTTGTACATTCACCCGGCAGGTCTGGTTTACAAAAAGGGCATTCAACCTGTTTACGCAGGAGTAGATTTTATCAACGAAATGCCGGTTCTGTTTAAGGCTGAAACAGAAGATGGTTGTGATGCCGGTTTCGATATTTTTTCTTCGATATTTTTCGTTATTTCAAGGTATGAAGAATATCTGCCATTTGAAAAAGATCATCACAATAGGTTTAGGCCAGAGTGTAGTGTCCTTTTTAAGCATGAATTGTACCGAAAGCCTTTGGTGGATATCTGGACAGAAGAGTTGAAAAGGATTTTGAAAAACAGGTATCAGGATATCACTTTTACTGTGCATCATTTTCAAAACCAGCCTACTATTGACATTGATAATGCTTTTGCTTATAAATACCGCGGGGTGTTCAGGACTTTCTTTGCATTTGTCCGGGATATCCTGACTTTGCGCATTTATACCTTTCAGGATCGCTTGCGTACCTTGATGCGAATGAAGGCTGACCCTTATGATACTTTTGTGTTTTTACGTACTTGCCTGTATAACTGTCATCCAAAGCCTTATTTCTTTTTTCTTTCTGGGAAAAGGTCAAAGTACGACACCAACATTTCGTTAAAACAAGGAATGATGGCTAAAGTCATTTCTAATGTTGCAGAATACGCTCATATTGGGCTTCATGCCTCGTATGCGTCCAGCAAAAAGAAACGGGATTACCTGATAGGAAAAGAATTGACTATGCTTGAGAATGTTTCAAACCGCAAGGTTTCAGCAAACAGGCAGCATTATATTAAATTACATTTGCCTGATACTTATCAGCACTTGATAAAATATGGCATAAAAGAAGACTTCTCGATGGGCTATGCCTCTGATTATGGCTTTAGGGCTGGTACTTGTCACCCTTTTATGTTTTATGACCTTCAAAAGGAAAAGGAAACACCTTTGCTTTTGGTGCCGTTTGTTGCTATGGATGCTACTTTTTCTACCTATCTGAAATATACCCCTGAGCAAGCACAGGAAATTATTGACAATCTGAAACAGACTGTTGAGAAATACCAAGGAACGCTTTGTATTATCTGGCATAATGAAACCTTTGCCCCAACAAAAGCCGGAATGGCATGGCGTAAGGTTTTTGAAAGACTTTATAATGGATAGGGGAAAATTATGCCAATTTTTGAATGGTGGACAATTACTTTAAAAATGAAATTTAAAATAAAATATCCTAAAACCTGTACCACCTTAGCCTCAAACTATTCAGCACAACCGTTACCGAACTAAATGCCATTGCAGCTCCGGCAATCATAGGGTTTAGCTGTATGTCCCATATTGGATATAAGATGCCAGCTGCGACAGGAATAGCCAATACATTATAAAAGTAAGCCCAGAAGAGGTTTTCTTTGATTATTCGCATCGTTTTGCGCGAATAACTGATAATAGACGATATCTTGGTTATGTCACCATGCATTAATGTTGCCATAGCCGAATATGCGGCAATGTCTGTACCGTTAGACATGGCAAAACTAATGTCAGCCTTCGAAAGTGCCGGGGCATCGTTGATGCCATCGCCAGCCATAGCCACACAATTGCCGTTTTGCTGTAAATTGGCAATATATGATGCTTTATCAGCAGGCAACATGCGGCTTTTGTATTGGTCAATACCAAGCTGTCCGGCAACAGCGGCAACCACCTTTTTATCATCACCTGATAGCAGGTGGACTTCAACCCCTTCGTGTTGTAAGAGCCTTATCGCTTCAGCGGCATTGCTTTTCACCGTATCGGCAATACCAAAAATGGCAACCAAATTATTCATATTAGCCGCAATCACAACAGTTCTGGCTTTATCATCAAGGGCATCTATAGCTATTTTATGAGGTTCGGAAATAACTACGCCATTTTCGGCCATGAATGACATATTTCCAATAAAGTGCCATGCATTGTTCACCTTTGCCTTGATTCCTTTCCCGGGAACAGCTTCAAAATCTTCTACAACAAGTGATTCATTATTCCTATTATTCAAAAAATGGCAAATAGCCTTTGATACTGGATGTTCCGAATGTTTTTCAACAGCAAATATTGCAGATAACCCGTTTTCTTTGCCTGAATAATCAATAAAATCAATTACTACAGGTTTACCTTCAGTTAATGTACCCGTTTTATCAATAGCAATAGCATCAATCTTACCAGCTTTATCAAACAAAGCAGCATCTTTAACAAACACCCCATGTGATGAAGCTTTGCCAACTGCCACTACAATAGCCGTTGGTGTAGCCAATCCCAATGCACATGGACATGCAATGATAAGTACCGTAAAGAATGCCTGAAAAGCCCTGAATACGTTATTGTCCTGCGCTGCGAAAAACCATATAGCAAAGGTCAACAGCGATATAGCAAATACTGTGGGTACAAACACAGAAGCTATTTTGTCGGCCATGTGTTGCACTTTGGCTTTACTGCCCTGGGCTTCACGCACCTGCCTGATGATATTGCCCAGCATGGTTGCAGAACCTACACGCAAAGCCTCTACAGTAATGCTGCCAGTAAGGTTTACAGTTGCCCCAATCACTTTGTCCCCGGCAGTTTTATCCACAGGCATGCTTTCGCCTGTTAACATGCTTTCGTCTATGCTGGTTTGGCCAGAAACAATAATACCATCCACCGGGACACGAGCCCCGGGCAAAACCCTCACCATATCTCCTGTTTGAATTGTATCTGCCGAGACCTCTACATCCTGTCCGTCTTTTATTACTATAGCAGTTTTTGAATGCAATAACAACAATCCTTTTATCGACTCACTGGCTTTGTTTCTTGATAATTCTTCAATATATCGGCCAAGTAGAACAAAAGATATAATAATCACAGCCGATTCAAAATAAACATGCGGCTCAAAACCTTTATTTATTATATAACCAGAAAAAACAAGGTTCAATATACTGAAAATAAAGGCCGACCCGGTACCAACAGCCACAAGCGTGTCCATATTGGCATAGCGGGTAAATATTTTTTTAAACCCTTGTATATAAAAGCCTTTGCCAAACCATAACACTACAGGCAAAGACAATATGGATTGCAGATAAACACTGTAATGCCAATGATGCAGAAACATGGACAATATAAACACCGGCACAGCGAAAACAAATGATCCGATAAGCCTGTATCGCATAGACCTGAGCTTTTGCTCCTGCTTCTTCTCTTCCTGTTCTATAGAAATACCAATATCTTCAATGAGCGTATATCCAATATTGCCAGCAGCACTAACAATAATGTCTAAAGACGTTTTCTCGTCATCGTATTCTACCATCAACGTATTAGCTGCAAAATTGACCGATGCCAAGCTTACACCTTCTACAGCTCCTACAATAGATTCCACGCTCGAAGCACAAGCCGCACAGCTCATGCCTTCTACTCTGAAAAAGTTTGACACTTTCATTTTTCTGTCCCCTCACAAACTTACATCCGACGGACTAAATAAACAGTGAAGCGATATTTTTGTTTAACGGGCTTGCCATCAATCGGACAAGTTTTCCAACGTGGCGAATTGTATATCACAGCTTTTACTTCACTGTCCACAATAGGGTCAATGCCTGAAATAATAATCACTGTATCAACCAGCCCATTTAAACCAACCATAAAATCAAGTGTTATACGCCCTTCACTCTTTTTTACCCCTTCGTCAAGGGGAAATGTGAAGTGATTGATAAACCAAAGCCTGAAATCCTGGGTGTTATTACATTGAAAAACGCCCTCTTCTTTTAGCCGCGGATCTTGAGCTTCAAGGTTAGATTCTTTTTCGGCAAGTTTTGCTGAATCTGATTTTTCAACTTTAGCAGTCTCTACAGGAACAACAGGCTCTTCACTTTTTTCAACAGGTTGCCCTTTAATCTTTTCTTTTGCCTTTTTAAGCACCTGTTTAGGCTCTTCTTTCATCTCAGGTATGGCAATGTTAAGCCTGGTAAGTTCTGCAGCTACAACTTTTGGAGGCAAAAGACGTTTGGGTTTATTACTGTTTTTAAAATAAATAAGCAACCCCACCGAAATAATAATGATGATTAAAGCGCTGGCTAATAGTGAATATAAAACCGTTTTACGGTATTTCTTTTTAATCAAAAAGGACCCCGATAATGATTCACCGTTTCTATTTTTCCAGAACATGCAACAAATGCTATTTTGAGCTTCAAAGATAATGACTAATTACTGATTACTAATGACTGATGACAAATTACGAATCAATGTCGTTTAGTTAAGGTTTTATTTTCAATTCTTCAATCGCTATGCACCCTTCGACTCCGCTCAGGGTGACAGTCACCCTGAGCGGAGTCGAAGGGTGTGTTCTTAACTAAACGATATAGAATTGCGAATGATAAATACAATGAACAGATATCAATTGTTTAGACGCAGACAGCTTCTGCGAACGCTGTCAGGTCAGATATAGAATTAACCCGACAGCGTCTTTTAGACCTGTCGGCGTTTGATAAAAACGTTTGCAAATCAACATTACAACCCAATAGCCAATCTTACTGCCTTTTCATTAGTCAACTGTCATCTGTAATTAGTCATTAGTAATTTAAAGAAATAAACACAATTTTTGTAACTTTGATAGAAACTGAAAATATGTCAAACGCATTAATAATTATAGATATTCAGAACGACTATTTCGAGAATGGTGCTAATCCGCTGAAAGGGTCGTATGAAGCAAGCCTGAATGCCGCAAAAGTGTTAGAACATTTTAGAGAAAACCATTGGCCTGTAATCCATATCAGGCATATATCCAAAAGGCCTGGTTCAACATTTTTCTTGCCAGATACCGTTGGGTCTGAAATTCATAAACATGTATTCCCGTTGAAAGACGAAAAGGTAGTAATTAAGCACTATCCGAACAGTTTCAGGGATACCGAATTGCTGAAACTATTGCAGGAACGCAACGTTACCAACCTCACCGTTTGTGGCATGATGACGCAAATGTGTGTTGATGCAACAGTAAGAGCAGCTAAGGACTTTGGCTTTGAAGTTACCCTCATTGCTGATGCTTGCGCTACCAAAGATTTAACAATTCAGAACAAATCTATCACTGCCGAAAACGTGCAAAACAGTTTTTTGGCGGCTTTGAATTACTTCTATGCCAAAGTGGTTAGTACCAATGAGTATTTGAGTTAAATAACATCAACTCCTCCAAGGGTTTAAAACCCTTGGAGAGGTTGAAAAAAGCACAAAAAAAAGCGGAACCATATAGATTCCGCTTTTTTGTTTTATAAAAGAATGAATTATTTCCATCCAACGATATTCACCTCGGTGTCTGGTTGGTTTTCGCCAAAAGCAATACCTACCTGACGGGCAGCCTCAATACGTTGTTTTTCGAGCTCAACAGAGGTATCGAAAACCTTCATCTTGAAGTCCCAATCGCGTTGGTCCATTTCTTTGATTTTTTGTTTTACTTCAGCAATGAAATCCTGAACTTCATTGATACAAGCAGCTTCAGGGTCAACAGTACCAAGGATTTGTGATACTTGTTGAGCTCCATCCCAGTTTTGAGCGCCAGCCCAAACACCTTTAGCAGCATTAAGTTTCTCTTTGCAAGCCTTGTCTATATATTTTTTATAGATAGGGCCAACAGCATTCATGCTTTTGTTGTAGCAATCTTTGCAAACATCAGGTACAGAGCTTAATTCAAAAATAGCTTCTTCAAATTTGCTTTGACTGGCAAGAGTTTCAGCTTTTTTGATAATAAAGTCGCATTGCGAGTTATAGTATTCAATGATTTTTCTCTTACCTGTTTCAACAGCATTTTTCAACTCAGGGGAGTTGGCGCGAATTTGTTTGATAGCTTCAATGTAAGCCTTGGTTTCGTTGGTGCCAACACCTTTAGCCTGGATAGAAGCGCTTGAATACTTGGTCATCGTTTGTGCATCACCAATAAAGATAGTAATATCAAGGGTGATAGCTGTCATAGGAGGTGCTGTTGCCGTAATGTCTTTGGTAAGCACTGAAACGTTTGCTGTAATAATAAAACGCGGGTTCTTAGCGTTACCACCTGCTCCGGTATTGGTGGCTACCTGATCGAGCTTGTTTTTCAACAGTTTTTTAGCTGCCTCAGGCATATCAGCAATATTTGGAACTGCCGAATGCAAAGCTATACGGGCATAATCATCAGCTTTAGCTTCATTGTTCTGGGCTTTGGCCATAACCGTGAAAGCAAAAACCGATAAAAGTATAATTGATAACTTTTTCATTTTCTTGTATTTAGATGATTGAATAAAAAAGGCTGCCCTGAAAAAACTTCACGAGCAACCTTTTGTAAATTCTTATTTATCTCCAACAACGATAGTAGCCTGGCCAAGACCTTTGGTCATCAGCTTGCTGGTTACATTGAAAGGAGGGTTTTTGAAGAATGTCTGTAAACCTTTGCAGAAGCTACGAGCATCAAGAGCTTTGCCGTTAGCATCGTACATAGGGATACGCACTTGTTCAAAAAGCATCATGTTGGCTGTTGCATCTGAAGTATTGAAACGGCCGGAAACAGTGTTTTTCTGCATCCATTCTTCAATGTGGGCGCTAATTTCTTTCCCATCAACTTCTGTTTCAAAATCATCGGCCCAGGTGTCAAATTTCTTAATGCGGATAATGATTTCGCGGCCATTTTTGAACATATCGTCAAAGTGGTTTTGTAATTGAACGTTGTAGTTGTCTATGTAATTTAAAACTGCTTCTTCCAATAATTTAGGCAATTCGGCTGAAAACGAAGGAGCGCCTGTACCAGAAGCTGAAGCAACCTGTTTGCCGGTATATGCATCAATACCCTGAAGGATGAAAGTTACAGATTTTTTGGGACCTTGTGTATTAACTGCCCAAGTAACCTGAATAATAATGTCAGCTTTAGCTGTTTTGGCCAGTTTGTCGATAGGGCTTTCTGAAACGCCACCGCCTTGTTTGCTGGTCAACATTGCATCTTCAGCACTTTCAGAAGCAAGTTTTTTCATTTCCTGCTCCAGCAATTTACATGGGAAACCACGGTTGGCCATCAATTCGCTGATTTTTGCAGTAACAAGCATAAGGTCACTACTCCCTTGTAATGCTTTTTTGTAATCGGGAAGCTCTTCAATAGTACCCTGGTTATCAAATTTCATTGTAAAACCGTTTTGTTTACACCAGTTATCACTGGGAACAACCATAAGGGTAGGTTTTTTTGCCTGTCCAAAAGATGCCACACACATCATGATGGCTGCAAGAGAAATAATAATTTTTTTCATCATATTTATTTTTTTATTTTAATAGAATGATTATTTGCCCCGTCTTTGACGGGAAAACACCACATATTTTGTACCATCGTATGAGCCCGCAAACTCAGTTGCCAGAGGTCATGGATGTTTCTTTTTTTTAATTTTATCAGCTTGAGAAACAATTTTAAAAGTGCAATTAGTTCTGAAGCTTTCAGTTATACATAAGGCTTACGACTAAAAATGTGAATTAAAAACCTGAGTCTAAAGCACGTATAATACCAGCTTTTTCAAGGTCTTTACGCAAAAGGTCTTTTTGTACAGAAACCACAATGCCAATTTTGTATTCTTTTCCTACTTTAAGACGGTCTTCAGCGCCAATAGAGCCATCGCTTGATTCGGCAACATATCTCATATAGTCGCCACCATCAGCAAAGAATTTTTCAAAGAAGTCGATGTTTTTGTCTTCATCGGCAGGAGTTGCAAATGGTTGTTGTGAAGTACACCCTTGTCCTCCGCCGGGGAAACCTTTGAAAATAACACCGTGAATAGCATTTTTCTTAGCCTGGGCAATAGCTACTTTAGGTTTTTTAGAGTAGGTCCATACCTTGATAAGATATGTGCCTTGGGCTCCAACACCTACGCACTCTAACTCATAACGGTAATCTTCCATGTCGCGCATGGCTTTCTTTCTGGCTTGTCCAAATGTTGAAACAACACCTGTTAACAAGAAGGCAAGTCCTAATGTAACGGTTAAAATTCTGTTTTTCATAATAAAATAATTAAGGTTTATAATGTAAATTCATATTTAATATAAACTAATACTTTCAAACTGGCAGGTTAAAACTGGTACCTCAAACCAATAGTTAATTGTCCTAAGCCTCGGCCTTTTTTAAGTTCTTCAGCCCAATCTTTCACTATTTGACTTTCTTTGTTTGGATTATCTGTATTGGGTTCTAAAGACAAATAAGAATTCAAACTGTAACAGGCTATTATCTGAAAGTTGTAATTCAGGTTCATGGCAAACCTTGCGCCAAAATGCAGAAATGTGCCATCATATTTGCCATTCTTCCGTTTTTCATCGTCAGTTTCAGTATTGACTAATTGTTCCTGTCCATAACCCACAAAAGGCACTAATACAAAATGGTGCAGAAAATTCAGGTCTTTACTAATACCAAACGCATAGGAAGTGATATTATATTTCTTATCGAGAATGCCATTTTCTACTGTAAACTCATCGGTAGCCAAAGACCCTTGGGCATATATCTTAATTCCGGGAGGCAAACCTTTAAACACATTTCCAGCCCAAAGCGATGCATTCATTTCGAGGATACCTGTCAATCCTTCACCTATAGCTCCGCTTGTTGAACCATATCCTACGGTTAATCCGATACCCCAATCTGGGTTTTCCTGCAATTGCATCCCTTCGTAAACTTTACGTCCGGCAACCTGGTAAAACACTGAGCTGTCGCTACGGCCGGTTGCAACTTTTCTATTGTCAGCAATACGTGAAGTGGCACGGATAACCGCTTTTCGTACAGCCTTTTTCTCGCCACTATTGGTCAATTCGTATTCGTAAACAAAGAAACGCTTATCTACAGAAAGCCCCTCTTTTAACCCAATTTTTGCAGCTATAGGATGCGTTGAATAAACAGGGGTTTTGACCCTAAAGTCTTCATTGAGCTTAGGAAGAGAGATGGAAGTTTCTTTTTCAATCAAAGGGTAAATCCTTGCAAAAAGCTCATCATCACTATAAGAACCAAAGATATTCTTACTGTGGTCTTTGAATTGCGATGAAGTAACCCAGCCAAAAGCTGTAGAAACCTGACCCACATACTTTACCGGGAAGTTGGTCTTATCAAAAGCCGCAACTTTGTTTGGGTCAGGACTTGAAGCATCTGTCCACATATTGTAAAACACAGCTGCTACAGAGTCTGTCCAGTCGAGTTTGTAAACCGACACCTTGTATTGAACAGCGTAACCTTCCATTAAATTATTGGGTGTCCCTATTCTTTTGTAGTATTCATCCATGGTCAGTATAGGGTCTATGTCGTAAATAAGAATATAACTTCTGTCTAAAAGATTCTCTCCTGCATCAGCCAACAAGGCATCTTTTCGTACAGAAGCATTGGCCTTTAACACATCAGCATCACTAGCATTGTAAAAACCTCGTTCTGCAATAAGGTTCATGTCAAACTGGCCTTTTTCATTACGATTGAACCATTTAGCCACGATTTGTCTTGATACATTTTCTGAAAGATATTTTGAATAATCATTAGATGGTTCAATAGCAAAGGTTGAAACGTTGTGGTTATTGTACTTATCTTGTGTTTTTGCAGCCTGAAACACTTTTTCCATTCTGGCTGACCTGTCATTGTTGCGTTTTGCAAATAAGACAGTAATAGAAGGCCGTAAATACTTTTTTGATGGGTTGTTGTCGCGGTTAACTACTTTTTTTGAAGCTACATCCTGGCTCCATGCTCCTGCCATATAACATAGCATACTGGTGATTAACAATAATTTCCTCATAACTAAATTGAAATTCTAAATTTTGTTTTTGAAGAATTAAAAATAAAGATATTTCACGAAATAATAGCAAAACAGGCGGGTAAAAATATACACACACTATTTTTATATCCACTTCTTAAAATACAAATATCTGATTTGTTTTTTGTCATAAAATCCCTGAAAAAAGGTATATAGCAAAAATGCTATTGATGCTTTTTCTCGATAGAATAAGTAGCTAATAAAATGAAGATGGCAGAAACCCCTGCAAAATATATCAAATCACGTGTATCAATTACACCACGGCTAATAGAATTGTAATGTTCATTAATTCCTATACTTTTTATAGCATCTTCTATTCCTGAAAATATAGGTAATTGTGATAGTGTATCAAAACCAATATACAATAAAAGGCTCAATAATGCAGCTATAATAAATGAAACTATTGAGTTTTCTGTAATTGATGATGCAAATACTCCGATAGCCGCATAAATAGCTGCTAAGAAAAATAATCCCATGTATGAACCAATAGTAGCGCCTACATCCATATTGCCAGGCGTGTAACCAAGGTGATAAACCGTAAAGAAAGTAACGAATGTAGGGATAATAGCTGCAGCAACTAACACTAATGATGCAAGATACTTGGCCGCTATGATTTGTATGTCGCTTATGGGTTTGATAAAGAGCAAATCAATGGTTCCGGACTTTCTTTCGTCTGCTATCATTCGCATGGTAATTGCAGGCACAAGGAAAAGAAATAGCCACGGAGAAATAGTAAAAAGACCATGCAAAGAGGCTTGATTTGACTCGGGAATATTAAAACTCCCGGGTATAACCCACAGAAATAAAGTATTTAGCACCAGGTAAACACCAATGACAAGGTATCCGGTAAGGGTATTGAAGAACAACGATATTTCTTTTCTGAATAACGAAATCATAGTGTTTTTGCGGTAAAAGTAAGCACTCTCGTTGACTTATCCAACTAATTCCCAATTGTATTGTTCTTTTTTGGTTTTGCTGACTAAAATGTTGAGTTTTACATTTTCGCTTTTCTGCAAATGTGGGTCATCATCGATAATTTTTTGTGCCAAATCTCTTGCATACTGCAATATTTGCTGGTCTTTGCCAAGGTTGGCAATATGCAGGCTGAATGGCATGCCGCTCTGTTCAGTTCCTTCAATGTTTCCTGGGCCTCTAAGTTTCCAGTCAGCTTCTGCAATGGTAAAACCGTTGTTTGTGCTTTCCATTATCTCCAGACGTTTGCGGGCATCGGTAGAAAGCTTGAAAGATGTACACAAAAAACAATAGCTTTTATCAGCTCCTCGCCCTACTCTTCCTCTAAGCTGATGCAACTGCGATAAACCAAACCTTTCGGCACTTTCAATAATCATCACCGATGCATTGGGTACATCTACGCCTACTTCAATTACTGTTGTAGCCATAAGGATATTAATTTTACCTTCTTTAAAGGCTTTCATAATACTTTCTTTGTCTTCATTTGACATTTTGCCATGAATAGCACTGATAGAATATTGTGGGGCAGGAAATATCTTCACCATCTGTTCATATCCTTTTTCTAATGCTTTGTAATCAAGGTTTTCAGATTCTTTGATTAAAGGATAAACTATATATACCTGCCTTCCGCTTTGTATCTCGCGGGCAACCAACCTGTACATATCCATCCGATGATTGATACCAATGTGTTTTGTATAAATAGGCTTACGACCGGGAGGCAATTCGTCAATAACTGATACATCAAGGTCGCCATAAGCTGTCATGGTCAGGGTACGTGGTATAGGTGTAGCTGTCATCACCAATACATGAGGAGGCTGAGCGCTCTTGTTGCGCAGCTTTGCCCTTTGGGCAACGCCAAAGCGGTGTTGCTCATCAATGATGGCCAAACCAAGTTTTTTAAATTGTACATTATCTTCAATGAGGGCATGTGTGCCAACCAAAATCTGCAACGAACCATCTGTAAGCCCTTGCTGGATTATAGTTCGTTCTTTCTTGCGCGTAGAGCCTGTAAGCAGCCTGATGTTTATATCCAGCCCATCTATCATGCGGCTGATGCTTTTGAAATGCTGAGCAGCAAGTATCTCGGTAGGGGCCATAATACATACCTGCAGGTTATTATCCAGGGCAATAAGTGAAATCATAAGCGCTACAAGTGTTTTTCCACTGCCAACATCGCCTTGTAACAAGCGGTTCATTTGTTTTCCTGAACCTAAATCTTGTCTTATTTCTTTGATTACACGTTTTTGGGCATTGGTAAGCTCAAATGGCAGACAATGCTTGTAAAATGTGTTGACATAATGCCCGACATTGGAAAAAATGTAGCCCTGATGAACCTGCTGCCTGTACTTTTTTTGCCTGAGAAGACTTAACTGCAAGGTAAAAAGCTCTTCGAACTTTAACCTGAACTCAGCTTTAGTAAGCAGCTCTGTCGATGTGGGAAAATGTATTTGCGTAAGTGCCTCCTTGAGCGGGATTAGCTTACACGTTTTCATCAGATATTCAGGAAAAGTTTCCTCTATCTCGTTGATAGTGAATTTTAAACAACTAGCAATCAGCTTATGGATTGTACGCGAGGTAAGAAAATTAGATTTCATCCGCTCGCTGGTATTGTATTGAGGCTGTAACGCTGTTGCAGTAACCTGTTCTGCTTTTGACACCTCATCTATCTCAGGATGGGCAATGTTTAAGATATGTCCAAACTGTGTAGGCTTACCATAAACAATATATTCAATATCTGGCTTATACTGAAGCATAACCCATTTAATACCTTTGAACCATACGAGCTCTATAAAGCCTGTCCCATCAGTAAAAAGTGCTGTCAATCGTTTCTTAGCCCCTTCTCCTATTGTGTTAAATTTGGTTATCTTTCCTTTGATCTGAATATAAGGCAGGTCTGCATTGACTTCTGCAATAGAATAAAACTTTGTGCGGTCGATATACTTGTAAGGAAAATAATAGAGCAAGTCTTTAATGGTAAATACTTCAATGTCTTTGTTCAGTATCTCGGCACGCTTAGGGCCTATGCCGGTGATGTATTTTATCTCAGTTTGAAGTTTACCCATTGAGGGGCGGTTTATATTGTTTTGCCTGTTTCAAAAGTAATATTTTATAATGAAAGAGACAAGAGCCAAAAATTAAGAACAAAGATGAGGCAATGTTGGACAGTTTACTTTTTTATATGCTTCCGACTTTGAAGTATGAATAGCTAATTAAACCCGGGGTCAAATTTTTGAACCTTAAGATCATCCTTACAAACTTGCAACAAATCGGCTACCTTCTTATTTAACTCAGGATGCACAAAATCGGCCGCAATATCACACAGCGGAACCAGAACAAATCTGCGGTGTTGAAGCATAGGATGAGGGATAGTAACATAATCGCCGTGTATTACGTGATTGTCATAAAACAAAATATCTATATCTATTGTCCTGTCGGCATACTTATTATCTACAACCCTTACTCGTCCAAGTTTTGATTCAATATCCCAAATCTTTTCAAGGATTGATATGGGCTTTATGTTTGATTTAATCAAAATAACCTGATTTAAATACATCCCTGAGCTGTTTATACCCCAAGCCTCAGTTTCATAAACAGACGAACAACATATAACTTCACCAATATTTTCATTGATGTAATCGATAGCCAAATTGATGTTTTCGAGCCGATCGCCAATATTACTTCCCAAAGACAGATAAACTTCAGCCAAACGGTTTTAGTTTAAAGGAGAATTACTCAATACTGCTATGTTAAGCCCTTTCTGAACTGCCGATATTTTTACCTTTCTATCCATAATGCAAGGCTCGCCATCGTAATGAAAAACAACATTCTTCTTTGTTTTTATACGAACTTTATCGGTCTGCATGATTTGAACATACCTGCACTTGTCTATTTTCTTGCTCATTAATTTAAACCCAATTCCCAAAGCCCTGAATTTTGGGAATGGTTCGAGGATACAGACATCAATAAGCCCGTCCTGAATATCGGCATTAGGGGCAATATAAGCATTATTGCCATATTGAGAGGCATTGGCAAATGTCACCAAAAAAGCTTTCTTTTTAAACTTGCCTTCTTCGGTTTTAAACTTATACTTTTTAGGTTTATATTTTCTAAACTCAGTAAAAATGCTTCTTAAATAGGTCAAAAAACCTCGTTTCCCGGCACTGGCAAAGGTATGCCCTATATGAGCATCAAACCCTGCGCCACAAGTACAAAAAAACTTTACGTCATTAGCCTTGCCATAGTCCATCTTGATAATTTTACAATCGTTAAACAAGGCTATAGCCTGCTTATGATCAAGCGGAATCCCCAAGTGACGGGCAAGTCCGTTGCCAGAACCGCAAGGGATAAGGCCAAGGGCAGTATTAGTTTCTGTAAGTGCTGAAGCAATCTCGTTCATAGTGCCATCGCCGCCTACTGAAACTACTATATCATAACCTTCAGCAACAAAGCCCTTTGCAAGCTCATGACCATTGCCGGCACAAGTGGTAAACTTGATACAAACATCATATTTGCTTTTATCAATGATGCTTTCAATCATCGAAGGCATTTCAGCCTTTGATGTAGTTCCCGACACGGGGTTGATAATAAATGCAATCTTACGCTTCTGTTCCATAATCTTAATTTGGCTTGGCAAATATAAATGTAATGCCAAAATTAACAAGGTTAAATTTTTGGTGTTATAAATATAAATTTATTTACTTTGCAGCGTCTCTAAGGGGGTGCCTTAAATAACAGGCTGAGATTATACCCTTAGAACCTGATCCGGGTAATGCCGGCGAAGGGAATAAGAGGCAGTGAAGCTTACCTTAATTTTCCATTACTTCATTGCTGTAATTTTTTGTTAAATTATTAAACTTCAAAAAATTATGAAGCGAGTTTTTACGTTTTTACTTTTACCATTGTTGGTGGTTTCTGCCCTCGAGGCACAATTTTCATTTACAGGCACTATAAAAAATGAACACAACGAACCTTTAGCCGGGGCCACGGTGGTTGTTGATAACAAAGGCTTTGTTGCCGACGAAAACGGCGCATTTAAAATAGACAATATCGAAAAAGGCCAGAAGGAAGTAAAGGTTGTATATCTGGGCTATAATACTTATTTTGAGAATATTGACTTTACCTCTGACCAAACCCGCAATATTATCTTAAAAGAGAATGTTACCAACTTTGAAGAAGTGGTAGTATCGGCCATCAGGGCTCAAAACTTTACCCCGACCACATTTACCACTATCAAAAAGCAAGATATAAAACAACTTGCCTTGGGACAGGATGCCCCAATGATATTGTCTTCTCAAACTTCAGTGGTTTCAACATCTGACGCAGGCAATGGCATTGGGTACACTGCGATGCGAATAAGGGGCATCGAAGGCCGCAAAATAAACGTAACCATCAATGGTGTCCCACTAAACGACCCTGAATCACAGGGAGTGTATTGGGTTGACGTACCAGATATTGCAACTTCATCGCAAAGCATACAAATACAGCGTGGTGTAGGAACTTCAACAAACGGCTCCGGGGCTTTTGGTGCCAGTATTAACCTTCAGACAGATTACATATCGCAAACCCCATTTGTTGAGTATTCTGGCGCTTATGGCTCATTCAATACCCGAAAAAACTCGCTTCATGTAGGTACAGGTTTGTATAAGCACCATTTTTTCTTTGAAGGAAAAGTAACAGGCATCAAATCTGACGGCTACATTGACAGAGCGAGGTCTGACCTTAAATCGTACTTTGCACAGGCTGGTTATTACAGCGACAAAACTATTGTTAAGCTCGTTGGCTTTGGGGGGCAGGAAGAAACTTATCAGGCTTGGTATGGCATTGACTCTGTCAGCATCAAAAGCAAAGGCCGTACTTACAACCCGGTAGGCGAATATTTTCTGCCTAATGACACAGTTCCCCATTATTATGATGATATGGTGGACCATTACAGTCAAGACCATATTCAACTGCACGTAATGCATAGCTTTTCAAGCAATCTGACATTCAATGCCGCACTACATTACACTTATGGACGCGGTTATTACCAGGATCTTTCTCCTGGCTGGTATGAACAGAGTTATTTCAAACTCCCCAATGGGATAAATGGTAATGATACCATTTCATACTCAGATGTAATCCAGCGTTTGTGGCTCGACAACCATTTTTATGGCGGTATATGGGGGCTAACCTATACTGCCAACAAATATACCCTTATCTGGGGCGGGGCTTACAACAGATACGACCCTGCAAAGCATTACGGACAAGTAATGTGGGCACGTTACTTTCTGGATGGTATGCAAGGAATGCACTTTTACGACAACCAAGGCCGAAAGACAGACTTTAATACATTCTTAAAAGCAAGCTATAGCATAACCAATGAAATATCTGCTTTTGCTGATATTCAGTATAGAAACATATATTACAAAGCCTGGGGAACAAACAGGGAGTACGCCAATGATACTATTAGTATAAAAAAGCAATACAACTTTATAAACCCTAAGGTAGGTTTGCTTTACCAACCTACAAAATCATGGGTTGTATATACATCCTTTGCTGTAGCAAACAGAGAACCCTCACGCAGCGATTTTGTTGATGCAGAAGTTGGAGAAGAGCCAAAGCCTGAAAAATTATACGACATGGAGCTTGGTACACGTTACAGCGATGATCAATTCAACTTTGAGCTCAACTTTTACAATATGCAATACCGCGACCAGCTTGTACTGACAGGCGAATTGAACAATGTTGGGACTCCAATTCGCAAAAATGTTGGTAAAAGCTACAGGATGGGGGTTGAAATGACAGGCGGAATAAAGCTACTCGACGTTATAAAGCTGGAAGGCAATGTTACCCTTAGCAAAAACCGAACTGGTTACAATGAAAGTGTTGATGACTCAGTAATTTATTATAAGGATAAAATTATATCTTTTTCTCCATCAGTGATTGCTGCAGGAAAAATAACATACCTAACTCCTGTAAAAGGTTTGGAACTGTTCATCAATACAAAGCATGTAGGCAAGCAATATCTGGACAATACTGAGAACAAAATACGCAGTCTCAATGCATACACCGTTACCGATGGTGGGATAAACTATAGTACCATTATCATGGGAACAGACTGGCAATTTAATTTCAGGGTAAACAATATTTTTGACGAAATGTACAACTCCAATGGCAGCGTTGGCAGCTACAGCGTAAATTATTATCCTCAGGCCGGAACAAATTTCATGGCAGGACTGACTGTTAAGTTTTAAAACGTCTACTGGTCTTCATTCATCTAAACGCTTTGCATTCGCGAAATGCAAAGCGTTTTTTTTTGTTACAACATCAATTAAACCTGCCTATGCGCTCCATGATACTCTGGATGCACTCTTCAATGGTAAGGATGGAGGTATCGAGGGTAATATGCGCCGTATCAGGCACCTCGAACTCCTGGCTAACTCCGGTAAACTGACTCATATATCCAGCACGGGCTTTGGCATACATACCTTTAGGGTCTCGCTGTTCACAAATTTCAAGAGGTGTAGAAAGATATATCAGGAAAAAGTTGTTAAAACCTACAATCTCGCGGGCCATATTACGCAATTCGTTGGTAGGACAAATGAAAGCCTGAATGCCAAAAATTTCCTGTTCTATCAGAATTTTTGACAACTCAGCAACACGTCTGATGTTTTCTTTCCGGTCATCCAATGAATACCCCAAATCGCTGTTGAAACCTTTTCGCACAATATCAGCATCCAGCAAGATGGTTGGATAGTTGTATCCCTTTAGTACTAACGTAAGGGCATCAGCCAAAGTGGACTTCCCAGAACCAGGAAGGCCTGTAAACCAAATAGATAGGGGTTTATGAATAACCATTCTAAAAATTATTTAACTCAAATTTCAATTATTTTTTTGAAACAATCCCTGCGAATAAAAATTATTTTAAGCTTTGCAGCAAAAATTTAACATGCGAGCCGTTACGTCCAAACATACCCAACTTTATCAGTTCGAGATATTTGATTATTTTCATGAAGTGAAACACTTTGTTTCTACAAGAATAGGCGGTTACAGCCAGCCTCCATTCCACGGCTTCAATCTTGGCTTTGGTGTAGAAGATGACACTCAGGTTGTCCTTAAAAACCGGATGGCTTTGGCAGAGTCAGTTGGCATACCGTTTGATTGGTTTGTATTTCCAAGGCAAACTCACAGTGTAAATGTTGCAAAAGTTGATACTTCACATTGTGGATTGGGGACAAAAGACAGGGAATCAGCCATAGCAGATACAGATGCCCTGACAACCAATGAAAAGAATGTATTGCTAATTGTTCAGGTGGCCGATTGCGTCCCAATATTACTTTTAGATAGCAAAAACGCCGCTATAGCTGCTATACATGCCGGATGGAAAGGTACTGTAGGCGAAATTGTTGTTAATACAATTAACAAAATGAACCAGCAATACGGGACCCAAGCCGAAGATATTATTGCAGCCATTGGTCCATCTGCAGGCCCATGTTGTTATGAAGTTGGAGATGAAGTATTGGATAAAGTGAACAAAAACAAGTTCGACAAAGTGGTAAAAAAACACAATGAAAGCAAAATTCTTAATTTGTGGGAATATAACCGGATTTTGCTCATCGAATCTGGCGTGAAACCTGAAAATATAGAAGTATCAAACTTATGCACTATTTGTAATGATGACAAATTCTTTTCTTCACGCAAAGGAAAGGGCGTAACAGGAAGATTTGTAGCCGGGATAATGTTGCAGTAGTTGCAGTATTGTTGTTAAAGTCTATTTTTTACTGCTATTTATAATTGAGGTTTGCGTTAAGCCATTTCTCGACTTGGCCAACCGGTACCCCTTTACGTTTGGCATAATCTTCTGCTTGATCTTTACCAATTTTGTCCACAAAAAAGTATTGAGAGCGAGGGTGGGCAAATATTAAACCACTTACAGAAGCCGCAGGAAGCATCATGTTACTTTCTGTCAGGCTAATTCCTGAATTCTTACTTGCCTGCAACAGTTCAAACAAGGTTTGTTTTTCACTATGGTCCGGACAGGCCGGATAACCATGAGCTGGCCTTATCCCTTTAAACTTCTCGAGCAACATATCATCTACAGATAAGGCTTCTGATGAAGCGTATCCCCAAATTTCTTTGCGGACCTTCTCATGCAATAGTTCTGTAAAAGCTTCGGCCAAGCGGTCTGCCAAGGCCTCAAGCATGATAACCTTGTAATCATCGTGGTTTTCTTTAGCTTCGGCTATCAACTTATCAACACCAATGCCGGCAGTAACAGCAAAAGCGCCTATATAATCTTTAATACCAGATTCTTTAGGAGCAATGAAATCTGAAAGGCAGGCATTAGGTTCATTTACATTTTGTTTAGCCTGATTGCGCAGATTCCTGAATACTTTGAAAACTTCTGTACGGCTTTCATCTGTATATACTTCAATGTCATCGCCAACAGCATTGGCAGGATATATACCAAAAACAGCATTGGCCTTAATCAAACGCTTAGATTGTAACTCATCCAACAATTTATTGGCATCATTAAAAAGTTTGCGTGCTTCAGCGCCTTTCTCCGGATCCTGCAATATTTCAGGATATTTCCCTTTCAGTTGCCATACAATAAAGAAAAACATCCAGTTGATATATTTCCGAATATCTTCAATTGGGTAGTTATTCCAAACTTTTGTACCTACAAACATAGGTTTGAAAGGCTTTTCAATATTCCAATCAATTTTGACCTTATTAGCACGGGCTTGTTCAAGGCTGACATAATTCCCCGCTGATGAAGTTATATTATATGAAGTTCGCAAATTGTCATATTCACGGCGCACTTCTTCTATAAAATTCTTATGAAGGCTTTTTGACAAAAGGTTGCTCACTACCGGAACACTCTTTGACGCATCTTTGACATGTATGATAGGGTGTTCGTAAACCGGTTCAAGTTTTACGGCTGTATGTATTTTAGAAGTTGTCGCACCTCCAATTAACAAAGGAATATCAAATCCCTGACGTTGCATTTCACTGGCTACATGTACCATCTCTTCTAATGATGGCGTTATAAGACCACTCAAACCAATGATGTCAACCTTTTCTTTTTTAGCAACTTCTAATATTTTTTCTGCGGGTACCATTACCCCAAGGTCTATGACCTCATAATTGTTGCAGGCTAACACTACCCCAACAATATTTTTACCAATATCGTGTACATCTCCTTTTACAGTAGCAAGCAATATTTTGCCAGCAGAAGAAATGTTGCCATTATTGCCCTTTTGGGCTTCAATAACAGGCATTAATATAGCCACTGCCTTTTTCATTACCCGTGCGCTTTTTACAACCTGGGGCAGGAACATTTTACCTTCGCCAAACAAATCTCCCACAACGTTCATCCCATCCATTAGCGGCCCTTCAATAATTTCAAGCGCTTTGGGATACTTCTCGATAGCTTCCGAAATATCGGTCTCAAGGTAATTGTCAATACCTTTGACCAAAGCATGTTTCAGACGTTCTTCAAGCGAATATTTTCGCCATTCTTCTATTGTCTCAGTTTTATCTCCTGTACTCTTTATTTTTTCAGCAAACTCAATCAAACGTTCAGTTGCATCGGGGCGTTTATTAAGTACTACATCTTCAACCCTCTCCAAAAGGTCAGCAGGAATATCATCATACACCTTCATATTGCCAGCATTGACAATACCCATATCTAAGCCTTCCTTTATTGCATAATAAAGGAATACCGAATGAATAGCTTCCCGAACAACATCATTGCCCCTGAATGAGAATGATAAGTTGCTAATTCCGCCGCTAATTTTGGCATTTGGAAGGTTTGCCTTTATCCACTTCACGGTTTCAATAAAATCAACCGCATAGTTGTTATGTTCTTCAATACCAGTAGCAATAGCAAGCACATTGGGGTCAAAAATTATATCCTGGGCCGGGAAATGGATCTTTTCAGTCAACAACTTATAGGCACGACCGCAAATCTCTGTCCTGCGGGCAAAAGAATCGGCTTGGCCCTTTTCATCAAAAGCCATTACAACAACAGCTGCACCATATTGTTTTATACGTGAGGCCTGATAAAGAAATTTTTCTTCGCCTTCTTTTAAACTTATTGAATTGACAATACATTTACCTTGCAGGCATTTCAAACCAGCTTCTATTACTTCCCATTTTGATGAGTCAACCATGACAGGTACTTTGGCAATATCAGGTTCAGCCATAAGAAGGTTTAAAAAACGCACCATTGCTTTCTCTGCGTCAATCATGGCATCGTCCATGTTGACATCTATAACCTGTGCACCGTTTTCTACCTGTTGGCGGGCAATAGCAAGAGCTTCGTCAAATTTTTCTTCTTTAATAAGACGTGCAAACTTCTTCGAACCGGCTACATTGGTACGTTCTCCAATATTGATAAAATTAGCTTCCTTAGTAATACTTAGCGCTTCAAGGCCACTAAGCTTAGTTACAGGCTCCAATGCTGGTTTTAACCTTGGCTTTGCCCCTTCAACACTTTTAGCAAACTGGCGGATATGATCCGGGGTTGTACCACAACAGCCCCCAACAATGTTTACAAAATGGTGGTCGGCAAAATCGTGGATATGATGTGCCATTTGTTCTGGTGTTTCATCGTAAAGCCCAAACTGGTTTGGTAATCCGGCATTAGGATGTGCACTAATATAAAAATTCGACTTTTGTGACAATTCTTCAATGTAGGGCCTCATTTCAGCTGCCCCTAAAGCACAGTTGAGCCCAATACTCAGCAAGTCAATATGCGATACAGAGTTTAAGAAAGCTTCGACTGTTTGACCTGCCAACATACGGCCACTTGCATCGGTAATAGTACCTGAAACCATTATTGGAAAACGCATATTGCGTTGTTTCAACAGTTCATCAATAGCAAATAAGGCTGCTTTAGCATTTAGCGTATCAAAAATAGTTTCGACAAGCAGGATGTCAACCCCGCCATCAAGCAAGCCTTTTACCTGCTCGGTATATACAACAACCAAATCGTCAAATGACACAGCGCGGTAGCCCGGATCATTTACATCTGGAGACATGGAAGCCGTCTTATTGGTAGGGCCAATTGAACCAGCTACAAACCTCAATTTATCAGGCGTAAGCTTTGAATACTTTTCTGCAGCCTGACATGCAATCTTAGCTGATTCAAAGTTTATCTCATAAGTAAGGTCTTCCAGATGATAATCGGCCTGCGAAATACGGTTGGCGTTGAATGTGTTGGTTTCAATAATATCAGCTCCTGCTTCTAAGTATTGCTCATGAATTTGACGGATTATATCTGGCTGGGTGAGTGAAAGAATATCGTTGTTGCCCTTAAGCGGATACTGAAAATCTTTAAACCTTTCCCCTCTGTATTGTTCCTCGCCAAGCTTAAAACGTTGAATCATGGTACCCATAGCACCATCTAAAATAAGAATACGGCGTTCGAGCTCAGCGTATAATTTTTTACTTTCCTGCATTTTATTTACATTAAGTTGCAAAAATAATGAATTCGTTTGTCTTTATTACATCAACAAACTTTCATTAGAATTTGTACCAACTTCAACATTTGTACCAAAACTTTGAACATTCAATCAAAATAATACTATCTCAAAATTAACATTGGCAGCTTTTAAACTTTACTTTTGAAAAAAACAAACTAAAAAACATGAAAAGGTTATTTTCTTTACTTACAACTATTTGCACTCCTTTCGTTATCCTTTCAGGCACAAATACAAACAAAGGTCATTGGTTTGAAGCTGACAACAGCATGATAAAATATGTAGGCAGAATTGACTTTACAGATGCAAAAGCTCCAAAATTTTCTGCAGCAGGAACATATATAGAAGTTAAGTTTAAAGGAACAACAGTAGATATTGAACTTGTTGACGAGCATAAATATAATAACAACCAATTTTTTCAGGTTTCAATTGATGAGAATGCTCCTGTTAGGTTTCAAACAACTGCCGGACAATCTATTTATCGCATAGCTTCAGGTTTAACAGCTGATACACACATTGTCCGCATTACTAAAGACTCTGAGGCAAGCATCGGGTGGATGCAGTTTAAGAAAATCCGTGTTGACGAATTGCTCGACCATACTTTGCCTTCACGAAAAATAGAATGCTTTGGCAATTCCATCACTTGTGGAGCTGGTATTTATAATGATTTATGCAATATATCTGTTGATAGCAAATGGTATTACTGCACTTCAGCAACCAAATCATACGGAGCCCTTGTAGCAAAAAAGCTCAACGCTCAATACCATCTTACATCATGGTCTGGAATTGGGCTTACCAAAAGTTGCTGTGGCATGACGGTAACTATGCCAACAGTATTTGATTTAACCTTTATCGAAGGTAGTTCTCCACAAAAATGGGACTTCTCCAGGTATATCCCGGACGTAGTAACCATTTGTCTTGGTCAAAACGATGGTGTGATTGATTCTGCCACATTTGTCAACGCATACATCAATTTTATTGACAAATTGAAAATTTACTACCCCAACACCCAGTTTTTATGCATCACCAGCCCTATGAGTGACGATGCATTATACAATTATCATGTAAAATGCCTTACTGCCATTGCGAACCATTACTGTAATAAAGGCGATAACAAAGTACATAAAGTATTGTTATCGCACAGCATGAACAATGGATGCACTACACACCCTGATGGCGCCCAACACGAGATAATAGCAACAGAGCTGGAAGCTGCTATTAAGAATATCACCGGGTGGTAGCTATTTATAAAATTTATGAAAGCCGCTTGAAAAATAATCTTCAAACGGATTTTTATTTTCAGTTGTCAGCAAAACAAAAAACTCCCAAAAGTTTTATTACTTTGCTAACAAGCAAAAACAAAAAAATGAAAAATATAGCCCTAAGCCTCATCGTCTTTATTATGCTGTTTGGTTTTATGTCGTGTAGTGACAATGGGGCCCGCATCCCGATGGGAGGCATTGAGGTTTATTTTTCGGATGCCCCGGCAAATTATGATGCTTTCAATATTGATATACAACTAATCAGGATAAAATACGACAGCCTTGAAACTATTGAATGCAAACCCTACCGGCAGGGCGTTTACAACGTATTGAACTTTTCTAACAGTAATGATACGTTGCTTTGCAACACATATATCCCTGCGGGTAAGATAAAATCAATAGAAATTGTTCTTGGTACTAATAATTCCATCAAATATAAGAACAACACATATATATTGACTCCCAAAATAGTAGCAGGGACAAAGCATATAGAGATTAAGGAAAATTCAAGTACTCGAATACACCTTGATTTTGACGCAGCCTCTTCTGCAAAAATAATAAATGATACTGGTGTAGATTTTACTCCGCTAATGTATGTCCATATTGACAACACAGGGGGCAGCATTCAGGGTTACATTCTTCCAAAAGGCTACAGGCCATTCATTTATGCCATCTCCAACAAAGACACTTTTTGCACTTATAGCAATCAAAATGGAAAATTTCTGTTTAAGAGACTTCCCCCAAACAGCTACCAACTATATTACCAGTTTGTTCAGGAAAATGGGCTTACGCTTTTTATCGAAAAAATAGAGGTCAAACCCAACAGTTTAACTGATGCCGGCAATGTTTTTTGTACTAAACCCGGCAAAACAAGATGATTCAAAAAAAGTATCTCTGGCAGGTTTTTTTTATTGGCCTTATCTTCCTCAGTCCATAAGCATAAAAAGCTTATGACCCTGTTAAAAAAACATTGTTGTCTGGTACAAACAGTTCGCAGCTACGCTGCTATTATTTAGTCGCATAGCGACATCCTGTTTGTAGTAAAATTAAACAACGTTAAAATTAAGCCCCAGCGGGGCGAACAGTTTCAAATTAACGATATTACGCAGTGTTATTAAGCATCTATTATACTTTACCAGACAAAAATTAACAATTAACAATTAAAAATCAAAAGCATTATTTGCTATTTCAAGAATTTTATCTTTGTTCAATGGCTTCGTCAGTACTCCATTAAATTCGCTCATGTCAAACTGTTCATGAATAAGTGCCTTGTTGTGGGCTGAAAGGGCAAATATTTTAATCTTATTCTTCGGTATGTTCATGGTTGTACGAATATAATGTACAGTTTCAATGCCATTCATTACAGGCATTTCAATATCCATAAAAATCAGTCGGATTTCATCTTTCAATATAAGGTCTATGGCTTCTTTGCCATTATTTGCTTCAACTACAGCATATCCGGCTTTTTTAAGCAGCTCTTTTATGATATAGCGGTTAACAACGATGTCATCAACAATTAATATTTTCACAATGTTTTCTTTTTTAACCAAGCTCACTCAGCGTCCGGACAAGGTTCATACTTTTTATTTCTACCTCAGAGCCTTCAAGTTCAATAATTTTATCATTTTTAAACTCTGTTAGTGTACGAATAAAACTTTCCTTAGTTGTCCCGGCAAGCTCTGCCAGTTCGCGCCGGGTCAATGGGAACGAAAATCGATGGCTTTTGTATATTTTATCCGAAAAATAGAGCAATACATCGGCAATTCGCCCCGGAAGCTGCTTGTGCGTTTGGCTCATCAGCCTGTCAAACAAATCGAGCCCTTTTATACTGATTAACTCAATGATTTTTCTTGCAACATTGGGATTAGATGCTATGATCTCTGAAAAACAGCCTGCTTCAATAATTTGAATATCGCAGGGTTCTATTGTCGAGGCTGAGTATTGGTGGACATCACTGCCAAATACCGAAAGCAATCCAATAAAAGAACCTGGCATGGCAAGTTTGAGAATTACGCTTTTATTCATTCGCCCTTCACGATATATTTTTACAAGCCCCGATTTTATGAACATAACATGCGATGCCGGCGTTTTTTGCATAAAAATAATATCTCCTTTTCTGTAATGAACTGTAGTACTGCACAACTGCAGCTTTTTATTCTCAGCCTCAGAAAGCAAATCAAAAATATCCTTTGTTGTACTATTGATGGCCATTTTTAAGTTTGATATTTATTACTAAGATAAATAAAAATATCTTTTTTGATGATATTAATCATTATTTATATTATAAAAATGAAGCTTATACTAATTTTGATAGCTAAACATTTTTATAATTATATTTGACATTCGGTTTCGGATGGCAAAAAAATTAAATTTACTATAACGTTTTTTTATAATAGTCTGACTTTTTTAATGAATGACCCAAATCTGTTTAAAATGAAACAATTAGATACTATACTTGTTATCGACGACTCTAGCACAAACGTTGTACTCATCGAGGCAGTTTTGAATAACAAAGGTTATCAGATAGCTACAGCACTAAGTGTAAAAGAAGCTTACGCTTTGATGGACAAACACAAACCCAAGCTCATATTGTTAGATTTGCTCATGCCCCGTATCAATGGCTTTGACTTTTTGAAAGAAATAAAAGAAAATAAAAATTTTCAGGATATCCCTGTTATTGTAGTTTCTGCTTTAACAGATATTGAAACTATTAATAAAACCAAAGAACTTGGAGCTGTTGGGTTTATTAAAAAGCCTATAGATATTCACCAACTACTTGAATTGGTTGAAAATATTTTTGTTAAAAAATAAATTTTGTACATTCACACTTTAATATAATCTTTTGTTTTATTTGCATAATGAAGGAGTTAGAAGATAAAAATTACATAGAAACCCTCTTAAATGCTATTACTATCGAAGAGGCAATAGCTTCATTTTCATTGATAGATGATAAAATCATTGACCTTTTACAATGTTCTTCTGACGACTTTCTTACACTAAACGACCATTTCAAAGTTTACCATAAAGAGTCAAAAAATCTTTCGGGCAACGCAAATGAAATTATTGAAGCATTAACAGACAGAAATTTAATCTGTTCTTTTTCAGAACTAAAGAAAATTGCAGACAATTTCAACCAAATATCAAATACTTTTGCTTCAAATATCGAGAATTTTGATATTGAGCTTAAGAAAATAAAAAACAAAGTAGAGTCAATCGTTATCATTCAGCAAAGTTACAAGCAAAATATCCTTTCTGTAAATGTATTGCTTGCCAATGTTGATAAAAATGAAAGCCTAAATATAGGGGCTTTTGATAAAAAAATTGTTAGCTTTTCAAATCTTATCAAAGAAGATTTTTTACAAACAGAAAAACTAATTAGCGAATTTGCTTTATTGGCATCTGAAGGCAATAATTTTCTTGATAAGGTAAAAAAAGAAACATACAGTACCCTGTTAATTCTCAATGATCAGATTGATTCAAGCTTAAAGCTTTTTAATAAAAAAAACCAGGAAGCATCACAGCTTATCGATTTCTTTAAAGGCCTGAATGAAAAAAACTCCGGTAAAATAGCCAATATCATTACCAATCTGCAATATCATGATATTATAAGGCAAAAAATAGAACACATTCAGAATACTCATAAAGATATTATAAAAGAGCTAAAGTCCATTCAAAACAATGAAAGCGAAGTCATACAGCTTCATAATAAGGTAAAAATATACATAAAAATCAGGGATGTAGCAGGTTTACAGGCAGCTCAGCTCATACATGCCAATAACCAATATCAGGCAGCAATCAACCAGATTTCGGAAAATCTCGAAACTCTTGGAAATGAGATGATTACTATAAGCAGCACCTGCAATAACTTTGTAAGCAGATCTGAACACGCCAAAGATGTTTACCTAAATACAATAGTAGAATTGCTTAACAATGCCCTGAAATATATCAGGCAGATGAACCAACAGCTTGATGCTATAAAAGATAAGATAGCTACACTGAAGCAACGCAAAGGTGAGATAGATGCCGTTATGCAGAACATTCATCAGCAAAAGGTCAATATTGAAGTTGAATTAAAAAATATAAATATTAACAATAAATATTTAAGCCAGGCATCAGAAGTTCTAAAAGAAACCGATGATTTATTCAAGAAATATTCAACGCTTTCAAAAGAATTAAATCAAAAACTTGGCCTTTCAGAAAATATAAGTATCCTTGGACAAGACAAACTTGTTGAAGCCTTTGGCCAGATGAACAACAGTTTGCCTCTAATGATTGATTTGCTCAAAAAAAGCGCCCAAACAGTTGAAGAATACTTGTCGGTAAATACAAACATTAGCCTTAATGTTTCCGAGAGCATAAAAAAATCACTGCACAATATCAAGTATTATGAGCTTTTCGAGAAGTCCAGCGAAGTAATAATCCAAGAGCTCAATACGCTCAATGCCCGTCTCAATAGTGGCTCAGGAGAGCTTAATAAAATCAGCAAAGAAGAAAATTTGAAACTTTTAAAATCCAGATATACAATGGCCAGTGAGCATTATATCCACGATCAAATCTCAAACCTTGAAAATGGAAAGCTTACAGAAGGAGACATGGAAGAGATTGTAAAGCAGGCCAATGAAAAAAATGAAGAAGACGATGATAATTTGGAATTATTTTGATTAACTTTAAAATAAAAAAATGAAAGCCAAAAGTTCTAATAAAGAAACTATTACAAACGACAAAAAACATACTATTGTTATCGAGAAAGATTTTTCATTAAACACCATCGAAACAATAAAAGCAGACATTGATACCATTTTGGACAACAACAAAGAGCTACATTTAGAATTCAAAAAAATTGAAAGTTTTGATTTGAGTTCTATTCAATTTTTATATGCACTAAAGCAAAAATTAGGCAACAATCTTAGTTTTAACTTAGATTTAAAACCCGAAATAAAAACAATAATTAACCATAACGGTTTGGATAAAATAATAAATTCTTAATATTTTTAACAGCAAATACCATTACCATGGCAAAAACAATTTTAATAGTTGACGATTCAGAAAGCATTAGAGAAGTAGTAAGCTTTACCTTGGAAAATGAAGGATATAAGGTATTAGTTGGTGTCGATGGAAAAGATGCCCTTAAATTTTTAGATGGCTCTGAAATCGACCTTGTAATTACAGACTTGCACATGCCTGTAATGGATGGTATAGAATTGATAAAAGAAATCCGAAAGATGGAAAAATATCAACGTATCCCAATCCTTTTTCTTACTACCGAGTCTCAAGCTGCCAAAAAAATGGAAGCAAAAGATGCCGGCGCTACCGGTTGGATAATCAAACCTTTTGTTCCGGCAAAACTTATAGCTGCAATAAATAAAGTAATACGCTAATGGATAATTTCCGAAAAAAATTTATTGAAGAAGCTTATGAGCATATCAACGAAATAGAGCAGGCGTTGCTTGTGCTCGAGCGCGACCCCGAAAATAAAGAACTGATAGAGAAGGTGTTCAGGGCCATGCACTCACTCAAAGGCGGAGGGGCTATGTTTGGCTTTGACAGGGTCAGTGAATTTACCCATAACTTAGAAAATGTATACGACTTGGTCAGAAATGGCCAGATGTACGTTTCAAAAGAACTTTTGGATGTTACCCTTCAGTCTGTTGACCATTTAAAAAACCTGCTCAATGATGATAATGTTGAGGATGAAACTGTTGTAAACCAACATGCAGCATTATCAAACCAGATTCAAAAAATTATTGACGAAAAAGTTGCTTTAACTCAAAATACTGAAGCAAAAAAAGATATTTCTGCCGCAACTCAGGCAAAAGATGTGGATTCTCAGTGCAATACTTTTTACATCCACTTTTTGCCCAACGAAAGCATTTTTGACAATGGCACAAACCCGCTATACCTCATAGATGAATTGCACGCCTTGGGAGAATGCATTGTTTTGCCCCATTTTGACAAAATCCCCCCTTACGATAATTACAAACCTACAAGCTGTTATATATATTGGGAAGTTTATCTGGCTACCAAAAGCAACATAAACGCCATTTCTGATGTTTTTATATTTGTTGAAGATGAATGCAAGATTGATATTCAGAAACTGAGTGACACCAATCTGCTTAAGAATAAAGAATTTGTTGACAATATACATGCTCAATACAACAAAGGAAAAGAAGCAGATGTATTGCAGCTTCATCAATATTCGGCTTCTGCTGAGATTCAAGATGCCAAAGAGTCCGGAACTGCAGTTAAAACTTCTGAGAAAAACGTTGTAAGCGCAAAAAGTAATACCATTTCGAGTATCCGTGTTTCATCCGAAAAACTCGACAACCTGATGAACCTGGTGAGCGAACTGGTTACCACTCAAGCCCGGCTTAGCCTTTATGCCGATCAGGATAATAATCCCGAACTTATCGCCATTGCTGAGAATGTCCAAAAACTTTCACGTCAATTGCGGGATACAGCGTTTAGTATTGTGCTTATCCCTATTGAAAACCTGATGACCCGCTTTCAGCGGTTGGTACGTGATTTGTCCCAGGATTTGAGCAAAGAAGTACAATTTATTGCCGAAGGGACAGAAACAGAGCTTGATAAAACCATTATAGAAAACCTTACCGATCCTCTTCTCCATATTTTAAGAAATAGTTTAGATCATGGTATTGAACCCCCTGCCATACGTTTAAAAAATGGTAAACCCCGGCAAGGGACAATATTATTAAAAGCTTTTTATTCGGGGGCAAACGTCCATATTCAGGTATCAGATGACGGGGCGGGTATTGATGTTGAAAAAATCAAACAAAAAGCAATTTCTAAGGGTATAATAAGTGCTGATGCTAATCTTTCTAACCGCGAAATTCTGGACATTATCTTTATGCCTGGCTTTTCAACAGCTACTAACATTACTGAAGTTTCTGGCCGCGGGGTAGGTATGGATGTAGTCAGACGCAAAATTGCCGATATCAGGGGTGAAGTCGAAATTGATTCTAAACCCGGACAAGGAACTGTTACCACTATCAAGTTACCTTTAACTTTGTCTATCATTGATGGTCTTTTGGTCAAGATACATGACGTTTACTATGTTATCCCGCTTACCTCGGTGGACAAAATCTATGCTGCTGACCATAGTAAGGTGTATAATACATTTAATAACCTGATAGTCCTTGATGGTGAGCAAATTCCATTCTTTTACTTACGTAATGAATTTGAACTTGAAGAAAACACTTCCCTGGGCGAACAAATCATCATTGTAAGATATGAAGACAAACGTATCGGGCTTGTTGTTGATAGCGTTGTGGGCGAATATCAGGCAGTATTGAAACCTTTAGGTAAATATTATAAAAATCAGGAAATAATTTCTGGCGCTACAATTTTAGGGGATGGAACTATTGCACTTGTGATAGATACAAATAAAGCAATCAAATTTTTCTCACAGAAATTTGCAAAAATGGAGGAAGTAAAATAATGACTGACAAAGTATCAAAAATCAATTCGTATTTGACTTTTAAACTTGGGGACGAGTTTTTTGCCACTAATGTAAGCAAAGTGTTGAACATATTAGAAATGACCAAAGTAACCAAAGTGCCCAAAGCCCCGGTTTACATGAAAGGGGTCATTAACCTCAGAGGTTCGGTTTTGCCACTTGTGGATACCCGCATCAAATTTGAAATGTCCGAAACGGTATATACACCCAATACCTGTATTTTGGTACTTGATATACTTCTCAATAATGAATCTGTCCACGTGGGTGCTTTAGTAGATTCCGTACAAGAAGTGGTAGAAATTGATGATAATGCCATTCAGCCTGCCCCAAGTATTGGAACCCGTTACCGTACTGAGTTTATTGAAGGGGTAGCCAAAATAAACGAAGAGTTTGTGATGATCCTTAATATGGACTTGATTTTTTCGACCGAAGATATGAGTATTTTGAAAGAATCATTTGCTGAAAATAAAGAAGAAGCTACGGCATAAAAATACTTTTAGAGTCGTTGCTAATATTTAAGTTTGAGGAATTTGATTAACCTTTTGTATTAATGTAATCAAATTCATTTCACAGGTATTTTTTTGACATAAATAACAGTAATGTCATTATAAAACTTTTATCTTTGAAAGTTACAGGGATTTAATAAATCTAATAGTCTGCTGCCACAAAAAAGAGAGACCTTAAATATCAGGAAAAATAAAGAACAAAGCCGAAAAGCTTTGATTAAAGGTGCATTTTTTGATGAAAAATTAAGCTATATACTTATTAACCATTACGTTAGGTTTTTTATCAGAAAAATTAACTAAAGATAGTAGTATAAAAATTTGCTATCTGTAAAGATTGTTTTCTGTTTGTTTGTCAGCGAATTATTAGGTACAATAATAGCTAATCGATTTGAGAAATAATACTAAAAAAATAATAATATGTCTATAAAAAAAAATTCTCGATTGGCAATTAGTATAATTTGGATAATTACTTTTTTTACTACTAATCAGCATATTACGTATTCTCAAGCTGTAAGTTCAACTTTTGATAAGGTTACTATTAAAGATGGGCTGTCACAATCGACAGTAAACTGTATTATTCAGGATAAACATGGGTTTATGTGGTTTGCAACCTATGGCGGCCTTAATAAATATGATGGGTACTCTTTTACGGTTTACCAAAACGATGAAAACGACAGTACAAGTATAGGAAGCAACATTAACGAAGTCTTATTTGAAGATAGCGAGGGCTTTATTTGGATAGTGAATAATGGAAACGGAGGATTGGATAAATTTGATCCCGAATCAGGGATTTTCTACCACTACAAACACGACCCCAAAGACCCTGCCAGTATAAGCAGCAGCACAGTAAACTATGTTATGCAGGATAAATCCGGCAATATCTGGGTATGTACAAATAACGCACTTAACCTTGCCGTACACGAAAAAGGTAACAGAGGGGCTAAAACTACTTTCAAGCGGTTTATGAGCCCTTCAGGTAACAATTTTGTCAGAGCTTATGAAGATTCGAAAGGCAATTTGTTGTTGTTTTCTAAAAACCTGTATTATTTTGACCGGCAAACTAATACTTTTACAGCCTCTATTCAGCTTCCTAATGAAAGGATTATTTCATTCTGCGAGGATAAAAAGCAAAATATCTTTGTTAGTACACAAACCGCCGGAGTTTTTAAACTCGAATGGGACAACAACAGTTCAAGATACAAACTTGGCGATAACGCCAAAATAAACCCGGCTCCAAAAAACAGATGTTGTGTTACTATAGATAATTTTGGAATGCTTTGGATTGGGACTGAAACAAAAGGACTGTTCAGGTTCAATCCTGAAACAGAACAAATGGTTAATTTTGTCCCGGATAAATTAGACCCCCGCTCTCTCAGTGATGGAAATATATATTCACTTCGTGTTGACCGTTCCGGGGTTTTATGGATTGGCACCTACAGTCAGGGGCTTTGCAAATATGACTTATACAGAAAAGATTTCGCGCTCTTCAAATCAATTCCGGGTAACATCAATTCCATGAGTGGCAATGTTATTTCAGGCATTACCAGTAGCAATGCAAACGAATTATGGGTCGGTAGCCGTGACGGAGGAGGTATAAACAGGTTTGTTTTTAATGCAAACGAAGAACCTAAGGTATTCCATTACCTGAACAATAGGAATGACATTAATAATATTGTAGATATTAGTTGCCTTAGTTTGCTGCAACGAAAGAACGGCGATGTTTGGATTGGTTCACAAGGATTTATGACCAAAATGGTGCCGGAAAAAATTGGTTCAAACAAACGTCCTCAGGTTACAAGATATCCAATGCAGGGATGGACTTTTAATTTGTTCGAAGATAGCCAGGGTATTTTATGGGGCGGCACATGGGGTAGTGGTTTATGGCGCTATGATGATGCTTCTCGCGAATTTGTATATTTCAGAAACGATGCCAATAACCCTTTCAGCTTGTGCGACAATGTTGTATGGTCTATTGGCGAAGATAGTTATGGGAACCTATGGATTGGAGGGCATTCCGAGGGGTTAAGTATTTTGCCTGCCGGAGAGCGGGGCAAAGCCAATCCCAAATTTGTAAATTTCCGATATAAGAAAGGCGACCTTAAAGGCCTTAGCAACAATACTATTGGTGCAATTTGCCGCGATCATTCCGGAACCATGTGGTTAGCTACAGATAACGGTTTAAATAAATGTATTGATAAAGGCAATGTACTGAAAAACCTGAATGAAAACAGCAAACTTGAGTTTAAGAGCTATTATAAAAAAGATGGGTTGCCTGGCAATGGAATAGTGGGGATAGTTGAAGATAAAGCAGGTAATATATGGTTGAGTACAAACAATGGAATTAGTAAGTTTAATGTTGCCGATACTACATTTACCAATTATTCGGAAGACGATGGCTTGCAAAGCAATGAATTTTGGCATAACGCATCATATATAAACTCCGAAGGAAGAATATTTTTTGGAGGCTCAAATGGTTTTAATGCTTTTTACCCCGATAAAATCAAAGCAAATGAATTTTTGCCGGCAGTTGTTATAACCAATATTGAAATAGTAAATAAGCCGATAAAACCCGGAGAGGAAATTAATGGTGAAGTGGTTATTTCAAAACCAATATACATGACGCCTTCCATTTCTTTATCGCACAAAAACAATATGATTACTTTAGCGTTTGCCGGATTGCACTATGCAAAACCTTCGAGCATCAAATACGCTTATTATCTTGAAAACTTTGACAAGGAATGGATTTATACCGATAAAAGAACGGTAACATATACCAATCTTGACCCTGGCACATATACCTTTAGGGTGAAAGCAACAAATAATGACGGACGCTGGAATGAAGAAGGCACTTCGTTAATTATTGAGGTTCGTCCTCCCTGGTGGGCCACAATATGGTTCAGGATTCTGGCCATTGCATCTATTATTGGTGGAATAGCATGTTTTTTTTCTTATAGAACAAAAAAATTGAAAGAAAACCAACGAATACTTGAATTAAAAGTAAGTGAAGCTACTGATAAGGTTAATGCCCAGAATTTAAAGCTTAAAGAAGCTCAGGAAAAGCTGACAAACATTATGAGCGATGTTAAAAACCAATTAGGCAAAGCTTCAGAAGAACTCCTTGACGCAAGCAATAGCCAGGCTTCAACATCTGAAGAAATTTCAGCTTCGATGGAAGAAATTGCCAGTGAAATGGCTGAAAATGCCAGTAGTATGCTTCAAATGCTTGAAACAGTCAAACAAGTAGAAGTTGAAGCTGAAGAAAGTGTAACCATTGTAAAGAATACGTTAACTTCTATAAATGAGATTTCTGCGAGCATTAAATATGTTTCGGAGATAGCCCGGATAACCAATTTGCTTTCACTCAACGCAGCCATAGAAGCTGCCAGGGCCGGAGAAAATGGAAAGAGCTTTGCTGTAGTTGCCGCCCAGGTTAAGAAATTGGCTGATCAATCTGCTGAAGTTGCATTAAAAATCGAAAACGCATCGGCTAATGGTCAAAGGTTATCAAAAGAAGCCAATGATAAAATCATTCAACTGAACAATATTATTAATGGC
Source organism: Bacteroidota bacterium (assembly GCA_029572965.1). Taxonomy (GTDB): domain Bacteria; phylum Bacteroidota; class Bacteroidia; order Bacteroidales; family DTGW01; genus JAKPQD01. Next base: position 21,289 of record JAKPQD010000227.1, on the reverse strand, counting down.
ATAGTTGGCACTATTTCCGAAATCAATCAATCGATCCAAACCCAATCTATTGAAGCAAATAATGTCAATTCATCAATTTTACAAATGTCAATGTATATCTCTAATACATCTGACCTTGCAGAGAAACTTGATGCCGCTATAAACTCTTTAACTATCGAAGAATAATAAAAATCAATTTATTTGTATAAGTTTTGCTAAAAATTAAGCTATGGGGTTTCAAACTTTTTGGTAGTTTTGCTATTGCTATAGCAGATAATGGGCGCATAGCAACATTACTTTTTATTTTAATGAACAGATTATCTCGATGAAAAACCGGCTGCTTTTCTTATTGCGTTATTTTCTTTTTTGGTATTTGTTTTTCTTTTTAGGCAAAGTGCTATTCTTGCTTTTCAACTTGAGGCAGACTTCAGAATTAGACTTAGTTTCTATACTCAAGATCTTCCTTTATGGGGCTAAACTGGATATTTCGGCTTGCAGTTATTTGTTGGTGTTACCGTCTTTGTTGGTTACAACAAGTGTGTTTATTGCAAAAGATGTATTTAAGCCAATCGTCAAAATATACACTATTGTATTTCTTGTAATATTTAGCTTTCTGATAGTTGCCGATTTGGAACTATACAAATACTGGGGATTCAGGATAGATACTACACCGCTGTTGTATATCAATACGCCTAAAGAAATGCTTGCTTCTGTAAGTATTTGGGTAGTAGTGAGACAAATGGCCATTTTTGCTGTTATATTATACGTATTTATTAAGTTTTATAACAAGTTTGTCAATGAAAAGGTTGATTTTACTGTAAAAAGCAAAATCTTTTATGCTCTGATATATTTATTGCTTGCCGCTTCACTTATCATCCCCATAAGGGGCGGATTTGGCCTTGCTCCCATCAATACGGGTGCTGTTTACTTCTCCAGCAATGAGTTTGCTAACCATAGCGCTATAAACCCAATATGGAATGCAGGGTTTAGCGTTTTGCAAACCGAGGCCATGTCTAATCCTTACAAATACTACAAGGAAGAGCAACTTCAAGATGAAATAAAAGGGTTATATACCCATTCAACGGATACTACTAAGGTATTAAAGGAGCAACGCCCAAACATAATTTTGATTGTGCTGGAAAGCTTTATGGGAAAGGCTATTGAGCCTATGGGTGGATTGAAAGGTGTTACGCCCAGGTTGAACAAGCTTTGCAACGAGGGCGTGTTTTTTACCCGCATGTATAGCAGTGGTGTCCGGTCTGACAAAGGGCTTGTTTCGGTTATTAGTGGCTTTCCTGCACAAACAAAGGCTTCGATAATCAGGTACCCTAACAAAACGCAGGCTATGCCTTCAATAGCAAAGGAACTGAACAGCAACGGATATCATTCGGCATATTATTATGGCGGAGACATTGATTTTGCCTCCATGCGTAGTTATATCACCAATGCGGGCTTTGAGAAAATTGTTGACATGACGGATTTCCCAAAATCAACCTATGGGGCAAAATGGGGTGTTCATGATCATTATGTATTTAAAAGGCTTTTGCATGACATAGATACCTCAAAAGGGCGTTTTTTCTATACTTTCTTTACCCTTAGTAGTCATGAACCTTTTGATGTGCCTATGAATCCTGTCATTGAAGGAAATGATGAAAATACCCAGTTTTTAAATTCGCTATATTACACCGATAGCTGCCTGGGCGATTTTATCGATAGCGCAAGGACTAAAGCCTGGTGGAACAACACGTTGGTTATTCTTATTGCCGACCATGGTACATTGAGGCTGGGAGTGCAGAATTCATACGACTTTGACCGCTTTCATATTCCAATGCTCTGGATTGGAGGGGCTGTGGACAAAAAAATAGTGGTTGAAAAAATTGCCTCTCAAACTGATTTGGCTGCAACTTTGCTGGCCCAACTCAACATTTTACCGCAAAAAAGTTTTAACTTTAGTAATAATATCCTGGACAATAAAAATACAGGATTTGCTTATAGTGCTTACAATTCAGGGTTTTGCTTTATACAAGGGAATGATAGTGTGGCTTTTGATGCCGATGAAAATAAAGTAAAATATCAAAGCAAAAATGCATCTGAGAAGGTTGTAAATACTGGCAAAGCAATGATGCAGTTTACTTATGGTGCTTTTCTAAAAATGAAGTGATATGGTTACATTTCGGACAGTTACAACGAACGACCTCGAATTGGTGCAGGATTTGGCCTATACCATTTGGCAAAGCCATTATCCGGGCATCATCAGCCATGAGCAAATAGACTATATGTTGCGAAAAATGTACAATACGCAGCAAATTGAAAAAGAGCTGAAAAGCGGTGTCCGGTGGGAACTGGTAGAAGTTAATGGTAAAGCCATTGGCTTTATTTCGTTTCACCATGAAAAAGAAGAAAACTTTGTCAAGCTCAGTAAATTATATATTTTGCTCGAATATCATGGAAAAGGCTATGGACAGCAGACTTTGCAATATGTTGAGGGTGAAGCTAAGAAAACTGGAGCTTCTAAATTATACCTTACGGTAAACAAAAATAACGAGAAGGCCATAAAAGCCTATCTGAAAGCTGGTTTTATCAAAGAACGAAGCGAAGTATTTGATATTGGCTGCGATTATGTAATGGATGATTATATAATGGCTAAGCCTTTGAATCAATGATAAATGCGTTCGCCAAAAATAGTGCTTCCCAGGCGTATCATGGTGGAACCTTCTTCAATGGCTATTTTGTAATCGCCAGACATGCCCATTGATAAGGTATTGAACGAACTGCTTTGGTTAAAATACTTGCTTTTGGCGGTGTCAAATAGGCGTTTTAATTCTCTGAACTCGTTGCGGACGATGTTCATATCGTCTGTGTTGGTGGCCATCCCCATAAACCCGCAAATGCAAACGTTTTTCAAATTACCAGACTCTTCTATTAATTGATTTAACTCGGTTTGATCGAGGCCAAATTTGGTTTCTTCTTTGGCAATATGCACTTGTAGCAAACAGGGTATTGTCCTGCCACATTTCTCGGCCTCTTTGTTGATAATTTGCAACAGCTTCAGGCTGTCCACCGAATGAATGAGAGATACAAAAGGGGCAATGTACTTTACTTTGTTGCTTTGCAAATGCCCTATAAAATGCCATTGTATATCTTTGGGCAGCGACTCATATTTTGCAACCAGCTCCTGCACCTTGTTTTCGCCAAACAAGCGTTGGCCAACATGGTAGGCTTCAATGATATCGGCGTTTGGTTTGGTTTTTGAAACAGCTACAAGCTGTACGTCAGAAGGAATGGAGTTTATAATATGTTTTATATTTTCGGCAATCATAATAGCTATGTTTTACCTTGCAAAGGTAGTATGAAAAGAAGATTTATCGCAAAACGCTTTGCATTTTCCGATAGGTGCAAAGCATTTTAAATAGCAAAAAACTTGATAGTTACGGGTTACTTTTTTATCTTTAGTAACTTTAATTTGGGTTAAAAGAATATTTTGTAAACACAAACTCCCGTTAGCTACCGGAATATCAAAATCAGTTTTATGCGTATCAAATTATAAATACCTTTGTTCTGTATGAAATGCAGCTTTTTGTACCCTGTCCATAATGGCAATTCCAATACCATTCTTTTCAACAACTTCAATAAATATATTATCTATAGAAGGGTCGTCTTCCATTTGGTGCAATGACTCGAATAAGTTGGCAGCAATTTCTGTCATTGTGTTGTTATCTGAAGTGATAGCTGTTTTTATATTATCAGGAAGGTTGTATTTATTGCTATGTACTATTATACCAGAATTTGAAGGGAATGTTTCCGGCAACCTGGAAAACATATACAAAGGTTTCAAAGGGGCATAGTGGCTTTTAAGTAAACCTGGCGATGAAAGGGCTTTAGATGCTTTTTCTTTGTTGGATTCGGCTTTAATTCCATTATTAGTCAGGTGTTCCAGTGTAATAGCCCCTGGGCGTAATATGTTGCAGGTATCGCCATCTATAGCAACTACTGTGGACTCAATACCAATCTTTACAGCTTCATCACTGGTAAGTAGATACTCAACTCCGGTAAGTTGTTTTTGTACATGTTGAGGTTTGGTTGGGCTTATTCGTCCAAATCGGTTGGCACTTGGCGCTGCTATTGGTATCTCGGCAAGTTCAATTAATTTTCGCGCAGTTGTGTGTGATGGCATGCGTACAGCAACAGTATCAAGCCCCGAAGTGATGATGTCGGGTACCCCTGCTTTCTTTTTATGCACAATAGTCAATGGCCCCGGCCAAAATAGCTCGGCAAGTTTATAAACCAAAGGCTCGATGGGTGATTCGAACAGCATATTGAGCTGGTCTATAGATGAAATATGTACAATTAACGGGTCAAACGAAGGCCTTTGTTTGACTTCAAAGATACGGGCTACAGCCACTTTGTTAAATGCCGAAGCTCCCAATCCATATACTGTTTCGGTAGGAAAGGCTACTAAACCACCTGCTTTGATAATTTGAGCAGCCTTTTCAATATCATTTCCGTAAGGAATCATCAATGTTTTATTTACTTGAGGAGTTGTGTGTCGTCGTCGATAAGCTTCTTACGTTGACTTTCCTGGAATTCGATAATTTTTTTGCGGATATTGGCATTTGTAATACCAAATATTTTGGCTGCTGCCAGTGCTGCGTTGTCTGGTTCAGTGATTAACATTGGCGCAACACCCGATGGCATCCTGAAACTTGAGTAAATATCATTGCCTGCAAATTTATCACCGTAAGGAGGACAAGCTATTACTGGGCAATGAGTTTGAGCATCAGCAAATCCACTCAAAGCATTGCTTCGTCCTGCAACAGTAACAAATACCGGATTCTCTTTTTCATATTCTTTCAGTATTTCATAGCACCTCAGGGGTACTTTGTGGGCCGAAGCAATACGCATGGCTACTTCCATCCCAAGCTTTACTGCTGCATCAGCTATTTTTTGAGACCAATCCATATCAGCCTTAGAACCCATAATGATAACTAACTTTCCCATAATTTTTTTGTTTGCAAATTTCAAAAAAATAAGCAATATCTACACAAGACAACAACATTCTGTATTGTCCCGGCACAAAATTTTCAAAAATGTAGGTTTATTTTTGTGCTACAACAAGCACACTTTCGGTATAATGCGCCCCAGAGCCTGCCACTTGATTGCCCGAATTGATGGGTACTATTTTGATTACTTTGTATCCATCTTTTTCAAGCTCATTACATTTTGTTTCTATTTCCCTGGCCAAATCTTCAGCATCAACGCCAAGTTCGTCCAACTGGTCGCGGCTTGACCAGAAGGTATTTCTGCTATGTATTGCAACTGTTTTTAAATGCATATAAACTTCTTATAATTCTTCAAATTTAAATTATTATTAGAATAAATTATGTATTAGATGAAACTTTGTTGAGAGTTTATTTTTATCTAAAAAAATATGTTCGGTCAAAAAATTTCGATAGAAAGGCCTTGTTTCGAAAAAAAACTCTAAATTTATTGTCGCTCAATTTAATACGTAAAACAATGAACCTCCACTTTCGCAAAAAATTAAATTTTTTCCTTGTTATATCTGGATTTTTATTGTTCCCAATAGTTGTGTTAGCAGTATTTTATATGTTTTCATTACAAAAAAATGTTGAACATGTTGACCAGTCTTTATTGCCTGTTAAGACAGAGATCGAAAAACTGCTTGTTTACAACCGGCAATTCAGGGATAAAATTCTTAGTCAATCTGCAAATAATGGTTTCTCAGAAAACATTATTGCAGATTCTATTGAAAAAAAAGTAATACCTTTAATTGATATTGTTAAAAAGCAACAAAAGTCTCAATATTCAAATTTAGATTTTCAGTTAGATGCTGATTTTTCTAATTTTAAAGCTGATTATGAATCATATAAAAGCTACATCTCAAAATTTGCTGCTGTTGAGGATTCTGTAAAGCTTTTGCATAAATCATTTATGGATAAAAAGGCAAAAGTTGATGAAGTGTGCAACAGCGTTATTGCAGGAAATAATTCTGCCAATGATATTCAAATGAAATATCGCGTAAATACTTGTCTTGCGATAATCAATTATTCGAAAGACCTAAATACTATATACGAAGCTTTTGCCAATGGGCAAAACCTCAATCATTTTCAGGTTCTTTTTGCCTTGAAATTGTTAGAAGGTCTTAAAAGTTTTTATAATAATAGTCTTTCAAGTGGATATGCTTCCAAAACTGTTGTTATAAAACAGTTACAGCTAAATAGTGATTCGCTAAATGCTGTTCTTGTGAGGTATGCACAGTTAATGACAGATGTAACACAAAGCAAAGAAATACTGCTGAACAAAAACCTTGCTTTTGAGCATTCATTAACCGAAACGAATGAAAAACTCACAAATTTAACCAACAGATTACTTTCAGAAGCAGGAGGCCAGGTGCAGCTTAGCATTTTGATGGCTATTTTATTGGCAGGCATTGCTTTGTTAGTGTTAATTGTTGTTTTTATTTGGGTTTCAAATGGTTATGCCCGTTCTGTAGAACGTGGAGCAGCTTATGCACTTGCATTGTCGCAGGGGAATACTGCTGAAAATGTAGAAGAGCATCTTTCTAAATATCAGTTCCAACTTTATTCGGCTTTAACAACAATAGCAGAAAAGATGGATATTTTCAAAAAGAATGAAATTGTTAGTGCTGACAAGCAAAAAGAGCTTAGTAAAATCCATGAAATTGTTACAAACGAAATTTGGCAAAACCTCAAAAAGCAGAAGGAACAGCTGGAAGTGTTGAAAGATAATGTTGAAAAATATGAGCTTTTGAATGATAATAAATTAAAAAATATTGACCAGTGGTCAAAACAACAAGACAATAATATAGATTCTGTAAAACATTGCAATCAAATGGCTGCGGATACCATGAGTACCATGGCCTTGATAGAAGAAAAAGTAAAAGTTATTACAGATATTGCTTTTCAGACAAACATTCTTGCCCTCAATGCATCTATAGAAGCAGCAAGGGCAGGTGAGCATGGACGAGGTTTTTCTGTTGTTGCAGCCGAAGTCCGTCGCTTAGCTGAAATAAGTAATGCTGCCGCTCAGGACATTAACAACCTGTATATGGCCAGTCTCGAAAAAACCAAAAACATAGTGGGCTCACTCAATGATAGTTTGGCCAGGCATGAGCAAAATAACACTATTATTGCTAAAAATATAAATGTAAAATCTGAACAAAATACAAATGCTGGCGAAATAAAGCAACGTATTGATGCGATATTGAATTTATGCATAAATTTAATGCATAAGGTAAACAATATTTCTCATGAAGATGCAATAGAATTGGCAAATAAACCTTTATTCAAAACACAAATTACTGAAAATAACACAAAATACACACCTGAATATCCTGATTTGAAAATGAAAAAGCAGGTTACGGAAGATATAACTATTGAAATGCAGAGATATAATGATGCTGAAACAAAAAAATCAAAAATAAACGGAAAAGAAGTAAAAATTAATGGACAAAAATCTAAATTTATCATACGACAACAACGTCAACCAAAACAAGAACAAATATTTTAAAGTTATTGAAAATCAATCTGTATGCAAATTGAAAGGTTAAATGAAATATTTAGGGCTAAGCTTTCAGATGATGATTTTAAGCGTCTCAGCGATTTTATATATAGCCATTATGGAATAAAAATGCCGCCAGTAAAGAAAATAATGCTTCAAAGCCGGCTGCAAAAACGCCTTAGAGAATTAAATATTACCACATTTAAAGATTACGTAGAGTTTGTTTTTAGTCCTGAAGGCCAGGACAATGAAGTGATTCACATGATAGATGTTGTGAGTACCAATAAAACAGATTTTTTTAGAGAACCGGTTCATTTTGAATATCTTACAGATGTTGTAATTCCTGCTTATGCTGCATCAAACCCACGAATGCCTTTAACTATATGGAGTGCTGGATGTTCGAGTGGAGAAGAACCTTATACAATTGCCATAACCATTGAAGAGGCTAAACAAAAATATCCGAATATTGATTATACAATTTTAGGAACTGATATTTCAACGCGTATCCTTAAGAGCGCTCATGAAGCCATATACAAAGAAAACAGGGTAGAAGGTATCCCTATTTCAATTTTAAAAAAATATTTTTTAAGAAGCAAAGACCGCTCAAACCCTACAGTACGTGTTATCCCTGAGCTTCGTCGAAAGGTTTCTTTCGGAAGGCTCAATTTTATGGATAATTATTACCAGGTACAAGAAAATTTTGACGTTATTTTTTGTAGAAACGTGTTGATATATTTTGATAGGGAGACCCAGGAAAAGGTAATATCCAAGCTTTGTTCCAAACTCAAACCCGGAGGGCATTTCTTTTTAGGCCATTCTGAGTCGATTACAGGTATGCACCTGCCTTTGAAGCAAATCAAGCCAACAATTTTCTCTAAGATTGAATAATTTTATTAACTTTGAATAAATTGCAACCCTGATAAAAAAATATTTTTATGAGTAAACTTACAGACCAGGAATTAATAGACGAGTTACAACGCAGATTTGAAGAAAACAAAAAGACTATTCAAGAGTTGAAAGAGCTTACCGAAGAACTTAAAATAGTTAACAAAAAATTAGAAGAGTCAGAGGCTTTAAAAAGTCATTTTATATCTAATATAACAAATGAAATAATAAACCCTTTTACCTCTATCTTAGGATTATCAAGAAGTATCTTATCTGTAAAGAAAGAAAACTGGAAGAAAGTTATTTCTATGGTTGCCCTAATACATTCAGAAGCGTTTAATCTTGATTTTCAGTTGCGTAATATATTTTTGGCAGCCAAAATTGAAGCAGGTGAAATTTACCCTGAAATCCTAAATGTAGATTTGCGGACTTTAGTCAAGAATGTTATTGACACTTTCAGGATTGAATCGAAGAAAAAAAATATTGTTATAGAACTGAATTTTGATATAAAACCTGCCAACGGGTTAGTTTTTTATTTTAAAACCGATCCCGAAAAAATAAAGCTGGCTTTAGCTAACCTGGTAAGCAATGCCATTAAGTTTAGTTACGAGTCAAGCAAAATTATTGTTAGGGTATGGAAAGAAGGAGATACAGTATTTATGTCTGTTCAGGACTTTGGGACAGGTATATCCGAAGCAAACCAGAAAATAATATTTGACAGGTTCAAACGCTTAGATTCGGGGATTAATTCGTTGAACAGGGGGCATGGGCTTGGGTTATCTATCAATAAAGCAGTAATAGATTTACTACAAGGTAAGATAACCATAAAAAGTGAAGTAAACAAAGGGGCAACATTTACCATTTCTGTGCCAGAAGCCAAAACCAATATTGCCGGCTTCTCTGCCGATGGAAATGAGTTTTTGTTTGACAATGAAGAAATATTTTAGATTGCTGGTTGATGGAAGAGAATGTTCATTTTCTATATCCGGCATCGCTTTTTGCCAGTAAGTCGCCATATTTGGTCACAACTATATTAGGCTCTTGCGTGGCAGTTTGCTTGTACGATGCAAATTTGCAGATTGGAGGAATTAACCATTATATGCTGCCTTTGTGGAATGGTCAGGGTTTGGCTTCTCCTAAATACGGTAATATAGCTATAGAGAAGCTTATAGAAAAAATGGTTTCACTTGGATGCGACAGAAATAACCTGAAGGCTAAAGTTTTTGGAGGCGGGGAGGTCATTGAGACTACGGTTACGCAGTTTAACATTGGGGCACGCAATATAAAGCTGGCCCACGAAATGTTAGAAGAGTTAAAAATACCAATAGTAGGTCAAAGTGTTGGAGGAAAGCTTGGTAGAAAAATCTTATTTAATACTGAAACCTTTGAAGTAAAACAGAAGTTTATACAAAAATCAAACCCTTTAGACCATTTATAGAGTAAACATTAAAGGAACTATCATGAGGCGAATAAAGGTTTTAATAGTAGATGATTCGGCTGTGGTGCGTCAAACCCTTACAACAATACTTGAATCAGACTCACAGATTGAAGTAATGGGAGCAGCCTCAGATCCGTTTTTTGCCGCAAAAAAAATCCAGTCAGAAGTACCTGATGTTATTACCCTTGACATTGAAATGCCAAGAATGGATGGGCTTACTTTCCTAAAAAAAATAATGTCACAACATCCTATTCCAGTGGTTGTTATCTCAAGTTTAACTTCTGAGGGTACCGAAACAGGGATGAAAGCCCTTGAATATGGCGCGGTAGAAATTATTACCAAGCCTCAGATGAATACCAAGCAGTTTATTGAAGAATCAAGGATACGTATTTGTGATGCTGTTAAAGCTGCAGCCCTTTCAAAAATCAAACGTAAAACATATAGCGAAATTACTGTTGCCCCTAAGTTATCAGCTGATGCTGTAATTCCTATTGTTAAGGCCCCGACAGCCATGATAAAAACCACAGAAACAGTTGTTGCTGTAGGAGCTTCTACAGGAGGAACAGAGGCATTGCAGATCTTTTTGCAAGGAATGCCTATTGATTGCCCCGGTATTGTTATCGTTCAGCACATGCCTGAATTTTTTACCCGGTCGTTTGCCAATCGTTTGAATGAAATTTGTAAAATAACAGTAAAAGAAGCAGAAAATAACGATAGTGTTATCAGGGGCAGGGCACTTATTGCCCCCGGGAACCACCATATGCTTTTAAAAAGAAGCGGGGCAAGATATTATGTAGAGGTTAAAGATGGCCCGCTTGTAAACAGACATCGGCCATCAGTAGATGTATTATTCAGATCAACAGCCCGTTATGCAGGCAATAATGCCATTGGGGTAATTATGACCGGTATGGGAGATGATGGGGCCCGTGGGCTTTTGGAAATGAAAGAAGCAGGAGCTTCAACTGTAGCACAGGACGAAAAATCATGTGTAGTTTTTGGTATGCCCAATGAAGCCATAAAGCTCGGAGCTGCAGATAAAATTATACCATTAGACCAAATTGCAGCACAAGTAGTTAAAATGGTTGCTTTACGTGAGAATTCTTGATCTTTAATAAATGTATGACCGCCACTATTATAGATATAAAAAATATTACTATTTTTAGTTGCTCAAAAATGATTTACAAGGCCAATGTTAAAGAGAAGCTATAAATATACCATATGGGGACTTGTCTCCGGGATATTCTTTATTACTATTCTTTGGTTTGCCGGCTCTATTATCAATAATATACCGTTTTCGCTTACCTCATTTGCTTATCTGCACAATATATACCCTATCTTTTGGTACATAGATTTGTTGCCATTAATAATGGGTTTGCTTGCCTTTATTATCGAAAAAGAAAATTTCAATTTCGAAATTCTTTTAGAAGAAAACCTAAAACACGAAACCCAAAAATCGCAAAATGTTTTAGACTTTGTAAATAACCTGATTCAGGATAATTTCGATTTTGAAATTGAAGATTTAAATAATGGCGATAAATTGTCAGGCGCCTTGGTCGAATTACGTAACAAACTAAAGCAAAATAAAGCCGAAGAGATTATTAGAAGAAAAGAAGATGACCAGAGAAACTGGATATCCGAAGGGTTGGCTAAGTTTAGCGAGTTACTTAGGCGTAATAACAATGATCTTAAGCAAATGTCTTATGAAATTATCATTGAACTTGTTAAATACATTGGAGCCAATCAGGGAGGAGTTTTTCTTCTTGAAGAATCCAAAAGTGGCGAAAGATATTTCATGCAAACAGCGGCATATGCCTATGACCGCAAAAAATTTGCCAATAAAAGGATAGAATGGGGCGAGGGGCTCATCGGTACTTGTGCCCTTGAACGTAAATCCATATATCTTACAGAAGTTCCGGATAGTTACCTAAATATAACATCAGGTTTAGGGAAAGCAAACCCCAGGAGCGTGTTAATAGTTCCATTGCAGTTCAACAATGAAATTCATGGAATTATTGAATTAGCTTCCTTTGAAAAGTTTGAAAAGTTTGAAATTGAGTTTGTTGAACGTATAGCTGAAAGCACGGCATCAACATTAGCAAGTGTCAAAATCAACCTGCGTACCGCAGACTTGCTCAAAGAATCTCGAGAACAGGCTGAGATACTTGCTGCGCAAGAAGAACAGATGCGCCAGAATATGGAAGAGCTGCAGGCTACACAAGAAGAAGCAGCCCGTCAGTCAGAAAAATTTATTAGTTTCACCAATTCTGTAAACCATACCCTTATCAGAGCTGAATATTTAGTGGATGGCACTTTGATATATGCTAATACCAAGTTTCTCAACAAATTGGGATATGCCAGCAACCTTGAAGTAGAAGGCAAGCATATTTCGATGTTTATCAACAAAAAAGACTGCGAATGGTTTGAACCTTTATGGGAAGAACTTGCCAACGGTGGCAAACACTTTGAAGGGTATATGAAGCACGTGACCAAGCTGGGGCAAGACCTTTGGACTATGGCAACCTATACCTGCGTCAGAAAAGAAGATGGCAATGTTGAGAAAATACTTTTTCTGGCCATAGATACCACAGAGCAGAAAAAACAAAGCCTTGACTATGAAGGCCAGATTGACGCTTTGAACCGCTCGAGCATAAAAGTTGAACTTCAGCCGGAAGGCAGGATTATGAGTATTAATGCTCTTTTGACGGAATCTTTGGGTTATACAGACCATGAAATGGTTGGTAAAAAGATGATAGATTTCATCCATAAAGAAGATTTAGACAATTTTAAAGCTATTTGGAAAAATGTGCTTGGAGGTCAGCCATTTATGGGTCAAATACGAAAGGTTGGCAAAAACAATGAAGTAAAATGGTTTAGAGGTACTTATACCGCGGTAATGGATATGTACGGTGATGTATCAAAGGTCATTTTTATAGCCAATGACATTACCAAAAAAAAGCAAATGGAGATAGAGGCTTCGCGTCAAAATGAGCAGCTCAAAGAACAAGAAGAAAAACTCAGGTTGGCAGGAGTCGAACTTAGCCTTAAATTAAAAGAGGCTAAGGAAGAAATGCGAATGCAATTTAAAGAAATCGAACGTATAAAAGTGCGGAACGAACTTACCCTGGAAGGGGCATTGGATGCCATTATTACTATTAATGAAGTGGGTACCATAGAATTTTTCAACAAAGCAGCTGAAATGCTTTGGGGAATTGACAGGAAAGACGCAATTGGGCAAAATGTTAGCATTTTGTTTGATAACGAAACTATTGAAAATGATGAATTTGTTGCATCGTATGTTAAACCGGGAACAGATAAAATTGTTGGAGTGCGTAAAGAAGTTCAGATAAAAACCAGAGAGGGCGAACAAAAACCTGTATTATTTTTAATTTCAATGGCTAAAGTAGATAATAGTTATGCATATACTGCATTTATACAAAACATTGAAGTAGAGCTTTTTTAATAACTAAAAACACATATTTGAACACATCTTCAGAAAAAGAACAAGGGAAAAGCAAACAGATAGATACTTCTGCATTAAAGTTTTCTTTTTTGCAGGATAATTCGCCGTACTCTATTTTTGATTATGAGGTTTTTTTACATTCATTGAAACTTTCAAAATCTGCAATAACCATTTTTCGTCCATCTGGGCAAGAGTTTGTTATTACAAAGTCTATCATCAATCTGCTTCAGGTAAAAAGTGATATTGCTATAATCAGGGAATATTTCCTTAGCCGTGGTTTTGATAAATATGACGGACAGCTTATTATGGCTGCCATTAATAAGGTTATAGAAAGTGGCGAAGCCACCGAAGAAATGTTGTATCTGAAAGATAGCAGTTTGCATAAACGCAACAAGGTGTATCGCATATTAATCCAGCCAGCTGCATTATGGGGGTTTAATAATTCGGCCGACCTTATTTTGCACAACACAGATATTTCCGAAGTGTCTCATTTGTACGATGATTTGGCCAAAGAACAAGAAAAGGTGTCTGAAGGGATTGTGGTGAAAAATGCTTTTTTGAATAATATATCTCATGAGATCAGAGAACCGATGAACACCATTTTGGGTTTTACAGAGCTTCTTACATTAGGCAATATTAAAGACGAACAGAGGACAGACTTTTTGAATATTGTCAAAAACAAAAGCCGGGCAATGCTTTCGATGATAGATGATATTTCGGAGTTGGCCAGGTTTGAGTCGGACGGTATTACTGTTGCAAGAATGGAAACCAACGTTCCTAAGCTTTTGAACGAGTTGCTTTTAGAATACCATAAGGAGCTTGACATTAGGCGAAAAAGTAACATAGAACTCATATTGAAGTTGCCTTCTGATAAAGATTCTTATGTAATATATGTTGATTCGGGGCGTTTGTATCAGGTGTTAAATTACCTCCTCGACAATGCCCTGAAATATACTGATAAAGGCTTTGTGCAGTTTGGGTATGAAGTAAAAGATGCAAAACAGTTGCAGTTTTTTGTACGAGATACTGGAGGTGGCATTCCTAAAGACGAACAAAAGTATTTATTTACCCGTTATCGAAAAAAAGAAGAAGTGCTGGATAAACCTATATTGAAGAAAGGGTTGGGTTTAACTATTTCACGCTATATTGTAGAGTTGATGGGAGGCAAAATATGGGTGGACTCAACAGTAGGCGAGGGTACTACTTTTTATTTCACAGTACCGTTTGGAAAGGAAATAAATTCAATTGTTTCAGAAGCCAATTTTGTAGAAAAGCCTTTTTTGAATTGGCGGAACAAGGTTATACTCATTGTGGAAGATGAAGTAGTGAATTACCAGTTTTTAGAAGCTGTGTTTGCAGAGTCACAAGCTCAATTAGTACATGTTACAGATGGCGATAAAGCTGTTGAATTGTGTAAAACATTGAATAATATAGATTTGATATTAATGGATATTCGTTTGCCGGTGAAAAGTGGTTATGATGCTGTGAAAGAAATCAGACAGTTTAGACCAGCCATTCCTATTATCGCCCAAACAGCTTATTCAAGTAAAAAAGAACGCGATAAATGCAAAGCCGTTGGTTTTAATGAGTATATAACCAAACCTATTGATATTCCGTTACTTATTCAAATGATTAATAAGTATTTCAATTAGTACTTTCTATCCATTCAACAATTTTCTTGTCGTCAGGCTTTGTTATAGAATAATATACTTTTACCAGTTTGCCGTTTTCATCTATCAGGTATTTTTGAAAATTCCATTTAACAACAGAGCTGAATTGTCCGTTAAGTTCTTTCTGCGTTAGCCATTGGTATAAAGGATGGATAGAGTCGCCTTTAACATTGATTTTGGCCATCATCGGGAATGTTACGCCGAAGTTGATTTTGCAAAAGTTTGCAATTTCTTCATTAGTGCCTGGTTCTTGCGAGGCAAAGTTGTTTGACGGAAAGCCAATAATGATAAAGTTTTTGCCGGAATATTTTTTATAAAGAGCTTCCAACCCCTCATATTGTTTGGTAAAGCCACACTTTGAGGCGGTGTTTACAATCATTACTTTTTTACCTTTGAGTTGGGCAAAGTCAAAGGTGCTTCCATCAATGGCTACAGGCTTGAAATCGTAAAATGGTTTAATGCTTTGGGCGTTGACAACGAATGAGGTTGGGGCAAGTATTGATGACAGGAATAAAAAAAGCTTCTTCATAATGTTTTTATTTTATAAACAATACAAAGAAGCTTTGGTTTACTGAAAGAAGTATTCTTAGACTACAATGTTTACTATTTTTCCTGGGACAACAATCACTTTTTTAGGCGCTTTGCCTTCGAGCCAACGGGCAGATTGTTCGTGTTTCATTACTTCGGCTTCAACCGTTGCAACGTCCATATTTTTAGGTAAAGAAAGTTCAAAACGCCTTTTCCCGTTAAATGAAACGGCATAAACAGCAAAGTCATCTTCCAGGTATTGCTTTTCAGCTTCAGGGAAAGGTTCGTATGCCAAAGTTGTAGAATGGCCTAATATTTCCCATATTTCTTCGGCCAGGTGAGGGGCAAAAGGAGCAAGCATTTTTGCAAAAGCTTCGCCGGTAGAAGTGGTAACCTTTTGTTTTTTTATGCACAAGTTGGTAAATATCATCATTTGAGAGATGGCGGTGTTGAAACGCAGATTTTCAATATCACCACTTATTTTTTCGATAGATCTGTGTAGTAATTTCAATACTTCAATATCCTCAGTTCCTTGGAAATAGTTGTTTTTATCGCCAAAAAAGCGGGAAGCACGGGTCAAGAAGCCAAATACGCCTTTAACTCCATTCTCTGCCCAAGGTTTTGTTGCATCCAGAGGGCCTAAGAACATTTCGTACAAACGAAGTGCGTCTGCACCATAAGTTTGTACAACATCATCGGGGTTAACAACGTTTTTCAGTGACTTAGACATTTTGGCAATGATTTGTCGCAGTTCTTCTCCAGTATCTTTGTGGAAATATTTTCCTTCTCTTTCTTCAACTAAGTCTGAGGGGACTTTAGCGCCAGTCATGGTTTCGTAGGCATAGGCCAAAATCATCCCCTGGTTAAATAGTTTTTGAAATGGTTCGCTGGTAGAAACGATACCAAGGTCGAACAGTACTTTGTGCCAGAAACGGCTATATAATAAGTGAAGTACAGCGTGTTCAGCACCGCCGACATATAAGTCAACCGGCATCCAATATTTTTCAAGCTTTTTGTCAAAAGGAGCAGTATCATTTTCTGGGTCGATATAACGTAAGTAATACCAGCATGAGCCAGCCCACTGTGGCATTGTATTTGTTTCGCGGCGACCTTTGCGCCCTTTGCTGTCTGTTACTTGTAGCCATTCACCTGCATTGGCAAGGGGCGATTCGCCATTTTCGCCTGGCTGATATTTTTCAATATTAGGCAAAGAAAGTGGTAATTGGGTATCGTCAAGTACTGTAATTTCTCCATCTTCCCAGTGGATAACAGGGAATGGCTCGCCCCAGTAGCGTTGGCGGCTAAAGAGCCAGTCGCGCATACGGTAGTTGGTTTTTTCAGTGCCTTTACCTGTTTTTTCAAGCCATTTGATAATGGTTTTCAAGCCATTTTCTTTGTTTAGTTTGTTTATATCTAAGCCATTATTGGCATTAGCAGAGTTTATGTATTCTCCGTCTTCAGTCCAGCATGCTTTGCCTGCCAGTACTTGTGCACGGGTATCAGCATCGGCTGTTACAGGGTCAAGGATACAGATAATAGGTATATTAAACTTAGTTGCAAATTCAAAGTCGCGTGTGTCATGGGCTGGGACAGCCATAATGGCGCCGGTGCCATATCCCATTAGTACGTAGTCGGCAATCCAGATGGGTATTTTGTTGCCATTGACAGGGTTGATGGCATAAGTGCCTGAGAATACGCCAGTCTTTTCTTTAGCCAGTTCAGTTCGGTCGAGGTCAGATTTTAGGCGTGCTTTTTCAATATAATCTTTTACTTCAGCTTTTTTATCAGCTGTTGTAATCGTATCAACCATTGGATGCTCAGGAGCTACTACCATGTAAGTGGCTCCAAAAAGAGTATCAGGCCGGGTGGTAAAAACTTTAATTTTTTCCGGTTTCCCATCAATCTCAAAATTGACTTCGGCGCCAGTAGAGCGCCCAATCCAATTGCGTTGCATCTCTTTAATACCTTCGGGCCAATCAACAGTGTCGAGGCCTTGAAGTAAACGTTCGGCGTAGAGTGGGATACGGAGCATCCATTGTTTGAGGTTTTTGCGCAAAACCGGGTTGCCGCATTTTTCATGGCTTCCATCTGTTAATACTTCTTCGTTTGCACAAACAATCTGACAATGAGGGCAGTACCAAACTTGTGCTTCGGCATAGTAAGCCAGTCTTTTGCTTTCGATGTATTCTTTTACGGCTTTATTGCCCTGACATTTGATGTCATCAGGTATAGGAAGTTCGCTGATGGGGCGGCCTTTTTGTTGTTGCTCGTCAAACCAGGTATTGAAAAGACGGATGAAGATCCATTGTGTCCATTTGAAATACTTTGGGTCAGTGGTATTTATTTCTCTGTCCCAGTCATAACTAAGACCAAGCATTTTTATTTGTCTGCGGAAATTGTCGCAGTTACGATTGGTAACAATGGCAGGGTGAGTGCCAGTTTGAATGGCGTATTGTTCGGCAGGAAGGCCAAAAGCGTCCCAACCCATAGGGTGAAGGACATTGAAGCCTTTCATGCGTTTGTAGCGCGCTAATATATCGGTAGCTGTGTATCCTTCAGGATGCCCAACATGCAACCCTGCTCCGGATGGATAAGGAAACATGTCAAGAATGTAGTACTTTTTGGGGTTTGAAGTGTCGTTACTGGTTTTGAATGTTTTGTTTTTTTCCCAATAAGCTTGCCATTTGGCTTCTAATTCTTTGAAATTGTATTCCATACGTAAATTTTTGCAAAGGGCAAAAGTAAGCAAAATTCTCTTTTTACTGCTATTGAAAATGAGGTGGTTGTTGTATTAAGAAATGAAATATATTTTTGAGTTATACATATATGTTTTCATGCTCAATTCATTGGAAATTTTGATATATATTTATGACAATGAAACGCATAAGAGAATATATCAAAAAGTATTATTTGTCCTATATTTCAATAGGGTTTGACTGCTCAGACAATCCGGTTTATATCCGTAAAGCTAAAAATGCCTTATTGGTGTTTAGCCTGAGCATATTGCTTATTGTTGTTCTTATCGTAAAGGAATTGCAAGAGGGAAAAACATGGGTGATGCCAGTTCATGCTTTAAGGATAGTTGCTTTGCTTGGTTGTATTTATTTGTTGTACAGGAAGTATTATTATGCTTCTGTGAGGTTGGGGATTTATGCCATTTTTATTTCGTCTATAATTGGCACTTGTATTGCGCCGGTTCAGAATTCATTTCACTTTTTGTCATTCTCAATATGTGCTTTGTCTTTTTATTTCAACAACAGACGGGTTGAAAATGTTGTGTTTTTTATTTTGTGTTTGTTTTATTTTAGTGTTTCCCAGTATTACAACAATTATCATTTGCCTCCGGATAATTCGGCTTCTTATATTATTTCTTTAGTAATCATATTTTTTATTTTTTACCTTACGACAGCCTTGTTTGTGTCTGAGTATAAATTTTTTCAGGGCTTGATAATGAGCAAAAATCAAGAGTTGGAATCTAAAAACTCCGACCTTGAATTGCAAAATCGAGAGTTGGAGAAGTTGAACCGTTTTAAGAATGATTCCATTTCAATTATTAGCCATGATTTGAAAAGTCCGGTCAATGGGCTTGTTGAGATGTGTTATTTGTTGAAGAAAAATTTTAAAAACTATACCCCGGAGAAATTTGAGCAAAGAATTGAGTTGCTCAAATATAACAGCGAGAAGGTAAATAACATGCTGATTGAACTGTTGGTATGGGCAAACAGCCATTCACACGCTATTGAGGTGCAGAAAAAGCTGGTTGAAGTGACAGACTTATGTAATAATATCCTGGTTAATAATCAATTTGGTGCTTCGCTGAAAAATGTTGCACTATCGCTCCAACAATATGATAGTAAATACGAAGTAGTGAGCGACCCTGTAATTATTAGTATTGTAGTGAGGAACCTTATTGCTAATGCTATTAAATACTCAAAATCCGGGGGGAGTATTGAAATTGATATAAAAAAAGATGATAATGCTGTGTTGATTTCTGTTATAGACGATGGTATTGGTATTTCTGAGAATGTAATTAAGCTGATTGAAGAAAGGGCTGTATTGTCTTCGTTGCCTGGAACTAAAGCTGAAATAGGCCATGGAATTGGGCTTTCTATTTGTAAAGACCTGTGCCGGTTAATTGATGCAGACTTTAGGTTAAAAAGGAAATCAAAAGAAGGAGGGACAATAGCTACGTTAATTATTCCTTTTGGAAGTTTCTTGTAGTCATATAAAATTGAAAATTTATAAATAGGATTGATTGCAAAGAATTGAGCAGGTTGAAATTACTTTTTTAGTAAGTTTGTACCGTTTCAAAATGTTACCCCTTGCAAATAAGTAAATTGATTATATTGTCGAGCGTCCTTCTTTTTTCTGCCAGGGCTAAAGCTCAAGACTCTATCAGGATAGTTGATTTTCCTACGCAGTTACATGCTTTTTTCAAAATCAATTCTTCAAACAACGAAATAGAAATCAGCAATCCCAATATTAGTGATGAATTGAATTATCGCCCTAATTTGGGAACCAATATTCAACTGGGTTTTTCGTATTCATGGTTAGGCTTGGCCTATTCTATCATGCTGCCAGCCGACAATTCGATGAATAAAAAATATGGAAAGACGAGCGGTTTTGTGCTGGAAGGGCATTTTATGAAACCCCGGATAATGATAGATGTGGCTTATAAAAGGTTCAAGGGTTTTTATTTGGCTAACCCGTCAAGTTTTATAACCGGATGGAATAATAGCCTTGCTTATCCTCACTCTGCTGATTTGGGAACATCCATGTTGTCGTTTAATTGTTTTTATGTTTTTAGGCCTCAGCGTTATTCCCCTACAGCAGCTTATGCTTTTACAAAAGCTATGCGAAAGCGCGGTGGTAGTTGGATGTTAGGCTGCTTTGGGGCTAAGAGTTTTATATTTTCTGACAGTTCAATTGTTTCCCAGTCAATACATCAATATGTAAACCCTGAATTAGATCTTAAAGAAATGGCTTTTTATGAATTTGGCTTATCGTTTGGGTATTCGTATTTGTTAACTATTTTGAAGAAAAATTTTGTATCGTTTACGTTAATGCCAGGAGTTTCGGTTCAGTCCATCTCTCAGAAATCGGCCATTGACAATAGTATTAATAACCGAAATGCCATATCACAAAAAACGGTATTTAGGGTTTCGATGGGGCGAAATGGGAATAACAACTATTATGGAATCGTCGCCAATGGAGAAACTTCAGTAGTGAAAAACTCCAGTACTGAATTGAGCTTTATTTCAAACTATTTTTTATGGACACCGCTTTAGTACTGTAAACTGGAAGTTTATGAAAAAGGTGGACAAAATCCTGCATCCCAAGAGGCTCTCATTTATAACAGGCAATGCACCTGCAAGAGACTGATGCATTAAAGGCTAACTTTCATAGCCAAATTTAGCCAAACGAAAATATCCGAAGGTAAATTTCCAGTCCGCAGCGAACAGCGCTTTTCACCAAGCCTTACAATGACCATGTCTTTTGAAGGGATTACAAATATGTATTGGCCAAGGATTCCGCGGGCATATACTACTCTTTCGCCATTAAAAATGGTAATCCACCAATGGTAACCATAGTAGTCGAGCGGGCCGGTGCCATATTCGTTGGTAAGCCAACTGGCAGGCTCTGACAGTTCTTTAATTTATAATTCTGGGATGGGTGAAATCCCTCGCCTTTAGGCGAAGCATTTTTTATTACTTTAGCAAAAAAGAAAAATGCAAACGTATAAAAGCGGTTCTCATACTCGATATGATATAAAATACCATATAGTATGGA